>JAGAYI010000054.1 GCA_017940545.1 Prevotella sp.
AGTCTCAGTGTGTTTCCGTCAGGGATGACCAGTGGCAGAGCACCGTCATTCACGTAAGTCCATTTGTTGTTGCATCCTATCTGGATGCCGTTGCCCTGCTTGATGTAGATAGGCTCATTGATAGTGCCCGACAATATGGCGTCAGCCGACAGATACGCCTTAGCTGTCATTGTCACATTCTCGCCTGGCATCGTGAACGTGTACGTGTTATCCCCGTTGTCCGTAATGCCGTTGCCCACGCTCATGTTTGTTGTCGCACCCGTCACGGTCAGCCCTTCAAGTACTACAGATCCTGCCTCCAGATTGCCTTGCAGATAGGGCATAAACGTTATCGTGATAACGTCGCCTGCGCCCAGATACTCTTCGGCGTTATAGTCCACTGCGCCCGAACCGGTAATGTCCGTGGTGATAGTGTGTTTGTATAGTGAGGGGTTTGATGACTTGAACGTAGCGCCAACCGTCACCTCCTCGTAAGGCATCAAGAACGTGTAGGTGTACTCGTCCACTTTCGTAATACCGTTGCCGATGCTCTTGTTGGTGGTCGCGCCCGTCACTGTCAGCGTGTTCACCAGTTCGTGCGACCTTGGTGTGAAGGTAATGGTTATCTCCTCGTCATTCGCAGCATTGGTCTTGTTCAGGCTGATTTGACGAATGTTATTGTTGATGCTATTCTCAGTGTTGACTTTAAAGTCCGTTGTCAGCGTGTAGTTTGTGCCGTCGATGGTGACGGTAACGCTAGCAGTGTAGTTTCCTGCCGTCGTCGGTGCCGCAGAGCCGAGATTGTCACCGCTGATGTTGTTCACGTACGTAATATCAGTAGCCGTAGCGTTGAGTCCCGTCAGTGCGTTGAATGCTGTCAAATTGAGTGTGGCAGAGTAAGTACTGTTAGGACGATAGTAAGTGTCAACTGGCGGTGTAAGCGTCAATGTGGCCTGATAATTTGCTCCGGCAAGCGAGCAGTCCAGCCCGTCGCTGTGGCCGCAGGTAGCGGTCAGCGTATTTCCGACAGCATTGAACGTGAAGTTGTGCGTGTGTACTGGCGCAGCACTGGGCTCATAAGTGATGACCAAATCGCAGCCGCTATTTATGGTAAAACTTGACAATGCACCCAATTGTATAAGGGGATTGCCTGAGATACCAGTATTGCTTGTGAAAGTGAAACTGGCTTCATCATTACCAGTCTCTGTCACCGCATCGGCATTGCCGTATTTCATACCATCAATTCCCCAATAGTAGGTGTCTCCGAAAGCAGTAGTGAGACCTCTTTTGCCTATTTTCGTAAACTCAATCTGCTTTATCTTGCCATTGATATTTGCACTGATTTGCAAGTTTTCAGTTTCATGGCTGGATGAAATATTAGTAATTGTACCTTTATTATTAATTTTAATGTCGTTGCCAATCGGGGTTATGATGTTTTGCTCTGTTCCGCCGATGTTGGCTTTGATACACCCCTGAGTCCCTGTGATGAGCCGATAGGTTACGGTTACGTCGTCTGTAGCCCACGCCGTCTGCGCCATCGTGAGCATCGCGACGAGGGTGAGGATGAGATGGAATAATAGTTTCATGTGTTTGATCGTTGCTAGAACATTGCTTTCTCCTTCGGCCAGCGACCGTTGGTTCTCACACTCGGCAAAGCTCATGCGAGCATGGCTCTGCTCTCGTTTAATCGAATGTTTCATACTTCTTGTTTCTTTTTAATTGTTCTTGTATTATGGTTACTTTATAATTCTCTCGTCAAAGTATGGTAGGGGAAAGCACTATCGGTATGGGCATAAAGAAAGCGCAGGCCCCGTCCCATATTCTCAGCCAGGCCTGCGACAGCCCCAAATCAGCTATGGTGGAGTCTGCGCTGTGGTGCGCAGCTCCAATGCTGATTTAGTTTTGCTCGTAAAATCTCGTTCGAGGTCGCAGTTCGGCTGAGAAATTGAGCAATAAAAAGATTCGTGTTCAAGAACACGGGTGCAAAATTACAACAATTATGGGAATTATCGTTATACTTTCGTCAGTTTAACGTGTTTTTTGACCATTTTGTGACATTTTGGCATAAAATTCTATGTCAAGGATGGATTAAAGCAACAAAATCGCCCAATTAACAGCCAACATTGTACTCCAAACATATAGTGCGTCCGAGGTACAAGAACACTGCTTTTGCCTTTTAGGAGGACTAATCTTTAAGGCAACCTAATGGTATAATCTTTACCCCATCAGGACGGGTGTATGCCATCTGACCACCTGTAAGTATTATCAAAAGATCTGGTTCACGGATGGGCATTTGCTTCTCCTTCTCATTTCATTCAAAAACCTGTCCCCATGATCTAATATCATTCTTCATTTACTTTAATCTTCAGTAAATCGAAGTACATAAGACGAGTATTGAGCGGCAAACGTCCAATGCCAATACCCATATACTTGGCTTCGAGTCGTTCGTCATCAATAAGATAGTGAAAACCATTCTTTTCGTAATAGTGAAGTGTCTCAGGACGGTTCAGCGCATCTACAATAAGGAAGCGGCAACCAGTGCGGTTGTTGGTGCGGAAGAGCACCTTGATGAAGTCCATGATGGCAGTACCATAGCCTTGCCCAGCAAAGTCTTTGTTGGTTCCCAAACGACCAATCAACACGGCAGGGAAACGCTTTAACGATTTATCGTGCAAGTCTGTATCATCAAGAAACTGCTCCTTATATTCGTCGGTGATGCGGTTGGTCAGGCGTATGCTGTCATTTGAGAGCGAGAAAGCGCTGACAATGGTGCTTGGCTGCTCTTTAAGGCAGAATAGATAGGTTTTGCCAAGCAGGCGGCTCTGGTTGACAAGACAATCCTTGGCGAAAAACTCGTCAAGGTCGCTTTCACCACAGCTGAAAGGTTGACATTCCGTCAGCCTTTTCTCTGAAGCGCGTACAAGTTCACATCGTGCCAGCAGTTCTTCTACAGTCATAGCACGTTGGTAGTTTTCAGAAAGTCAGAAACGACTTTCGCCTCATGGCGATAGTCTTGTGTACCCGGATTCTGTTCCGTTCGCTTTGCTTCACACTCAAACGACTTAGCTGTCTCGCCGTAGAGTGTCGGTATAGCTCTGATTGCTGTTGCCATAGTTGTATAGTCTTTCGTATTATCAATTATAATGTTGACCGTTATTGCGAAAGGAGAACAGCGCTTGCTCCATGCCTCCTGTCTTATCGCTTTCGCAGCCTTTCGGCTGCAAAGATAATGTAAATATTTGGATTATGCAAGGAAATCTTGTTTTTTGAGGTATTTCATTCGGTGTTTTTGAGGTGTTTTAATCTGTTTATTTGATAATTCTCATTCGTATCTCTGACCTTCGGTCGAAGATACTTCCGTTCGAAAGTAAAAATGAAAAAATCTTTTTTTCTTTTTGTACTTTGCTCACTTATTCGTATCTCTGACCTTCGGTCGAAGATACTTCCGTTCGAAACTAAAAATAAAAGACTTTGTTTTTTATTTTGTAGTTTGCTCACTTATTCGTATCTTTGCAAAAAGTAAAACAAATACATTGATATGCGAGTTCTATTAATAAATGGTAGTGCCAATAAGAACGGCAACACTTTTTCGGCACTCTCGGAAGTGGCCAAACAACTGGAAAAATATGGCATAGTGACAGAAATCGTGCAGTTAGGCAACAAACCCGTACGTGGCTGCATAGCCTGCGGACAGTGCAGAGTGAAACAGCTGGGCAGGTGCGTCTTCGACGATGACGTGTGCAACCGTATAGTCGAGAAAATCAACGAGGCAGATGCTCTCGTAGTGGGTTCGCCCGTCTATTACGGTCAGCCAAACGGTGCACTCCTGGCTGTGTTGCAGCGTGCATTCTTTGCGGGCGCCGACGTGCAGAACAAGCCTGCGGCAGCCGTGGCGGTCTGCCGTCGCGGTGGTGCTACGGCTACCTATCAGACACTGAATATAATGTTCGAAATGATGAATATGCCTGTAGTGACCTCGCAATACTGGAACATTGCGTATGGCAGGGCGGCTGGCGAAGTGACACAGGACCTGGAAGGCATGCAGACCATGCGGACGCTGGCCGACAACATGTCATGGCTGCTGAAGAAGATACATGCCGACGGACAGCCTGACTACCCGGAACGCGAGCCCTGGCAGGGCATGAACTTCATCAGATAGTCAACATATTCGGTTCAGGATGATGGATAGAATCAGGGGACTGCTGCGTCCCGTTTCGCTTTTCACCTTTTCGTGTCTTCTCAGTGTCGGGACGTTGTTGCTCTACAACGTCCCCTTCTTCCGCTACGTGGCTGAACACACCAACGAACAGGCTGGTGGTGCCATCTTTTTAGTGGCATCGTTGGCCGTTATCATGCTGGCACTCAACTTCATGATGACCAGTCTCACCATGTTCTGCCTGAGGAGGGCCGCGCGCGTGCTGCTTGCCATCCTGTCGCTCATCAATGCTACGGCGACTTATTTCATTGTCACCTACAGCGTCATCATAGATGCGACCACCATTGAGAACGTCTTTAACACCCGATACTCCGAAGCCTCGGGCTTCTTCAGTTGGGGGCTGTGGCTTTCAGTCTTCATGTTCGGCGTGCTGCCAGCCCTATACTGCCTGCTGCAACCGGTGGTGTACTGCCGGGTGAAGCAGTTGGCCGCCTGGTGTGGCTGTTCGCTGGCTGTTGTCCTTGTGGTGGCATTGGCGAACATTGGCCAGACGTTGTTTGTCAGTCAGCACGATACGGAATTGGGCGGACTGCTGCAGCCATGGTCCTACGTGGTGAACAGCGCCCGGCTGATAAGCGACAAGTCTGACAAGCAGGCCGAGGAAATAAAACTCCCTGACGGCAGAATTACTGACAACGGGAAAGCCGTAGTGGTACTCGTCATAGGTGAGTCGGCACGAAAAGCCAACTTCCAACTCTATGGCTACGGGCGCGAAACCAATCCACTCCTGTCGAAGCAGGACGGGCTGAAGGTGTTTCAGGCTGTCTCATGTGCCACCTACACCACAGCAGGCACCAAAGCCATTCTTGAACCTGTCAGCAGCGACAACCTGAACGAACTGCTGCCCAACTATGCCTACAGAACGGGTGCTGACGTGACGTGGCGCACGTCCAACTGGGGCGAGCCGCCCATTCATATTGACGATTACCTTACCAACGAGGAGTTAGGTGACCTGTTTCCCGGCGAGAACATCTACTATGATGCCATTTTGCTGAAGGGGCTGCGCGAACGCATTGAGGCAAGTGCGAAGAACAAGGTTCTTGTTGTGTTGCACACCAGTACCAGTCACGGACCAAACTATGCCGATAAATATCCCAAGGAGTTTGAGTTCTTCAAGCCTGTTGCCAAGAATGTGGAAGAAGGTGAGAAGAACGTCGGTCTGCTGGTTAATGCGTATGACAATACTGTACGCTACACCGATTTTCTCTTAGACAGCCTGATTAACACCCTGCGCTCCATGCCTGACTGGAAGAGTGCCATGATTTACATCTCAGACCATGGTGAGTCGCTGGGCGAGAACAAGCTGTTCATGCACGGACTGCCCATGAAGTTAGCACCGAAAGTGCAGTACGAGATACCTTTTCTCGTATGGACCTCAACAGGCTTCCGCGACTACAAGCCAACGACAAGCCACCGGCAGGCACAAGACGGCGAGTTGCCGGCTGTGCTGGAGCAACATTACATTTTCCATTCTGTGCTGAACCTGCTGTCCATCCAGTCGCCAGCTTATAATGAGCACTTTGACATTTTTCTCAGGGCAAAGTGAGCCCACTCTAATGCAGGGTGAAGCGAAGGTGCTGCCACTGGTGCAGAATGACTATCAGCAATACTTCCACCAGGTAGGCTATCAGGTAGCTGTACCACAATAATCCTGGTGCCGCCTGCGAAATGATCCACATGACAGGAATGACCGTCAGCGACAAGGCAAACGATATGAACAGCGCCATGTGGTGATGTCCATACAGCTTATAGACAATCATGAGCACGTAGATGTAGCAGAAGGGTATGAAGCTTAGGGAGAAGACGCGTAGGGCGTGGCTTCCCTCGGCGACCATGCTGTCGTCGGACGCTCCGAAGAACCTGGTGACGACTTCTGGGTCGAGCCATACCAGCATGCAGGTCAGCAGCATCGCCACGGTAATAAACCTGAACGACTTGCGTAGCACCTGGTGGAAGGCTTCGCTGTCGCCCTTGCCCACCTGTATGGCCCCTAACGACTGGATGGTGCGGCACACGCCGGCCAGGAAGAGATTATAGATTTGCAGCAGGTTCATGCAGACGGAAAAGGCAAAGATGCCCACGCGCCCCACGGTTGACAGCACGATGGTGTTGGCACTGTAGAGCAGCAGCGTCAGACAGACGGAGGCCACCGCCAGGGGGGCACCCTGTGAGATGATGCTGCCCAAGGCGGGATGGTCGTGGCGTACGGTGAGCCGCAGGTGATTGTCTTTGTGGAAATAGTGGCTGCACATGATGGCTATGCCGACCAGATGGCCCACGACGGTAGCGGTGGAAGACCCCTCGATGCCCCAGCCAAACCACTGGATGAACACGATGTCGAGGCAGAGGTTGACGGCATTGTCGACCATGATGGCCAGGCTGACAAGGCGCGGACTGCCGTCGACGCTCACCATGGTGGACATGGCCCACACCATCATGTAGGCCGGTGCGCCGAGGAGCATGGGGATGAGGTAGTCGGTCGTAGGCTGGAGCAGCTGCCGGTTGTTGCATAGCCAGCCGGCCACCGCCTCAGGGACGGTTAGCCCCGTGATGGCCAGCAGCAGGCCTACCGCCAGGCAGGAAGCCATGGAGACGGTATAGATGTAGGCGGCACGCGGCATGTCCTTCCTGCCCAGTTCGATGCCTACGAGCATGCCTGCCCCGGTGGACAGCAGCATGCTAAGGGTGAACATGAACTGGATGACCGTTCGCGAGAGGTTGATGGCACTCACGCCGTCCTCGCCTAAAAGGTTGCCTACGATGATGCCGTCGACGACGTTGCCCAGACAGCCTGACAGCGCAATGAGTATTGACGACCAAAGGAATCGCCAATACTCAGTGTTGAACGAAGCTCTTTCTTCTTGATTCATCTTGCCGCTTGTTTGTTATTCAAAGAAGCCAAAGCCGCCGATGGCCTTGAGCATGCGCTCCACATAGTCCCATGACGTGGGCGACCACGTGAAGCCCAGGCGGTAGAGCACCTGTGTGGTGTAGTCGTTGTCGCGCTGCACGTCGGTGGTCTTCTGGCCGTGGGCCATGTCCTGATAGGCCAGCAGGGCCGCCATCTGCTTGGATTTCTGCGGGTCCTGGCCTGCCTCGTCCATGGCCTGCTGGAAGTCCTCTTGCTCTACGAAGCGTATGCCGCCCGTGACCGAGGTCAGCCCTGACAGCACATCTCCTAAGAACTGGCTGTGGATGTTGTAAGGATGGAACACGGTACACTCCTTCGGCGTGGTGGTCAGCAGCACAATGGCATGGGCCACCTCATTGATGGGCGAGAACTCTACGCGTTTGTTGCGCATGCCATGCGGGCAGCAGCCCAGCATGTTGTAGATACGTATGCGCCCCATGAACGAGTTGGTAGAGAAGTTGGCCTGGAACTCGCCGTCCGTCGAGCGGGCGGCCAGGTTGCCCACGCGCATTATCTTCGCGTTCAGTCCATGCAGGGCAACAGCATCCAGAATAAGGCGCTCGGCCATGTACTTCGAGTAGATGTACTGATTGCCAAGATACTGCCCCATGTAGAGACGCTGCTCGGTGAAGATGTCCTCCTTGATTTCGCCTGCCCACAGGCCACGGGTGCTGGCCGTAGAGATGTGTACGAGCTTGGCACCGGTCTTGATGCAGAAGTCTGCGCAGCGCTGGGCTCCGCCGATGTTTACGTCTTCTATCAGTGTGCCCTCGCTGAAGTGCTTTACGACGGCAGCACAGTTAAAGACGGTGTCTATTTGGCAATTGGACAATTGGATCATTTCACCATTGCCGCCGGCATGGTCAGCGCGTACGGCGGTCGAGCCGTCAAAGGTCGTCACGTTGCCAAGAACGACATGCAGGCGCTTGCCGAACAGTTCCTTGTATGACTTGGAGAAGTAGTAGAACAGCAGGGTGCGCAGACGGCTTTGGGCGGCCTCTGGCGACTTGCCGCGTATCAGGCAGTAGATGTCCTTGGCATCGCTGTCTATCAGCTCGCGGAGGATGTGAATGCCCAGATAGCCGGTGGCTCCCGTCAGCAGCACATTGCCCAGCGGCTGCCGCTCGCCGCTACGGAAGAATCCAAGATTGTTGCGCTGCAACAGGTTGTTGATGGCCGTGTAGTCGAAGTTGGCTACGGGGTCGTCAGCAATTGAATTGCTGACCACTGTCTCGCCGGTTATCAGGCTGGCCAGCTTACGGGGTGTCGGGTTGGCAAACACCTCACCATACGACACGTGCAGCCCGGCCTTGTCGGCCTCGATGATGACGCGGGTGACCACGAGTGACGTGCCGCCGAGCTCGAAGAAGTTGTCCGTGGCACCTACCTTGTCCATCTGCAGGATGCCGGCAAAGATGTCGCAGAAGGCACGCTCGGTGTCGTTGGCCGGTGCCTCGTATTCGCCACTGACGGCCAGCTGTGGTTCGGGCAGCGCCTTGACGTCCGTCTTGCCGTTGGGGGTCATGGGCATCTTGTCTAATTGCAGATAGGCCGTCGGCACCATGTATTGTGTCAGGCTCTTGGATATCTCCGCCTTCATCTGTGCGATGTCTATAGGATGGTCGGCAGTAAAGTAAGCACAGAGGTGCTCCTTGCCGCCTATCTGCCGAATCATGATGACCACCTTCTGAACACCATCCACACGGGCTATGGCACTCTCCACCTCGCCGAGTTCAATGCGTAGTCCGCGCAACTTGATTTGGTGGTCGGTACGTCCGAGGATGAAGACATCGCCATCGTCGGCCCACTTAGCATAGTCGCCCGACTTATAGACGCGTGTGCCGTGATAGTCGATGAAGCGCGCTCGCGTCATGTCGTCCAGGTTGTTGTAGCCCCGGGCCACACCACGACCGCCGATATACAGTTCGCCCACCACGCCCACAGGCAGTTCGTTACCGTCGCTATCGACGACAAACTCCTTGACGTTGAGTTGCGGACGCCCTACGGTGACGCGTTCTGCATGGGTCAGTTCCTGGATGTTCGACGACACGGTGGTCTCCGTGGGACCATAGGTGTTGAGTATGCGCGAAGGAGTGAGCTGCTGCATCTGGTGTAGCAGGCTCTCAGGCAGTTTCTCACCGCCAAAGCGGATGATGGGCACGGTGCGGATAGCGTCTACAAACTCATCGCTGTAAATCCATGTCTGCCACTGTGAGGGTGTTGCCGACACATAGCCGATGTGATGTTCGCGGATGAGCGAAGCCATGTCGAGCGGGTTCTTGGTCTGCTCCTCATTGGCCAGCACAAGGGTGAGCCCGTTGAAGAGCGAGATGGCTATCTCGTGCAGTGAGGCGTCAAACGAGATGGTGGTAACGGCCAGAATGCTCTCCGCAGCGTTGGCCACGGCGTATGCCTCTACATTGGCAGGCAGCGGGGTGGAATAGTTGCACATGCCCTCGTGGCGCAGCATCACACCCTTGGGGCGTCCTGTTGAGCCGCTGGTATAGATGAGGTATGCCAAGTCGTCGGCTGTCAGCGCCGTCTTGGGCTGTGTGGTGTCCTCAGTGAGCAGCAGTTCCTCGGCCACCTCAGGGGTGATGATAAGTTTGGCGCCGCTGTCCTCCAGAATCAGCTTCACGCGGTCGGCGGGATACTCGGGGTCGCAGGGAATGTAGGCAGCCCCGGCTTTCTGAATGCCAAACATCGAGAGGATAAGGCGGCTGGTACGTGGCAACAGCATGGCCACGCGGTCGCCCTCGCGTACGCCACGCTGGCGCAGTGCATTGGCTATGCGGTTGGTGGCCTGGTCGAATTCGCGATACGTGAACTGTGCGTCGCAGGCTATGAGGGCCATCCTGTCGGGGTGCAGCTGTGCATGATGAACGATGCTCTCGAAGAAGAGCTTGAACGGAGCCTCGCCCGTGGCGGTCACACGTATGCTATCCAACAGCTCGGCCTGACGCTGGCTGACGATAGACAATTGGCGCACCTTGCCGTCGGGATTGGCCATGATGTGCTCCACTGTGGCGGCAATACTCTCTGCCAGTCCCTGTGCCGTGGCTGCCGTATATAGGGCATCGTCGTATTGCACCAGAATGCCGCGCGTCTCTATCTTGATGTTGATTTTGAACTTCGGCACATTCAGTTCCAGCAGTTCTTGCCCGATAGGCTTCCCGCCGACGGTATATTCCGACAGCACCCCTACCTGGTAGGCGTAGGCGATGGCAGGCCGGAAACCGTAGTCGGCGGCGATATGTGCGAAGGGATAGTCCTCGTGGCGCAGCGTCTCGTCGAAGGTGTCGCTGACTTGCCGCAGGTATTCACCCACCGTCACGTCGTCAATCTTCAAGCCGAGCGCCAGTGTGTTGACAAACATGCCCACGGTGTCGGCAATCCTCAGGTTAGCACGTCCGCTGCTGATGGTGCTGAGGTAGACCTCGCGGTTGTTGGTGTAACGCGACACGACATAGCTCACAGCGGCGAGATACAGATGGGCCGGTGTGATGTCGTGCTGGCGGCAGAAGGCAGTGATGGCCGCGCTGTCGTCGTTGCTGACGGGGCAGAGTGCCTCGCCGATAAATCCCTGTTCTTCCGACTTGACCATGTCAGCAGGAATCTCGCTGGCTCCCTCGCTGGTCTGCAGCTTCTCGGCAAAGAACTGCTGGGCCGACTTGAACGTGTCGCTGTCCTCGGCCTTCTGTTGGTCGCTGACGAAGTCGAGATAGGTGTACTGCTCCTTCTCGATGGCAGAACCCTCGAGCACGCTGTTGAGCTGGCGGATGAACAGGTCGGCAGAGCCGCCGTCGAACACCAGGTGGTGGACATCCATCAGCAGGTGTGTGCCGCTCTCGCTCCTGACCACCTCAAAGCGGTAGAGTGGGGCCTTCTGCAGGTTGAACGGACGGACGAAGTCCTGCTTGTGGGCAGCCAGTGCCTCATCGGTCATCTCCGTGACAGCCACCTCTACGGGCACACTGTCCTCGGTGGTCTGCACTATCTGGTCGCCCTCGGTGGCAAAGTGGATGCTCAGTTCGGGATGTGCCTCCACCACCTGCTTGACGGCCTGTGCCAACTGGTTGGCATCAGTGCCGTCGGGATAACTCAGCAGATAGGGGATGTTATAGATGGTGGAGGCAGGATTTTTCAGGCACTCAAAATAGACTCCGGTCTGAGCGTAGGAGAGTGGGAATGAAGATTGTTCCTTCCTCGATTCTTGCATCTCGTTTCTCGAACCTCGTTCCTCCTTCGTTGATAACATTTCACTTAAAACAATGTTCTCAATGCTTTGTATGGTTCCTTCCTTCACCAGCGCCCTTGCGTCGAGCGATATGCCGAAGCGCTTCTTCACCTGCACAGCGAGACGGATGGCCGAGATGGATGTCAGTCCGGCATATCCCAGTATGGTGGTAATACCGAAGTCCTCATTGTTTACAATCGAAGCCACCATCTCGTGCAGTTCTTTCTCCAGCACATTCATAGGAGCCTGCTCCGTAGATTGTTGTGCAGTAGCCGTCTTGACCGGTTTGGGCAGTGCCCGCTTGTTCACCTTCTGGTTTTGGTTCAGCGGTATTCGTTCTATCTGCATGGTTACTGCAGGCACCATGTAGGGCGGTTTCTGGTCGAGAATGAAGTTGTTGAGGGCCTCCACGTCAATCTGTTGGTCGCTGACGATGTAGGCGGCAATGAATTTGCCGTTTCCGCTTTCTTCATCGAAGGCCTGCACGGTAGCATCCTTGATGCCAGGGAAATCACGTATGACGGCCTCTACCTCCTTCAGTTCTATGCGGAAGCCTCGAATTTTCACCTGTCCGTCGCGTCGGCCTACAAACTGTATGTTGCCGTCGGGTAGGAAGCGTACGATGTCGCCGGTACGATAAACCCGCTTATATGAAGGATGAAGGGTGAAGGGGTTGGGGATATACACCTCCGCCGTCTTTTCCGGACGGTTCAGGTAGCCACGGCTCACCTGCGGTCCGCTTACCCACAGCTCGCCTGCTGCGCCAATGGGCAGCCGGTGTCCCTGGGGGTCAACCACGTAGAGGCGCATGTTGTCGAGTGGCCGTCCAATGGGAATGTCTTTCATCTTGCGTTCCACCAGGTAGGTCGTCGTAAAAATGGTACACTCCGTAGGTCCATACACGTTGTAGAACTCATAGCCCTTTGGCGGTGCGATGCTGGCCAGCTTTTCGCCGCCCGTTGAGAGGTACTTCAGTGAATGGTTTTCAATGGTAGAGGCAAACTGGAATCCCACCTGTGTCGTCATGAACGAATGGGTGATGTCGTTCTTTTCAAAATATTCGTTCAAGGCAATCAGGTCCAGCCGCAGTTCCTCAGGAACAATATGTACGGTGGCTCCGCAAGTCAGTGCGGGGTAAAGGTCCATCATGCAGGCATCGAAACCATAGCTGGCGTATGCTGCCACGTTGTGTTCCGGTTTCAGCTGGTAGAACCGCTGATACCAGTGACAGAACGCCACAAGGTTACCGTGCGTCAGCTGGCACCCCTTCGGCACACCTGTCGAGCCTGAGGTGTATAGCAGTATGAATAATGATTCTGCTACCGGCTCCTGTCCGTGGTCGGGTAGGGTAGCCACCTGGGGCAGCGTCTCGAAATCCTTAAGGTCCAGAATGGGGATTCCGGCCTCCTTGATATAGTCGAGTCCTGCCAGCCATTCGTCCTCTGCTCCCTCAGTGCCGGCGTTGGGGTTGAGGCTGATCAGCAGTTTTGCGTCAGCGTCCTGCATCATGAAGTTCAGTCGCTCCTTGGGGTAGGTTGGGTCGAGCGGCTGGTAGGCGCATCCTGCCTTCAGCACGCCTATCGAAGCAATGGCCATCCACTCGCATCGGGGAATGAGGATGGAAACGACGGTTTCCATGCGTTTGCCTACGAGCGATGTGATGTGCTGGGCCAGGCGGTTGCTCATCTCATCTACCTCGGCATAGGTGTATTTCTTGTCTTTAAAGACCATGGCGACGTTTTGTGGCGTTGCCTTGACCTGTTGGCTGAACAGCGAGACGATGGTCTGTGTGTCGTCGTACGGCACGTCCGTCTGGTTAAAACCGTCCAGCAGCTCTACCTGTTTCTTGGTGGCAATGTTGATGTCCCGCAGCAGTTCCTCGCTGATAAATCCCTCTACAACGGCTTCATAGCTCTCCAGAAATTGACTGACCAGCAGTTCGCTATATTCGTTGGCGCTGTATTCCGCTTCCACGCAGAAGTGTCCGTCGCGTAGGTAAGCCTTCATGTAGATGGGTACCTCGCGGGTGTTGTTGTTCAGTCTTTCTGCTTTCATGGGCATGCCTGAAAACTCCAGCTTGTCAAACAGCGTGCCGTGCCATGCAAAGAGTGTTGCCGGTTGCAGCCCCAGGTCTTTCACGGCGTCGGTAAAGCTATAGGTTTCATGCTGGCGGCATCCGGTCATCTGCTGCTGCACGGCAATGAGAAAGTCCTGCACGCTGGTCGTGTCAGTAAACTTGGCATACACGGGTACGGTTTTTACGAGCATGGCCACCGAGTGAGCCAACCTCTTGTCAGCCCGTCCGTTGTGAATGGTGTTGAACAGCGATTCCTGTTCGTTGTTCACCTTGGCCAGCAGATAGCTGTATGCTGCCGTGAAGAAGGTGCTTTTGAAGATGTCCTGCTTCTGGCAGAAGCTTTCCACCGCCTCAGGTGTTACACTCATGGTGCGTGTCAGCAGTCCCTCCTGCGGTTCCGTATCCTCCTTGTCAGGCAGCAGCGGTGAGTAGCAGTCGCTGCAGTCAAAGTTCTGGGCAAACCATTTCTTGTCTTCCTCGAAGCTGGGCGTGTTCCGTGCTTCGCTCTCTTGGGTGGCCACTTCGGCCAGCGTCAGTTCCTCCGACTTCAGGTCGGCTCCGCCGTAAGCCTTTTCCATGTCAGCTAACAGCACCTTCCGGGTTGTTCCGTCACTGATGATGTGGTGAATGTCCTGCAGCAGGTAGTAGTGCTGTGCGTCTTTCAGCAGTCTGATGCGGAACAGCCGTTCGTCATAGATGCTGAAGGGCTGCACGAAGCCCTCGGCAACGTTGCCCGCGGGTGCATCTTCTACCACTAACCGGAATGTCTCGCTGTCGTCAATTTGCTGCATGGGTTCACCGTCGTCGTTCAGCACGATGCGTGTGAACAGCGTGGGGTGGTTGTTCACTGCCTTTTCAATGGCCTGCCGCAGTCGTTCCTCGTCCAAGCTGCCGTCGAGGGTGTATAGATATGGAATGTTGTAACAATTCTCACCTTGGTGTGCTACGCACTCGGCATATATACCATATTGCGTTTTGCTTAGGGGGGCTGTTGAAGTCATAGTTTCCTGTTTTTTATTGATGAATGTTATCTTTTGCTTCTTTTTTACCATTTTGCCGAGAACAGTCGCGGCGACACAATCAGCGAGAGCCATGCCCAGCGCAGGCTGCCGTCACCACTGGCACGTTTCAGCTTTTCCATGGTCTCGGTACCTGTCATGTACGAGAATCCTGCTGACAGGCGCACGTCCTTGAACGGCACGTATGCTGCCTCAAGCTCTATTTCGTGCCCTAATGTAAGGTTGAGGCCTTCCAGTTTGGTGCCTATGGCGAGATAGTGGTATGTTGCCTTGAAACTCAGGTTTTTCAGCGGTCGGTAAGTGCCGCCTATGTATGCGTTGCGCAGTCCCGGCGTGAAACCGTTGACGTAGGTGCTCAGGTAGAAGAAATCCATGGCACCGTAGAACTTATGGTGCGAGCCATACACGGGGTTGAAGCCCTTGTTCACCTCGTGGCGGGGCAGTCCCAAGCCACCGGGCTTCAGCAGTGTCACATAGTCGTCACCGCTCAGGAAGTCGTATCCGGCCTTCACGCTCCAGTAGTCGTCGGGAGTCCACTCTGCCTTGATGGCAGCCATCCATGCCTCGAGTTTTGCTGCGTTCTCGTCGTGTCCTGCCTGTCTGTAGTACGAGCCTTCTAAGGTGAAGTGTGGCGGCGCATACTTCACATATCCTCCATACACTAGCTGCCACTCCGTGCGTGGTGCGTTATCGTCCATGCCGTCCTGTTCACCTGCCTGCATGCCAATGTTCATCAGCAGCACCGAGGCACCTAACGGCACTTTTGGCACGTCGTAGTGATACCACACGGTCTGCATGGTCTTGTAGGGGCGGCTGCCGTTGGTGTAGTACGACCCCGGGGTGTTAATAGCGCGCATGTTCTGGTTGTAGGCCAGTATGGCATGCACCTTGTGGCTGTGCCCCTCGTAGCCTAAGCGTAGGGCGTCGTGCGTCATGGCCGCCATCACCCAGTCGTCGGAGCCCACTATTCGTTCGTCGTCATAGCGCAGGGCCAGTCGTCCCACCTGTGCAAACAGTCCGTTTCTGGCCGTCAGCTTGGCCCATGCCTCATAGATGCTTGTGCCGGCCGTTCCCTCATGTCCCCATGTTCCCACGTGCTGCACCGAGGCCCTTGCCGCCAACCAGTTGCGACGGTAGTCCAGCGTCAGTCGCTCGCGGTCGAGAATGAAGGCCGACCGGTCTTCCGTCGGTGTTTCGTCAGCGGTTTTTGCATTCATTCCGCCGTTACGAATCTCCCCTCGGGTCATCAGTTGAATGTCGGCAGAAAATAGCGTGTCGTTTTGTGCCCAGCAGCCGGCAGGCACCAGCATGAGTAGCAAGACAAGCCTTCTCATCAGCCTTCCATGTCAAAGAGATTGATGAATCCTGTCAATTTGAAGACATCCTTGATGTCGTCGTTCAGGTTTTTCATCACAACCTTGCTTCCTCCGTTCTTTGCTCCTTTCAGTATGCTGATCAGAATGCGCAGTCCGCTTGATGATATATACTCCAGTTCCGTACAGTCTATCACCACGTCTTTTCCGTTGGCGGAGTAGAGTGGTTCCAGTTTCTCGCTTACCTCGGTGGCAGCCGCTGTGTCGAGTTCCCCTTTTAGGGTGACCATGATTTTGTCTTCTAATTGTTCAATTGTTGTTTCCATTTTTTTTATTGTTTTTTGTTTTTACTAACTCCTAACTCCTAACTCTTAACTCCTAACTTCTAACTCCTAACTCCTTCGTCAGCGTCAGCACGTTTTTGGCAGGTCCGGCTGCCGGGCGCACCCTTTCGTAGTTGACGGAGTCCATCAGTTCGCGAATCAGCAGAATGCCCAGTCCGCCCACGGGCCGTTCCTCTGCCGTCAGCGTGGTGTCGGCTTTCTTCGCCTCGGTGGGGTTGAAAGAAATACCTGTGTCGGAAATGATAAACCTCAGGCGTTCTCCGTCGCAGGTTATGCGTATGTTGACGTCACCCTTGCTGTCGGCCGGGTAGGCATATTCCATCACGTTGACCACCGCTTCTTCAACGGCCAGTCGCAGTTTCGGGGCCAGCGGCCTTCCAATGTTCAGGCGTGTCAGTGCATCCTTCACAAATGCGTTCAGTCTGGGCACCTCCTTCACGTCGTTGGGCAGCGTCAGTTCCTCGTCTAAGATAGATTTCCCTTTTTTCGGGGTATATTTCACGACTAACAGCGTCAGATCGTCACTTTGTTCGGTGCCCTGTGCAAACCGTTCCACCTCGTCAGAAATTGTTTTCGTTATCTGTTTCGGCTCCATGCCGCAGCAGCGTGCCGCCAGTTCCTTCACCCGTTCCTTGCCAAACATCTGGTGCCGGCTGTTGCGGGCCTCCGTCAGTCCGTCTGTGTAGAGCAGCAGCGTTGCTCCGGGTTGCATCATCGTTTCCTGCATTTCAAACCTGAAGTCGCTGAACAGTCCTACAGGCAGGTTGGCCACCGTCTGCAGCGGTTCGTAGCCGTTTTTGCCGTCAATGAGCATCGGCACCTCATGGCCGGCATTACAGTAGCGCAGGTGCCCTGTCGGCAGGTCGAGCACGCCTACAAACATCGTCACAAAAATGTTCGACTTGTTGTTCCTGCATGCCGTCTCGTTCATGCTGTCCATGATTTCTCCCGGCGAGTTGCTGTGCGATGCAATGCTGTGGAACAGTGTTTTCATGACACCCATGATGAAGGCGGCAGGAATACCTTTTCCGCTGACGTCGCCAATGCAGAAGAACAGCTTTTCGTCGCGGATGAAGAAGTCGTACAGGTCGCCGCCCACCTCGCGTGCCGAGGTCAGCGAGCCGTGCAGCCTCACGTCGTCCGTTGCCAAAGAGTTTTCGCTGGGCAGCATCTGTCCCTGAATGTTCTGTGCTATCTTCAGCTCCCCGTCAATGCGCTCCTGTTTCATCTCGCTCTGCTGCAGGCGGTTCCTGTTTTTGGCAAACTGCTGCACAATGAGTCCTAACACTAACAGTCCTGCTAATGCGAACCACAAGATGTGGCGGCGCAGACGGTCTAACTCGCCAAAAGCCTCCTCGTCGAAGCATACCGTCACCATGACCCACTTCGGCTGGTTGCGCTTACGGGCGTAATACACGTGGCCCGGACTGCCGTCCTTCATGCTCTGAAAGGCGAAACTGGTCACCCTGCCCTTCGCCTTCATCTGTTTCTCCACCGTGCTGTCGGCTATCATGGCCACAATCTTTTCTGCCTGTTCCCTGCTGCAGAGGCTGTCGTCGGGCAGCGAAACCAACTCACCCTGCTCGGTGGCCACAAACGTGAAGCTCGACGGGTGCAGGCGGTGTCTGTTTACCGTCTCGTTAATCCACTCCATAGTGACGTCAACGCCTAATACGGCCACCGGCTTGCCCTGCTTGTCGCGAATAGGCATGGAAAACGTGGTCACTTTGGCGCGTGCCCCCTTATCGTCCATATAGGGCTGGCACCACTTCATGGTGTCGCCCTTGATGCAGGTCTTGTAAAACTCTAACTCCAGGTAGTTATGATCCTCAGAACCAATCTGTTCGGAGCTGATGGAGCCGTCCTTCTTTTGCCGTGCGTAGGGCTCATACCAGTAGCCCTTTCCGGCATAGAAGTTCGGGATGAAGGCGATGCTGGCTCCCACTATACGGTCGCTCTCGCTCTTAACCAAGTTGCGCACCAACATCTCCATGTATTCCGGGTCGTTCAGGTGGCGTTCCGCGTGCCACACCTCGTTGTCGGCCGATGCCTCGGCACCCCTCATGATGCCGTCCATGCGCAGTGCCGACGACATGAGCTGGGTGAGCACCTGCTGCTCTAACTGTCGTTCCAGCATGTCGCGTGTATAGTAGTATTGCGCTCCCGAGATAGCCTCCAGCAACAGGGCGGCCAGCACAATGGCCACCAGTCCTGTCTGCCTGCTTATCTTGCCCGACGAGCGTTTCCTTCTGGTTTTGTCTTTCTGCATGGTTACTGCTTCTGTAGGTTTCTTTTTCTTTACGACGGGGTAAAGGTACTATTTTTCCTGTAGAAACCTGCAAGCAGAGTCCATAAAAACCATTCTTTTTTTATTTTTTTAAAACAGCGTGCCGTTCCGAGCACCTTCCGCGAGGGCATTGACGAGGGGCAAAGGGATGAGGATATGAGGCTTTTTTTTTTGACGAGTGGACAATAAGTTTTTTGGACGAAAGAACGAATGGACGTAACTGTTCCGTGAATCTGCATGAATCATATTTCTTTCCAAAAAAACAGGCCAAACACTTGCTATGTACAAATATTTTTGTACCTTTGCAACGAAAGCCGCGCGAAGGTCTTTGACCTAAAGGTGCAAAGCGCAAGCGGATTCTCCGCCACTTAGCCATTGGCATTGTTCCTGTAGGAAAGAGGCTTACACGACTGCAAAAAAGCACAACCGACCAGAATAGGTTTTCCCCGCCCGTGCAAAATTGTTAGCACGCCCGTGCTAAAATGTTAGCACGGGCGTGCTAAAATGTTAGCAGGCCCGTGCTAATCTCGCTACACCTACTAAAACTCCCTGTTTCCCCTAC
>JAGAYI010000055.1 GCA_017940545.1 Prevotella sp.
GGTAGGTAAACTCGGTAAATGAGAGGCCGTCGCGGGCCGTACCGTTCAGTCGCTGCTGCACGCTCTCCTTGGCCATCATGTAGTTGACGGTGATGTGCTTGCCCACCTCGCGGGCAAAGTCCAGGAACGTAAAGTCCTTCATCCAGTCGTAGTTGTTCACCATCTCGGCAGCGTTCGCCTCCTTCGACTCGAAGTCGAGGAACTTAGCCACCTGGCGCTTGATGCACTCCTGGTTGTGGCGCAGCGTCTCGTCGTTGAGCAGGTTGCGCTCCTGGCTCTTGCCCGACGGGTCGCCTATCATGCCCGTGGCACCGCCAACGAGGATAATGGGTTTATGGCCGCAGCGCTGCAGGTGACGCAGCATCATGATGCCACACAAGTGTCCAATGTGTAGTGAGTCGGCCGTGGGGTCGGTACCCAAGTAGGCTGATACCATCTCCTTCTGCAGGAGCTCCTCGGTACCTGGCATCATCTGTGCCAGCATGCCACGCCATTTCAGTTCTTCTACAAAATTCTTTCTCATCGTTCTAATTTTCTTTGCGGCTGCAAAGGTACAACATTATTTAAACATCACATCATTTTTAAAGATGTTTTTTTAGTCCGGCAGTCCTTCAAACCATAGGTTAAGCATGTGTAAACCATAGGTTAAGCATGTGTAAACCATAGGTTAAGCATGTGCAAACGGCACTTTCAGCAGGTAATCAACAAACGTTCAGAAAAGGTTTCTTCCCTTCGCCCGTGCAAATATTTAAATGAAGTCACGCGCGCGTATATAGTTTAAGGTACGCTCCAACAAGGAAATCTTTTCATGGCACGGGGTCGTAGCCGGAACCGCCCCAGGGGTTACAGCGCAAGATGCGCCAGACGGCTAATACCAGCCCTTTGACGGGTCCGTGCTTGCGCAGAGCCTGCTTGGCATACTCGCTGCATGTGGGTGTGAACCTGCAGGCAGGCGGTGTGAAAGGGGAGATGCAGGTCTGGTAGAAGACAATGGGCAGACACAGCAGCCACGACAGGGCTTGTGAGAATTTCCGCAACAGGTTCTTCATAGTGTTTCTGCCAGTCGGTTCAACAGGTTTGTCATACGGTCTTCTACCTCAGAGGTGGTGTAGAGCCTGTCAGCCAGCCAGATGAAGCCAAGGCACAGGGCTTTTTCCGGATGCTGCTGCAGGGAATCCAGCAGCAGCTGCTTACGAAGCCGGTATGACTCACGTATCTGGCGTTTCACCCGGTTGCGCTTGACGGCGCGTTTGAAGTGACGCTTCGACACGCTGACCATTATCTGCACCTGTGGAGTACCTTCTGCAGCCAGTTCTTCCATATACACCACGCGCAGAGGATAGGCTGCCAGCGACTGGCTTTTGCCTCCTGAAAAGAGCCTGTCAATGAGCTTTCTGCTCTTGATGCGCTCCTGACTGCCGAGGGTATGTATGGGGTGCATGCTCGGGCGTGAACCTTGTGGTTAGTCTTCCTGTTCGAGCAGATAGTGCTGTAGTGCACCTGTCATGGAAGGGTATTTCTCGTTAGGGGCTTCCAGGTCGAGACGCAGGCCGGCATCTTTCACAGCCTTGGCTGTTGCCGGTCCGAAGGTTGCAATGGCTATCTTGCCCTGGTTGAAGTCAGGGAAGTTCTTCAGCAGCGACTCAATGCCTGAGGGGCTGAAGAATACCAGCATGTCGTAGTCGAATGTGGCAATCTCCTCGGGGGTGAAGTCGTTGCTCACCGTGCGGTACATGACGCACTCCTGGTGGTGTAGCTTCTTGGAGTCAAGCAGCTCGGCAACGCTGTTGTTATGTACGTCGCTCATCGGAATCAGGTATTTCTCCTGCTTGTGTTTCACCATGGTGGGCATGAGGTCGATGAATTTTCCCGTCTCGCCGAAGAATACCTTACGCTTACGGTACTGAACATATTTCTGAATGTAGAGGGCTATGGTCTCGGTGACACAAAAATACTTCATGTCCTCGGGAATAGTCACGCGAAGATCCTTGGCCAACGTAAAGAAATGGTCGATGGCATGACGTGAGGTAAATACGATGGCCGTATAGTCAAGAATGTTCACCTTCTGCTGACGAAACTCCTTGGCCGTCAGTCCCTCTACCTTGATGAAAGGGCGGAACACCATTTCGACACCAAACCGTGATGCAATATCGTAATAAGGCGATTTCTCACTGGAGGGTTTTGGTTGTGATACCAGAATCTTCTTCATTTTCTCTCTCTTAATAATTTATCTTCAATATGTTACCCATCAGTACCATTGCGCCTAATATGGCAACCATAGGTACGATTTCGAGGGCACAAAAGTACAAAATTATTTGCAAAAAACCACCAAAACGACGAAAAAATATGATATATTGCTTATAAAATGTCAATATTTTAATCAGTACAAGCACAATTGCTAAGTACAAAATGACATTTTGTGTTGACAAATTGAAATACACCTGCAGCAAAACAATGGGGAATACCAGCAGGCTCTCGACGGAAATAATGAGCAGCTGTGTCTTTTGCCAGTGAAGGTTCTTGGCGGTGGTGAAGAACACGCTGTTCACCAGCGTGTAGAGCAGGGAGCGCACCAGGAAGTAGCCCGCCACCATGAGGAAGAAGATGCCCACCAGCATGTAGTCGGAATGCAGAATAAAGGTGGTGCCGATGTATTTCTGGGTGAAGAAGAACTGCAGAATGGCCAACAGCAGGGCGGCCTGTGCGGCAAGGAACAGCTGACAGCGCATCTCGCCGCTCGTCTCAGGCATGAAGACATCGTCAGTACGGGGATGGTTGAAAAACGTCTTCAGCTGGTACTGGAAAAACCAGCGGGTATGGCTGATGAGCAGCAGCGTCACCATGAACATGCCTAACAGCACTGACGTC
This sequence comes from Prevotella sp., assembly GCA_017940545.1. Lineage (GTDB taxonomy): Bacteria > Bacteroidota > Bacteroidia > Bacteroidales > Bacteroidaceae > Prevotella. Next base: position 2,869 of record JAGAYI010000055.1, read on the forward strand.
ATGACGTGGTCATTGTGCAGCGTGTAGGGTATGGGGTCGCCGGGAATGCCGTACATGGTCTGTATCTTTCCCTGTTTCTGGAGGCTCTTGGCAAAAAACGTCTTCTCGTAGTAGATGGGTATATTGACGTCGGTAACCTTCACGCCTATCTCATGACCGGGCAGATGCAGCGTGTCCGGCTGGTTGCTGTAGCGTATTTCCGCCGGCTGGAAGGTGGCCTGAATGGCAGAGTCCTGCTGCGCTGGCGTAGCGTCACGGGGCAGCATGCGCAGCACCTGGTACGGTGTGCGTGGCTTGGCAGGACGCACGACTGAGTCGGTGACGGTGGTCACCTTGACTGCCGGCTCTACTACATGGGTGACAGAATCCTGCGGAAACAACGCTTTCTTATTTTTGACTGTTTTTACTGTTCGACTATTTGTTTGACTATTTCACTAACCGACGGTTTCACTGCGGGGATGACAGTCCAAACTCCTGCCTGATGTCCTCTACCCTGTCGAGTTTTTCCCACGTGAACAGCTCGACGTCCATGACCTTCGTCTCGTGATAGCGGCTGGTAAAGGTTTTCTTCACCACTTCCGACTGCCGCCCCATGTGGCCGTAGGCAGCCGTCTCCAGGTACATGGGCTGGCGCAGCTTCAGGGCTCGCTCAATGGCCTTCGGGCGCAGGTCGAAGAGTTTGCCTATGCGCTCGGCTATCTCGCCGTCGCTCATGCTGACATGCTTGCGGCCGTAGGTGTTGACATAGATGTTCATGGGCTCTGCCACACCTATGGCGTAGCTGATTTGCACCAACATCTCGTCGCTGACGCCGGCTGCCACCATGTTCTTAGCAATATGGCGGGCAGCATAGGCGGCTGAACGATCGACCTTCGACGAGTCCTTGCCTGAGAAGGCACCACCGCCATGGGCTCCTTTTCCGCCGTAGGTATCGACAATGATTTTACGTCCCGTCAGTCCGGTGTCGCCATGAGGACCGCCAATGACGAACTTTCCCGTGGGGTTGACGTAATACTTGATGTCGTCGCCAAACAGGCTGAGCACGCGCTGGGAGTGTATCTGCTGCTTGACGCGCGGCATGAGTATGTGGATGACGTCGTCTTTGATTTGGCGTAGCATGCGCTCATCGTCGCTGTCAAACTCGTCGTGCTGGGTGGAGACGACGATGGTGTCAATGCGCTCGGGAATACCCTCGTCACTGTACTGCACGGTCACCTGGCTCTTGGCGTCGGGGCGCAGGTAGGTCATCTGTCGGCCTTCCTTGCGTATATCGGCCAGGGTACGCATGATGAGGTGTGCCAGGTCGAGGCTCACCGGCATGAGATTTTCGGTTTCGCGGGTGGCATAGCCGAACATCATGCCTTGGTCGCCGGCACCCTGGTTCTCGTCCTCTTCACGATCGACACCTCGGTTAATGTCTTCGCTCTGTTCGTGAATGGCGGTCAGTATGCCGCACGAATTACCGTCAAACTGGTACTCGGCCTTGGTGTAGCCAATCTTCTTGATGGTGTTGCGGGCTATGGTCTGCAAGTCAATATATACATTACTGCGCACCTCGCCCATAATAACTACCTGACCCGTGGTGACGAAGGTCTCGCAGGCTACTCGAGCATGGTCATCGTAAGCCAGAAACTGGTCGAGAATGGCATCGCTTATCTGGTCGGCCACTTTGTCGGGATGGCCCTCCGATACTGATTCTGATGAAAAAAAATAGGACATCTTTGTTATTTACTATTTACGGATTTACTATTTACAATTTATTTGAAGGTGCAAAGGTACTGAGTTTTCCTGACATAACAAAAAAAAACAGCCTGTTTCTAAGACGAAGCAGGCCGTTCTATTTCGTTTAAGTAATTTACTCTGCAGGCATCATAACGACTTCTGCACGGTTGCCGGCCTTCAGCAGCTCCTTGACGAAAGCAGAGATGCTTTGCGGAGTCTGTGCCTCAACCACCTTCTTGTAGTCGGTGTAGGTGTCAACACCCCACTTGCGCCAGGTGCTGATGACGCCCGACCAGTAACCGTTGGTCTTTGCCTGGTCGTCAATGTTCTTCAGCATGTACTCCTTCACCTTCGTAAGCATGTCGGCATCGCAGTTGTTTGCCAGTGCATCCATCTCCTCGCGCAGAATCTTCACGGCAACGTCGCCCTTCTCGGGTTTCATGGGGCAGTAAGCCAGAATGGTCACCTCGGAACCGAAGTCGTTACGCTCGGCACCACCCATGGCCTGTACGGTATAGGCTGCGCTGGCATCTTCACGAATCTTCTTCAGGTAAATCATGGTGAGCACCTGCTGGGCCATGTCGGCCTTCACTTCGCTCTCCAAGGTGTAAGGAATCTGCTTCGAGTTCCATGCCATGAGGGCAATAGCCTTCGGGGTCTCGGCCTTCTTCTTGAAGTTGTTGACCACGACGCCCTTGAAGTCGGTGCTCACGTCCTTGCTCTTCACCACCTTCTTCTCGGCAGGCAGCGAACCGATGTACTGCTCAATGAGCGGACGGATGGTAGCCTCGTCGTAGTTACCTACGATGGTGAACGTATAGGCAGCTGCATTGGCAGTACGCTCCTTGGCCATCTGCAGAATGCGGTCGTAGCTGACGTTCTTCAGGTCGTCAGCAACCAGCGACATGAAGCGTGGGTTGTGGCACGAGAGGGTGGCCTGCAGTGAGTCGGTGAAGGCCGTCTCAGGTGTCAGCGAGCGGTTCTTCAGTTCCAACTCGGTGGTCTGCATGAGGTTGTCAAACGACTTCTGGTCCTTATTGATGTTGGTGAAGGTGAGGTAGAGCAGCTGCAGCATGGCCTCTACATCCTTCGGGGTAGAAGAACCGTGAACATTCTGACGGTAGGAACCTAACGACAGTGACAGGCTGGCAATCTTACCGGCCATGGCTTTCTCTAACTCGGTGTGCGAGAAGTTGCCCAGACCGCTGGCCTCAATGACGTTGTCGAACATCTTGATGTTGGCAAAGTCGGCAGCACCATAGAGTGCTGAACCGCCGAAGCCTTCACCGCTCAGCAGCACCTGGTCTTTCTTCAGGTCGGTCTGCTTCAGCACGACGGTTGCTCCGTTCGAGAGGGTCAGCTCGGTATATCCGAACTTTTCGTTCTTCACTTCCTTCGTAATCTTTCCGGCCTTCGGCATGGTAGCCATGAGCGGCTCGTCCTTCACGTTATCCACGTATGCCTCAATCTGGGCGGAACGGGCCTCGGCAACAGCCTTCTTGAAACTGTCGGCTGTGGGATATACGGCACCTTCCTTCTCGGTGTTGAAGTTCACCACTACCATGTTGGTGTCGTTGGCAGGAACCAGCTCCTTCATAATCATGTTGATGTAGTCAACAGGTATCATGGGCACAATCTGCTTCATGGTGGTGTAGGTGTAGTCGATTGAGGGAATGGGCTCGTTGGCCAGGAAGTGCTGTACGTAGCGGTTCACAAACTGCGAATTGTAGCGTTTGTCCTTGTTGGAGTACTGCTTCTCAAGCTGGCTGATGTAGTTGGCCTTATAGCGGTTAAACTCGGTAGCCGTGAATCCGAACTCTGCAGCACGGCGTGCCTCAATGAGGGCTGTCGAAAGGGCAGCCTCGGCCTGACCGTCCTTCGGCAGGAGGTCCATCTCGAAGGCATCCTTCGTCTTGGCGAAGATGTACTGGCCGTCGCCGGCGTTAGCCTGTACAAACGGGCAATCGGCCTTCTCGGCAGCTTCCTTCAGGCGGTCGTTCAGCATGCTGATGGCAGCGTTCTTCATGTATTCGGCCATGGTGTAAGCCATGGTGCCCTTCAGTGAGTCGGGGAACACGTCGTGCTTGAACATCAGCATGATGTAGTTGTAGGGCATCTCCTTGTCCTTGTCAATGACGTAGATGGGCTCGTTGTTGTCGGGCACGGGCACGTCCTCTACCAGGGCACGGTTCTCCGGCAGCACGATGCCGCTGAAGAGCTCCTTGATCTTGGCCTCTACCTTGTCAACATCCACGTCGCCCACAATAATCAGTCCCTGGTTGTCGGGGCGATACCACTTCTCGTAGTAAGCCTGCAGGAAGGGACGCTCGAAGTTGTCGATGATTTCCATCAGACCAATGGGCATGCGGTGACCGTACTTACAGTCAGGATACAGCTGGGGCAGGTCGCGCTCAAACATACGCTGCGAGGCACTGGTGCGCAGGCGCCACTCCTCGTGAATCACGCCACGCTCCTTCTCAATCTCTTCCTGTTCGAGCAGCAGTCCGTCGGCCCAGTCGTAGAGAATGAGCAGGCAGGAGTCAACAATTGACTCGCGCGTGGTGGGAACGTTTGAGATGTTATAGACCGTCTGGTCAATAGAGGTATAGGCGTTCAGGTCACGGCCGAACTTCACTCCCACGCTCTCGCACCAGCGCAGCAGGTCGTTGCCCTTGAAGTGCTTGGAACCGTTGAAGGCCATGTGCTCCAGGAAGTGTGCCAGACCGCGCTGATCGTCATTCTCCTGCAGAGAGCCCACTTTCTGGGCAATGTAGAACTCGGCGCGGTTCTCGGGCCAGTTGTTGTGGCGGATGTAATAAGTCAGTCCGTTGTCTAATTTTCCGATGCGCACTGCCTCGTCCACGGGAATAGCGGGCATTTCCATCTGCGCCATCATTGCTGCTGTGCCGATTACCATCAGCACCACAGCCGTCAAAAATCTTTTCAGTCTCATGAATTTAATGCGTTAAGTTCAAAAATTTGCGTATGCAAAAGTACATATTTTTTATTATTAGTCGCTCAACCTGTCTGAAAAACTACGTAAAAGAGCCCGTTTTTTTCATTTCTTAACCTTTCTGCCTCACCTTTCGTCACTTATCGCTCCCCGCCATTTCATGTTTCTCGGGTGGTGGTGCAGTATTTCTTCGCGCAGCGTGGTCACGTCTATATGGGTGTATATCTCGGTGGTGCCAATGCTTTCGTGCCCTAACAGCGTCTGAATGGCACGCAGGTCGGCACCGCCTTCCAGCAGGGCCGTGGCAAAGGAGTGGCGGAGCGTGTGGGGCGAGATGGTTTTCTGTATTCCTGCTTCCTCGGCCTGCCGCTTGATCATGATGAGTATCATGGTGCGGGTCAGGTGGGCACCTCGTCGGTTCAGGAAGACGTAGTCCTCTTCGCCGGGCTTGATTTTCAGCTGCCGGCGGTCCATAAACCAAAAGTCAAGCTCTTTCAGCGCCTGTTGCGAAATGGGCACCAGGCGTTCCTTCGAGCCTTTTCCCATGATGCGCACGTATTGCTCTTCGGCATAGAGGTTCGAGCACTTCAGGTTGACCAGCTCACTGACGCGCAGGCCGCAGGAGAAGAGCACCTCGATGATGGCACGGTTGCGGTGACCCTCCGGCTTCGTCAGGTCGATGCTGTTTTTCAGGACATCCACTTCTTCGGTCGAGAGCACTTCGGGCAGGTGTTCTCCCAGGACGGGCGACTCCAACAGCTCTGACGGGTCGTCCTCACGCCAGCCGTCCAGTTGCAGGAAACGGAAGAAGGAGCGCACACCGCTCAGTATGCGGCACTGCGAGCGAGGGCCTATGCCAATGTCGTGCAGACCGGCAGCAAAGTGCTGCAGGTCTGGCAGCTGCACGTCGCTCACCGTCTTCTCTGCCGTCGCCAGGTAGTGCAGCAGCTTCTGCAGGTCGCGCAGGTAGGCATCCAGCGTGTTGGGCGACATGCCGCGCTGCAGTTTTAGGTAGCGCACGTAGGCCCTCACCATGTCCTTTTGTTCTTTCACGCTGCAAAATTACGAAAAAATAATGATAAATGATGAACGGCGAATGATGATTATTTTGTACCTTTGCATCCTAAACCAATTTCTGCCGACATGAGAATACAGATTATCAACGGACCAAACCTGAACTTGCTTGGACAACGCGAGCCGGGCATCTACGGCTCTTCGTCGTTCGACGAATACCTGCCCAAGCTGCAGCAACGCTTCCCTGACGTGGAACTTAGCTACTACCAGAGTAACGTGGAAGGAGAGCTCATCAACAAGATGCAGGAGGTGGGATTCAGCTACGACGGCATCGTGCTGAACGCCGGTGCATACACGCATACCAGCATTGCCCTGCAGGACTGCATACGCTCGCTGAAGTGCCCGGTCATCGAAGTACACATCTCCAATGTTCACCAGCGCGAGGAGTTCCGCCACAAGTCGCTTATCTCGTGCGCCTGCAAGGGGGTCATCTGCGGCTTCGGCCTCGACAGCTACCGGCTGGCTATTGAAGCACTATTAGGATGAGCATCGACGACTACATCCTGCAGCACATTGACGCGGAACCGGAATACCTGTACCGGCTCTACCGGGCCACCAACATACACCTGTTGCACGGACGCATGGCCAGCGGACATCTGCAGGGACGACTGCTGAAGATGCTCGTCAGGATGATTCGCCCGAAGAACATCCTGGAGGTGGGCACGTTCAGCGGATATTCCGCACTCTGCATGGCCGAGGGGCTGGATGCCGACGGACACCTATATACCTACGAAATCAACGACGAGCAGGAAGACTTCACCCGACCTTGGATTGAACAGTCGCCGGTGGCTGACAGAATCACGTTCACCATTGGCAACGCCATTACCGAGGCGCCACGCTTAGGCATCACCTTCGACATGGCTTTCATTGACGGTGACAAGCGTACCTACCGCGAGACGTACGAAATGGTGCTCTCGGTGCTCCGGCCGGGAGGGTTTATCATTGCCGACAACACGCTGTGGGACGGACACGTCGTTGACCCGGCCTACGACCGCGACCAGCAGACGCGCGGCATTGAGACATTCAACGACTACGTGGCACGCGACGAACGGGTGGAAAAGGTCATACTGCCACTGCGCGACGGACTGACAATGATACGGAAGAAGGACTGAAGGAGGAAGGAGGAGGATAGATGCGCGGACGTTTTGCTGAGTTGCTGTTCATCAAGAGGTTAGGCTTTTTCAAAACCTTTCTGCATGTCCTGTCACAGTATGAGATAGGGCCGAGGGTGCTGCTGCCCTACACCCGCCAACTCGTGAAGATGCTCATGCGCATTGGCGACATGACGGCCTACGGCATCTCCTACCATACCGTTGACCCCCACGGAAAACCCATCTTAGCCTCAGGTGTCATCTACATGCCACGCAAGAAGGGCAAGCCAAAAGGCGTCATCGAGGTGTCGCCACTCACCCGCAGCAAGATTGACTGTGCCTCGCGCGACATCATGGCGGCAGAAATTTTCCCGGGCATGATGGGCTACGTCACCATCATTCCTGACCTCATAGGCTGCGGAATATCTGACAAACGGCCCATTGCCTACCTGCAACATGAGAACGTGGCGGCTGTCAGCGCCGACATGCGACGCGCCGCATCAGAGTTCCTCGAAAAACAACTGCACTACCAGCTGCCCACAGAGTCGCTGCTCTTCGGCTACTCCTTAGGGGGCTCCGGCGTGTGGGCACTGGCACGCTACTACCAGCAGCACCCGCAGCAGGGGGTGCGCGTCAGCCATATCTTTGCAGGAGGAGGGGCCTACTACCCAGCCGTAGCACTACGTGCCTTCCACTCCACACGATACAGCGACTACGCTATTCTGCCGAACATCGTCTATTCCATGAACCACTACGACCACCTGAACCTCGACTTCACCCGCATCTTCAAGGGTGAACTGCTGAAAAACTACAGCCACTGGTGCAAGGGAAACATTCCCATTCCGGAACTCACACAGATGATTGGCACCAGACTGGACCGGTATCTCGACTTCGACTTCTTCGACAACCAGAACCCGGCATACATGCGACTCATGAAGACGGTGGAAGAGAAAACCATACCCGAAGACTGGACACCCAAGGCCAAGGTCCACCTGTTCCACTCACGCCACGACACCTACGTGCCCATTGCCTGCTTCTGGGAGCTCTACAAGCGCCTGAAACGCTGCGGGGCAAGTGTAGAGTACAAGCTGCTCGACCACGACCATGTGCCTGCCGCCGTTCCCTTCGAACTGGACTTCATCTCGTTCTTAATCAAATAATGCGCTAAGAGCATTGAAAGAAATCAATTACTTGTCGTCCATTTCTTTCAAAAATAATGATGAATCATGAATGTTGAATGATGATTTTTTTGTACCTTTGCACACGTCAACGTAAAATAGTAAAAATCATGCAGGAAACCAGACAAAACAAAATAGCACGCCTGCTGCAGAAAGAACTGAGCATGATCTTTCAGCAACAGACACGCGCCATGCACGGCGTCATGATCAGCGTCACACGCACCAAGATATCACCCGACCTCAGCATCTGCACCGCCTATCTGAGCATCTTCCCCAGCGAGAAGGCCGACCAGATGCTGCGCAACATTACCGCCAGCGAAAAGCAGATACGCTACGAGTTAGGAACCCGCGTGCGACACCAGCTGCGCATCATCCCCGAACTGCGATTCTTCATTGACGACTCGCTCGACTACATGGAACACATCGACGAGTTGCTGAAACTTAAATAAGCGAAAAGGTTAAATTGAACTTCCCATTTTACATAGCCCGTCGCTACCTCTTCTCAAAGAAGTCAACCCACGCCATCAACATCATCAGCGGCGTGAGTATTGTGGGCGTAGCCATCGCCACCATGGCACTAGTAGTGACGCTCAGCGTCTTCAACGGCTTCCACGACCTCGTGGCGTCGTTCTTCACCGCCTTCGACCCACAGCTGAAGATTACTCCCGCCGTCGGCAAGACGGCACCGGCCGACGACCCGCTGCTGACGCAAGTCAAGCAGCTGCCGCAGATTGACATCGCCATGGAGAGTGTGGAAGACCAGGCTCTCGTCGTCTATAACCAGCATCAGGCCATGGTCACCATCAAGGGCGTCGAGGAGAACTTCAACCAGCTGACACACATCGTGGAAATATTAGAGGACGGTGACACGCTGCTCTCTAACAACGCCGAGAAATACCGCCTGCGGGCCGCCGACCTGTACTACGGCATCATCGGCATGCGCATCGCCGAACAGTTAGGCATGGGCTACTCCTACCCGGGCAGCATGCAGGTGTATGCTCCCGTCAGACAGGGACAACTCAACATGGCCGACCCCTCGCAGGGCTTCGTCACCGACGAGCTCTACTCGCCCGACGCGCTGTTCTGCGTCCGTCAGGGCAAGTACGACGGCAAGTACGTGCTGACGCACATCGACTTTGCCCGTCGGCTCTTCGACCAGCAGGGACAGCTGTCGTCCTTAGAGCTGCGACTGAAGGAAGGCAGCAACTTCGATGCCACCAAGAAACAGATACAAGCCATCGTGGGCAGCAAATACAAGGTTCAGGACCGCTTCGAACAGCAGGACGACACGTTTAAGATCATGAAGATTGAGAAACTCATGGCCTACCTCTTCCTCACGTTCATACTCATCGTGGCGTCGTTCAACATCATCGGCTCGCTCTCCATGCTCATCATCGACAAGAAAGACGACGTGGTCACCCTGCGTAACCTCGGTGCCTCCGACCGCCAGATAACGCGTATCTTCCTCTTCGAGGGCCGGCTCATTTCTGCCCTCGGTGCCGTCATCGGCATCCTCGTCGGCCTGCTACTCTGCTGGCTTCAGCAGACCTACGGTCTGGTCAGCTTAGGGCGTTCCAGCGAGTCCTTCGTCATCAATGCCTATCCGGTCAGCGTGCATCCCTGGGACATTGTCCTTGTCTTCGTCACCGTGTTAGCCGTCGGTTTCCTCAGCGTCTGGTATCCCGTGCGCTACTTTGCCAAGCGCCTCTTGGCGTAACACTATATTAAATTATGTTCGCGCACGCGCGCGAACATAATTTACCATTACTTCTGATTATTCTGATTACTCCGATTATTCTGATTACTCTGATTACTCTGATTACTCAGACTACTCCGATAATTCACCCTACTCTGAAACATCCGTTCTTTAATTCCCCCCTCTTTCACAAACCTGTCTTGCATGGTGACCAGCAGCTTATAAAGCATATACATAGCCTGATGAATCAGCGTAATACTAAGGTTCGCTATCTCCTCGTCGTTCATCTTTTGGATTGTGGCGGCATAGTCCTTCCTGAGCTGTTCGCTTCGCGCATACTGTCGCATCTTCTCATACCGCGGATGAAGATTGCCCCACTGTTGTAAGCCGCGCACGCGCAAATAGTCTTCATAGTCATCAAGCAATTCCTCAAGACTGGCTTTCGCCACATTAGTCAGTTTGATTTCTGTCTCACTGGACGTTGCAGCCGCCTGGTTACCCTCAGCAATATTCTGTTTACCGGAGCGGGCTGCCTGCACCATCTGGTCAACGGTACGGTCACCTTTCTGCAGGAAGCGATGAGCGAAATAGAAAGTAATATCGTAAATAATCTCCGTTACCTGATAAACACGCAAATGCCGGTAATGCCCATGTTGCGGCAGAAAAACAGTACTCGCCTGATTTTTCTGATTATTCAGATTACTCTGATTATTCAGATTACTCTGATTATTCAGATTACTCTGATTACTCTGATTATTCAGATTACTCTGATTACTCCGATTACTCTGATTATTCAGATTACTCTGACTATTCCGATTACTCCGATTACTCTGATTATTCAGATTACTCCGATTACTCTGATTACTCTGATCCATAATTTTCCAAAAATTTCACTTTCTGCCCACAAAGATACTAATATTTTTCGAAACTTTTACCCGAAACTTTTTGCTTTTCTACATTTTCTTCGTACCTTTGCGCTCGATGCCAGACTCAAACAAGGGTGGGCATCGGAGACATTTTGGTAAATAACTGAGAGACGACATGTCTGTTCTTGTTAAATGAAACGTGAGAAACTTCAAAAGCAAGCAAGAAGGCATAGGGGGTCTCCACGCGATAGCGTGGGCTGGCATCACTATATCTTTTTGCTTAGGTAAATCTCACGACCTCATTTAGGAGATATGGAAAGAGAACGACAGTTCACGTTTTTCTCATCTATATATATTGTATTAGACGATGCGTTTAACAAATGCAATATTAGTACTGACGATGGCACTGCTCTGCCATCACACACCTTCCGTAGCCGCCGACAACGACAGCACCAACTGGAAATAAACCTGCCTTTGTCAATGGTTTCAATGTTCATTTCTGACTTCTTTGGAAGCAGATTGTAGGCAAAAAGACCGGCGAACAGGTTGGTGGCAAAGTTGATAATGCAATCCATAGACTAAAGCCTCCCTTTCTCCTTAACTCCTTAGAGAAAAAATCGGGCATTTCCCTTTGCGTTTCCGTATTTTCTTCGTACCTTTGCAACATAGCCGCACCGCTTGTCCGCGCGGCACGCTTCCAACAGGAAAGGGATTAACACGCCCGTGATAGACAATTAACACGCCCGCGATAA
>JAGAYI010000056.1 GCA_017940545.1 Prevotella sp.
ACCTAGCGGCAAATTATCTTACCCTCCACGGCCACAATCTTTAGCAAAACTACAAAATTGTTGCCGCATGAACTAAAAATTATACGATGTTTAACATCGGACATTTAGAACATTATCTATAATCCGATGCAAAGGTAAGAGTGGCAAGGCATGGCGAAGGGACAGACCGACAAACAGTTCGTACAATTCGTGTCGGTAACCTACGGCCTTCGCGCCGCCATCATCCTGCTGACCAAGTACCACCGCGACTACAATCTGAAGACCGTGCCTGAAATCGTCCATCGCTGGGCGCCTGATGGTGGGGAGGCGGAGAAGAACTACATCACCCACGTTCGCAACACGCTTTTCAAGAGTGATATCAACCAGACACGGGCTGACCTCTTCAAGCTGATGCAGGCCATGTGCTGGTTCGAAAGTCGCTACAATCTCTCGCAGCTGATGTTTAATACAGCTATAAAGGAATGTCCATTGTCAGTTCAAAACTATTGGAGGGGATGACTATGGCAAAGATAGTTAATGGCGGTGAACCAAGGCTGGTTGTCCGAATGAGAAAGATGACGGGTGCCGTGAAGGCGGCACCCATCATTGAGGAGGTGCAGCAGATGTCACAACGGGAGTTTATATATGACATCTGCGCTCGTGGCAGCATCTTCGGACGTGACATATTAACGGGTGTCATGATTGCGCTAGCAGACAGCATCATCTACAACCTGAAACGTGGCAAGAGCATCAAGTGGGAAAGATTGGGAATATTCCGCCCCACCTTCAGGGACGGACGGTTGAACATTTCGTTCGTACCTTCGAAAGAAGCACTCTACGAGTTGCGACAGACAGAGGTCAAGGTCGTGGACGAAAGCGGCGGTCCGTAAGGATCGCCATTTTTTATGTAACGAAAGTTACGAAAGTAACATTAAGCATACCCCCTTTTCAACGATGATTAACGTGAGTTCGACGTAAGTCTTACGCAATAAACCTGCCTTTGTCAATGCTTTCAATGTTCATTTCTGACTTTAGAAAGCAATAAATTTTTGCTTTCTATTCGCTAAACCGAAATTTTGCACTACCTTTGACGTTCCGTCGAAAGTTCTTTGACCTGAAGGTACAAAGCGGCAGAGCCGAGCGGGCTGCACCTCGGAAAAACTCAAAGACTCCGAGCTTGCTCGCTTGAATACCTATTGGAAAAGAAATGAGTGAAGAAATTTGGTTTTTCGCTCGGTTTGCACTACCTTTTACTGTCGTCGAAGGTACTTCCGTTCGAAAATGTCAAAATAATTTTTGCATTTTACTCACTTATTCGTACCTTTGACTGTCGTCGAAGGTAGGCTGCACCTCGGAAAAACTCAAATAAATTTGGTTTTTCGCTCGGTTTGCACTACCTTTGCAGGCAGTATGAAATATAATCCGTATAATCAGCAGGGTGACTATGAGCACCTGGTGGCAGAAAAGGAACAGCCGCTGTTAGCGTTTCTGCTGGAACACGTGCAGCAGAGCCGATCGAAAATAAAGGCTACGCTGCAGGGACAGGGCATTAAGGTGAACGGCAAGACGGTGACGCAGTTTGACTTCCTGCTGCAGCCGGGCATGAAGGTGGCGGTGAGCAAGACGAAGCGGAACCAACGCGGATTCAAGAGCCGCTACGTGAAGATTGTCTATGAAGACCGCTGGATTGTGGTGGTGGAGAAGCAGGTGGGCATTCTCTCGATGGCTGCGGGGCACGCAAGCCTGAACGTGAAATCGGTGCTGGACGACTACTTCAAAAAGACAGGGCAGAAATGTCGGGCGCACGTGGTGCACCGGCTTGACCGTGACACGAGCGGGCTGATGGTGTATGCCAAGGACATGGAGACGGAGCAGCTGTTTGAGCAGGCATGGCACGACGTGGTGTATGACCGTCGGTATGTGGCCGTGGTGAGCGGCGAGATGGAACAGGATGAGGGCACCGTGGCCAACTGGCTGAAGGACAACAAGGCTTACGTGACGTACTCCAGTCCGGTGGATAATGGCGGCAAGTATGCCGTGACGCATTTCTTCACGCTTGACCGCACTACGGAGCACTCATTAGTGGAATATAAGTTGGAGACGGGACGCAAGAATCAAATTCGTGTACATTCGGCCGACATGGGGCACCCCGTGTGTGGCGACACGAAGTATGGCAACGGTGACGACCCGCTGCACCGGCTGTGTCTGCATGCGTTTCTGCTTTGCTTCGTGCACCCGGTGACTCACGAGCGGATGGAGTTTGAGACGCCGGTACCGACGGCCTTCAGACAACTGTTTAAATGAAGAATGAAAAATGAAGAATTTTTCATTCTTCTTTTTCTTGCTTGTAGATTTTCTCAAACACTTCTCTCAGCTGTTGGGGCTGTGCAATGAGGTTGCGCAGCGTGTTCAGGTTCTGCTCGTTGGGCGAGGGGGAAATCCAGAGTTTGATGTATCCATGCGTGGAGTACTTTTCATCCATGTGCTGCCTGAAGCGCTGCCACTGGTGCTCGTGGTCAAGTTGGGGGTAGTTGGAGAGTCCGAACTGGATGGTGCGCCGTATGACGGTTTCGGGGTTCAGGTCGCGGTCGGCTTCGGCCACTATTTTTCCGTAGATGCTGCGCGGCGCGTGGCTGGCGGAGGCTCGGTGGTCTTCGACGGCCTCACGCATGGTCTTCAGCTGTTCGGGTGTAAACCACCGCTTCAGCCGGGCATCGGCGGCGAGTATTTTTCCTCCTGTGAGGTGGTGTATGGCGCGTGGCCCGGTGAGTCCCAGATCGTGGTAGGCGGCAATGGCATAGACCATGTTGATGTCAGCACCGGTGGTGCGCACCAGTTCGATGGAACGCCGGATGACGCTGGTGACGTGGCTGAGGTTATGGGCTTTGTCGAACGCGGCATAGCGTGGCAGGATGTTTGTTTCTACAAATTCCACGAGGTCGAGGCTTGGGGTATTGTGCATGGTGGTGTTCTGCGTTTTTTGGTTTGTACGGACAAAGGTAATGATTTTTTTGAGAAATGAAAATAAATTGTCATTTATTTTGCATTTCGCTCGTTTTGCACTACCTTTGACGCCAAAAATGTGGAATGATATGGAAGTGAAACGGAATTCTTTGAGGGCATGGCTGCTTGCGGCTCGCCCGAAGACGCTGACTGGGGCTGCGGTGCCGGTGCTGATAGGTCTGGCCCTGGCTTTTACGGACTTGAGGGGGCTGCAGGCGTTGGACGCATTCAGCTGGACGGCTGCGCTGTTGTGCCTGCTGTTTGCGGAGGTGATGCAGGTGGATGCCAACTTTGTCAACGATTTTATTGACTACGTGAGGGGTAACGACGATGCTGCCCGCAGACTGGGGCCGCTACGTGCCTGCACGCAAGGGTGGGTGAGTGCAGAGGCCATGAAGAAGGCTATTGCGCTGACCACGGTGTTGGCTTGTCTGGTGGGTTTGCCGCTGGTGCTGTATGGTGGCTTAGAGATGATTCTGGTGGGTGCTTTTTGTGTGGTCTTCTGTTTTCTCTATACGACGCACCTTTCGTATATGGGTCTGGGCGATGTGCTGGTGCTGCTGTTTTTCGGTGTGGTGCCAGTGTGTGTGACTTATTATATTCAGTTGCATACGGTGACGTGGCAGGTGTTTTTGGCATCGGTGGCCTGCGGATTGGTGGTTGACGGGCTCTTGGTGGTGAACAACTACCGTGACCGTGACAACGACCGTGAGGACGGGAAGCTGACGCTGGTGGTGAGGATTGGTGCGGGGAATGCCCGCATGCTTTATCTGCTGTTGGGCGTGGCGGCTACGCTAACGGGGGTGGTGTTTCTGCTGAACGGACATGTACTGGCGTTCGTGCTGCCATTTGTCTATCTGGTGTTCCACTTCTGTACGTACCTGAAGATGGTGCGCATACACAAGGGACGCGAACTGAACGTCTGCTTGGGTGAGACGGCCCGCAACATCTTGATTTACGGCGTTTGTGTGGTGGTGGGGCTGTTGGTCAGCTGAAGTACCACCACGCCAGAGCAATGCCTGCAAGGACGGCGATGCTGATGACGGTCTTGAACAGGCAGCTGGCTGCTTTCTTGACGGCCAGGAAGCCGACCACGATGAGCAGGAGGATGATGACGTAGTGTATGTAGTCTGTAAGATTTCCCATTTTTTTCTTTCTCTTTAGTTGTTGAAATTCCACGACACGCCGAAGCGAAGCACACCTTTGTTCTGGGGGTAGTGTGGTGCCAGGAAGTAGTTGCGTGTGCCGCTGCCGGCATTGACGTGGCTGTACATGATGAAGAAGCGGGTACGCTTCAGGTGCATGTTGGCATAGACGTCAACAAAGGGGTAGCCTCCTAACTCCACGCGGCTGTCGGCATTCTGCTGGATGGCAAACTGGTTCAGCTGCGGAACAAAATCGGGCGCATAGTATTTGGTGAAGAAGGTTACGTCGCCGCCTATCTCGAAGGTGAGCTGCCTGACCACCTTGAACTTCAGGAACAGGTTGCTGAAAATGTTGAGTGTGGGCAGGGGCAGCACCTCCTTGTTGCTGGAGTTTTGGTAGGTGATGACGTTTTCCCAGTTCAGAATGCCCAGTCGGAAGTTCTGCCGGAGCTGTGCGGTGAGTATGTTGATGTTGCCGGTTTCCTGTTTCAGGGTGGCAGACATCATTCGTCCTGCATCATCCTTTATCTGGTAGTCAATGCCGAAATAAGTGTAGTTCTTGACTTCCTCGACGGCGACGCGCAGCTGGGTGTTGGTCTTAGGGTAACTGAAGAGTCCCTCGATGCGGGCTCGGGTTTCGCTTGACAGGTCATCGTTGTCCCACCAGATGTGTTTCGAGTGGTGGTGCGACTGCAGGAACATGGGCTTGATGCGGTGCAGGAATGCCGAGGCTGCTAACTGCACGGTGTCGCCGAAGAGTGGGAAGTTCAGGTCGGTGCTGAAGTCGATGGCCAGTTGGCCGGCATCGGCACCTGCCAGCCATGCCTCGGCCATGAGGTTGTAGTGCAGGGTGCGTCCCTGTGTCTTGGTGATTTGTCCGCCTATGCTGATGCTGTGCTCGTTGTGTTTCCACGTGGTGGCATAGCTTTGTCCGCTGACGGTGTCGGGAATGTGGAAGCGTCGCAGTTCGTGGGTGGCAAACACCTTCAGTCCGGCCTTGGCATATTTGTTGAAGCCTTCGAGCAGGGCAATGGCAAAGGTGTTCTTGACGGAGAGATGACGCATGTTGTCGTAGATGGAGTCGCCGCTGAACGTCAGGTCTTCGTTACGCTCATAGTAGGTGTTGGCGTAGTATTCGTTTGGACTGGCATAGGCCTGGTAGATACGGTCGTAGTTGTTCAGGTCGAGTGTGTGAATGAAGCTGGTCACGGGCACGAACTCGTCTTTCATGGTGGCATTGATGGAGTCCTGCAGGGCTTCGGCTGCCAAGAGGCTGTCGCGCTTCTCCTTGCTGTCAACGGTGATGCGCTCGCCTTCTGCGGGTTTTGCCTGGTTGTCGGCAGGCAGGTCGCCGGCTATTATCGCATCGTCGGGACGTCCCATGGGCTTGGGCCCTTCGTCAGTTCCGTCGCCGTTCATCTTGCGCTCGCGCTTCTCTTTTTCCTTTCTCGATTCCTCGGCAAACTTGCGGGCTTTGATTTCCTCGTCGGTCATCTTCACCTTACGGTAAAAGCCCAGGTTGTAACGGTGACTTAACAGAAAGTGCTGGTGGTTGTTGCGGTTCCAGTTTCTGCTCAGTACGGTTGGTATTTCCTCGTCGGAGAAGGAGGTGGGCTTGCTTTCGGGATGGGTGATGAAGGTGTCTTCGTAGATGCCGCCGTTCTCGGTGGCTTTCTGGTGATAAAGGGAGAGCAGGGCGTGCAGCTGGTATTTGTCGCCCAGATAGGAGCCGAACAATGTACCGCTGAAGTGTGACGTTGACTGTGCTGCGTAGTAACCGCTGGCGTATGCATAGTTCAGATCGAAGCCGAAGCCCAGCCGTTTGTTGGCATTGACGGCAAACTTCGCCTCGATATGGTCTTCGCCATGCTGCTTGTTTCCGCAGTTGTCGTAGCTGATGTTGGTGTAGGGCGACAGGGTGTTGACGAAATGGAAGTCGTCGGGCTCTTTGATAAACCAGCTGTAGGGCTGCGTGAAGTAGAATTCCTGCATTTTCGGCCGGTCTATGAAGATGCGGCTTTCGCGTGCCGTATAGTTGTTGCCCAAGGTGTTATACTCTCCATAGACACCGGTGTTGAAAATGGTGTTCATGTAGAGGTGTGGCATGGTGTCGATTTCTGCCGGACGAATATCGCCGAAGTGTCGGTCGATGGTCCATACACGCAGTCCCAAGGGAATCTCCTTCTTCTTGTTGGTGGTGTCGGTCTTGTGTTTGTTGAAGTTGCCGTTGCCTGTGCTGCCCTCGTTTCGCCGGGTGACGTTGCCGTCGGGGTCAATCTGGTTATAGTCCTGCGCTTGCAGTACTATTGGAAAGAGCACGGATAACAACAGCAGTAAGAGTGTTTTCTTCATTTAGAGTTTGAAAATTCTAATCACTAACTCGATAAATTTAAATACCATACCCACCAGTACGATGATGGTGCCGGTCTGATGGTCGGCTACAAAATACCAGATGAGCCCCACAATGGCGGCCACCATAAAGGCTACGTTCAGAAAGAAACGTAACCGGGGGTGGGGGATGGGCTTTTGGTGTTCGCGCAGCTGGTGTCGGCTGTGCATTTCTTCTATTTGGTCCATTACTTTAATATTTCTTCGAATTTATTGAAAATGAAATCCTTGCGGTCGATGGTCCTGCGGCGGAACTTGCCATTCATGCGGTACAGCTTGTTCTTTTTCTTGTTCAGGGCTTCGTCGTCG
This sequence comes from Prevotella sp., assembly GCA_017940545.1. GTDB lineage: Bacteria > Bacteroidota > Bacteroidia > Bacteroidales > Bacteroidaceae > Prevotella. The sequence continues at coordinate 6,825 of JAGAYI010000056.1, forward strand.
GTAATCCATTCCTCTGCCGTGTAGTGCTGCGGGTCGCGCTCTTCCTCATAGAAATAGGTGATGCGTGTCATCTTGGCCGTCACCTCGCCGTCCTTACATTCAGCCATCAGGTAGTAGCGCATGCGGGTACGGTCGAGCACCAGGGCCTTGTCGGTAAATACCAGCCACTCCAGGAAGTCGGCAACTATCTGGTGCTTCTCCTTGTCGTTGATGACGACACGGCTTTGCTCAAACTGGTTGCCGCCCTGTGTCATGCGGGTTATGTAGTCGAGCATGATGTCGTATATCTCGTCGGCACTCTTGCCTGGTGCCTTGATGGTTTTCTGAAACACCACCTTGCCATCTACTACTGGCACGGCACCGGCCAGATATTTCTGGTCGGGGTTTACTTTTACCACGTCTGTCGGTCTGGCAGCTTCGTCGGGAACCTCCCAGTCGTTCTGTGCCATGGCGGTCAACGGAAGGCACATGAAGGTTAATATCAGTAGTTTCTTCATTGTCTGTTTTTTTATGTTTGCGTGCAAAGTTAAGAAGATTTCTTCGTTTTTCAACGTAAAATGAATAAAAAAAGGAGCTTTTTCTCCGCTTTAACGTTTTTTTTCACTACCTTTGTCCCTAATTATGAGAAAACTATTGCTTTTACTGACAGGATTCCTGCTTCTTGCAAGCTGTGGAGAGTCGTATGAAGAAACAAAACGCATCAGTCGGCAGAACCGTTTGCGACTGGCACGCGAAGACTCTGCGGCATTGAAGATTGCCGTACTGCCTACGCTGGAATGCCTGCCGCTCTATGTGGCTAAGGAGCTCATGCTTTTCGACACGGCGGTCGTCGATGTCCGCCTGAAACCGTTTACCGCACAAATGGACGGTGACACGGCGCTCATAGGCCAAACGGCAGAAGGTGCCGTGACCGACCTGGTTCGCATGGAGCGGCTCGTACTGAAAAAAGGCGCGAAGATACACTACGTGGCTCTGACGGATGGCTGCTGGCAGCTCGTCACCAACCGCAATGCCCGCATACGCCAGTTAAAACATCTTGACGACAAGATGGTTGCCATGACGCGCTATTCGGTTACCGACATGCTGACTGACAAGGTGGTTGACAGTGCGAAGGTGAAGTCGGAGTTCGTCTTCCGCATTCAGGTGAATGATGTCAACGTGCGTCTGCAGATGCTGCAGAACAACATGATGGATGCTCTCTGGCTGCCTGAGCCGCAGGCTACCATAGCCCGTATGGCGAAGAACCCGGTACTGGCCGACAGCCGACAGATGAAAATGAACTTTGGTGTGATAGCCTTCAACCAGAAGAAAATGAGGTCGTTTGAGCGCAAGCAGCAGCTTGAGGCTTTTGTGAAAGGCTACGATGCAGCTTGCGATTCCATCAACAAATATGGTATTGGCCGATACCGACAGCTGATAGCAAAGTTTTGCAAGGTGAGTCCCGAAGTGGTTGACTCGCTGCCTCAGAAGCTGACATTCAATCATGCACGTGGCCCGATGCAGAAAGACATTGAGCGGGTTAATGCATGGCTGAAGAAATGATAAAACAGTCTATGGAACGTAATGAAGCATTAAAAAGAGTGTTGTCACAGCTGGCCAACGGCAACGTGGGACTCTCGCTGACGGAGTTGCAGAATTTTTTTGCCGTCTATCCCAGACCGCAGGCACAGGCCGAAATGGACTCGCTTTTGGCAGAATATCAGGTGATGTCCCGTTACTGGATGCAAGGTTATCAGGACCCGCAGTTGTCATCAAACTACTCACAGCTGCTGCAGCGCACCTACCGACTGTACGCAGACACGTCACTTTGGCGAAGAATAGGCTCTTCGCCTTTTATATCCACCACTTACTCGAACCTGCTGATGAGCTCGCGCGAATGGTCGGTCAACAACATCCGCCAGGAGTTGGAATCGTTTGTGACCGACGTGGCCATGGTCGGACTGGAACCGGCCAACAAGCAGCTGCCGCACCGCGAGGCTCTCTATGCCAGGCACCAGCAGTTTGTCAGCAGTTTGTTTAACTACATCTGGACCTCAGGACAGTGGTCTGACGCCAAATCAAAAGCCTTCGAGGAGATGCTTCTTTCACCGACTGTCGATTCGGCTGACCAACAGCTGATGGTGTCGGCCCTGACCCTTTCGTTGCTCAACACGTTTGACATGGCCAAACTGCGCACGCTGCTGAACGTCTGCCGTCAGGCTACCGACGAACAGGTGCGGCAACGGGCCCTGGTGGGCTGGGTGATGGGACGAAACTACACCCTGTCAAGTGTCTTTCCTGAAGAGCAGCAGCTGGTTGACGAACTGCTGCAGGACGAACAGATGGTGCAGGAACTGACAGAGCTGCAGCTCCAGATGATTTACGCCATGAGTGCCGAGCAGGACCACCATACCATACAGTCGGAGATTATGCCCGACCTGCTGAAGAACAACCACTTCCGCATTACCCGCAATGGAGTGGAAGAGGTGGAGGAAGACTCGTTGGAGGACATTCTGCATCCCGAAGCCGAAGAGGAACGCATGGAAAAGGTGGAAGAGTCGTTCCGCAGGATGATTGACATGCAGAAGCAAGGCTCTGATATTTACTTCGGAGGCTTTTCGCAGATGAAGCGTTTTTCCTTCTTCCAGACCATTGCCAACTGGTTCATGCCGTTCACCATGTACCACCCTGACGTGGCAGTAGCCATGAAGAGCCTGCACACCAACCGCTTCCTGCAACAGCTGCTGAAGACGGGACCCTTCTGCAACAGCGACAAGTATTCTTTCGTACTGGGGTTCAGTCAGGTGCTTGAGCGCTTGCCGCAAAGCATGCGTGACATGATGGAGCGTGGCGAGGCCACCATGGGTGAACTGCCGGAGGAGGAGATACAGTCGGCTGCCTACATCCGCCGCATGTACCTGCAGGACCTGTATCGTTTCTTCCGCCTGTTTCCACACGCGGCACAGTTTGACCACCCGTTCGGGCATAGCGACGGCTTGGAGCATGTGCTGTTCTTCGTGTCGCCTCTGTTCAAGGGTTCCCCGTTAGAAAAGAACTTCGACAAAGTGGCGTCCATGCTCATACGCCGGCATTATAACGAAGATGCCGAACGCTTGCTGAAGCGGTTTGGCGATGCCTACAGGGATTACCACTACTACATGATGGAGGCTACGGTCATTCAGCGACTGAAAGGTACGGGAGCAGCTCACGACAAGCAAGCACGGCTGGCAACGGCCTACCAGAAAGCGATGGCCCTGAAGCCAGACAGCGAGCGGGCCTTGTTGGGGTATGCCCGTGCACTTTTCGGCATGGAGCAATACGAAGAGGCGCTGAACGTCTTTGAAACACTGGTAGGGAAATATCCGGAAAAGAGGAGCTACGTATTGCAACAGACTGTCTGCCTGTCGAATCTCGGACGCTTTGACGAAGCATTGGAACCGCTCTTCCGCCTGAACTATGAAACTCCTGACGACCTGAATGTCAAGCGGGTGTTGGCATGGGCCTTGACGGGAGCCGGAAAATATGAACAGGCATTGCCGCTGTACGTACAGCTGACCACGCTTGAAGAGTCTTCTGACGAAGACTTCCTGAACCAGGGCTATTGCTTCTGGTTTTCCGGGAACCCGAAAAAAGCCGTTGACAGTTTCTGCCATTATTTGGAAAATACCGGACAGCAAGCATCCTGCATTGTGAAGAACGAACAGACACTCATTCTTCAAAAAGGCATCAGCATGCCTGAGATTCAGATGATGCTTTCTGCCATTGCGCCTTCACACGGCGGTAGCCCCACGTGAACAGCAGGGGAACGCCAACACCTGCCAGGGTGTAGAGAATCCAGAAACAGTCTTCCTTAGCATGCTCATGAATGACCATGTGGCAGCCTATCTGACGAGGGTCGAGCCCGTAATACCAGATTTTCAGCAGGCTGACTATCTTGAAAGACAGGATATGGAAGATGAAGATGGGCAATGTGTTGTCACCGCAAAACACCAGGAATCGTCTGACGATTCCTTCTTTTTTGTCTATCCATGTACTGATGTTATACACCATGAGGCAACCTAAAATGGCTGGCAGCGGCAACGACAGGAACTGCTCGAAGGTGGAGCGCCAGTTCATGTTGGCCCAAAGATTGTCAGAGAACCACCAGACAATGAAGGCAAACAGCAGGGTGGTCCACCACTTTACCCTGTACCTGTGTTCCCACTGACGGAAGATAAAGCCACAGCCGAAGAAGAACGCACCCATCAGCTCGCGATAGCCACCCTGAACGAGGGTGATGATTTTCAGACCCTCGTAGGTCTTCCAGCCGGCCAGCAGCAGCGGAATGGCGCAGACGACGAAGGGCAGGTATTTCCCGACACGATGATATTGGTTGTAGCGATGGCTGAGATGATAGAGCAGCTTATATATAATAAGGTATAGGATGCTGGCCACCAGCAGTCCGCGGAAGAACCAGAACGCGCCGTTCAGAAATTGGTCGTAGCCGCCCATGGCCGTCAGAATGTTCCAGAAGCATTGCTCTGTCTGCGGCCATGTGTAGGGATGCGTAACGCCGCCCGACTCGTTGCCATACACCTCGTTCAGTATTCCGATGTCGAACATCCAGTTGTGCAGAATCAGGAAGACGACACTCCACTTGACAAACGGCCAGTATAGTCCCTTCAGTCGTTTCTTGATGAACGTCATCTCGTCGTCAAGATAACGGAGTGAGAAGAAGTAGCCCGCCGCGGCAAAGAACAGCGGCATGTGAAACTCATAAAGGAAACGGTGAAGCACGTCGGGTGACTCCGCGTGACCTATGACCATGAGTATGATGGCAATGGCCTTTGCAATAGAAATGACAGTATTGCGCTTGGCTGATGTGTGTGGGGGCATAGTCGTTATGGTAGTAACAGTCTTAATCATTACAGGAAGGGTGACAGCAAATGGGCAAACCAGCCGCGGAACTTCTGCCACGGCGTGCGGAAACGGTCCCACTCCTCGGGTGTCAGGTAGGTACTCTTCTGCTTGTCGCGTTCAAACATCTGGTCCAGTTCCCGTGTTGTCTCTGCATCGACGATGACGGCATTCTCCTCGTAGTCCCACCTGAGGCTGCGGGCATTCAGGTTGGCACTGCCCACGGTGCAGAAACGCCCGTCGATGGTCATGATTTTGGAATGGTGGAACCCTGGTTGGTAGAGCCAGACGTGGACACCCTTCTTCATGAGTTTGTGGACATTATAGAACACACAGTCGGGCGTCAGTGGAATGTCGCTCTTTGCCGACACCATGATTTCTACTTTCACGCCACGTTTGACGGCATTGCGGAGTGCTTTCTTCAGCTTGCGGTTCAGCGTGAGATAGGGATTGATAATCTTGATGGAATCACGGGCATTGTTGATGGCCTCAAGATAGAACTTTCGAATGATGTCCGGCGACGTGTGCGGCTCACGGTTAATGATGCCCACCATTTTGTGTCCTGCTGACGCCGTCGTGTCAGGCTTCAAGCCTTCAAAGCCATAGGGCATGTAGGCACGGTAGTACTTCGAGTCGCGCAGGTACTCGTCGGTCACCTTCTCCCAGATGCGCAGGAAAATGGTCTGCAGGTCGTGTACGGCACCACCTTCTATGCGGCAGTGTATGTCGCGCCATTCGCCCACCTGTTTCGTCCCCACAATGTAGTAGTCGGCCACGTTCATGCCACCCGTATAGGCTATTTGTCCGTCAATGACTACAATCTTCCGGTGGTCCCGGCTGAACACATGGTTGATCCACGGAAAGCGGATGGGGTCAAACTCATATATCTGGATGCTGTCATTCCACAGGGCTTCCAAGTGCCGTTTCTTCAACGGACGGTTGTTGGAGTCGTTGCCGAAGCCGTCAAACAGTGCACGCACCTCAACCCCCTGTCGGCGTTTCTCGCGCAAGATGTCGAACAGCAGGCCGGCAATGGAGTCGTTGCGGAAATTGAAGTATTCCAGATGGACACTGCTCTTGGCCTGTCGGATGGCCTTGAACAGGTCTTCAAATTTATCGTGTCCGTTCAGAAACAGGGTGACGCTATTGTCGTGGGTGAAGTGGATGTTTTTCTGGCGCAGCACATCTACGATGATACTGTCGCTCGTCTGTGCATGGGCCGTTGCCCAGCACATCATCCATAATAGCACGCTTAAAAGAAGTGTTTTCCGCATTAGTTCTTACGTTTTCTTAAGCGGTATTCCAAAGGGGTCATGCCGAATTTTTCCTTAAATGCGCCGGAGAAGTTTTCTGCCGTCGTAAACCCTATGTTGGAGGCCAGCTCATTCATGTTGATATTCGTTCGCACAAGTAGTGTGCAGGCATGCTTCAGCCGCAGGTCACGTATCACTTCCGTGGGTGTCTTCGTGGTAATGGCACGTATCTTGTGGAAGAACGGCACACGTCCCATGCCCATGGCATTGGCCATTTCGTCAAGGTTGATGCTGCCGCGACTCATATTGTGCAGAACGTATTGCTCCACATTGCGCATGAGCTGTTGGTCCATGATGTTGCTCATGGAGTAGTCACCCAGCGTCTCGTCGCCTTGATAGAGGTCGGTGGTCAGTACCGTGTCGTTCTTGACCATAGCGGTGTCTTCTACAGGCAAGTAGCTGGTCTCCGACTTGTTGGCAATGTCCTCATCTACCGTTGTTTCCTTCACTTTGTTCTCGTTTTCGTCGAAATAGAAGGTCGAGGTGGTCATGCTTGAGTTCTGACTTTCCAGCATACGTGTCTCGCCACCCTCAATGACGTTGTGTTCGAGTTCGATGGGTGCAATGCCGAGCACTTTGTTGAAGCGTATGACGGCCTCCTGAATGTTGAACGGCTTGGCCAGCATGTCGTCGGCAGCAAGTGTAATGTTCTGGTTCTTCATGTCGTGTGGTGACAGGACGCTGTCGGTCATCAGTATAAACTTCGTGCGCTCGGTCGTCGGGTTCGACTTGATGTGGTTGCAGAGCTCGCTGCCCGTCATTTCCATCATGTCCTGCTTGCAGATGACGAGGTCGGCCATCATCACCTTGATGTCATCAGCTGCCACGGCAATGTTGTTGTATATGCGCAGGTCGTAGATATTCTGCAGTTGCTTCTGGATGAAGTTCAGGAAGGCTTCGTTATCGTCAATAAACACCACGACGAACTTCTTGGACGTGGCGGTAGCCTCTGTCTGTCGGGGCTTGATTTCGTAGGTCAGCTCTTCAGCATCAATCTGCGGCAGGCTTACCTCACCCTTGTCGTTCAGCCCCATGCGCTCATTGACACTTAGCACGGCCTTTTCCTCAGGGTTCTCCAACATGCTCTGCATTTCAGAGATACGGGTAATGACCTGCAGCAACTGGAAGTGCAGGGAGTTCAGCTGTTCGCGGCCTTCAAGAGTCTGTTCCCTTTCAGCCAGATTGCCTATGATGCCCGTCATGCGAGCCATTGGCATGCGCAGGTCGTCGCTGGCCTGCTTGATTTCCTCACGCTGTCGTTTCAGTTGGTCAATGATGTTCTTCTTGCGTTGCCAGATATCCTTCAGCTTCCTGTAGCCATAGGCCCAGATAAAGACAGCCAG
>JAGAYI010000007.1 GCA_017940545.1 Prevotella sp.
GAGAGAGAGAGAGAGAGTAATCAAATTATCGGAATGACCAAGAAAATAGCCATTCTTTTTCGCTGTGTTGTGATTATTTAACGTCTCTCTGAGGTGGTGCATGGTGGTTAGTTTTCTATCAGTTCAAGTCCTTGATTGCGGTAGAATGGAAACTTTTGGTCGCTGGGGTCGCGGTGGTCCATCGCCTCGTTCTTGCGTCCCTACGGTAGCAAGCGAACAAGTTCGAGCGGAGCGTGAAACGGGAGTAAGTGAACATAGTACGCTCTGAAATGGGAAGGATGTCAACCATGGCCTCTTCCTTCATAGCGACGAGCATTTCCTCGACAGTTTTCCAGTAATTCGACAGGAGTTTCTTGTTATTGAAAGAGATAATCAACTCGCGTACTGTCTCTGCGCTGACATAGAGTTTCGTATCTGGGTCATTCAGTATGTCCCAGACATTTCGCTCGAATGAATCGGCATCCGTCAACCAGTCGATAATGACGCAGGTGTCAAGCAGCAGTCGCATAATATTATTCGCTGAATGCCAGTTGTGATTTCAACTCAGGGTCATTGATGACGAATGCCCCCTTATGTGCTCTGACCCACCTCATGAATGCACTCCTTGCGGGTTTCTTCGAGTTGACGGCTCTGTTTTCGGCCATCTTAGCCTTTCTTTCTTCGTGTGACATGATCTTGATGTTTAAAACGTTTCGGGTACAAGGTTACTAAAAGTCGAGAGAAGAACAAAACAAAGACGTTTGTTTTTTCTTCCGGGACGGAGTAAGTTCGCCATTTTGATGGCAAAGTTACTCAAAGTTTTGAAAATTACGGGCAATTTGAGTGAAAAAAAATGACGAAAGGGGTGCAAGTGTCAAGAATAGTTTGTACCTTTGCACCCCGAAATGAATAAAGATTGGAAAGACATCAAGGCTGCACTGTTCGACCTGGACGGCGTGGTGTTCGACACAGAACCGCAATACACCGTGTTCTGGGGCGCACAGTGCCGCGAGTTTCACCCCGAACACCCGGGACTGGAACATGAAATAAAGGGACAGACGCTGACCCAGATTTTCGACAAGCACTTCACTGCCAACGGACTGAAGGACAAGCAGCCGCTGATTACGCGGCGGCTGAACGACTATGAGGCGCGGATGAGCTACGACTACGTGGAAGGCTTCGAGGACTTCATCAGCCAGCTGCGGCAAAGGGGTATTAGGACGGCCGTGGTGACCAGCTCGAACCTGCCCAAGATGCAGAGCGTCTATAGGCAGCGGCCAGAGTTCCAGGGGCTGTTCGACGCCATACTGACCTCGGAGGACTTTGAGCGCAGCAAGCCCGCCCCCGACTGCTACCTGAAGGCGGCGCAACGCTTTGGCGTGAGCCCCAATGAGTGCGTGGTGTTCGAAGACAGCTTCAACGGACTGAAGGCCGGACGCGCCGCAGGCATGACCGTCGTGGGACTGGCAACCACCAACGCCGCTGAGGACATCAGGCCACTGTGCGACGAGGTGGTGAGCAACTTTGTAACATTAAACATTAAACAATAAACATTAAATATTTAATTATCAAATTGTTAAAAGAAATGGCAGGCTATTTGGTAAACGACACGCGCAAGGTGACAACCCAGCGCTTTATCGAAATGAAACAAAAGGGTGAGAAAATCTCCATGCTCACCTCGTACGACTACACAACGGCAGGCATCGTTGACAGGGCAGGGGTGGATTCCATCCTTATTGGCGACTCGGCCTCGAACGTCATGGCAGGCAACCTGACCACGCTGCCCATCACGGTCGATCAGATGATTTATCACGCCACCTCGGTGGTGAAGGCTGTGAAGCGTGCCCTGGTGGTGTGCGACATGCCTTTCGGCAGCTATCAGGTAGGTTCGCACGTTGGCGTGACCAACGCCATACGCATCATGAAGGAGAGTGGCTGCGACGCCCTGAAGTTGGAGGGCGGCATAGAGATTATTGACACCGTGAAGCGCATTCTCGATGCCGGCATCCCCGTCATGGGCCACTTAGGACTGACCCCGCAGAGCATTAACAAGTTCGGCACCTACGCCGTGCGGGCCAAGGAAGAGGCAGAGGCCGAGAAACTGCTCTCCGACGCCAAGGCGCTGGCCGAGATCGGCTGTTTCTCGATAGTACTGGAAAAGGTGCCCGCAAAGTTGGCTGCCGAGGTGACGCGTGAGGTCAACGTGCCCACCATCGGCATTGGCGCCGGCAACGGTACCGACGGCCAGGTGCTCGTGGTGGCCGACATGCTGGGCATGAACCAGGGCTTCAGTCCCCGTTTCCTGCGCCGCTATGCTGATCTGAACCAGGTGATGACCGACGCCATCGGGCAGTATGTGACTGACGTAAAGTCGGGCGACTTCCCCAACGAACAGGAATCGTACTAAAACATTAAACATTAAAGATTAAACATTAAAGATTAAAAATTAAACATTAAAGATTAAAAATTAAACATTAAAGATTAAAAGTTGAGGAATTGAAGAATTGAAAAAATGGTGTTTCTAACTCCTAACTCCTAATTCCTAACTCCTAATTCCTAACTCTTGAACACGCAGAATACCCCCATACACATAGGCTTGTGGCACAGAGAGTTCTGGCAGATGGCCATAGCCAACTGGCTGCTCAACATGTCAGCCTACATGCTTATTCCCGTCATGCCGCTGTGGCTGATGGAGACCGAGCACTTCACGCCCGCCGAGACCGGCATCTGCATGGGAGTCTTCGGCGTGGGGCTCTATCTGCTGGGCTGCTTCTGCTCGTTCCTGGTGCAGCACTACCGCCGCCACAAGGTGTGCATCGTGGCCATTCTCGCCATGACGCTGAGCCTGGGAATACTGTATTACGCTGACAGCCACCCCGACATCTACGTGGCCAAGAAGGTCATTCTGCTGCAGCGGCTGCTCTTCGGAGCTTTCTTCGGACTGGCACAGATGATACTCTCCAGCACGCTCATCATTGACACCAGCGAGTCGTTCCAGCGCACCGAGGCCAACTACTCTGCTGCCTGGTTCTCGCGCTTTGCCCTGGCTCTGGGCCCCCTGTCGGGCATCATCCTCTATCGTGAGACGGGCTTCCTCGTCACACTGGCCTCAGCCATTGGCTGCTGCGCCGTGGCTGTGGTGCTCATTAACCTGGTGAAGTTCCCCTTCAGAGCCCCCGAGGACGTTATCAGGAAGATGAGCCTTGACCGTTTCTTCCTGCCCCAGGGGTTGTGGCTCTACGCCAACATGCTGCTCGTCACCACCGTCATGGGGCTGCTGATGTCCAGCGGCCTGAGCGACTGGTTCTACGGCATGATGATGGTAGGCTTCTTCTTGGCCATTCTGGCCCAGCGCTTCGTGTTTCCCGAGGCCGAGCTGAAGAGTGAGATAGTCAGCGGACTGATACTGATGGGCACCTCCGTCGTGTTTATGATGGCACAGGGCTCGCAGACCCTGTCCTACATCTCGCCGCTGTCGTTAGGCTTAGGTCTGGGCATTATAGGCTCGCGTTTCCTGCTGTTCTTCATCAAGCTGAGCCGCCACTGCCAGCGCGGCACGTCGCAGAGCATGTTCATGCTGAGTTGGGAAACGGGGCTGGCTCTCGGCCTCTTTGTGGGCTACACCTTCCTGTACGACCGTCAGCAGCTGCTGCTCACCATTTCGCTGCTGTTGGTAGCTGTGGCCCTGCTGCTCTACAACTTCTTCACCCACCGCTGGTTCATTTCCCACAAGAACCGTTAGGAAACGTCATGCCATACAGATTTCCGCAAACGGGCAGTTGGTGCATCGCGAAGTGGTTTCGGTAGGCTTGAACGGAATGTCGGGGCTGAAGATTTCGTTCACCACACCCTGCAGCCGTTCCTCCAACTCCTGGCAGTACTGGCTGATGTCGGCAACCACCTCCCGGCCCATCTTCAGCACGGGGTTATAGCTCTCCATGCTCGACTGCTGCACGAAGAACAGCGCGGGCACCACCTTCAGTCCCTGAGGGTTATAGCCTGCGTCATTCCTCACAATCAGGCTGTACAGGAACGTCTGCAGGTAGTAGTCGCTGTGCTTCTCAATCTTCTCCTGTCCGAAGATGGCCTCCACGTCGGGCATGGGCTCCAGTCGAGCCCGCCCCGTCTTGTAATCCACCACACGTATTTTCCTTTCACCATGCTCCGTCACACAGTCCAGGCGGTCAATCGTGCCCCCCAGCGTGGTTACGAAGGCCTTTCCGCCCCCGGCAGGCTCCACGGTCCACTGGCGCTTGACGGGCATTTCCAGTCCGAGAATGTCGAAGGGAGCCAGCTGGCGGTCAATCCTGAGCAGCTGTGTAAGATAGCGTATGATGACCTCGCGGTTGATAATCTGCAGTCCGTTGAGTTCAGGCATGCGGGCCTCAGTCTTGAGCCTGAAGAGCTCCTGCTTGATGGCGTTGTCAACGTGGCGGGCTATTTCTGCCTTGTTCTTCAGCAGGGCGTCGATGGCTGCTGCCTCAAGGTGGAAGCCTAACTGCTCGTAGATGCGGTGGGCTGCCTCGTGGAAGATGTTGCCAAACACGCGCCCGTCGATGGTGTCATCCTCGTTCTCGTCCAGTTCTGTCAAGCCCGCCACGTAGCGGTAGTAGAACTTCAGCGGGCAGCTCAGGTAGCGGTTGATGGCCGACGGGGTGAGCAGGGGGAGGCTATTGGCAGCTGCTGACGCAGCAGCCGACGGTGGCTGTGCGCCGACGGCCGACGGTGGCTGCACTTCGGCGAACCTCTTGCAGAGCAGTTGCAGCACCTCGGGAGTCTTGCCGACGCTGTGCCGCTGTGGGGTGGGGACGTGCTGACCGGCATGCAGGCTGACCTGTGCGATGGAATGGCCGCTTTCCACCAGCATCTGCAGCATGAAACGGCTCATTTCGCCCGTCTTGCCGTCTTCCGTGGCATTGTTATAGACCAGCGTAACGTCGGTGGCACGCTGCAGCAGACGGTGGAAGTAGTATGAGTAAATAGCCACTTTATGGTCGATGGTGGTCAGGTCGAAGGCCTTGCGTATGTTGTAGGGGATAAACGAGGTGTCGTTCACGCCCCGTGGCATGTTGCCCTCGTTGCACGACAGCATGAGCACATGGTCGAAGTCCAGGTTGCGCGTCTCCAGCACCCCCATCATCTGCAGCCCGATGGCCGGTTCGCCGTGGAAGGGCACCGAGGTCGATTGTATCAGTTGTGTCAGCAGTCGGTGCATGGTGGTCAGGTCGATGGTCAGGTCGCCGCCCTCCATCAGTCCGTTGAGCCTGTTCAGCAGGGTGTATGCCCTGTATAGCGACTCGGCAAACAGGGGGTCGCGGCTGGCATAGTCGTTGCCGCGGCTGTTTTCAGCCAACAGTCTCAGCACGTTCATCAGCCAGCTGCACAGTTGTGCCGACTGCCAGCCGGCCGGCTCCTGGAACAGCAGGGTCAGGGCGGCGTCGCGTGCCAGCAGGGCTGGGGTGGAGTAGTATATGTGGTTGCTGTTCAGCTCTTCACACAGCGTGGCATGCTGCGCGGAAAGAAACTGTGCGTAGGGGTGGCGCAACACCTTGTTGACGTAAGGCAGCCGATAAGTGCCCGACTTCCTGACGTAGCCTGCTGTCTGCAGGGCAAAAAGCTGCATGATGAGCGATGAAATGGGCGATTGTGACAGCGGGTAGCCCGTGGTGATGTTCACCTTCTCCACCTCGTCGGGCAGGCAGTGAATGGCCATGGGCAGCAGTGCCTCGTTGCACAGCACCACGGCGGTGCGCTTGCCGTCGGCTATGCGGCGGTTCTGCTTCAGCCACTGGGCTATGTAGCGTGCCTGGATGTTCTCGGTGGTGGCTGAGACGAAGGTGATCTGCTTGTCGCGCCTGAAGTTATTGTAGATTTCATCGCTGCTGTTGTCCAGTTCGTTGGGAAACTTGTCCAAGTATTGCCTGATGAAGTGGCCCGCCTCGTTGCCACCCATGTAGTATTTGTCGAAATCCCAGTAGAAACGGGCCCGTCCCGCCTTCTTCAGCTTGTCAAACAGCTGCTGCTCCACCTTCTGCACCAGGTTGAAGCCCACAAAGATGTACCGGTCGTAGCTGAAATCCTCGATTTCATCTGCTGCCACCTGCCGGTAGAGCGCTCCCTCGTAGGCCAGTCCCTGCTCTGCCAGGAGTTGGTTGAAACGGTGGTAAATGTCTCCGAAGTGGCACCACAGCCGTAGGAAACGTTCTTTCAGTTCGGTATGGTGGTTGTCGGTGAAATTGCTGAAAAACTTGCGAAGTATGGCTTTCTGTTCGTCAGACAGGTACGACAGGTCGTCCAGTTCGTGAATGTCCCTGACGTTGGCAAACACTTTGTCGGCATCGGCCATGTTCTTGTCTATGTCGTCAAAGTCGGCCAGCAACAGCTGTCCCCAGCCGTAGAAGTGGTCAAGGGTCTCGTTGATGCCTGTCACCCCGACGAAACATTTATACAAGTCGCATATCAGCTTTATCTGGTCGCCCACGGTTCGTGTGGAGTGGTTGCGGAACAGCTCGCTGATGGTCATGTAGGCCGGGCTCCACATGGGTCTCCCGGACTGTCTGGCCAGGCTCTCGCTGAAGAAGAGCGATGCCCGCTTGTTGGGAAATACCACTGCCGTGCGTGCAAGCTGGTGGCCGTGCTTGGCCAGTATGTCTTGCGCCACAAAATCAAGAAATGTCCTCATGTTGTTATTCATCATATGGCCCCCCCTTCGTCCACCTCTTCAATCTGGTTGGAATATACATACCACAGGAACCCTGTTACGTTTTGGTAGCCCATCTGGCGCAGCAGGTTCATGTACTCACGCACCTGACTGTGATAGTCGGCGCGGGGCTTTCCGAACTTGAAGTCAACCACCACCATCTCGCGGCCATCAAACATTACGCGGTCAGGCCTGCGTTCCAGCACGCCACCAGCCTGACGGTCGTCAACGGAAAGAATGGTACACTCGTTGAAGATTTCCCAACGTCCTGAGAACCAGTCGCTCACACGGGGCGAGGACAGTCGCTTGCGCAACATGCTGCTGATGCGGTCGTAGGTCAGCTGGCTGTCGTAGAGCACACCGTCCATCTGCAACTGCCGCAGGGCAGCCTCCACGTCGTCCTTGGTGCGTATGTTTGCCAGCACGTTGTGCAGCACGAGGCCCATCTTGATGTAGCTCTCTTCCTGCTCCTCTTCGCCGTCGATGAAATCGCGGCTTTTGTTGCTCTGGCGGAACGTCGTCTTGCCCGCAATGTCCTGAATGGCAATCTCGCAGGGCGTCTGGGGCTGCATGAATACATTTGTCGTCTCGCGCTGCTGACTGCGCTCCATGCACAGTTCCCCAAACGTGAACGCCAAGGGTTGCTCCTTGTCGTCAAGCCCCGTGAGCACGGCATTGTCTAACTGCTGCTGAACCTGTGGCAGCACGTCCTCTAACAGTTGCGAGCGGGTGGCGGAGGCATTTCTCCGGCCTATGGCAAAGAGGTTGTTTCGTGCACGTGTGAAAGCCACGTACAGCAGGTTCAGGTTGTCAACCCTGTTCTGCAGGTACTCGTCGTGGTAAGCCTGCTGGAACACCGTGCCTTCCAGTTTTCCGCTGTAGTCAACGGGAATGACCGGCAGTTCCGAGTAGGGCTCCTCGTCCGTGTGGCACCATAGCGTGTTGCCCTGTGTGCGCTCCAGCCGCCAGTCGCAGAAGGGTATGATGACGTGGGCAAACTCCAGTCCCTTGCTCTTGTGTATGGTCAGCAGGCGTATGCCGTTGACGGCATCACTTTGAATGGTTTTCTTGTGCAGGGTGTCGTCCCAGTAGTGCAGGAAGTCCTCCACGTCAGAACTGTTGTCGGCCACGAAGCTGCTCATGTAGTCGAAGAAGGTGCAGAGGTATGCATTCTCGTCCTTCAGTCGTTGCAGCTGGAAGAGGGCGTGTATCTTCTCACTCAGGTCAAGCAGCGGCATCTTCAGCAGTTCCGTGGCCTGGCTGAGGAATCCTGCGGGCAGAAAGCCGTCGGCATCCAAGTCTGAACGTAGCAGTTCAGCATCGGTGGCAGCGCTCCCCAGAATGTTGCGCTGGTAGTTCTTCACCAGCATGGCCCTGACGATGCCGTCGTCAGGATGCTGCAGCAGGCGCAGCGCGTTCACCGTCATTCTGACGGCCAGCGAGGAGTCGAGCCTGAACGCCTCGTCAGACACAATGTCGATGTCAGGCAGCTGGCTCGAGAAATGGTCAATCATGTCGGGAATAACATCCTTGGCACGTATCAGTATGGCCATGTCGGCCGGTTGTGCCCCCTCGGCCAACAGCCGCCTGACGGTGTCGCTGGTGTGTTGCAGCACCTGCTGCCGGTAGTCGTCGGCAGGCAGCAGGGTGATGCTTGCCATGCCCTTCTTTCCGCGCTGTTCCGGCACCTGCTGCTTCACGTCGTCGTAAGCCTTCAGCACCTGTACGGCCATGTCGGCGCCCACCTTTGCCGAGAGTTGTTCGTGCTCGCGCCTTACGGCACACTCAAAGAACGCGTTGTTGAAGCTGACGATGTTACGTTGCGAGCGGTAGTTCGTGTCAAGCGTCCTCACCCTGAGCTGCCGTTCGGGCTGCGTGAAGTGACTTGTAATGTTGTTGAGCAGGCGCCAGTCGCCTGAGCGCCAGCGGTAGATGCTTTGCTTGACGTCGCCGACAATGAGGTTCTGCGTGTTGGCATGGCTCATGCACTCTTCGAGCAGCACCTTGAAGTTTTGCCATTGCACGGTGCTGGTGTCCTGAAACTCGTCAATCATGATATGCTCTAACTGCGCCCCTATTTTCTCGAAGATGAAGGGCGAGTCGGCCTGGTCAATCAACTGGTGCAGCAGTTGCTGTGTGTCGCTGAGCAGAAAACGGTTCGCATCGGTGTTCAGTGCCCTCACCTTGCGTTCTATCTCGCCGAGCAGTCGCAACTGGTTGAGGTGTCGCAGCGTGAGTGCTGCCGACTGGTAGATGCCGTACTGCCGGCTTCGTTCTTCAAGGGCCTCGTTCAGCAGCGGGAACAGCCGTTCGCTGACCGTGGCGACGACGCTTTCCGGTGCACCCTTCTTCAGCCAGTTGTCGGGCGATGTGCTGTAGCTTTCCACGCTTTTGCTGACAACGCTATCGTCGAAGATGCCATTCTTCAGTTTCTCGAAGAAAGCATCTATGTAACGGCCGTTCTTAATGTCGCCGACGTCCATTGCCGCACTTTCCAGTTCCTGCCTGAAGCGCAGCCCCGTCCGTTTCATTTGTTCCTCGGCAAGTGCCTTCTGCCGGTTCAGCCTGTCGGTGAACAGTTCGAAGAAAGACGGTTCGCCCATTTTTTCGGCCAGCGCCTCACTGTGTTCCTTGTAGAAGTCCTTGAAGATGGTGGCTCCGAAGCGCTTGATGCTTCCAATGACGTTCCACGAGCGGTCGTCGTCAATGTTCTCCATGACATACCTGAGAATCCACTTCAGCAGCACGTCCGTCGTCTGCAGGTCCTGCACGAGCTCATCGACAGCCTGCTCCTCCACCTGCGTGTCGTTCAGCTCCACGCGCAGGTTGGCCGTCAGCTCCAGCTCGCGTGCCAGGTTACGCAGCACACTTTGAAAGAAGGTGTCGATGGTGCTCACGCGGAAGTAGCTGTAGTGGTGCAGCAGGTTGTGCAGGGCCAGTCCTGCCCGTTGGCTGACCACCTGTGGACTGTAGTCCAGCTGCTGGCAGATGTTCCGCGTGTAGTCGTCAGAGTCAGGCAGCTGTTTCCAGATGCCGTACAGCTGACTGAGAATGCGCATCTTCATCTCCTCGGTAGCCTTGTTCGTGAAGGTGACTGCCAGGATGCTGCGGTATTGCTGCGGGTTCTCCACCAGCAGCCTGATGTACTGCGACGCCAGCGTAAAAGTCTTTCCGCTGCCGGCGCTGGCCTTA
Source organism: Prevotella sp. (assembly GCA_017940545.1). Taxonomy (GTDB): domain Bacteria; phylum Bacteroidota; class Bacteroidia; order Bacteroidales; family Bacteroidaceae; genus Prevotella. Next base: position 9,872 of record JAGAYI010000007.1, read on the forward strand.
TAGACAGTTAATGCATAGTTCATAATTCATAATTTATAGTGTCCCCCCCTTCGTCCTACCACCTCCTGAACAGTTCCACCGTAAACTTGGTGCCGAACTCCTGGAACTTCGTGTTCAGGAAACTGCCGAAGAAACCTACCGAGAAATAGCGGTTGGTCAGGCCGTAGCCCACCTCAAAGTACGGGCGCGTGTGGCCGATGAGCAGGCCGCTCAGGTAGAACCGCTCGCTCTCCACATAGCGCCCCACTAAGGGCAGCCAGGAGGCAAGAATCATGGGCGACTCGTAGGACGCATTGGCCCGCACGTAATAACGCGAGGTGTTATACCACGAGGCGTTGAGCAACTGAAACTCTCCCGTCCAGTCGTCGTCCCAGCCGCCAGGCACGTTGTTGTCGCGGAAGTTGTCGTAGTCAAGAAAGTAGTTGGTGCTTTTAGCCGTATAGAAGCCAGCCCCCAGGCGCAGGTTCAGCTGTGCCAGGCTCTTCACGGCCTTTTTCCACTGAGCGTCGAACTCCCAGCGTTCGTAGCCGATGTCCGACCTGAACACCCCCACAATGCCACGCTCGTAGTCGCTCTGCAGCACCGGTCCGTCTGCCCACGGCCGGAACGTGAGCGTCAGCACCGGGGCAAAGCTGCGGTAGATTGTGGGTTTGCCCATGCGTATCATGTTCTGGGGGGTGACGGCTCTGCGCGAGTGGTACGAGAAGCCGGCCTTGATGTTGAGCCAGTCGAACGCCTCGATGTTGTTCTTTACCTTGATGTAGTTGTCCTTGAAGTAGTCGAGCTTCATTTCGCCGAAATCAGGATGGTCGCCATGCTCGTCAATAATCTCGTCGAGCACACTGCTGTTGTTAATGCGGTTGCCGTTGCCTATCTCAATCTCAGCATATCCGTCGCGCTTGGGGTTGTAGGTCATGCGCAGCGGTGCCTGGAAGTACAGCTGCCGGTACTTGAAGTTGTAGCCCAGCTGCACGTGGAACGACAGGTAGCGGTGAGGCGAGAAGTTATACTGCGCGTAAAGCTTCATTTTGTACGACAGTCCGCGGCTGCCGCTGTAGCTCAGGTATTGCGGGTTGATGAGCGGCCTGACATACAAGTAGCCCGACGGGTTCTCCATCCCGATGGTCGTAAACAGCCGGTCGCCAACGGTGCCCCACACGTAGTCCTTCCAGAAATTCTTGCGCCGCGGCATCGTGTCTGTCTCTTCTTTCTTCTCTTCGGGCTTGTAGTACCGTGCATAGACCGAGCGTTCCTCAGGTTCCAGCGGCTGTGGCCGCAGCCTGTTCATGAGCGCCGTGTCGCGCACCGATACCAGCGAGTCGGGCAGGGTGGTGGGGCAGTTGTAGTAGCCTTCGAATTTTGCCCTGATGCGGTTGCCGGCGAAGTTGAAGCGGGCATCAAGCTCACAGTGGTCGGGCAGCTGCGACGTTCGGCAGTCTTCACTCTGCTTGATGGTAAGCGTGAAGTCAATCATGTCGTATTCTCCCTGTATTTCGGCAGAAGTGATTCTGCCCGTCTCAAACCAGACGTATGCCTGTCCCGTCACTAACTGCGTGTTGGCCAGCTTAGGCTTGAAGGCCAGCACCGCCATGCCGTTGCCTATCAGCGTGACGCGGTAGCGGTAGTAATGTTCATTTTCACGGTGAAAGGGCGACAGGATGTGACGCTTGAAGAGACAGGTGCTGTATAGCTTTGGCGTGAGCAGCTCGAGCGCCGTGGGCAGCGCCTTCGTGTAGTGCGCAATGTTGCCCACGCTCACCTGCCGCTTCATGTGCAGCTTCCCCACGTTGTTGTAGCTGACGCGGCAATACGACTCGCCCACGTAGGCACGGTCGCCGTCGGCAATGGTGTACATGTTGGGAATCAGAAATAGCGTGAAGTTCCTCCGGTCGGTAATAAACGAGTATTTCAGATAGGCATTCGACTGGTGTCCTCTCACGTCGAAGGCATAGTTGCGCCGGTAGTCGAAGACCCTGTTCAGCAGCTCCTTCTCCATGCGCTTCTGAGCAAAAACAATGCTGGGCGTGAAAACCGTCACGCCCAGCAACCATATCGTCCGTATGAGTAGCCGTTTGCCTTTCACCCCCCAAAAGTACGACAAAAATCTGAGAGTGCCAAGGAAACAATATTTTTTAACCCAAATATTTCATCAGGATCTTCGCGTTACCGCTGTCGCGCAGCTTGGCAATGCTCTTTTCGCGAATCTGGCGCACACGCTCGCGCGTCAGCCCCAGCTGGTCGCCAATCTCCTCCAGTCCCTTCTCGTGGCAGCCTATGCCGAAGCATTGCGTAAGAATCTGAATCTCGCGGTCTTTCAGCACCTTGTGCAGCACGGAGTTCAGCTCCTGAGCCATCGACTCGTGATCTACCTGCCGGTCCGTGCGGCTGTCGTCGCCACTCGCCATCACGTCGAGCATGCAGTTATCCTCGCCGTCCTGGAACGGTGCGTCAATGCTGACGTGGTGACCGTCGGCCATCAGGCTCTGGCTGATTTTCTCCTCGTCCAGGTTGGTAGCCTGACTGAGCTCCGTCACTGACGGGTGTCGCTGGTTCTCCTGTTCAAACTTATTGATTTCGTGGCTAATCTTGTTCAGCGAACCTACCTGGTTAAGGGGCAGGCGCACAATGCGGCTCTGCTCGGCAATGGCCTGCAGAATGCTCTGCCGAATCCACCACACGGCATACGAGATGAACTTGAAGCCGCGTGTCTCGTCGAATTTCTGGGCAGCCTTGATCAGTCCTATATTACCCTCGTCAATGAGGTCGGTCAGCGTCAGGCCCTGGTGCTGGTATTGCTTGGCCACTGAAACGACGAAACGGAGGTTGGCGGTCACCAACTTGTCCTTTGCACGCTCGCCCTCAGGTCCGCCCTTGCGGATTTTCTGTGCTAACTCGATTTCCTCGTCGATAGAGATGAGTGGTGCACGACCAATCTCCACCAGATATTTATCCAGTGCCTCGCTCGAACGGTTTGTAATACTTTTCTGAATCTTTAACTGTCTCATCTTTTCTTCCTTAAAATAGCCGTAACTTATTGTCAGTCAGGCTGATATTATAAATTTATACCCTAAAACGATGCAAAATTACAAAAAATATCCTTACGTTGTACTTTTTTTAACGTTTTTTTTTACGCAATGGTTTGAGGAAGGAGATTTTTTCGAGGAAGGAGAATACCTAAAGCCCTCGAAAACAAGGTTAAATCCGAAAAAAGAAATAAAGGGTGACTCCGAAAAAAGAAACAAGGTTGGCAATGGAAAAAAGGAAAAGCAGAAGTATTCTCCTTCCTCCTTCCTCGTAAAAAACTTCCTCGAAAAAAACTTCCTCGAAAAAAACTTCCTCGAAAAATTGATTGTACGCATAGTTTTTTTTATGTCCCGCGGAAATCGCGGAAATGGCAGAAATTTCCCTTATTTCCTTTATTTCTGCGGGACAAGTAGTCGGACTTCCGGTTGTTGTTCTTTTTGAGATTGTACTTAATCATAGTCAAGAAAACTGAAAAGTGAAAAACGGAGAGTGGATAAGTATGCTACCGCGCGACTTGCATCTTCATCAACTCTGTCAGAGTGTTTCTCTGATAGTGCAAAGGTACGACATTCCGGAAGGGCGATTTCCACTTCGTGCAGGCTTGTACCGATAACGCCGAATGATGCACGATAAAGACACAAAAAAACGTAGCCAGCAGGTGTGGCTACGTTTCCAGATCAATGCAGAACCTGTCTGCTATCCATTTCACGATGTGCGGCGGCAGCACCCTCATGCCCGGCTTCAAGCCCATCTGCAACAGTTCCTTGCGATAGGGCCGGC
>JAGAYI010000001.1 GCA_017940545.1 Prevotella sp.
AGGCTCCTGAGCCTAAGACAAGTACTTTCTTTAGTTGCTTTTTCATTTTTGTTTAATTAATGCTGGTAGAATTTGCGTGCAAAGTTAAGAAAAAAAAATGATATTCGTTCTAATATTTAATACCCAAATAATTATTTTTCCCACATTTTATATGATAATGGTATAATTATTGAATATTATTAGCAATTTTCCTTCAAATTTATTCGAAAACAAATTTGAAACATAATCGGCATTATGATAAATAGAGTTAGGAGTTAGGAAACAGCGGCTATCCTGGAGGACGGCCGCTGTTTTCTTATAATACGTACTTATTATTTTATATTCTCACCTTGATTTTTCTTGCCTTGCTCTCGTTGTGCAGTCGGTTAATGGCGGTAACGACATAGGTGTATTTTTGGGAACCGTCGCCCAGGGGTAAACGCACGAAGGTGTCGGTTGTGGATGCTACAAGGTGCGAAAAGTTGTTGGTGTCAACCTTCTCGCCGTCAGCAAAACGGTAAACAAGATACTTTACCGGTTCACGTTTCCATCCGCTGCCACGAGGTGCTGTCCAGAAAAGCACATGTTCGTTTTCGCTGACCCAGATGTCCTTAAGCTTTCGCGGCTTGCGTGGCGATGTTTTTGTAATGAACGGCATTTCGGGCTGAAGCACAGGCTGGCTCCAGTAGTGTTGCAGCAGTTGGGTAGCGTAGCCTCCAATGTCATCGACAGCCGCCTTGGCGTACCAGAGCACCGTCCCCTTGACGTTGGGACACTCGTCGTAGAGCGCCATTTTCCGCGCCTGCTGGTTGTGCTTGACCGTCCGCTCAATGTCCTCGCCAATGATGAGCGGGCGCTTTGAGGCATGCTCGTTCCACCAGTGTATCAGTTCGTCATAGTCGGCGGCACGGTGGCCTATTTCCCAATAAATCTGCGGAACATTGTAGTCAACCCACCCTTTGTCAATCCAGTGCAGAATGTCGGCATACAGGTCGTCATAGTTCTGCAAGCCGTTGGTTCTGGAGCCTTTAGGGTCGTTCTTCAGGTTACGGTAGATGCCAAACGGCGACACGCCAACCTTCACCCAAGGCTTGATGTGGTGTACCGTTTCATAAACCTCTCTGACAAAAAGGTTTACCTGATGCCGGCGCCAGTCGCCCCGGTCGGTGTAGCCTTGCGGATGTTCCATATAGGTGTCGTCGTCGGGAATGGTTTGTCCCGCTACGGGGTACGGGTAGAAATAGTCGTCGTAATGAATACCGTCCACATCGTAGCGGCTCACGATGTCGGCAACCACCGAGCAGATGTAGTCGCGGTTTTCCTTCATTCCCGGGTTCAGTATGAGCAGTCCGTCGTAGTTGAACACCCGTTCCGGATGGGTTATGCAGATGTGGTTCGTGCTGACCTGGCTGGTGGTCTTGGTCTTGGCGCGGTAAGGGTTAATCCACGCGTGCAGTTCCATGCCGCGTGCATGACACTGGTCTATCATCCACTGCAGGGGGTCCCAGTAGGGCTGTGGTGCCCTGCCCTGCTGCCCCGTCAGGAACCTGCTCCAAGGCTCTATGTCGCTGGCATAGAGGGCGTCGCACTCAGGCCTCACCTGAAAGATTATGACATTGGCTCCCATGCGCTGCAACGCATTCAGCTGGGTTGTCAGCGTCTGCTGCATTTGCTGTGTCGTCATGCCTATCCATTGTCCGTTGACGGCCTGAATCCAAGCTCCGCGGAACTCTCGCTTGGGGCTTACGTAAACCTGGCTCATGGCACTCTGGCTTACCAGCAATGCCGCCATCAGCAACAGCAGTTGTCTCAACTTCATTATTTTCATACGTATTTCTTTTATATCTTTTCTGCGAAATCAGTTGGCTTTTATGAGCTCCATGAGCTTAGCAGTCCAGTCGGTCCCGTTTTCCGGACAAAGGGTGCGGATGCCCATCTGGCTGGCGGCGGCAACATTGCGTGGGCCGTCGTCAACGAAGAGTGTTTCTTCGGGCATTATCTGTTCCTGCATCAGCATTTTGCTGAAGAAGAACGGGTCAGGCTTCATCACTTTCTGCTCGTAGCTCAGATAGCATGCATCCATGTAATGGCTTAGCGGATGGCCTTTGCCGTCAAAGCCGTTGCTCATGGCCCACGACATCATAAAGGGATTGGTGTTAGAGAGCAGCAGTACGCGATAGCCTTGACTGCGCAGTTGTTGCAGGCAGCTAAGGTTGCGCTGCGGCACATCCTTCGCATAGCCGAGCCATGCGTGGCGGCATTCTGCATAAGTGACGTCGTGTCCCACCTGTTTGCTGAGTTCCTGACGGAACGTCTCGGCATCGATAGCCCCCTTTTCCAATTGCCCGAAGATGCCGCCCTGAGTATAGGGGTCCAGTTGCTGACGGGCATCCTTGAGGCCAAGATTTTCGAATCGTCTGACGGCCTCTTCGTGGTCAAGTGTCAGGATGACTCCACCCAAATCGAATACGATGTTCTTTATCATAAGTCTATTTTATATAATCGTTAAAAAAACGGTTCGTCTTTATCAAAACAGCTTCGGTTTCTTCTTGCGTGCCTCGTCAAGTGATAGCAGTTTTTCCTGTTCCTGCTGATACTTCTGACGCATGCACAGGTATTTCTCTTTGAGTTCTTTCTCCACCTGCTGCTCGTCAGCCAGAATCCTCTGCGCCACGAGTGCATTCTGTGAAGCATCTTTTAACCACACCACAGGGCCGCCATAGACGGGTGCTATCTTCAGGGCAACATGCAGTTCGCTGGTCGTGGCTCCGCCTATCATGATGGGAATGTGCATGTCAGCACGTTCCAGTTCGCGTGCCACATTCACCATTTCTTCGAGCGACGGGGTAATGAGTCCTGAGAGTCCAATAATATCAACGTGCTCTTCTTTTGCCTTGCGGACAATGTCCTCGGCAGGAACCATTACGCCCATGTCGATGACCTCATAGTTGTTGCAGGCCATCACCACGGCGACAATGTTCTTCCCTATGTCGTGCACGTCGCCCTTTACTGTAGCCAGCAGCACCTTTCCAGCCTTGGCTGCCCCACCCTGTCGGCCGGCCTCTATGTATGGCTGAAGAATGCCTACGGCCTGTTTCATGGTACGGGCAGTCTTGACCACCTGCGGCAGAAACATTTTTCCCTCGCCAAAGCGCTCACCGACAATGTTCATTCCCGCCATGAGGGGGCCCTCTATGATATCTACGGCCCGGGGGTATTGTTCAAGAGCTTCGTGCAGGTCTTCTTCCAGATGGTCGCCGATGCCACTGATGAGTGCTTGCTGCAGGCGTTCCTCAAGAGGGACCGTCCGTGAGGAGCCCAAGCCGTTCCGGTTGTTGCCGGTGTTCTGGTAGTCCAAAGTCTTTTGGGCCAGGTCCATGAGTCCCTCCGGGTGGCCGTTCAGTATAGCATCTTCAATAACGTTGAGATGCTCCTCGGGCAGGTCGTTGTAGGTGACCTTTGCAGCAGGGTTGACAATGCCGAAGTCCATACCCGCCTGAATGGCATGATAGAGGAACACAGCGTGCATGGCCTCACGGAGGTAGTTATTCCCCCGGAAAGAGAAGGACAGATTGCTCACACCGCCGCTGACATGAGCCCCTGGCAGATGTTCCCGAATCCATTTCGTTGCACGTATAAAGTCGGCTGCATACAGATTGTGCTCATCAATTCCGGTTGCAATAGCCAGTATGTTCGGGTCGAATATAATGTCGAGCGGATTCATGCCAACACGTTCTGTCAGAAGCCGGTATGCACGGCAGGCTATTTCAGTCCGGCGCTCAAAGGTCGTGGCTTGCCCCTGCTCGTCGAAACACATGACGACAACGGCAGCACCATAGCGCATCACGTCGCGGGCATGACTCAGGAACACCTCTTCACCTTCTTTCAGCGAGATGCTGTTCACGATGCTCTTGCCTTGGACACATTGCAGTCCGGCCGTGATGACCTCCCATTCCGAAGAGTCAATCATGACAGGCACACGAGCTATGTCGGGCTCGGCAGCCACCATATTCAGGAATGTCACCATTTCCTCACGGGCGTTCAACATGCCGTCGTCCATGTTGATGTCGATGACCTGCGCCCCATCCTGCACCTGTTTTCGTGCAACTGAGAGCGCCTCTTCGTATTGTTTCTCCTTGATGAGCCGGAGAAATTTTCGTGAACCTGCCACGTTACACCGCTCACCGACATTGACAAAGCGTACCTCGGGCGTTACGTTGAGCAGTTCCAGACCGCTGAGCTGCATCGTCAGCGGCTTGCCGACGGGCTGATGGGGGCGTTTACCTTCCACCAGGGCCGGATAACGCCTGATGAACTCGTCGGTAGTACCGCAGCATCCGCCAACAATGTTGACCAACCCCTCGTCAACAAGAGACGCTATCTTGGGGGCCATAGAGTCAGGTGTTTCGTCGTACAGCCCCATCGAGTTTGGCAGCCCTGCGTTGGGATAGGCACTAATATAATAAGGTGCCCTGCTGGCCAGCTGGCGCAGGTAAGGGGCCATCTGGTCGGCACCAAACGAGCAGTTCAGGCCAACGGAGAATATGGGATAGGTGCTGACAGATGCCAGGAATGCGTCGAGCGTCTGTCCGGAGAGTGTCCGGCCTGCAGCATCGCTGATGGTCACGCTGAGCATGATGGGCACCTGCTGCCCGCGACGCTCCATGATTGCCACAGCAGCATCGATGGCGGCCTTGGCATTGAGGGTGTCAAAGATGGTCTCTATGAGCAACGCATCTGCCCCACCCTCCAACAGACCGTCCATTTGCTCCACGTAGGCTTCGTAAAGTTCCGCGTACGTCAGTTCGCGATAGGCTGGACTGCTGACATCAGGCGACATGGAACAGGTCTTGTTGGTAGGTCCTACGCTGCCGGCCACGAAGCGGGGCTTGTCGGGAGTGGAATAATGGTCGGCACAACGGCGTGCGATGCGTGCTCCCGCAAGGGCCATGTCCCTTGCCTGCTGCTCCATCTGGTAGTCTGCCTGGCTGATGCGCTGGCTGCTGAAGGTGTTGGTGGTGATGATGTCGGCTCCTGCCTCTAAATACTTGCAGTGTATGTCCTCAATGACCTCCGGGTGAGTCAGGTTAAAGGCATCGTTGTTGCCCCTCAGTCCGTACTGCTGAATCATGGTGCCCATTGCTCCGTCCAACACCAGTATGCGTCTGCTGATAATTTCCTGAATATGCTTCATTTTCCTTGTTTCTGCTGATGATGTGGTGTTGAATTATATTTTCATGGCACGGTCCATTTCACGGCGGTCTTCTTTTTCCTTCAGGGTCTGGCGCTTGTCGTACTGCTTCTTACCCTTACAGAGTGCAATATCCATTTTTGCACGTCCGTTCTCGTCCAGGAAAACCAGCGTCGGTACAATGGTGTAGCCCGTCTGCTTGGTGGCCGATGCCAATTTCTGAATCTCACGTTTCGTCAGCAGCAGTTTGCGGTCGCGCTTGGCTGAATGGTTGTTGTATGAGCCGTAGAAATAGGTTGAAATGTTCATGCCCTTCACCCATAACTCGTTGTTGATGATGGTACAATAGGTATCGACGAGCGACGCCTTACCCAGTCGTATTGACTTGATTTCCGTACCCGTCAGCACGATGCCGGCGGTATATTCCTCAATGAAAAAGTATTCAAAAGAGGCTTTTTTATTCTTGATCTGTACAGGACTCTTCTTGCGGAGTTGTTGTTGTTCTTTGTTCACAGTTATATGTTTAGTTCAAAGTTCATCATTCTTGGTTCATAGTTGAACTGTTCACTCTTCACTTTTTTTATTTGTTCTTTAATTTTTTCACCTTACGACTGCAAAGCTGTCTATGTGCTGGTCAATATATTCAGCAATTTCGGCCGTCCACTCTTCCTCGTGCTCCACAAAGGCATCGTCAAGGTCGTCGAAGTCAGAATACTTTTCAAAGAGTGCCATGAACTCTTCGTCGGTACATTCCCGTTCAATGGCTTCACCATATTTCACATAGAGCGTGTGGGCATCGTAAATGAGCTTCGAGAGTTCCCTGAGCCCCCACAGCTTAAAGGCCTTGGCCACAGGGTTCTTGAATATGAACGGTCCGTAGCCGTTATGAATGAGTTGTACGAAACCGCCGTCCATCACCTCCTCGTGCAGCATGTCCCAGGCCAGCAGCGTAATCTGGTCGCTGGTCAGCAGACCCATGTTCTCACCCGTCAACTCGCCGCCTATGGCTTCTCGCGTGGCCTGCACAAAGGTGTTGACAAAAGCGTCCATACCATCGGAGGCAGCCCGGCGCAGCGTCTGGTCGTCAATCGTTACTTGTATCGTCTGTTGCTCCATGATTCAATCTGTTCTTTTCAAGTTCAAAAAATTTCCCGTCACGTCCTATGCTATATACTGACACGCCGGTCAGTTCACGTTGGTCATCAACATACGACAGGAAGACCACCTGTATGTAAATCTCATAACGGCTCGTCACGCTGAACTCCACACGTGTGGTGCCCAAGTCTTCCTCGTCAGTAAACGCTTCGGCCGATTCTTCATCTGGCGATGTCTCCTCATAGACGGAAAGGGCATCAATCGGGCTCCACGTCTTGCCATCGAGCGTCACCATCCACACTTCAGGCATTCCGGCTTCCGTCCGCCCTCCTACGAGAAATACATGTGTCCCCTCTTTGTCTGGCAGACGAATGGCTTTCGTCTTCGTCAACCCTTCAAGCCCGAAGAGAGGCATCACCATAGTTGGCGAAACGTCTTCAAAACCAGGCAGCACATACTCAAAGCCTTCCATGTAGGTTACGGGCAGCGCCTGCAGCGGCAGGGCTGACAGGAACCGTTCTTCCGGCAAACCGTATTTCCTTCCGGCGTGCTGTGTCCTGGCCACCCGTTCCAGGCTGTCTTGTCGCAACAGGTCTGCCTGTGTGGGCAACGGGCGTTGGTTGCCGCCACATGCCGTCAGCAGCAACAGGGCCATGGGCCATAGCACATGATTTTTCATACCGACTGCAAAGATAAAAATTATTTTACAAATCCAAACTTGAATTAACTTATTTTACACAATAATTTCTGCTTCCGAACCGTTCTTGTACATATGAAAAGAATTCTGCAGCACATCGTCAAATATACGCTGATGGCCATCGTCATGCTGGCAGATGCAAAGCCATTGTCAGCTCAGCATAAAACCATTGCCCCCGACTTGAACGGAATGGAGGTCGTGGTAAACAATGACTGGATGGCACCACCGGTCGTTGTGCTCGGAAGTAGTGATGTGTTACATGTTTCCTTCGACCAGCTCAGTCATGAATACCGGCAATACACCTACCATTTGGAACATTGCGAGGCTGACTGGTCGCTCAGCGAGGAGCTCTTTCAGGTGGAATGGCTTGAGGGGTTCAACGAACGTCCTATTGAAGAATATGCCTACTCGGTGAATACAACGGTTAACTACACACACTATGAGCTGTCGATTCCCAACGACATGACACGCATCAAGATGAGCGGAAACTACCTGCTCAGCATTGTTGACGAAGAAGGAGAGACGGCTGCCGAAGTACGTTTCATGGTGGTGGAGCCATTGGCCAGTCTGGGGCTTTCCATGACAACCAATACCGACATTGGCATGAACCGTGAGCACCAGCAGCTCAGCATGGAGCTCAACATGGGCAGTCTGAATGTCAGCAAGCCCGACCGGCAGCTTTACGTACTCGTTACGCAGAACCAGCTGTGGCGTCAGGCGGTCGTGTGCCCGTTGCCTGACCGCACAAACGGCAACCAGTTTGAATGGGTGCACTGTCCGGAGCTGATATTCAAGGGTGGCAACGAGTGGCACAAGTTTGAAGTGCTCGACGTCAGCCACACGACAATGGGGTTGGACGCCATCAAATGGAACGGCATATCGTATGATGCCTATCCCACCCCGGTGGAAACAAGCAGGAACTACCTGACCGACGTGGATGCTGACGGGGCCTTCATCGTTCGCAACAGTGACTTCCGCGAGGTGGAGACTACGTGCGACTATGTCCGCGTGCATTACGAACTGCGCACTCCAAGAATATGGAATGCTGACGTGATGGTGGGCGGACGATGGGCCACGGGCAGCAACCCGCAGCAGTACCTGATGGATTACGACGAAACGGCAGGCTGCTACAGGGCTACCATCTGGCAGAAACAGGGATATTACAACTACCAGTTCTTTTTGCTACATGCCGACGGAACGACCGAGTTGGCCCCCACAGAGGGCTGTTACTACCAAACGGGGAACCGCTATCAGGCATACGTATATTATAAAGGTACGGAGGAAAGAACCTGGCGACTGGTGGCTTTCAGAGAGCTGATTTTTTGATGCCATACATTCTGCGGTCGGTGAGCACTTTTATGCACGTTGATAGAATAAAATTAAGAATATGATAGACCAAATAATTGCCTACAACAAGACTTTCGTAGAACAGAAGGGCTACGAGAAGTATATTACAAAAGCAGTAGAACAATTGGAAAAAATGCTATAACAGTACAATTTGAATAACGTGGAAAGAATTATTAGAGAAGCCCGGCCATCGGACATGGCCGATATTATGCGGGTCATGGATGCTGCAAAGCGAAAACTCAGTATCACAACACAACCGGCACGGACTAACATAAGAGAATTACAAAAAAAATACTAAACTCACATTATTTTTTATTATGAAAGCAAGTGCAAAACTTTACACGTTAACTTATGACGAGGTAAAAACCTATCTTTGGGCGACATTCTTCGTAGCCTGTAATTTTGTGTTACCCCATGTGTTCCACCTCATTCCACAGGGAGGCATCATCTTCGCGCCCCTCTCGCTGGTCATCCTTGCAGGAGCCTACAAGTTAGGTTGGAGAGTTGGACTTATGGCTGCTCTGGTATCTCCCTTGGTGAATCATCTGCTGACAGGCATGCCGGCATGGAATATTCTGCCCGTTATGACTTTTAAACTGGCAGCACTGGCCTTGATAGCTGGATTCACGGCCCAGTACTTCAAAAAAGTAACATTTGCCCTCTTGATTGGCACAGTATTGGTATCTATGCTGATCGGCGGACTCGGAGAACTGTTACTGACAGGAGGTGTAGAAGCCGCCATTCAGGACTTCACCATCGGATGGCCTGGCATTCTTTTGCAACTTACAGGAGCATATTTTGTATGCAAATACATATAATATAATATGACTTTCTTACCGCTGACGGCGCAGCTATAGAGGCGGAAGTCATTTGGCGGTAATCCTGCGAATATGATCTTTCAGTATTTTGTAGGCGGCCTGTGGCATGGTACCGTGAATACCATTTTTTCTGTCAGTTTTAAATGTTTTTATTAACGTGAGTTCGATGTAAGTCTTACGCAATAAGCCAGCTTTGGTCAATGGTTTCAATGTTTATTTCTGACTATCAAGAAGTCAGCACCTGCAGTCTTGAGGCATAAAAAGAAACCGCTAATTCATTATGAATCAGCGGTTTCTTTTTACTTGTAGTCGAGGTGACAGGACTCGAACCTGCGACAGCCTGGTCCCAAACCAGGAACGCTACCAACTGCGCTACACCTCGTTGCAAAAGTATCTTTTTGTTTTTGCGGATGCAAAGGTACACTTTTTATGTGAGAAATGAGAAACGGGAAATGAGAAATGGGGCATGGTTAGTGTTTTTTAACTTTTCACACTCCTTATACCCCATTCCTCATTTTCTGTATTTCATTACTTAATGATGCCCTGTTCTATGAAAATCTTTTTCAGCGCCTTTACTGAGCGTTCAACCTGTTCTTCGGTATGTGTTGCCATCAGGGCGTAACGTACAAGCGTGTCCTGAGGGGCACATGCTGGTGGAATAACGGGGTTGATAAACACACCTGCCTTGAAAGCTAATGCAGTTACCAGGAATGTCTTGTCAACATCGCGTACGTAAAGCGGAATAATGGGGCTTTCAGTATCGCCAATCTCGAAGCCTTCTTCGCTGAAACGCTTGAGTGCATACCTTGTCACCTTCCATAATGCCTCTATACGCTCAGGCTCTTTCTGAATAATGTGTAGGGCCTCCATAGCGGCAGCTGTTGCGGCCGGGGTGTTGGATGCCGAGAAGATGTATGTACGGCAGGTATGACGCAGGAAATTAATGGTGTCCCAGTCAGAAGCTATGAAGCCGCCGATGCTGGCCAACGACTTGGAGAACGTACCCATAATCAGGTCAATCTCGTCGGTTAAACCGAAGTGGTCGCAAACGCCACGTCCCTGACGGCCGAAAACGCCGATGCCGTGAGCTTCGTCAACCATGATAGAGCAATTGTACTTGTGCTTCAGCTCAACAATCTCCGGCAGTTTGGCCAGGTCGCCTTCCATAGAGAAGACGCCATCTACGACGATGAGCTTGATAGCCTCGTATGGCAGTTTCTGCAATACGCGTTCCAAGTCCTCCATGTCGTTGTGCTTGTAGTGCAACTGCTTGGCAAACGAGAGACGGCGACCATCCACAATACTTGCGTGGTCACGGTCATCGCAAATAATATAGTCGTCCTTGCCGACCACCATAGCGAGCACACCTTGATTGACAGAGAATCCTGTAGAGAAACAAAGACAATCTTCTTTTCCGATGAACTCAGAAATCTCTTTCTCTAATTGCACATGCAAGTCAAGGGTTCCGTTCAGAAAACGGCTGCCGGCACACCCGGAGCCATATTTGTCGAGGGCTGCCTTCGCCGCATCGATAATACGCTGGTCACCAGTCAGGCCTGTGTAGGCATTCGAACCGAACATTAATACTTTATGGCCTCCCATTTCAACTTCCGTTCCTTGTTTTCCCTCAATGGCACGAAAATAGGGATACACGTCAGCCTCCATAAACTTTTGTGGCTCACGATAATGTTTGTATCTTTCTTGTAATTGTCCCATATTAAAATATGTGTTGCAACACTTCATTTTTGGTTACAGGCTGCAAAGTTACACAAATTTTACTAAATCGTGCACTATTTTTGTAATATTTCTCATAAATGTCAAAAATATTTTTATTTCTATGCTCCTTTTCAGTTGAATTTCGTATCTTTGCGCTGATGAATAAGAAGAAAATCATATTTATACTGAATCCCATTTCCGGAACACACAGTAAGGCAGAGGTTCCCAGACTTGTTGATGAAATAATTGACAAGGACTGTTTTGATTATGAAATTCGTCAGACGGAGTACGCCGGTCATGCAGCTGAAATAGCGCGTGATGCCGTCACGCAGCATGCCGATGTCGTTGTAGCTGTCGGCGGCGACGGCACGGTCAACGAGGTTGCCCGTTCCATTACCCATTCCAATACGGCGTTAGGAATTATTCCCTGCGGGTCGGGAAACGGATTGGCCCGTCACCTTTGCATTCCTCTTGATGTCAAGAAGGCACTGATGATTATCAACCAATGCAAGATAGAATCCTTTGATTATGGCATCATAAACGGTTTACCGTTCTTCTGTACCTGCGGCATGGGCTTTGATGCTTTTATCTCGCTGAAATTTGCTGAGGCCGGTAAGCGCGGACCTATTACCTACGTGGAGAATGTACTGAAGGAAGGACTGAAATACAAGCCCGAGACCTACGAGGTTGAAGATGAGACGGGAGCAAAAAAATATAAGGCATTCCTGATAGCCTGTGCCAACGCCTCACAATATGGGAACAACGCCTATATCGCTCCTCATGCCACCATGAAGGACGGCATGATGGACGTGGTCATCTTGGAGCCGTTCACGGCTTTCGACGCACCGCAAATCAGCATCGACCTGTTCAACAAGACGCTGGAGAAGAATTCTAAAATCAAGACGTTCAAGAGTAAGCACATTCATATTCACCGAGCCACCCCCGGAGCCATACACTATGACGGCGACCCGATGATGATGAGCAGAAACATTGATGTGCATGTAGAGAAAGAAGGCATACGCATTGTAACCAACCCTGATGCCATTGAAGACACCAAGCAGCCAAACCATTTGCTCAACATCTTCAGCGACTTGTTCAATAATATAAATAATGTACGTGAAGACATTGCATATCAAGGCCGTCGCATACAAACCATCAACAAGGTATTGCTGCGCAAACTAACCCGATAAGTTCTGATGGTGGAAATATGGCAATATGGGCTTTTAGCTACCATACTTGTGGTTGCTGTCGGTTATGCAGGCTGGCATATCTACAAGACGATTCAGCATGCAAATGACCCTTGTTACAACTGTGAAGGCTGTCATCTGAAAGGCTTAAAGGAACGAAAAAAAGCAGAGTGTAATAAAAAATAGCTGAAAAATTTGGATAAACCGAATTATTGTATTACCTTTGCAACCGCAAAACGCGAAAGGGTACCTTGGCCGATCGGTTAGGTAACGGTCTGCAAAACCGTGTAGAGCAGTTCGACTCTGCTAGGTACCTCTCAGAAAAATCGCTTACTGGGTGCTGTCGGATGTTTTTCCTTCAGCACTTTTTCTTTACAGGAAGAGCAAGAAACTATGGCCATCATCAAAATAACATCTTTTAGCGAGCCGGGCGTTGAAGTGTTCAGCACGCTTACCGAGGCTCAGTTGCGTATGACCCTGGAGCCAGAAAAAGGAATCTTTATAGCTGAGAGTCCCAAGGTGATTCGTGTGGCATTAGATGCAGGTTACGAACCTACTGCCCTGCTTTGTGAAGAAAAGCACATTGCCGGCGATGCGAGAGACATCGTTGAGCGTTGCCCTGACATTCCCGTTTATACTGGAAACAGGGACTTGTTGACCCAACTGACGGGCTATACGCTGACACGTGGCGTGCTGTGTGCCATGCGCAGGCCACGCCCGAAGTGTGTGGAATCCATCTGCAAGGGAGCACGACGCCTGGTGGTTATCGAAGGGGTAACAGACACAACGAACATTGGTGCCATCTTCCGTTCTGCTGCAGCATTGGGCATGGACGGAGTGCTGCTTACGCCCGACTCCTGCGACCCGCTTAACCGACGTTCCGTACGTGTGTCCATGGGTTCCGTGTTTCTGGTTCCTTGGACGTGGATGAGTAATGACATACGGGAACTGGCTGCCTATGGGTTCCGCACGGCGGCAATGGCTCTGACCGATGACAGCATTTCGCTTGACGATGAACAGTTGAAACATGAGGAACGTCTGGCCATCGTCATGGGCACCGAGGGTGACGGACTTCCAAAAAAGACCATCGGTAACTGCGACTACGTGGTTCGCATACCGATGGCCCATGGGGTTGACTCACTCAACGTTGCAGCTGCAGCGGCCGTTGCGTTCTGGGAATTAAAAAAGAAATAAGCTTCTACTATTTCTTGTCTTCTGCTTCATCTTTCTTGGCTGTTGCAGGAGCCGGCTTGTAACGCTTGTTCAGTCCTTTGATGACCTCGTCAGTAATATCATAACGCGGTTCTGCATAAAGGATATTGCTGGTAGCGTCTGACTTGGAGAGAATCAGGTCAAACTTCTTGTCCTTGTTGTAGATAACCAGGAAGTGGTCAAGCGAATCCTTCAGGGCAGACGAGAAATCAGCAGCTTCCTTTTCAAGTTCAGCCCCGAGACGTGCCTGTAACTCCTGCAGCGACTGCTGGCTGCGCTGAATGGCTGCTTGGGCACTTTCTGCTTCCTCACGGCTGCGGAAGCCGTTGTTGTTCAGTTTCTGCTGAAAATTGTTCATGGCAGCCTGTAACTGGGCACCTTTCTGGTTGAGCGTATTGGAAGCGTTGGTGCGCTTCTTCTCCAGAATCTTCGTGTACTCAATGCAGAACTTGTATTGTGAAGCCAGTGAATCGACCTCCACGTAGGCAATCTTCATGCCTCCTTCCGGAGTGCTGACAGGCTTTTCGTCCATTTTGGGCGCTGCATTGTTACATGCTGTGAGTGCAAATGCTGCAAGCGCAGCAACTGACAGGGTTTTCAGAATGTTCTTTTTCATTTTTATCGTTTTTTTAATTGTTATGACTTCTTTCGCTGACGGCAAACTTGCTTTTGCGGCGCATCTCCTTGTCTTGGTCAATGACACAATGAATGCCTCTCTCTTTCATGGCCTTACTGTCATGAATATGCTGCGAGGCGAACTCTCCACCGGGCTTCAGCAGCACCTTGACCAGCAGAAATAACATGCCTATAGCAATTATTAACGCACCAATGAGCAATAGTTCCGTCATTTTTTATTAATTTTGCGCTGCAAAGGTAGTGTAAACCGAGCGAAATGCAAAATAAATTACGATTTATTATCATTTCCGACGAAGTACTCAACCTTTTGAAACATTATACTATTATAAAAACAATGAATAAGAGTGATTTAAAACCGCAAGGCGTGTTCGCGCAATTTGCACGGATTAACGCAATTCCACGCCCCTCAAAGCGTGAGGAAAAAATGATTGAGTATTTGAGGAACTGGGGTGAGAGCCACGGTCTGGAAACTAAGGTTGACGAGACGGGCAACGTGCTCATCCGTAAACCGGCAGCTAAAGGCATGGAGAACCGTAAGACGGTAATTCTGCAAAGCCACATGGACATGGTGTGCGACAAACTTGTTGACGTGGAGTTCGACTTCGACAAGGATGCCATACGTACCTATATTGACGGTGAATGGCTGACGGCCGAAGGTACTACACTTGGCGCCGACGACGGCATCGGCTGTGCAATGGAGTTGGCTCTGCTGGAGGCTGATGACATTGAGCACGGTCCCATAGAATGTGTCTTTACTCGCGACGAGGAAACGGGGCTGAGTGGTGCCGAGGGCATGAAGTCAGGCTTCATGACAGGCGACTATCTGATAAATCTGGACTCTGAGGACGAAGGAGAGATTTTTGTCAGCTGTGCCGGTGGTCGTAACACGACAGCCCGTTTCGACATTAGCCGCGAAGAGGCTCCTGCCGGTTCTTTTTACATTCGTGGTTCCATCAAAGGGTTGAACGGAGGACATTCCGGTGACGATATCAACAAGAAACGCGCCAATGCCATCAAGTTGCTGGGTCGTTTCCTGTATCAGGAGATGAAACGATACGACGGTATCCGTTTGGCTCAGTTCCACTCAGGTAAGCTCCACAATGCCATACCTCGCGACGGATATTTCGTAATAGCTGTTCCTAACGACGTGAAGGAAAACATCCGGGCCGACTGGAACGTGTATGCCGTTGATGTTCAGGACGAGTTCCACGTGACCGATTCCAGCATGGTTTTCAAAATGGAGAGCACCGGTGCCGAACCAGTCATCAAGGGCGATGTGGCCTGCCGTTTCATCAAGGCCATACAGGGTGTTGACAACGGCATCTATGCCATCTGCCAGGATGAGGCGTTGGGTGGCATGGTAGAGACTTCCAGCAACATTGCCAGCGTACATACTGAGGAGAATGAAATCAACATTCTATCTTCGCAGCGTTCTAACGTCATGTCAAATCTTGACAATATGTGTGCCACCTTTGCTGCTGTCTTTGAACTGGCAGGTGCCCATGTTGTCAGTTCCGACGGCTATCCTGCCTGGAAAATGCGGCAGAACAGCGAGTTGCAGAAGATTGTTGTTGACTCCTACAAAAAACTGTTTGGAAAAGAGCCCAACGTGCGTGGCATCCATGCTGGTTTGGAGTGTGGTCTCTTTTCTGAGCGCTACCCTGCCCTCGACATGGTCAGCTTCGGCCCCACCCTACGTAATGTCCACACACCCGACGAGCGCCTGCTCATTCCTACCGTTCAAATGGTATGGGACCATCTGCTTGACATTCTGAAGAACATTCCTTCTGCATAATGCAGGAGGAGTGTTTCTCCTTTGATGATACAATAGAAAGAGCCTCGGGCATGATGTCCGAGGCTCTTTTGGTAGTCGGTAAGGGAATCGAACCCTTATGCCAAGATTGAGAATCTTGTATCCTAACCGTTAGATGAACCGACCGTTAGCTGTCTTTGAGCATTGGCTCAACTTTTTTATAGTCAAGCGGAAGCTGGGGGATTCGAACCCCCGGTACGGTAACCCGCACGGCAGTTTAGCAAACTGCTGGTTTCAGCCACTCACCCAAACTTCCTTACCCGGTATGTTACCGAAACATCTTCTCTCAAATGCGGTGCAAAGGTAATGCTTTTCTTTGACACCTGCAAATTTTTTGTAAGATATTTTTAAAAAAACTTTCAAAAAGGGGTGAACCGTTCCGTTCACCCCTCGCTTCGCTTTCTTATATTGCACCAATTTTACAGATTGAGTGACTTTTTAATGGCCTCAATCTTTTCCTCGGCACCCTTCATGCAACGCTCGTAGCAACCGGCACATTTGAACGAAGGATCCTTCACTTCGGTATAGAACTTAATCTTCGGCTCGGTGCCGCTGGGGCGTACGCTGACCTTGGTGCCGTCCTCACAGAACCACTGCAGAACGTTGGATGTGGTAGGCATATTCAGCTTCTCAACCTTTCCGTCGGCATATTTTGCCTCTAATGTCTGATAGTCCTTCCACAGGCAGACCTTCGAGCCGCCAAGTTCCGTGGGAGGATTGTTGCGGAAGTCAACCATCATCTGCTTGATTTCGTCAGCACCAGTCTTACCGGGCTTCACCACATTGATGGTTACTTCACGTGAGAAGCCATACTCAGCGTAGATGTTCATGAGCAGGTCGTAGAGCGTCATGCCGTTGTCCTTAGCCCAGGCAGCAATCTCGCAGATGAGGCAAATGCTGGCAGGGGAGTCTTTGTCCCTAACTTTGTCGAATGGCAGGAATCCGAACGACTCCTCACCTCCGCCAATGTACTTCTGCTTGCCTTCGCTGATGCGAATCTCGTTGGCAATCCATTTGAAGCCCGTGTAGCAGTCACGCAGCTCCACACCGTTTTTCTTGGCTATCTCGGCAATGGCTTCGGTGGTTACGATGGTCTTTACGAGGAATTCGTTGCCCTTCAGCTGGCCAAGTTTTTTCTTGTTGGCTATGATGTACCAACAGAACATCATGCAGGTCTGGTTACCGTTCAGTATTTCCCACTCGCCCTTTGCGTTTCGGCAGACGATGGCCAGTCGGTCAGCATCGGGGTCGCTGGCTATGACGAGGTCGGCGTTCAGGCGTGTTCCCAGCTTCATGCCGAGTGTCATGGCCTCTGCATTCTCAGGGTTGGGGCTGACGACGGTTGGGAAGTTTCCGTCGATGACCATCTGCTCGGGCACTACGTGAATGTTCTGGAATCCCCATGAGCGCAGTGCCTCAGGGATAATGACTCGTCCGGTTCCGTGCATGGGTGAATAGACGATGTTAAGGTCTTTCTGGCGCAGTATGACCTCCTGATCGACCATGGCCTCCTTGACTGCCTGCAGGTAGTCCCAGTCCATTTCGCCGCCAATGATGTCGATGAGTTCCTTGTTGCCCTCAAACTTCACGTCGCCAATCTTCACCTTGTTCACCTCGTCAATGATGCCCGTGTCGTGCGGACTGAGCACTTGTGCTCCGTCGTCCCAGTAGGCTTTGTAGCCATTGTATTCGCGTGGGTTATGAGATGCCGTTACGTTTACACCTGCCTGACAGCCGAGCTGACGGATGGCGAAAGAGATTTCAGGTGTAGGACGCAAGCTTTCGAAGAGATACACCTTGATGCCGTTTGCCGAGAAGATGTCAGCAACAGATTCGGCAAACATACGGCCGTTGTTGCGGCAGTCGTGGCCCACGACCACCGAGCATTGCTTACCGGGGAAAGCCTTGAGGATGTAGTTGGCAAAACCCTGTGTGGCCATGCCGACGATGTACTTGTTCATACGGTTTGTTCCGGCTCCCATGATGCCGCGCAGTCCGCCTGTTCCGAATTCCAGGTCGCGATAGAAAGCATCGATGAGGTCTGTCTTGTCCGGATTGTCCAGCATGGCCTGTACTTCTTTACGTGTCTCCTCGTCAAAGGCCGGAGTAAGCCATTCCTTTGCCCGTGCCTCGCACTGAGCAATGAGTTGAGCGTTATTTTCCATAATAGTTTTGATAAGTTTTAGATTCTTTGTTTTTATGATTCTACAAAGATACTAAATATTACGGAAAGTCATGCCAAAGGCAGTTGTTTTTTTATTTTTTTAGTAATTTGTCTATCTCGTCAAACTGTTTCCCCATGTTCAGGTTAAGATAGATTTTATAGAGTGCGGGTGCCCATTTGTCTTGTTTTTTTGGAGCCAGCGTGCGGTAGTGCTCCATGTATGGGCGTGCTTTCCGGTAAAGGTTGTTGATTTCTTTCCTGTTTTTCCTGCTGTTGTTTTCCAGCGGTACAATCTGGTTGAGTATGGCTGTGGCAGCATTGAAGTAAGGTTCGCTCATGTCGGCATTCCGGCTGATGAGGCTGTCGCTGAGTGCCAGGCTTTCCTTGTTGTACCCCATGTTCAGCAGCACGGTTGATTTTCCAAAGATGAAGAGTTCATTTTCAGGGTTATGGCTGAGTGCTTCTTCCGACAGTTCCAACGCCTGTGCGTACTGCTCCCTGCTGTTGTAGAGGTCCAGCAGCCTCGGGTAGAAATACACATGTTCTGGAAATCTCCGGAACCCTTCGGTAAGTGTCTGCACATAGAGCGAGTCGTTATTGTTCATGCGGTATGCTTCGGCCATGTACTGCAGGGTAAACTGCGCGTTGACCGTGTCTTGTAGTGCCAGTTGGGCGTATTTCAATATGTGTTCCGGCAACTGTTCCTTAAAGCCTGTGTAGGTGCTCCAGTAGGCAGCATGCTTCATGAGCGAGTCATTTTGCAGGTACCGGTAGTCGGTGAACAGCGGCTGGCGTGCACAATCCAGATAAGTGTCAAAATAGTTGAAGGCCACCTGGTAGCAGCTTTTAGCCAGGAAGAATCGCCCTCCGAGATAGAGGTTCTGGCGTACCTCGTCGAGTTCCCGTGCGTGTTTCTTACGGTATTCAGGCCTCACCCTACCCTTCTTGTCAGGCTGTGCGTCAATGGAGTCTAAGCGCTGGCAGATGTTGAACATGCGCTTGGTGAGGTTAAAGAGCATGGCGGTGTCGAACTTCTGTTTGAGATACAGTTTCTCGTTGCCCGCTTCATACTGTTTTCTGACGGCGAGATACAGCATTTCGTGTATCTTCAGGTTCTGCCGGTTGGCAGCGTCTTTGGCCAGCAGTTCGTTCATCAGCCTTTCAGCCTTGTCGAAGTTCTTGCCGCTCTTGATGTAAGACCGTGCCTGAGCAAGCTCTTTTTTCTGAGCTCTCAGGCACGGTGTATAAGTCAGGAAAGAGACAAGTACCAGCATGAAAGACAGCTGAGCAGGAATCCTTCCACGTAAACACATTTTTATTCAGACTTTACAGGTTTTCAAGTTCCTTATACTTAGCCTCGTCGCCGAGGTTGTAGTAGATGTTGCGTAGCAGCACGGCCCAGCGCACAGTCTGCTGTTCGGGGTCCAGCTCGCGAGCTTTCTCGAAGTCAACGCGTGCATCGTTCAGCAGAGCCTTGAACTTAGCCTCATTGTCGGGTGTCATGGCCCCCGTATTCTTGTTTGAGTTCTTGTCCTGGAATTCGCCAGCAAGGTTCAGTTTGCACACGGCACGGTTGAAGACCACCTGCAGGAAGCTGGGGTGTTCGGGTGCTATTTTGCTGAAGGCAGCGATAGCCTCGTCATACTTCTTCTCGTTCATGGCAATCATTCCCAGATAGATGCCGGCCAGCGGGTTGTTGGCATGCTTACTGCAGAGCTCCTGCAGTTCGGCCGTCTTGTCCTGCTGCAGCAGTGCATCGCCGAGCGTACCGAACACCTTGTCGTTGTCAGGATACTTGGCCATGAGCTCCTTCATGTCGCTAAGGAACTTGGCAGAGTCGGCAGCCGTTTTCTGACTGCGGTTCATGGCGTACAGCTTAAACTCGAAGGCACCGTTGCGTATCTCAGCGCTGGTGTCGTTCAGTGCATCGTCGAGCGCAGCAGTAGCTGCAGCATAGTCCTCGTTGAGAATGGCGCATCGACCAGCATAGTAAGAAGCCAGTCCGATGTTGCTGTCCTTCTTGATGTACTCAGCGTCAGCAAACAGAGGGTGCTTGGCAGAGTTCATGTACATGGAGAAGTAGTCGTAACCCTTCTTGTTGTCCTGGTTGTTGGCAGCCTCCACGCCCCCGTTGATGACTGCTATGCGAGCAGCGTTCAGTCGGTCCTGGTTCTTGCTGTGGAAACGCGGTTTGATTTTTCCCTTCGCATTGGGCAGCTGGTCATACTTCTCGCACTCCATGGCATTCACCAGTGCCTTGTAGGCATTGTCGTACATGACGGGAGCGTCGAACGGCTGTTGAATCATGCGTTTGGTGTCCTGCTCGTTGAAAGCGTCCAGTGCCAGCTCCACGAGTTTGTTGTAAGCCTCGGCCTTCTCCTGGTCGTTAGCCAGCTGGCTCAGGTTCGTCTTCAGCAGCTGTTCTGCCTCAGCATAGGTTTTAGCCTTGAGGATAGCCTTCAGGGCATCCGAATCACCGGCAAATGCCGCAGCACTTGCTACGAACATGATTGCCATCATCATTAACTTTTTCATAAGCTCTTTAAATTATTGGTTGAACATTATTTATGACTTGTTTTCGTCCGAAAGGTTTAATTCTCTGAGTTTTCAGAGTTATCTGAGTGCTCTGAGTTATCCTCTGACAGTTCCTCGATTTCCTCGTCGTCCTGTGACGTAGCCACCTTGCAGACGCTGGCAATGACGTCGTTCTTCTTCGTCAGGTTAATCAGTCTTACGCCCTGTGTGGCACGCCCCATGGTGCGCACGTCAGCCACCTTCAGTCGAATCAGGATGCCGCTCTTGTTGATAATCATCAGGTCGTTCTCGTCAGTCACCACCTTGATGGCCACCAGTCGTCCCGTCTTCTCAGTAATGGCCAGGGTCTTCACGCCTTTCGTTCCACGCGCCGTCTTGCGGTAGTCCTCAATGTCAGTACGCTTGCCGTAGCCGTTTTCACTGACCACCATGATGGTTTCCGTCTGCGGGTCGTTCACGCACACCATGCCTACCACCTCGTCGTCGCCGCCGTCCAGTTTCATGCCTCTCACGCCCGTTGCCACGCGTCCCATGTTGCGAATCTGGTCCTCGTTGAATCGTACGGCCCGTCCGTTGCGGTTAGCCATCAGAATCTCGTTGTGGCCATTCGTCAGCCTTACGCCAACCACCTGGTCACCCTCGTTGATGTTGATGGCTATGACGCCATTGTTACGTGGCCGCGAGTACGCCTCTAAGCATGTCTTCTTCACCACGCCCTGCTTGGTAGCGAAGACTACGTAGTGAGAGTTAATAAACTCACTGTCGTTGAAGTTCTTAATGCGCAGCACGGCATTGATGGAATCATCAGGCTCAATGTTCAGCAAGTTCTGAATAGCCCTGCCCTTCGCGTTCTTGTCGCCCTCGGGAATCTCGTAGCACTTCTGCCAGTAGCAGCGTCCCTTCTGGGTGAAGAAGAGCAGCGTGTTGTGCATCGTGGCCGGATAGATGTACTCCGTGAAGTCGTTGTCGCGGTGTCTTGCCGCCTTGGCGCCGACGCCACCCCTGCCCTGTTCGTGGAACTCGCTGAGCGGCGTGCGCTTGATGTAGCCCATGTGACTGATGGTAATGACTACGGGATCGTCGGGATAGAAGTCCTCGGCATTGAACTCGTGGTCGAAGGGAATAATCTCCGTCTTGCGTTCGTCGCCATACTGCTCCTTCACCTCCTGCAGCTCCTGTTTCATCACTTCCTTGCAGCGCTCGGGGTTATCCAGAATCTCTTGCAGGTCGGCTATCAGCTTCATCAGGTCGTCATACTCCTGGTGCAGCTGATCGACGCGCAGGCCCGTCAACTGACTCAGACGCATGTCAACGATGGCTTTCGACTGCAGCTCGTCCAGTTCAAAGCGCTTTTCCAGGTTACGCTGAGCGTCGCTGGGCGTCGCACTGTTACGAATAATGTGTACCACCTCGTCAATGTTGTTGACAGCAATAATCAAGCCCTCTAAGATGTGTGCACGCTCCTGTGCTTTCTTCAGGTCATACTGCGTGCGACGTATGGTCACGTCGTGGCGGTGTTCCACGAAGTACTTGACGCACTCCTTCAGCGTAAGCAAGCGTGGACGCCCTTTCACCAGTGCAATGTTATTGACTGAGAATGAGCTTTGTAGAGCCGTCATCTTGAAGAGTTTGTTCAGCAGCACATTGGCATTGGCGTCACGCTTCACGTCAACGACGATACGCATGCCCTGACGACCTGACTCATCGTTCACGTTGGCCACGCCCTCCACCTTGTGCTGGTTTGCCAGGTCGGCAATATACGCTACCAGGTCAGCCTTGTTCACACCGTATGGAATCTCCGTTACCACAATCTTGTCGTGGGTGTCGCCGCTCTCTATCTCGGCCTTGGCCCGCATCACAATACGCCCACGGCCTGTTTCGTAGGCATCGCGTACGCCTTGCAGTCCGTAGATGTAGGCTCCCGTCGGGAAGTCCGGTCCGGGAATATAGTGCATCAGCCCCTCGGTGTCAATGTCAGGGTTGTCAATGTATGCGCAGCAACCGTCAATCACCTCACCCAGATTGTGTGTAGGCATGTTGGTAGCCATACCTACGGCAATACCGTTGCCACCGTTCACCAGCAGGTTCGGAATCTTCGTGGGCATGACGGTAGGCTCGGTGAGCGAGTCGTCGAAGTTGTTCATCATATCCACGGTGTCCTTCTCCAGATCGTCCATGATGTGCTCGCCCATCTTCGAAAGGCGGCACTCCGTGTAACGCATGGCCGCCGGCGAGTCGCCGTCAATGCTGCCAAAGTTACCCTGTCCGTCAACCAGCGTGTATCGCAGGTTCCAGTCCTGCGCCATGCGCACCAGTGCTCCATACACCGAGCTGTCGCCGTGCGGGTGATACTTACCCAGCACCTCGCCCACCACGCGCGCGCATTTCTTATAAGGTTGTGTAGAGACGTTGTTAATGTTCTTCATGCCGAAGAGAATTCGGCGGTGTACGGGCTTGAACCCGTCGCGCACATCGGGAAGCGCTCGAGCCACGATGACCGACATGGAGTAGTCGATGTACGATGACTTCATCTCTTCCTCGATGTTAATCTTCATGATTCTGTCGTTGTCGAAAGTCTGATCCATCTATCTTATTTACAATTTAACTATTTACAATTTATTTTTCAATTATTCATTTTTTATTCTCTGCTTTTTGGAAGATTTCGCGTTTAAGGGCATTTTCAGGCCCACAGTCGCGTTTTACCAAAACTTTGCAAAGGTACGAAGAATAATTGAAACCCCAAAATCTTTACACCTTTTTTAGCGCTACCCATGTTAAAATAAGTTGCAGGGGGCGGAAGTTTCAATAGTTATCCATACCTTTGTAAGTTGAATGAACATGGAATTATAAGATGAAGAGGCTCCACGACATCGTATGTACCTTATGCGGTCTGCTTCTGTTCTCCTGCGGTCAGCAGTATGAACCAGAGCTCATCGCTATTGACAGCATGGCCGATACCAGTCCGGATAGTGCAGCCGTATTGCTGTCCAAGTTTGACACGCTGAATGTTTCCGAGGGCAATCGGATGTATTATTACCTGCTACGTGCCAAGGTCAGTGACCACCTCGACCAGTTAGATGCCACGACAGAGGAGGCAGAGCAGTTGGTGACCTACTTCGAGGACGACGGTGATGAGCACCTGCTTCCCATAGCCTATTACTATGGCGGACGCATCTGTGCAGAAAACAGTAACGTGCCGCAGGCCCTCGACTACTTCCACAAGGCAGAGGTTCTCCTGACCGATGGCCATAGTCTCCCCATGCCAGAGGATGACCAAGACAAAGCCTTATTAAGTAAGGTATATAGTCAGATGGGCTATCTGTTTGTCTATCGTAACATGTATGAAGAAGCACGCCGATGCTCGGAGCAGTCATACGAACTCGACAAAGACATCAATGACACCGTTGGAATGATTTTCAATTTGAGGGATATCGGCATTTCCTACAAATGGGCGGACAAAGAAAGGGAAGCCTTACCTTATTTTTATCAAGCTCGGACATTAGCAAATAAGGCGCATGACGAATTTATGAAGACAAGTGTATGTCTTCAGTTGGCAGGAACTTATCTTGATCTTAACAAGGTCGATTCGGCCAAGAAATATGTATTACCGCTTTTAAATATGATAGAGCGGACGGACAGTACTGCAATTCTTTCCATATTATCAGACTTCTACCATAAAAGCAATCAGACAGATTCGGCGGAATACTATTCACAACGATTGCTTCTGTGCAGAAGAAAAGATGCACAGTGCCATGCTCATCAGATATTGGCAGAGATTAATATCAGGAAAAACCGTTCCGCAGAAGCCTTACAGCATTATCGAGAGTATCAGGAATTGAGGTACTGGATAGACAAGGCCAATAGTACCGCAGATATTGCTCAAGCCAATAGTGCCTATAACTACCAGAAGAAAGAAGCTGAGAACTACGAACTGAAAATAGAGAACGACCACAAAGAGAAGATTCTCTTAATGACAGTTGCTGCCATCATCGTGCTTGTTCTGGCATTCTTCCTGTTTTTTAATCGATACAGGCACAGGCAGGCAACAAAGTTGAAAGAGCTGGAGCGCATCAAAGAAGAGTTGTTCCGGCAGTCTGAGGAATATCGCCAGCAAAGCCGCCAGCGAATCGCAGAACTGGAGGTTCAACTGCAAGATGCTGGAACTACCAACGATGAACTGAGACAACAGTTAGAGAATGAGAAGGGCAAGCTGGAAGCCTCTCTTGAGATGGCTATAGTGAAGGAGCGAGAGGCCAAACAATCCTTGCGTATCATCAGGGATTCCAACGCTTATCGCCAAATACTTCGACTAACTAACGATGGTAGCCCACAGACCATTACCGACGAAGACTGGAAGGAACTGTCTGCCATCATCAATCAGGAATACAAAGGTTTCACCCAGAGACTTTTTGAACTCTGTGGTAAAATGTCAGAACTAGAATACCGTGTTTGCCTCCTGATAAAAGCAGACACCGACTTGAATAAAATGGCAGAAATCCTCATCAAGGCCCAACCAACCATTTCCACGACCCGTAGCCGTTTGTATCAGAAAGCCTTTGGCAAGAAAGATAGTGCCAAGGACTGGGATGCCGTTATCAATTCGCTCTAAATACTGATAATCAGGAATTTACTGTACTTTGTAAAAACTTTGCATTTTGGTTTGCAAAGTTTTTGCAAAGTAATTTCTTTTGGTAGCATTTCTTTCATGCATAACTTTGCAGCCGATTTTAATAAACACGTTTAAACAAAATTATAAATAAGAATTGAAAGTATGGAAAAGTATTTGCTTACATTGTATATAGTTTACTATATTACATTGCCTATAGTTGCAAGGAACTACAAGGACATGGCGGTTTTTGACTACTATGCATTGATTCCGCCTGTGCTGGGTATGCTCTACTTCGGCTATAGAACGTACATCCATTACAGCAGGGCAGAGAAGTATTTGAAGTGCCTTGTTGTATGCCTGTTGTCCATCCTTATCATCGTTCTGAATTATTGGATATATCTTTAAGGATTGTCGGGCCGGTTGACTTTCCCCTTCGGGCCGTCGAGCTAAACCTTCTTTGACCTGAAGGTACAAAGAGTCCCCATGATTAACCACCGCAGCAGAACACGGAGAAAATGGCACGTATAATCTCGCTGTACTGATAGCCAATCAGAGTGCTGCGAAGTCCTAAGTGTGAGTCTATCACAGAGGACAGAATAGAGTCGAATTTGTCCAAAACGAAAAATATTCCGCCAAAAGCGGTGATTTTCTCAGATTTTTGTGGTACCTTTGCCATGTCATTGATGATTTTGCTTGTCTTGATTTGCAGCACTAAGGTAAGTGAAAAATATGACATGGCAAAATCCTGAGCCGCTCGGCTTTGCCGCTTCGCGCGTCGAAGAACTTTTTGTTGCTCAGGAACTTATAAAGAAAGTTAAACTAAAGTGCTGCGGAATTAAGGTATGAAGTCATTAATAATTCTTTGGATGTTGTTTTCCTCTATTGCCATTTTCTCATCTTGTACAAATATAATACAAGCAAGCAATGGTAATGTTACAAAAGTAGGAAAAGCCACAAATAAAAAAGATAGTGTACTTATAGAATTAATTAAGTTATGGGGGCTTGATCAAGGCATAAGAAATAATAATATCTTTCATGATTCAGAATACTTGGGTTATGTCAAGATATCAAAAATTGATTCATTCTGCTTTGAGAGAGCAATCTCATTGATTAGAAAATACGGATGGCCAACAGAACAAACAGTAGGTGATTTTTATGAATATGAGGAAACACATGCTTTGTCTCCTATACTTCTTCATTCTCCACATAGGCTAAAAAATGATTCCATTTATCAGCTTTTAAAAGGAGAAGTCATTGCGAAACGATTGAAACCAGAGTCTCTGGCCTTATTTTTAGATAAATATTATGTCACATACGAAAAACGCTCCCTTTACAACAGCCCATTCAAAGTATGGACACCAGCAAAAGGCGTTCTTTTAAAAGACAAACATTTATCTGATAGTTTAATGAAAGATATTGGTTTAAGCCCATTACCGGACAGTATTTACAAAAAATAAAAATGATATTACTTTTGACAACAGAAGCAGGCGATTTGTCTCACATGGAATTTCTGGAGGAGGTGTAAGATGTTATGTCTATAATAGGGAGACGCAAACAGGGTTTTACCGTAATTTTGAAGGTAATGACGTAGATGGAGCCAGAAACATACTCGTCAACCAATATGGTGCTCCACATAACTATACAAAAAAATTCAAATTAATACTGATGCGTATGAAAAAATGGTTATTCTTATCGTTCTTGTTTTCAGTCTGTCTCACGTCCACGGCGCAGACAGACGAAGCCTTGTGGAACATTACCTATCAGGCAAAATGTAAGATGTTCGAAACAGACAAGTCGCTGTCACAGGAGATGCAGTGTCTGGCAATAGGCAAGCACTCCTCGCGCTACTACAGCCTGCACCTTGAATGGTACAAGAAGAACAGCAGCGGTGTCTGCCCTTACAAAGGCACGCTGATGCAGTTTGAGGTTTATAAAAACATGCCCAAGGCGGGGACGATGACTTTTATCCACATGCCCTTCTGGATTACGGTGGAGGACCGGATGGAAGGTCTTTTTGACTGGGTTCCGGCGGAAGGTGACACCGTTATCTGCAACTATCCGTGCAAAAAGGCGACAACGAAATTCCGGGGGCGCACCTGGACGGCATGGTACGCTCTGGACTTGCCGTTCAACGACGGCCCATGGAAGCTGCACGGACTGCCGGGGCTTATTCTTTCTGCCCACGATGCCGACGGCCTGTTCCGGTTTACTTGCTTGGGTGTGAAGAAAGGACATGGTGAATTATATGAATATCCGCCGTATGAGGGGAAGATGTCTGTTACGCCGGAGAGAGCAGAAGAACTCATGACGATGGAATTCATGGACAATGATGCCTATACCTATATGATGACAGGGTCAAGAATATACAAGCGCATGAAGAATGGCAAGGAGTATAAGTTTGTTCCGAAGAAGCCCTGTCTGTTTGAGACCTTCGCCAAGCCGAAGAAGGATAAGAAGAAACGGAAGAAGAGGAAATAGCATGGCGCGAAAGTTGTTGTTCCTGGCAGTCATTGTCTTGCCGCTGTCAGCCGTTGCGCAGTCCTTCCATGGTCGTGTTTGCGATGACGGCGGTGCTGAGCTGCCCGGTGTTTCCGTGGTGCTGCAGACGCGTGGTGGCAGTGTAGTCGCCTTTACTCGTTCGCACGCTGACGGCACTTTCCGGTTGTCGGTCCCCGAAGGCAAACATGCGGACAGCATCAGTTTCAGCATGATGGGCTTCAAGAAGACAGTATTGGGTGTAAAAGAATACAGAAACGGACAGATTGTCAAGATGTCGGAAGAGGTGACGGCCATACGCGAGGTGGTGGTAAGACCCGACGGCATACGTGCGGAGGGTGACACGCTGAACTATCTGGTGTCTGTGTTCCGCCAGAAGCAAGACCGCTCCATAGCCGACGTCATTGCCAAGATGCCCGGGCTGTCTGTCAAGACCGATGGTTCCATCGAGTATCAGGGACAGAAAATCAACAAGTTCTATGTGGAGGGCATGGACCTGATGGGCGGACAGTATGCACAGATCAGCGAAAACCTCTCGCCCGACAAGATTAAGAAGGTACAGGTGCTGGAGAACCACCAGCCCGTCAAGATGCTGAGGAATGTGGAGTTCAGCCGGCAGGCGGCCATCAACATCGTGCTGAAAGACGATGCCAAGAGTGTGTGGTCGGGTATTGCCGAGCTGGCATCGGGTACCGGCCTGCAAGGCAGTACGAAGTGGCTGCGCGACGTAAGGCTGATGGAAATGGTCTTCGGCCGAAAGCTACAGAGCCTGTCCATGTATAAGACCAACAACACAGGCAAGGACATACAGCGTGAGATACAGGATTTGACCCCTTTTGAACAAGGTGCCCCCACAGAGAACGGCCTACTGCGGAATCTCTCTCTTGGTACCGCGTCAGTCGGTGCCCAACGCAGCCGGTTCAACGACACGCATGTTGTGGCTACCAACTGGCTGCTGAAAACAAAAAAAGAGGATGACCTGCGGCTGCAATTCTCCTGGCTGTACGACAGAAGCCGCCAGACGCGAAGCCGCGAAACGGTCTATCTTGATGCAGACTCCTCCACGATCGTTGACGACACGCAGGGGCAGAGCCGCAGAAATGAGTGGAGGGGTGAGCTGTGCTACAGTGCAAACCGCGACAACTTCTACCTGAAAAACGACCTCAAGGGGTATGTTGACTTCAACGACAGCGAGGGGCGGTCGGTACTTAACGGCACGTCGTCCCGGCAGGAGGTGACACCAAGGAAACGGTATGTGGTGGACAACTTCAAGATGATTCGCAAGACGCAAGGCAAGAACAGCTATTCCGTCGCCTCTGACTTCTCTTATACTTAACCGCCCGGAAAACTGCTGTTGGCAGACGAGAGCATGCAGCAGCTGAACATGAGTCAGCTGTACTGGGATGTCTATGGCTATTACGAACATGACTGGAAAAGCGTGAGCCTGAGGGGAAAAGCGGGCGCAAAGATGCGGAACCAGCAGCTGGAACAGGGAACGAAAGACACCTACGAAGAGTATCAGGTCTATGCCGAGCCCTCTGCCAACGTTACCGTGAAGGCATGGAAATTCAATGTCGCTGCCCGGATAAGCACCATCTTCAGAAAGTACAAAGACCGCAGCGACACCCGCCTGGTGCTGATGCCGCATGTGTCTGCCTCATGCCGACTGTCACCGACGTGGGAAGCGTCGCTCAGTTACAACTACGACTGGCAACCTGCTGACATCAAGACCATCAGCGTACTGCCTGTCTATGTCAGCCAGACACAGAAACTGCAGGGGACGGGCGACACGGAACAGACCATGATGCACCTGGGTTCGGCATCACTTTCGTACAGGAGTGCCGCCACGGGCTGGTTCACGGGTATCAGCTTCAGCTACCTGACGAACATGCAGGAAATCATCTATCAAAGCGCTGTGCAGCAGAACGTATATGTAAGAACGGCAACCGACTACAGGAAAAACCGACATGTGGCCACCCTGTATGGAAATCTCGGCAAGTCGTTTGTCTGGTCCAGCCTGTCTGTGACGTTAAACGGAAGTTACTCCGTGGGAGACTATTTCCTGCTGATGAAGAACGTCCCCGAAAAGCAGAAGAACAGAAACGGGAATGTGCATGTGGAAATGTCGCTCCGCCCCGCCACGTGGCTTTCTGTCGAGGGGAAATCGGGCTGTTCGTTCAGTCTGGTTGACGGTGTTGCTGACTATTGGTCTTTCGAACATCAGCTGAAGTTGTTTTTTACACCCGGCAACTGGCTGATGGGCTGGACGAACGATTTTTACCACAGCAACGACCGTTCGGTATCGACTGCCTTCTTTTCGGACGTACAACTGTCTTACCACACAAACAGCATAGAGGTGGTACTGGAATGTACAAACCTCTTCGGTACAAAGTCTTTTGAGCGCAGGTACATGACGCGCAATTTGAAAATACACACCCTTAACACCCTGCGCCAACGGGAAATCCTGGCAAGAGTCATCTTTAACATCTGACAACAACGTGAGAACAGCATTTCCCCTCTATACCCAGCACGATGCCATGGAATAACGGGAAATACTGCGGGCAAAGCGAACTTCACTGCGTGGCACCCACGCGTAGTACCCCTAAGGGTAGTTGGAATCAGAGATTATCCGTAACTTCGTGGCGTAAGAGTTTAACTGACGAATGAAGTTATGGATGAGTATGACCATGGGGCTCACGTCATCTATGCCCTGAGGCCACAGGCTCCTGTTCAGACGGAACTCTATCAGGACGACAAGCCCTTCTGAAGCCTCTGCCCCCTCTTATATCTGTCCCCCTATAGGGGGACATAGATATGAGGGGGAGGCTTCCC
>JAGAYI010000057.1 GCA_017940545.1 Prevotella sp.
AGGGAATCAGCTCACCGGCAATCTTGTACATGTTAGGAATCATCAGGAGCAGACCCTGAGAAGCGGTAAAGGTGGTGGTCAGAGCACCAGCCTGCAGTGAACCGTGAACGGCACCGGCAGCACCAGCCTCAGACTGCATTTCCTGCACACTTACGGTCTGACCCCAGAGGTTCTTGCGACCACGGGCAGCCCATTCGTCAACATGCTCCGCCATAGGCGAAGACGGGGTGATGGGGTAGATAGCAGCTACCTCAGAGAACATGTAACTCACGTGAGCCGCAGCCTCATTACCATCACAGGTGATAAATTTTTTTTCTTTTGCCATTTTGATAAAATATTAAATAAATAAATTTATTTGTTTAGTTGTTCACACTTATCTTTCCTTTATACCTATTTTAATATAAGAAACCCAGTAACCAAAGCGGTATCTGGTTATCCTTTCCTATTTCAGTATTGTAGCGGGCATAGATGATGTCGTTGCTACACCTTATCTTGTTTTGTATCTCAGCGTCGCAAACACGGAATTTCAATTTCTTGTCAACGGTAAAGAAGTTTTCACGCCCACATTGGTTAATCTGATGGTCTTTCCAAAGCGCATTGACAAAGAATGTCTCCATGGCATCCTGCTTTTCTACCTGAATAGGGTATATGGCATACATCAGGTTAGAGTTGTGGAGCATGATCTTTGAAGGTTTCTTGGGAAAGTCTTCGTCAACAGGATATATCATGTTCAGCAGTCTGGCATCGGTCAGGTATTTGATATAATTCATGACCGTGGCGCGTGACGTCTCAATTTCCTGTGACAATTTGCTGACGTTAGGAGCCTTTGGGCCTTCTTCCGCCAACTGATAAAAGAGTTTCTTAATCTTTGTCAGGTACTTCAGTTCTATTTGCTTGATGAGCAAAATATCTACCTCAGTCATCATGTTCATGGTCTTCAACAGGTTTTCGGAGTAATTCCGGTGCTCCTGAAAGAAGGGATAGAAACCATGGTGGATGTAATCTTGGAAATACTTGTTTGGGGAAACCTTGGGAAGTATTTGTTTGATGATATGCTCGTGATTGTTGAGAATCTCGTCAAGCGTGTAGGGACGGAAATTATTTCCTGTAAGCAGATTAAGGAACTCCCTAAATGAGAAGCCACGCAGGTTGTAACTCTTTACGATACCGTTCAATTCTGGGTTTTCGTCTTTCAAACGCATCACACTTGAACCGGTAAACACGATTTTGAGTCCCGGGTGCTCATCATAGCAACGACGCAATTCCTTGCTCCAGTCAGGTTGCTTAAACACCTGGTCAATCAGTAGAACACGTCCTCCCTGATGATAAAACTCTCCGGCAAAGTCTGCTATTCCACGTCCTTGAAAATAAAAGTTGTTCATGTTGACATACAGGCATTTTCTGTCTCTGATGTCAAAATTCTCCTTGGCATATTGCAAAAGGAAAGTCGTTTTCCCTATTCCACGTGTACCTTTGATGCCAATCATACGATGGCTCCAGTCTATCTCATCCATTAGGATGCGACGAACTGGTGCATTGGTATGTTCAACTAAATAACGGTGTGTCCTGAAGAACGCTTCCATGAAATAAACCTTGATTTGTTTTAAAACGAATGCAAAGTTAATCATTTTCTTTTAATTTGCAAAGTCTATATAGCAAATTCTCAAAAAAAAGTTGTATTTTTGTCCCCGAAATTAGAAATTTAAGATTCTTTTACAGTGAAATTACATATTTTTAATCCAGAACATGACATTGCCTTAGCTTCGAACTTGGCAAATTTCACGGCGCCACATGCGGGTAGGGCCTTGCGTAACGACCTTGGATTTCTGCCTGCCCTGTGGGCTGCAGAAGGTGACGTGGTGCTGGTGGAAAATGCAGAAGAAGCACAAAAGGTCTTCAAACGCTTCGTGGCCAGCGCCAGGCTCAAGTGTCCTGCTCCACGCTTGGTAACAAAAAGGGATATTTCATCGATATCTGTTGACGGCATTGAGCCATGGGGGTGGGATGCTGCCTTACGGGCACAGCTGTTGCGCTATGGTGTTGATGAACGAATAATGCCTACCAGCGATGAAATCGAAGAAATCAGAAATCTCTCACATCGGCGCTGTGCTGCTCTCGTGCTTCATGAATTGCAAAGTGATGCGACGACTGGATGTGCCTACTGCTGTCAGACGCTCGATGAAATCGAGAAAAAACTTCATCAGTATCGGCATATTGTAGTAAAGGCTCCATGGAGTTCAAGCGGTCGGGGAATACGGTTTGTATGCGACAGTTTTCCGGAATCCATGCAAAGGTGGGTTCTGAATGTTATCCGTGCTCAGGGAAGCGTGATGGTAGAGCCTTATTACAAAAAAATCAAGGATTTCGGTATGGAGTTCTTTAGTGACGGAAAAGGGAACATAGAATATCTGGGACTTTCACTCTTCCATGCAGCCAATGGTGCATACGTTGGCAATATATTGGCAACAGAACCTGTTAAGGAAGAAATGATAAACCATTATGTTCCAATGAAAACCTTAAAATGTATTCAAGAAAAAATCAAGCTATTGACGGGCAGGTTGTATAAGGGGAAATACAAAGGGCCCTTTGGAGTTGACATGATGGTAGTAGAAGGGAAAGAAGGCAGGGGCTTTCTGCTGCATCCTTGTGTGGAAATCAATCTGCGGCGTACCATGGGGCATGTAGCACTATCCCTGTCACCAGAAGACGACAGTGTTAAGCGAGTCATGCGTATTATACTGGAAGGCAACTACAAATTGAGAACTCGCAAGATGTGATCCGTATTTTCAGCCCCTCATCAAATGTATATGAACACCACGATACAAAACATGATGAAGGCAATTACCCACAGCGAGATATAGAACCAATATGTTAGTTTCTTCTTGAATTCGATGGCCTGCAAACTTTTGTGCTTGTAGATGGAGGATGAGTCACGCTTGTGGCTGTGATGGTGATGATGGTGATGGTGTGTTTGAGTTGTTCCCATTGTCTTTACTTTAATAAATAATCATAGATAATATATAAGCCACCAGCGTCGATGTAATCACACATACCAAACCAGGCATCATGAAAGAGTGGTTCAGCAGGTATTTGCCAATGACGGTGGTGCCGGTACGGTCGAAATTCACGGTTGCAATGTCTGATGGGTAGTTAGGTATGAAGAAATAGCCATAGACACTGGGGAAAACACCCAGGAGTACCCAACCCGGGATGCCGAGCGAGTATGCAAGTGGCAGCATGGACACAACAACGGCTCCTTGAGAATTGATGAGAA
Organism: Prevotella sp.; assembly: GCA_017940545.1. Classification (GTDB taxonomy): domain Bacteria; phylum Bacteroidota; class Bacteroidia; order Bacteroidales; family Bacteroidaceae; genus Prevotella. Next base: position 3,275 of record JAGAYI010000057.1, read on the forward strand.
CGGAAACCAGAAAGAAGGCAATGGCAATAGTCCATGGATAGGCCTTCACCATGTCTCCCATTATGGCTTTCATTTCGGGCATGTAGTTGGAGAAATAGGTATCGGCAAGCCATGCAATGCCATAGATGGCCACGACTGCTACCATGCCCGACTGCCAGACAGCTCCTGAAACGGCTTTCTTGGGGGCTGCCTTGCAAAATATAATCATGAGGGCTGCGGCAGAAATCATGACAATCTGAATGACCAGGTTCATGGCCAGTGGTTTTTCAAAGGTCTCCGTCAGACCTTCTGCTATTACGCCGGCTTTCACCAACTGGTCGGCAGTCATGCTCACGCCAGGCAGAATGTCAAGAGTTTCCGCCCCCTTAATGGCCTTTAGGGTGGAGTAGGTCGGCAGCAGTTCCTGAAAAGCAGCAAAGATAACGATGACCACCAGAGCAGATACAAAGATATAGACAGCACGCTTAGCTTCAGAACTGATTGTTTTGTTCAGCGTGGTGGCAGAATCGCCATATACAAACTTATATTGCTCGGGGTCTTTGATACGTGCCAGGAAAGCTGGGTCTTTGTCAAGGTCTAAGCCCCGATGGTATGAGCAGATGGCTGCAGCCATCAGTCCACAAAGACATGCAGGAAGGCTGACCATGAGAACTTGAGGAATGGTAATGTCGAAACCATTGGCATTGGATATTGACACGAACGCAACGACGGCAGCTGCTATGGGTGAGCATGTTATTCCGACTTGGGAGGCTATTGAGGCCACTCCGCATGGACGCTCAGGACGAATACCTTTCTTGATGGCAATATCTACAATAATCGGCATCAGAGTATAGACCACATGGCCTGTTCCAACTAATACTGTCAAGAAGAATGTGCATAGCGGAGCAAGGAAAGTAATTCGGTCAGGATGCTTTCGCAACAATCGCTCAGCTATCTGTATGAGCCAGTCCATGCCTCCCGAGGCTTGCATGATGCCGGCGCAGGTGACAGCTGCAATAATGATGTAAATAACGTCAGTTGGCGGCGTTCCGGGCTTCAAGCCAAAGCCGAAAACAAGAATAGCCAGTCCGATGCCAGAGATGGCACCGAGGGCAAGACTGCCAAAACGTGAACCTACGTAGAGTGCTAAAAGCACTACCAGCAGCTGTATTATCATCATTATTGTCATAGTGGGATGTATTTAAAACGAATGCAAAATTATACAAATTATTTGATACCTCCAAACTTTTCTCGCAAAACCATGAAAAAAATATACGTGTTTTTTCTGTTTTTCGTTTCTGTTTGTTGCTGTCACCGCCGCAATCAGTATGACGTAACATAAAATTTTATAATAATTTGGTGGAGTCAAAAAAAACATTTACCTTTGCACGTCAAATAAATAAAGAATAAAAAACAAGAAAGATACAATGGCAAAACGATTCGCCGAGCATAACGGCTTGAACCTGACGCAGGTGAACAATGACATCCTGCAAATGTGGAAGGAGAAAAATGTATTCCTTCGTTCCGTAGATGAACGTGAAGGTTGTCCTCAGTTCGTGTTCTTTGAAGGTCCTCCTTCGGCCAATGGTCATCCAGGCATTCACCACGTGTTAGCCCGCAGTATAAAAGACACTTTTAACCGCTACAAGACCATGCGTGGCTATCAGGTCAAGCGTAAGGCTGGCTGGGATACCCACGGTCTGCCCGTTGAGCTGGGCGTAGAGAAGGAGCTGGGCATTACAAAAGCAGACATTGACAACAAGGAGTCTGCGCGTTATATTTCTACGGAAGACTATAACCGCAAGTGTCGTGAGAATGTGATGATGTACACCCAAGAGTGGCGGGAACTGACGGAGAAAATGGGTTATTTCGTTGACCTTGACCATCCATATATTACATACGATAATAAATATATTGAAACGCTGTGGTGGCTACTCAAGCAGTTTTACCAGAAGGGCTTGTTGTATAAGGGTTACACTATCCAGCCCTATTCACCAGCTGCAGGTACAGGATTGTCCAGTCACGAATTGAATCAGCCAGGCTGTTATCGTGACGTGAAAGACACTACCTGCACAGCCATGTTCAAGATGAAGAACCCCAAGCCCGAAATGACAGGGTGGGGTACGCCTTACTTCCTTGCATGGACCACCACCCCGTGGACACTGGCTGCCAACTCAGCTCTCTGCGTAGGTCCGAAGATTGACTACGTGGCAGTTCAAACCTATAATCCTTATACGGCAGACAAGATAACAATTGTGTTGGCTGAAGCACGTCTGAATGCCTATCTGGCACCCGAGGGAGCCATCACCGATGGTGGCGAAATGCCCGAGTACAACAAGGGTGAGAAGTTCTTGCCATATCGAGTAGTCGGCCATTACAAAGGTACTGACCTCGTAGGCGTGGAATATGAACAGCTGATGCCGGCTATTAAGCCTATGGGTGATGCCTTCCGCGTCATTCCCGGTGACTATGTTACTACGGAAGATGGTGCAGGCATTGTCCACATTGCACCAAACTTTGGTGCCGACGATGCCTTTGTGGCCAAGAAAGCCGGTATATGTCCCATTGTACTTATCGACAAAAAAGGCAATGAGCGTCCCGTTGTTGACTTACAGGGCAAGTATTTTGTGCTTGAAGACCTCGATGCAGAATTTGTAAGAAACTACGTGAACGTGGAAGAGTGGAACAAGTTTGCAGGCCGTTATGTGAAGAATGCCTACGATGACACTCTGACGGACAAAGACGAAACGTTGGATATCTCCATCTGCATGGACCTGAAGGCACAGAACAAAGTTTTCAAGATAGAGAAGCACGTCCACAACTATCCTCATTGCTGGCGTACAGACAAACCTGTACTGTACTACCCGTTGGATTCGTGGTTTATCAAGTCGTCAGCCTGCAAGGAGCGCATGAGCGAGCTGAACAAGACCATCAACTGGCAGCCTGAGTCAACCGGAACAGGTCGCTTTGGCAATTGGCTTGACAATCTGAATGACTGGAACCTTTCCCGTAGTCGTTTCTGGGGTACTCCGCTGCCCATCTGGCGTAGTGAGGAAGGTGAGGAGATATGCATAGGCAGTATAGAAGAACTGTACGATGAAATCGAGAAATCTGTCAGAGCAGGCTTCATGAGTTCCAATCCGTTGAAGGATGCTGGTTTTGTGCCCGGCAACATGACTCAGGAAAACTATGATCGCATAGACCTTCATCGTCCATACGTTGACTACATCTTCCTTGTTTCGCCTTCCGGCAAGAAGATGAAGCGTGAAAGTGACCTGATTGACGTGTGGTTTGACTCCGGTTCCATGCCATACGCTCAGGTACACTATCCTTTTGAAAACAAAGATTTAATCGACAAGCGCATTGCCTTCCCCTGTGACTTTATCAACGAAGGTGTTGACCAGACCCGTGGCTGGTTCTTCACCTTGCATGCTATTGCTACCATGATATTCGACTCCGTTGCCTTTAAAAACGTCATTTCATCGGGACTGGTGCTCGATGCAAAAGGCAACAAAATGTCGAAACATGTGGGTAATGTGGTCAATCCTTTTGACATGATTGACAAATATGGTTCTGATGCTGTCCGTTTCTACATGATGACCAACTCCGAACCCTGGGATAACCTGAAGTTTGACCCAGAGGGAGTCGATGAGATTCGTCGTAAGTTCTTTGGTACTTTATATAATACGTATTCCTTCTTTGCGCTTTATGCCAATGTGGATGGTTGGGAGCCAAGGACTGGGATGGTTGTGGCAGAGTCGCAACATACAGGACAGGCTGCAGGTCGGCCGGAGATTGACCGGTGGATTCTGTCAAGCTTGAATACCTTGGTGCAGAAGGTAACGGCAGAATTAGAAAACTATGACCCCACACGTGCTGGCCGAATGATAGACAGCTTTGTGAACGATGACCTCTCAAACTGGTTTGTACGCCTGAACCGTAAGCGCTTCTGGGGTAAGGAGATGAGCGATGACAAGCGTTCGGCCTATGAGACCCTTTACACCTGCCTGATGACTGTCGCCAAGCTGTTGGCTCCGTTTGCTCCATTCTATGCCGACCAGCTGTACAAAGACCTTGGCGGTAAGAAAGACTCCGTTCATCTGGACTCTTTCCCAGTAGCTGACGAGAGTCTTATTGATAAAGACCTGGAGGCTCGTATGGAGATGGCTCAAAAGATTACCTCAATGGTGCTGGCTCTACGTCGTAAGGTAAACATCAAGGTTCGCCAACCACTGCAGAGCATTATGATTCCTGCTACAGAGGAGCAAAAGCGCCACATAGAGGCCGTGAAGAATCTCATCATGAGCGAGGTGAATGTGAAGGAACTGAAATTCGTTGAAGGACAGGGAATTCTCGTCAAGAAGGTAAAGTGTAACTTCAGGACTATGGGTAAGAAGTACGGCAAACTGATGAAGGGAGTTGCCGCCCAGATGGATGGTCTCTCGCAGGAGCAGATTGCTGCATTGGAATCAGCTGGAAGTATTGGCATCGACGTTGACGGCAATGCCCTGACCGTGGAGCTTGCCGACGTTGAAATCATCAGCGAGGATATTCCAGGCTGGCTTGTCAGCAACGAAGGCTCTCTGACCGTAGCCCTTGAAGTAGAGCTCACCGATGAGCTGAAGCAGGAAGGTATGGCCCGTGAAATCATTAACCGTGTACAGAACATCCGTAAGGAGAGTGGTCTTGAGATTACCGACCGTATCAGTATTGTCTTGTCACCCAACGACGAGGTCCAGAAGTCTGTTGATGGCTTTGCTGACTACATCAAGACTCAGGTGCTGGCCGACTCTATTATTGTGGCTGCAAATGATGGTCAGGAAGTGGATTTCGATACCTTTAAGCTGAACATACAAATCAAAAAATCATAATCATTATGTCTGAAAAAACACGTTACACCGACGAAGAACTCGAGGAGTTCCGCGAGATTATTAATGACAAGTTGTCACTGGCCAAGCGTGACTATGACCAGATGATGCGAGTACTGATGAATCAGGATTCCAATGATGTTGACGACACCTCTCCCACCTACAAGGCATTGGAAGAGGGCAGCACGACCCAGTCGAAAGAGGAACTGATACAGATGGCAGCCCGTCAGCAGAAGTTCATTCAGGGTCTTGAGGCTGCTCTTGTCAGAATCCAGAACAAGACCTATGGCATTGACCGCATTACCGGCAAGCTGATTCCCAAGGAGCGTCTTCGTGCTGTTCCTCATGCCACGCTGAGTGTAGAGTCAAAGATGAGCCGCAAATAAATGGTAGCTGCGAAACAGACAGTTTGGAACCGTGGGTGGACAGCCATAGCCATCGTGGTGGTTGCTCTTATCATAGACCAGATTCTGAAGATTTGGGTAAAGACGAATATGTCTTTGCACGAAAGCATCGAGATTGCCAGTTGGTTCAAGATTACCTTCATTGAGAATCCCGGCATGGCCTTCGGCATGGAGATAGGCAGCAAGCTGTTTCTTTCCCTGTTCCGTATTGTAGCCGTCATAGGTCTTAGCTATTACATATGGCTGCAAGTCAGTCTGAAGGCCCGCGGCGGCTATGTGGTGCTGCTCTCCCTGATTCTGGCTGGAGCCATAGGGAACCTTCTTGACTGCATGTTCTACGGTCTGATGTTCAATGCCTCGACCTACGAACATGTTTCCGAGTTTGTGTCTTTTGGCGACGGTTATGCGCCTTTCCTGATGGGTCGCGTGGTAGATATGTTCTATTTCCCGCTGATAGAATCCACCTGGCCTCAATGGGTTCCTTTTGTTGGTGGTCAGGACTTTATCTTCTTCAGTCCCATCTTCAATTTTGCCGACTCTTGTGTCAGTGTGGGCATCATAGCCCTGCTGCTTTTTTACCGTCAGGAGCTCAGCCAGATATCGTTCAGCAGGCCTTCCTCACCGTCTGACGCAGAAGAGGAAGCCCCCCAGTCAGTCTCCGGCCATGAGGAAAAGTAGCATCATCATCATATTGGCGTTGGCTTTGACCACCTTCTTGGGTTGTAAGCCTTCCATTCCGGATGGAATCATTTCCCCCGGTGACATGGAAGACATCCTCTACGACTACCATGTTTCACGCGCCATGAGCCGTGAGACGTCAAACAGCGAGATGGACATGGACTACAAGGAGGTCATGTATCATGAAGCCATGCTGAAGAAGTATGGTGTTACTGCTGCAGAATTTGACTCCTCGTTGGTTTACTATTTCTCGCATGCCGATAGGTTTGCCAAGATTTATGAGCGTGTGAGCAAGCGTCTGAATGAAGATGCCACCGAGATAGGAGCCTCTGTGGGAGCCATGGCCGACATTTCCACGTTTACTCTGAGCGGCGACACGGCCAACATCTGGAACGATGCCACCGAGCTACTGCTCATGCCTGTTCCAGGCTACAACAGGGTGTCGTTTGAAATCAAGGCCGATACAGCCTACAGGAAGGGCGACTCCTTCATGCTGAACATGCTGTCATCCTACCTGTATCGTTCCGGTGCCAAGGATGCACTCATCTATATGGCCATCACCTACGACAACGACAGCATTTCCACTCACAGCATACACAATACGGTGTCAGGCGTGGCGACGCTGCGCATTCCTGCTGACCAGCACCATGTTGTCAAGCAGATACGTACCTTCCTCTACCTGGCCCCATCAGGCGAGAACAACTCTAACAACATGCTGTTCCTGAGTAAGATTCAGCTGTTGCGGTTCCACAAGGTGGAAAACAAAAAGGGCGGTAGTACAGAAGCCGTTGATGAAGAGAAAGAAGTAAAAATGCCCCGCGTGGCTAATCCTGCAGGTGCTGACTCGCTGCTGAAGGCTCCCGCTCCCATGCGGAAGCTGAACACCTCAGGCACACGACAAGAGGACCTGAAGGCAAGATGACCGCGCAGCAGGAAGTGAAACAAGTGACGGCACGGCAGCAAGAAGTAAGACGGTTGGCAGCCAATGAGGTGCTGTTGGCCGATGGCAGCAAGATAGCGCCGGGCGTTGTGGAACTGGTTGGCGGAATTGTAGTGAAAACCTATCCTCTCACCGAGGAACTGCCCCGTACGGAGTGGGTGAGGGGAACCATTGAAATAAGGCTGGAAGCTGACAGCGAGAAAGCCTATATTAGAAAACTATAAAAATATTACGACTATGAATCTGAAAGTGCGTTTATCGGTTATGAACTTCTTGGAGTTCGCCGTGTGGGGAGCTTACCTCACGTGTATGGGTAATTATTTAGGCGTAGCAGGTCTGGGCGATAAGATTTCCTGGTTTTATGCCATTCAGGGCATTGTCAGCATCTTCATGCCCACACTCTTGGGAATTGTTGCAGACAAGTATATGCAGCCGCAGCGTGCCTTAGGCTTGTGCCACCTGCTGGCAGGCGGTTTCATGCTGGGTTGCTGGTGGATGGGCCTGCAGGCAGGTTTCGGTCAGGAGATACAGGACAAGGGTCTTTTCATAGCACTTTACTCGCTAAGTGTGGCTTTCTTCATGCCCACGATAGCCTTGTCCAATACGACGGCTTTTACTATTCTGAAGAAGAACGGCTATGACACCGTGAAGGACTTTCCCCCCATCCGCGTGCTTGGAACAGTCGGTTTCATCGCTACCATGTGGTTTGTCAACTGTGCTGTGTGGGACGATGGCGGTTTCTCGTTCACCTTGGCCGAGAACACCCACAAATTCCAATATACCTACATGCAGTTCTTTGTTTCCGGTCTGCTCAGTCTGGTGCTTTTTGTGTATTGCTTCACGCTGCCTGAATGCAAGATTGAGAAGAAAGAAGAAAAAGTGTCGCTTGTAGAGACGCTTGGCCTCAATGCCTTCAAGCTGTTCAAACGCAAGCAGATGGCCTTGTTTTTCATCTTCTCCGCCCTGTTAGGCATGTGTCTGCAGGTGACCAACGGCTATGCCGGTCCGTTTATTACCAGCTTCAAGGGCGACCCTGCCTTTGCTGACACCTTTGCCGCCAACAATGCCACGTTGCTGACGTCGATATCGCAGATTAGCGAAGCCCTGTGTATTCTAATGATTCCTTTCTTCCTGAAGCGTTACGGCATCAAGGTGGTCATGCTCATGTCCATGTTTGCGTGGGTGTTCCGTTTCGGCTTCTTTGGCGTCGGTGACCCGGGCATGCCCGGAGTCACGCTGTTCATTCTCTCCTGCATAGTCTATGGTGTAGCCTTCGACTTCTTCAACGTCTCTGGTGGCATCTTCGTTGACCAGGAGTGTGAACCCAGCATCAAGGCCTCGGCTCAGGGACTGTTCATGATGATGACCAACGGCATAGGAGCCACGGTAGGCACGCTGGCAGCCGGTGAAATCATCAACAGCTATTGCCAATGGCAGGACGGCTACCTGCTTGGCGACTGGCAGACCTGCTGGTTCATCTTTGCAGGCTTTTCACTGGTAGTGGGCATTGCCTTTGCGTTGCTGTTCAAGCCCGAAAGAAAATGATTTCACCGATAAGAAACACTCCGAATGGTCAACATGAAAATGGAACGCATATCACTCAGATACCGAAGCCTCTCTGAAATCGTCGGTTCTGCCGACGGAATGAGCATTATTACCCTGACCGACGAATCGGAGGAGCGCGCGCTGAACATTATCTGTGACAAGACAATGGCAGCCCAATTGCAGCTCCGCTCCGAGCAGGTAGCCATCTGCAAGAGCCTGCTGCCTGAGGTGCTTACGGCTATGCTCCAAGAATACGTTGACCTGAAAGATCTCGAAATTACCGTCTATGACATCAGGGATGGCCAGTATCTGGTGTCGCTGATGAACAGCGACAACTACTTCATTCGCCAAATACGCATGAGCGACGCCATCCTGCTGCACGTCATCAGCAACATTCCTATTTCTATAGACAAGAAGCTGATGCAGGCTCAGAGCGTGCCCTTCCGTCCCAACGTGGAGCGTGTGTCTATTCCCATCAATGTGCTGGAAACAGACAAGCTGCGCGAGGAGTTAGGCAAGGCGGTTGAAGAAGAGGACTACAGGCTGGCCTCCTACATAAACGAAGAGTTGAAACGACGTGAGGAAGGAGCAGAGTCATGAAAGAGAGCCGATACTTCTACACCCCCGATGCTGCTTCTGTTCAGCAACTGCCCGACGAGGAGGCTGCCCATGCCGTCAGGGTGCTCCGCATGCATGAGGGCGACGACATGATGCTAATGGATGGCAAAGGATGCTATTATCATGCAGAAGTGACCATGGCCACCCAGAAGCATTGCTCGTACCGCGTGCTTGAGGTGCTTCCGCAGCAGCCGCAATGGGCGGGACATCTGCATTTGGCCATAGCCCCTACGAAGATGATGGAACGCATGGAGTGGCTGGCAGAAAAGGCCGTCGAGGTGGGTGTTGACGAAATAACGTTCCTGAACTGCCAGTTTTCTGAGCGCAGGGTTATCAAACTGCCCCGCATAGAGAAAATCGTGGTTTCGGCCATGAAGCAGAGCCGCAAGGCGTGGCTGCCACAGCTGAACGACATGACAGACTTCAGGACGTTCGTCAGCCAGCATCGTGCCTGTCGCAAATATATTGCCCATTGCTACGACGAGGTGCCCCGCACCCACTTGTTCGACGAGCTGCGCAAGTCCAGTGACTCTGCCGATGCCCTGGTGCTCATCGGTCCTGAGGGTGACTTTTCCATCGACGAGGTGCAGCTGGCCTTGCAGCATGGCTTCCAGTCAGTTGATTTGGGGCAGAGTCGTCTGCGCACAGAGACAGCAGGCCTGTCAGCCGTCATGATGATGCAGCTCAGTGGGCGGTAAGCTTAAGAACGAGAAAGAGAACGACATATCAAAAAACAAATACGGAATCAAAAAAAACAAAAACTAAATACGTATGATGAACAAAACAGAGTATTGGCAACCAGAGCTTGAGACCATGCCTCGCGAGGAGTTGCAAAAATTACAGGTAGAGAAACTTCGCAGGAGTATTGAAATTGCCCTGAAGTCGCCCTTCTACAAGAAGCGCCTTGGTGACCTGGGCATTACGCCCGAGAGCATTCAGAGCGTTGACGACATTCGCAAGATTCCTTTCACCACCAAGCAGGATCTTCGCGACAACTATCCCTTCGGACTGGTTGGCGGCGACATGAAGGATGCTATTCGCATTCACTCCACCAGCGGCACTACAGGCCACCCCACGGTGGTGACCTACTCACGCCACGACATTGACTCCTGGGCCAACATGATAGCCCGCGACATGTACATGGTGGGCTGCCGCGACACCGATGTGTTTCAGAACTCCAGTGGCTACGGCATGTTCACCGGCGGACTGGGATTCCAGTATGGTGCCGAGAAGTTAGGTGCCACCACCGTGCCGGCTGCCGCCGGCAACTCCAAGCGTCAGATTATGTTTATACGCGACTTTGGCACCACCTGCCTGCATGCCATTCCCTCGTATGCCATTCGCCTGGCAGAGGTGTTCCAGGAAGAAGGTGTTGACCCGCAGAGCACCAAGCTGCGCACCCTCTTCATAGGCGCTGAGCCACACACCGAGGAGCAACGCCGGCGCATAGAACGGCTGCTTGGGGTAAAGGCATACAACAGTTTCGGCATGACCGAGATGAATGGCCCCGGCGTGGCCTTCGAGTGTAAGGAACAGCAGGGCATGCACCTGTGGGAAGACAACTACATTCTGGAGATTGTTGACCCCGACACGCTGGAGCCTGTGCCCGACGGACAGATAGGCGAAATGGTGCTCACCACGCTCGACCGCACCATGATGCCCATACTGCGCTACCGTACACGTGACCTGACGCGCATCATTCCCGGTGAGTGTGCCTGCGGACGTACTCACCGACGCATAGACCGCATAAAGGGACGTACTGACGACATGTTCATCATCAAGGGTGTCAACGTGTTCCCCATGCAGGTGGAGAAGATTCTGGTGCAGTACCCGGGACTGGGCAGCAACTACCTTATCACGCTGGACACTGAGGATGATAACGACATCATGACTGTCGAGGTGGAACTGGACGGACTGACCACCGACGTTTATCCTGAGCTGCAGAAGATGACCAAGGACATTCAGCGTGCCCTGAAGGACGAGATTCTGCTCACTCCGCGCGTCAAACTGGTCAAGAAGGGTTCCCTGCCGCAGTCTGAGGGTAAGGCCGTTCGCGTGAAAGACCTGCGCGAAGGTAGAGGGTAACAAGCATAATGAGACAAATGACATGCGAACGATGATGACGACGACGACAGGAAAACGCGTAAGGACAATGATGGTGGCGACAGGCTTGTCGTTTGTCATCTCTCTCCTGCCGCTTGGCCGCGCAGCAGCGCAAGAAGCCACCATGAGGGAGGTCTTCAAGACAATGCCCGACTCGCTGACGCCCTACCTGTCACAAAACAACCGACTGGACTTCATTGACTTCAAAGACTCGGACATGGAGGCCAAGGTGACAAACATACTGAACGGCACCTCGACCATGGATGTGCTGACCGACCGTTTCCTGCAGCTTACCCTTAGCGAGTCATGCACCCTGCAGCTGCGGCTGCTGCCAGTCAGCGAGCCTGTTGACAGTATGCGGCAGGTGGTCTGCATGGTTCGCACGGTGGGTGTCGGCTGCCCCCAGAGTCTGGTATCGTTCTACACCTGCTCGTGGCAACCTTTGGACTGGACGGTTGATGACTGTTTCGGCATGGCTGACCTGCTGGTGCGCCCTCAGGACATGCGCGAAGAGCGTTTCCGGGAGCTGAAGAACATGGTCAGTTCCCGGCTGTACCAGGCTCAGCTGAGTGCTGATTCCGACGAAATATCCATCCGCCTGTCTGCCTTTGATGCTTCAGCCGACGATTTGGTTGACTTGGAACGCATCAGAGTGCTAACGAAACTAAAATGGGATGGTAGAAAATTTAATAAATATTAAATTATACCGTTTTATACATGAAAACATTTGGAAATATGCAGATTATTTGTATATTTGCAATGTGTTTTTCATGGTATTAGATTATTAAGGTTAATTTTGAAGATTGGTTGTCGTGAGACAATCAATTTTTTTTCCCAACTGACGGAACTATTATTATATATATATTAGTTCCTGTCTGTACCCAAAGAAGGGAGCCTGCGAAGGTTCCCTTCTTCTTTTTTTTCCAATGTGTGTGCCTGCCGTTGCGTGTGCGTGTGTGCCTGCCGTTGCATGTGACTACTATCTCAGATACATATTTGCCTGTAGCTCGGTGCTCATCAGCGTCTTCGGGCCATGCCCCGTGTAGAGTGTGGTTTCGGGTGGCAGCGTGTCGCGCAGTCTGGCCATGCTTTTCATCATGTCCTGATAGCTGCCGCGCTCAAAGTCAGTACGCCCTATGCTCAGGTGGAACAGGGTGTCGCCCGTAAAGGCTGTCTGCTCCTCCCTGCACCAGAAGATGCAGGAGCCCGGCGTGTGGCCCGGTGTGCTGATGACGTCCAGCTGGTGTGTTCCGAAGCTGATGGCATCACCGTCAGCCAGGAATCTGCCTACGGGTGGAATTTCGTCCTTCAGCTCAAAGCCAAAGAGTTCGCGGGCCTGCTTGTCTAACTTGGTAATCAGAAACTCGTCGTCAGCCATCACCTCGGGCTTCAGTCCGTATTCCTTCCAGATGCCTACGTTGCCCAAGCAGTGGTCCAGGTGTCCGTGGGTACACAGCAGGTGGGTGGGGCGTAGTCCTTCGCTGCTGAGGTAGTTGCTGATGGCCTGGTGCTCCTCGGGCCAGAAGGCTCCGCAGTCTATGATGACGGCCTCCTGAGTCTGGTCACTCACTACGTAGGTATTTTCCTGTATGGGGTTAACGGTAAAGCATTGAATTTTAATCATTTCTGTTGTTCTCTTTTACTTTTTTCGAGTGAGGAGTGGAGTCATACCGGCACATAGATGCAGTATTTCTCCTTGAACCATTCTTCGCTGAACCATTGGCTGACGTCGGCCAGTTCCACAATGTTGCGGAAGGGCTGCGTCTCTGCCTGCACGTTGCCACCCTTCAGGCAGATGATGCCGTTGGGCAGTGCGTTCTGCTGACGCTTTGAGATGTTTTTCCTGGTGATTTTCATCAGGTCGGGTAGGGGCATGACTGCCCGGCTCACCACAAAGTCGAACTGTCCCTTCTCCTCTTCTCCACGCAGTTGCACGGGCTGACAGTTTTTCAGTCCTATGGCCTGAGCTACCTCGTGAGCCACGCGAATCTTCTTGCCCGTACCGTCAATCAGCTTGAAGCGGCACTGTGGAAACATGATGGCCAGCGGAATGCCCGGGAATCCGCCTCCCGTGCCGAAGTCAAGGATTTTCGTGCCGGGCCTGAACGTCAGCATTTTGGCGATGGCCAGCGAGTGCAGCACGTGGTGCATGTAGAGGTTGTCAATGTCCTTGCGCGAAATGACGTTGATTTTCTGGTTCCAGTCGCGGTAGAGTGCATCCAGCATGTCGTACTGCTGTCGCTGCGTGTCCGTCAGTTGCGGGAAGTATTTTTCTATGATTTCCATGTTTTTCCTATTTCTTCATCAGGTCTTCCACCTCGTCGTATTCCACCTCCAGCTCGGTGCTGCCCATGGCGTAGGCGGCAATCTCATAGACGTTGTAGATGAAGGTGATGTGGTCCTCTCCCAGCATGAAGTTCTCGGTGGGGAACATGTCCATTGAGAACAGGTAGCCCTTGTCTCTCAGCTCCTCCATGGTGCTGACATCGACGTGCTGCATCAGTTTCTTCAGCAGCAGCTCCGTGAGCCTTGCCTCGTAGCCGGGCACGAAGACGTCCTTCAGCTGCAGCTGTCGGCCGCTCAGCTTGTCGAAGTTCATGGTCAGCTGCTGTGAAATGCCGTGGGCACCGCCCTCGTAGTAGTCCTGCGTAATGAGATAGACCACCACGTCGCCATTCCATCCCTCAAGCGTCTGGGTGTCAATGCTGTAGTTGTATTCATACCAGGCGCGTTTCAGTTCGTCATCGGAGTCCTGCTCGTAGAGTGGCTTCAGGTCTCGCAGGTAGTCGTGTGTGTATTGGCTTGCAAACGAATCGACGGCCTGCTGCATGCTGAGCCCCTTCATGTTGAAGAGGTTTAGCTGTATGGCATCGTTGATGGCCTTGGCCGTCTCTGCGTTGTTGCCGTCGGTGGCATAGTCCACGTTCAGCTCCACGGTGCAGGTGGGTGCCTCCTGTCCGCCAGACAGTTGCACCTGTTTGCTTGCCTTTGCCTTTTCAAATGTCACGGTTGTAGTCGTCTGACGGTTGCCGCAGGCTGTTGCCGCGGCCATTGTCAGTAGTAATGCGATGTTCCATATTGCTTTCATGCCTGCAAAGATACACTTTTTTCATTAGACGGCGAAAAGTTTTTGCAGAAAAAACGAAAACGCCGGCACCAACTGTTTTTAACGCTTGCCGTAGAGTCCGACCTTTTCTGCCGTAGAGTCCGACAGTTTGAGTAGGGGAAACTAACATTTGACTTAAGTCGAATGATTGTTTGACTTAAGTCGAATGATTGTCCGACTAAAGTCAAATGTTCGTTCGACTTAAGTCAAACATTACTTACCCTGACAGAAAAGGTTAGACACCCCGGCAGAAACTCCCCGTTTCCCCGTACCTTTCTCCCTCGTTCCCCGGCAGTTTCTTCCCAAAGAGGTACGGGAATGCTGTTTTTCCTGTATTTGACGTTGTCGAAAGTTTACTTTTGAAACCACCATTGATAGTGTGAGGGAATACTATACACGCTCATATTACTCCATGATTCCACAGATTTAGGAACCAACAGACATTCGTCTTGGACTCCTTGTTTACTTGTCTCCTCAAACATGCGAAACTTGAATATGTTAAAGAGGAAATTGCTGTGAAACAGTTCTTTAGAACCTCCAGACAGGTACAACAATGGAGACTCCTTCAGTTGATTGTAAATAGTATTTATATTGTATTTCTTCATCAGTTATCAAATGTTTCGCCGTTTAAAACCTGCAGATATCATAACCGTTCCATCCACCGTGAAAGAAATACATCGCTGACAGAATAGGGGATGAATATTCAGGAACAAAGTTTCAAAAAGTTTTGTGAATTACGAGCGGTTTGAGCGTTAAAAGTGCAAAAAGGTGGGCGAAAGTGTTGTGTTTTGTCACTTTCGCCCGCCTTTATTTCGCAACGATTGATGAAGTTACTTCACGACCTTGAGCTACGCTCGAGCTCGTTCACGCTCGGAATACCACGAGCAAGCTCGGGTCTTCGCTCACTTAGTCACGACCTTCTTGCCGTTCACGATGAACAGACCCTTTGTGGGCTGCATCACGCGGCGACCCTGCAGGTCATAGACAGCAGCGTCCTTAGTGTCGGCAGCTGTCTTGACGGAGCTGATGCCAGTGGTCTCGCCCTCATGCACGATGCTCAGTGCACGGGCATGGGCGGCCGACGACGGAACGAGTTCTATCCAGCACTTGCCAGCGGACAGCGTGCCGGCATCCTTCACCCATACGAAGCTGCTGCCACCGGAGAGCACGTAGTGGTCGGCCTCCTGCATGTCCTCGTCCGTGAAGGTCTTGTCCACGAGCGTACCCTTGAAGTGCTCGCTGTCGTAGTCCACGTTGTCGGCATCGCTGCTGCTCACGACGATGCTCACCTCAATCTCCGTGTCATTATCGTTATAGATGAAGTAAGGCATCTCGGCGGCTATCACGCTCAGCTCAGCGGTCAGTTCCACCTCCGTATTGGTCACGCTCTTCACCGAGTAGAGCTTTACGCCTGCCACGGCATTCTCTATCTGTCGCTTGTCGGCATCGATGCGGGCCATGTAGCTCTTGGCAGGGATGACGAGCGTGATGCGCTTCAGGGCCACGTCGGCCTGTGCGGCGATGACGGCATCGTTCAGCGTCTGTGCGGCGGTCTCAATCTCCGTCTGTGTAGCGTTGGCATTGTCCTTCACCTGCTTGGCGGCATTGATGGCTGTCTGCAGCGCGGCGGCAGCAGTGGGATTGCTGTCCTTGATGCTGTTGTAGTAGGCTTCGGCCTCGGTGATGCCGTTGTTCAGTGCGGTCTTGTCCGTGGCAATGGTCACGCTCAGCGTCTGTGCGGCAAAGGCATTGTGGTTGGCGTCGCCCTCCACCTTGTAATAGACGGTGTACGTTCCAGCGGCAGTGCCCTGGGGCAGAGCCTCGGCGTAGGTCTCGCCGTCGGTCGAGTAGAGCACGGTGCCGAACGATGCCACTCCAGCGGTGATGAGCGTCTGAGCCGTGCCCGAATACACCAGTCCGCTGACGGCTGCGGGAGCCGTGGTCATGGTGATGTCGGCCTTCACGATGGTGAACGTCTTCGAGGCCGTTCCGCTGTAGTCAGAGCCAGCGACGGCGGTGACGGTCACGGTGGCCTCTCCAGCGTTCGTGTTGTTCGAGTAGGCCACGGTGTAGTCGGTGTTTAAAACGAGCGTGGCCTCGCCGTCCTTCACCTCGATGGTTGGCTCAATGGCACTGCCCGTATAGGTCTGGTCGGCGATGTCCTGAATCCATGCGTCCTGCAGGTTCTTCGCATAAGTCACCGTGACCGCTACGTTTTCCTCGGGCATGGTGAACGTCCACCCGTTATCGCCGTTAGTCATTGGAACGACCACTTGCGACGAGGTTTTTGCCGTCACTCCCTTAACCGTGTAGCCATCAGCGGGAGTCACGCTGACGGTCACCACGTCGTCCTTCAGGGCCTGCGTGGCGGCAGCATCGCCCACGGTGAAAGCCACCGTACCATGTGCATTGCTGCCGTCGGCCAGCGTCAAGTCGAACGGCATGTAGTATTCCACCTGCAGTTCCACGTCGCTGGCGGGCATCGTCAGCGTCCACTCATTATTGTTGGCAGTCTTGGTCACGGCCACTTCCTCCGCGTCCTGTGCCCATGCGCCCGTCATGCCAAGGATGGCGGCGAGCGTCAATATTAATCTCTTTGTTGTTTTCATATTTTTTTTGATTATAGTTAGTACAGTATAAGTACAATCATTTCGTATGGACTGCAATCGTAAACTTATCGCTTGTTGACGTGCCTGAACCGCTGACGATATAGATACCGTCGGTGTTGCTTGCCACTTTATAACTCACATTTGGCATCGAACCATTACTGCCACGCTTGAATTTATAATATCCACTGTCCTCAACCAGAGTGATTACACCATTGTCATCCGTAAAGCTCATAGCAGGCTTAGTGTTGAAATAGACTTTTCCTACAAAGAATGTATCTCCTGTGCGAATCACGTCTCCGGCTTTCAGTGAGGTATAGGTTACCTTTCCTGTGATGGTGCAAGTTGCGGTCTTACCGCCTGCCGATGCGGTGATGGTTGCCGAGCCGTAGCCCTTTGTGCCCTTCACTTCATATTCTCCCGTCGTTGCGTTGATGCTTACATAGTCAGGGTCGCTGCTCGACCAAGTGACGGTCTTGTTTGTTGCGTTGTCGGGCAAAACCGTTGCAGTGAGTGTTCCCTTGGAATTGACGAAAAGGGCTTCCGTTGGAGCGTTGTTGATCGTTATGCTCGATACTGGAACAATGACAGTGACGGCACATGTGGCTGTCACGCCACTGCCGTCGTTGGCGGTGGCGGTGATGTTGGCAGTACCTACGGCATTGGCGGTTACCTCACCCGTCGTGGCGTTGACGGTGGCAACTGCGGTGTTGTCACTGTTCCAGGTATAGGTCTTGTCTGTAGCGTTGGAGGGGTCGATGGCAGTCACACTGAGTGTCTCGGTCGAACCAACGTTAATGGTGGTCTCGGTCTTGTTCAGAGTGATGATTGTGACTTTAATGACTGCCGCCTTCTTTACGGCCTTGACGCTCTTCACCTTCTTCGTGCCCCCATAGGTGATGGTTACCACATCTCCAGGTTGCGGATTGGCGGGACTGATAGTCCAGTTGCCGGAATCCTCAGTGCCGTCGGCCAGGGTGACTTTATAGTTCTGTGTCACGGTCACGGTGCATGTGGCGGTCTTGTCGTCGCTGGTGTCATCGGTGCCGTTGGTTGCGGTAGCAGTAATGGTGGCTGTACCTGCGCTCACGGCGGTCACTACGCCATTAGCATCGACAGTAGCCACGGCATCATTACTCGTCGTCCATGTCAAGGTCTTATCTTTGGCATTGGCGGGGGCGACGGTGGCGGTCAGTGTCAGCGTCTCGCCGCCAACGGTCAGCACAGCATCGTCCTGTGAAAGGGTTACGCCAGAGACAGGCGTAGCATAGCCATACACCTCAATCTTTTTTAAACCCTTACTTTGATTATTGCCACCATCAATGGGTGTGCCATTTATTCTCGGTGTCTTATCATCTTCTGTGGTTTCTACTACAAAGGGAGCATCGCTGTCTGTAGCTGTACGATTGGCGTCGTCATAGAATACACATTTCGTGATGGTATATCCTTCGGCAGCGGTGACGGTTGCCGTCCAGCCATATCCCCACCAACCCCAGTTAGCGAGGTAATATGAGCTATAGCTTGGTAAATTACTGAATGAAACGGTTGCCACATTCGCCGTACTGTAGCTGGCTTGCTCTGTGCCTGTTGCTGTAATCGTGGTCAGCAGCGTTTCGGTCTGCGGCACTGCGCCCGTAGCTGCCATGAGCAGGAGGGCGAGGATTGAAAATACTTTTTGTCTCATAAGCATTTTGAATTTAAAGTGTTAAATTTATTGTCAATTGTAAATGTTTGTTTCTTCGTGTCTGTCGCCGTCCCCGCCGCCGTCGTCCGACGGGGACAAAAAAACAAGCCGACTTCTCTTGCATGGACGCAAGAAAAGCCGTATATTGACGCGGGCGACCCGCGCGTAAAATAAGAGGTGTTATTTATAGGCGAGCGCCTGAGAG
>JAGAYI010000058.1 GCA_017940545.1 Prevotella sp.
CCAGCAACCGCGACTCCATCATGTTGATGCCAGCAGCCAAAGCCATTTCATAATAGGTCTGCTCCAGTTCGGCTGTCGAACGAGCCTTGTCACCAAACTTCAAGATGTAATAATCCAGGTTCGGCTCCACGTCTATCTGTCCGCTACGAATCACTCCTGTTTTCCTGTCTATGGCAATGATTCCCTTTGGTTGACGACCACCTACAGAGGTGCCAACGGCAATCAAAGACTGCAAGGTTAGCGACTCGTCTGGCAGGATCCTCACGTTCTCTCTCTCCAGAGCTATCTTCTCGGCCAGGTCTGCCAATGCCTTGATGTCTATCTGGCCAGTCATCGAACCTCGTTTTATCTCTGGGACAAACTCCAAGGCACCCATGCCTCGCTTTCCGATGAAGGCCAGTTTCTCAATCGAAGTCACATTTCTTTCCGTAAGACGATTATCCCTGCGCCATTGCTCGAACAGCATGTTACCCCAAGCATCAGGCAGAGAGTCTGCTATAAACGAGGGCAGCTTCTGGTAGATTCGCTCTGCCTCACCGAAGATGGCACGGGTACTGAGCGGATTGTGGATGGAAGCAGCCAAAGGTGCTATGTCCAAAGTTCCTTTCAAGAACTCCGGATTATACATGAAGAACGATGTCATGCGGGCATCATGCCAAGCCAGTCGGCCAATCTCCTGCCCCCAAAGAAGCACTTTCAAAACCTCAGTCATTGTCTTTTATGTCTTACACGTTGAATCTTCTTGCTCTCTTTATATAAATAAGGTGACTCTGGCTGTTCCGGCATCAGGTCGTTCAAGTCGTTGATACAACCTACCGCTTTCATCAGCAACAGAAAGGTACTGAGTGATATGTTAGTCACCGTACCATTTTCAAACCGATAGACACTCAACACAGACAATCCAGCCATCTCTGCCACTTCCTTCTGAGTCATGTTGGCTCTCAGCCGATAGTCCTTAAAACGACTGCCAAGCATCCTCACCAGTTCTGGTGCCGAATAATCAGAATAGTCTTCCATATACAACATTACAGATTTGATATATTAAACACCGTATTTTATTATAACTTATCAATATTGTATATTTACGGATGCAAAAATAGGAAATCTCAGGCAATTTTCCAAACTTTTTTCTATAAAAAACTGCCGATTTAGTGATTTTTAGGCATGAGAATAACCTCCATTTATAGAATTTTACCTACCTTTACGTGAGTTCGATGTAAGAAAAGTGTTCAAAAAGTTTGTAGGAGTGAAATATTTTTTGTACCTTTACAGGTGATAATCAAACAGATACAAATAATACCCACTCCTATGACGACTGCAAATTTAATAGAAATTTTCTGTATTCTCGACGAATTCTGCAAAATATTTTACTCCAGAGTTGAAAAAACACCTGGTCATATCTTGGTATGAGCGACATAAGTTGAGCGAATACGGTCTTTCCTTGATTCATGATTTCTGCCTCTTGCAATATGATTTGCAAAAGTACAAAATCAAATCTCGAAAAAATGATATTTACGTAACTCATTGAAGATAATTATTTTAAATCATTTCTAAGAGATTTTCTTTAGACAGTAGTGTATCCATATTATCTTTTTTACTATTATCTATTAACTCGAATACTGATTCTGGGAAAATGACACAAAACAGTACATTCTCAGGTATTTGAATGTTAGTAATATTAGGAGTATTTCCTTCTGGTAATTGGTTCATATTGTATCTTATTTCTTGTCGGTGTCAATCCCCGCCCGATGTGCCTGGCGCATCTGTTGGTCACGAGGAATATGATAAACTCGTCCATCCTTGCGGAAATGTGCTCCAGTCTGCTTAAAGTGGAACGGAACATTTGACTTAATGCACTGTTCACGGATGTTTAGTACCCAGTCATAGTCACAGACACGGGCATCACATCCAGACTCGCCACCAACAGTTACTTGCTCACACCTTTGAGCATCCCCGTTAATAGGGGGAGCGGCGGACTCCGAGCTTGCTCGCCTGAGCACTAAAGGAGCGCAAGAAGCCAAAGGGGCAAGCATTCCATGGAAATCTATCGGGCCAAGCAACGGCTCACATATAATCTCCTTGTGTCTTATGGGCAGCTCCTTGAAGATTGGCAGACGCTCATCTGTGCGTCGCTGGTTCTCCATCGTGCAGCAGATGGTCACATTCTCATAGCCGTCACTCCAATCCTCTGGCAGACATTGTGCGATACGCTCTGGTCGCTTCGTAACCATGTAGAAATGGAGGTCACTCCGTCTCTTTATCATCAGCCATGCATCTTCCCGCCATTCGTCCGCTTCCTCTATGAAGAAGTCAGAGGTGAAGCACGTCCACATGAGCGTACCAGACGGAACCTTCCAGTTACCCTGTCGGTCTCGTCGTATGGGAAGATTGAACGTAGAGGTCTTCGACACGTCATTGGAGTCTTTCTCGAACTCCGCATCGCGCCTGAACACATAGCAGTGCTGACAGCCCTCACTCTTCTTATGGCATCCGTGCCATAGGTTCCATAACCTGCTCTCGTTCGGCATTCTCTGAGCAAGCTCAGACTGTTCTCGCTTACTCGCAGCTTTCCATAACTCACTCATCGATAACTTCTATATAGAAACTAAATGGTCGGAAACCGTCATTACAACTGATCATGGCACTCATCGGGTTCTTCATCCAACCATCAAAGAAATTACCGTTGCCTCTGGCGAGCTTTTCCACAAACTCGCGCATGGAGTCCCAAGCCGACGGACACATGCCTCCAGGACACTTGCCGTCAACGGAAATCCATTGCTGACCTTCCTTCACGTCACAGGTGTGCTCGATGGGGTTTTCAAACTTCGCCATCAAATCCTCATAGACCGTCTGGCGTATGGCTGTTATACGTACTT
This sequence comes from Prevotella sp., assembly GCA_017940545.1. Taxonomy (GTDB): domain Bacteria; phylum Bacteroidota; class Bacteroidia; order Bacteroidales; family Bacteroidaceae; genus Prevotella. The sequence continues at coordinate 2,877 of JAGAYI010000058.1, forward strand.
TGTTCATTGTATATCAATTGTTTCTCCTTCTCTGGAAATCTTCCAGAAAGAGATATTCTTTTCATCTGTAAACTCCTTCATACGCCATGCAGATTGAGCTCCGCTCTTCCTCTCTCGCGACTCGGCATAGTTCGAACAAGTTCGGCTCTGCTCTCGCTGCTCGTTCGGTTCAAAGCCTGTAGTGAAGTGCATAGGGACGAACATGCCCACTTTGAAACGCTCTATGAACTGTCTGCCACCGAGTGTATAACCATTGCCAGTGCGTCCGTCTATGGGGAACATCACAATGTCAAAGCTGTCAGCTACCTTTCGGATGTCCTTCAGTTCGCCCAAGTATTGCTTTTCGTGGGCTATCGGGTCTATGTCTTCCGCAAATTGACTTCGTCGACTTCCGTCACGACTCGGCCATCCAAGCAAGCTTGATGGCTCTCGCTGCTCCGTCAGTTCTTCGCTATAGATAGTTTGACCTGACACAGCATCAGGCAGGAACCTCGCATACCAGTTGCACAGGTCGCCAGCATGAAAGATTCGCTTCCCACCGGTCTCTACAATCCAAGAAACTCCGCTGTCCGTACTGCCCAATGCCCTGACGGATATTCTTTCATCTGCCCATGATGCACCTTTAGCTAACCATGCGTCGGCTTCATCCTTGTTGGCTCTCCTATGTCTGAGTATATCTTTGCTCAGAATAAATGTTATATTCGGCTTACGTTTCTTCCACTCGAAGATTTCCCTCGTGAAATGGTCTTCGTGGAAATGACTGGAGAGTACATAGAGAGGCTTCTTGCTCCCTAACACACCATCCATTACACCACTGGGATCCATCCAGTAATCGAATACCAAGATGGACTGCTCCGTTTCAAGCACAAAGCCGCTATGAAAGATGTATGTTAGCGTCATTTTTCTTTTTGTAAAATCTCACATAGTTTATCCTCTCTGATGACTTTGGGAGTTGCATATGTTTGTCGTGTCGATAGTCAACCAATGAAAGATGCAGTCTCATACCTTTCAGCATAAGAACGGAGCACTCGGCTCAGCCGTTTGGTTTTGCTAGGAACCATTTTACTCTTCATTGTCTTTGCCGATGCTCTTTCCTAAATCAAAAGCCTCCTGCAGTTTGGGATTACCCTCAATCTCACGAGGGTCATTCACTCCTCCGCAGAAAAGCGTTCCTGCCAGGCGACTCTTGGGATAGCAGTCTATCCAGCCCGTCAACCCCGTCTCTGCACGCTTCGGAGTCTGCTCCTCATCCTCGGCTGCAGTTGTCAGAAGATAGACATCACGAAACGCATAATCCTGTTCATACATCGCATTCATGCGGTCTATGAGGGTTTTCATCTGACCGCTCATCTCGTAATAGTAGATAGGTGTTGCCCAGCATACCACATCAGCCTTCAGTACCTTTGCCATGATGTCGTTCACATCGTCGTTGATGACACAGCGCCCAAGTTTCTGGCACCCCAGACACCCCTTGCAGAACTGAATGTTCTTGCCAACGAGAGAAATCTTCTCCACTTCGTTTCCTGCAGACTTGGCTCCTTCCACAAACTGGTCGGCGAGCATGTCGCTGTTTGAGCCCCGTCTAAGGCTCGTAGAAATAACAATTACCTTTTTCATATCTTATACTTCTATCTTTTTAATCACCTTTGCTGGCACACCTCCAACAATCGTATTCGGTTCAACATCTTCTGTCACGACAGCACCTGCGGCTACTACGGCTCCATCGCCAATAGTCACGCCTGCAAGCACAGTAGCATTGGCTCCAATCCAGACGTTCTTGCCAATGTGGATAGGTGCATAGTTCATACTCTGGCGGTTGGCCGGGTCAAGGTCATGATTGATGGTTGCCAGCACGACATTGTGACCGATGAGTGCGCCCTCATCAATGGTGATGCCGCCCTGGTCCTGAAATTTGCAGCCCATGTTGATGAATACTCTTTCACCAACAATGGTATTCTTGCCGCAATCGGTATGAAAGGGTGGAAACATTCCAACCGTCCCCGGAACCTCTCGTCCCCAAAGTTGCTCCAATAAATCGTGCAGCTGCTCCGGTGTATGATACTTGCCGTTAATCTCGGCTGTAATCTTCAGTGCCTCCTGCGAAAGCTGATGAAACATCATGTGGACATCAGAGCCTCCAATAACAGGCTTGCCCGATGCCATGTAATCACGAAATTCTTGTATTGTCATTGTTCTTTATTTTTCTTTTGTGTATTTATAAACAGCCCATGTAGGCAGAATGACCAATAGCATCAACGATACCTCCACCAATGCGTAGGAGCCGAAGTAGTCAACTTTTCATTTTACCACATCTAAATCAACCTAATACAGACAAATACTTTGAGCGAATAGACTTTGGAAGTTTCGATGCAATGAGTTGATACGACTCTTTAATCAAACCCTTTACTATTGCTTCGTCCATTTCTTCGTAATATACGTCACTCCAGTGCGTCTTGTTCAAATATCCTTGTCAGGCTGCTGGCCGTCGTGAGCCTTCCATGCGCACTCTGTTATTTTCATGTCTGAAAAGACGGCCGTGAACGAAGACTCCTCGGGCGAACAGGCATAGATGCCAAAACTGATTTCATCGGCACCAGCATACATGTGGCAGATGCGCATCTGGCTGAACTTCACGCCATCTGTGGAGCATTCAATGCAGTAGTCATCCTCGCGGCGCGAGAATCGGTACCACATGGTCTTCACACCGGCGGGAATAGCCGTCGTGGCCCAGTCGGAGTAACCGTTGTTGGTGGCTACGCTGCCCAGGTGCTGGAACTCCTCGTTCTCGTATTCCACCGAGCCTTTCAGCCAGTTCTCGCTGTCGAGATACATCACGATGCCACACTGGTCAAAGCGGTGATGACTGCCCGTGAAGTCAGTCTTCACCACGAAGCTGAAGAATTTTTCGCGCGTCTTCATCTGCAGCACAGGCGCATTGTCATTCTGGAAGTGATAGTACGTTCGCTGCCAGAGGTCGGTCTTCGGAGCGGTGGTGACGAAGATGATATCATCCTTGATTACACACGCGGCAGGCTCGCGCGTCCACTGGAGGGTGCTCAAATCAATGTGGCCGCTGTCAGCAAGTGCCACCTTTACGTTGTCAACGAAATCCATAGTCGTTTCCTGTTTGTTCTGCTGTCCGCATGCCGTCAGCATGAGACCAGCGTATAATAATGAGAATATTTGCTTGTTCATATTACATCCATATATATTTAAGTCAGCAATGTCTGACTAATTCTATAGCCTCTTTACCCGTAAGATGCTCTATGTCGAGGCGAATCATCAGCATACGCGACAAACCATTCTCCAGCTCATGCTGAAGAGCTTCCTCTTGGTTCGGGTTATATTTGTTCCCAAGCATTCTGGCCATCGCCAGCTTCTCGTTCTCATTCTCGACAATACGGATTTTTCCAAACGCTATAACACTACGAAAAAATGTAGTATATTTTTCGGGTTGGACATCGTCCTTGGCGATGACACAAAATGATGCCCTGTCATAGTTTCTGATGGCATCAATCTTATGACCGCCCAGCGCACTGTGGAAATATAACCTGTCGTTTGCATAGACATAACTGATGGGAACAGCATAAGGATAGCCGTTGTCTCCCAACAAAGCCAAGGTCCCTGAAGTCGATTTTTGCAGTATGCTGATGCTTTCTTCCTTTGAAAGTTGTTGGCGCTTGCGCCTCATTTCCCGGAATTGTTCCATTTGTTTAGCTGACTTAGTTGTTGATGTTCGCAAAAGCCGCCTATGCCGGCGGTCATGCCGCGTTACACGATGATGAATAATCAGTTCACCTTGCTCATTCGTTCCACCTGTTCCCTGATGACGGCCAGTGTCGTGGTGTCGCTGGCAAAGACGGAGTTCAGTCCCTGCGCCTCCTGTGCGGGGTCGTTGGTGTAGGGGTCGCCCACCTGCCATTGCTCGTGCATCGGTATTGCAAATCCGCCCCAGCCCCAGAAGTTACATCCGGCAAACTTTCCGCCTTTCTCGGCATTGTCGGCCACGAGCGAGAACACGAACTTATAATATCCGTCACGTCCCTGCGTCGGGGTGTCGAGTGTGAACTTGAAGCCGTCGCGCGGATAGCCGAATTCCTCCATGACCAGCGGCTTCTGCAGTTTGTCACAAATGGCCAGGTGTTTGTCTATGTATTCCTTCGTGTTCTCACAGGCACGCGGCAGGTGCTCTATCAGCGAGTCGGGCTTTGCCCACCCCCAGTTGTAAGGCCACAGGTGAACGTTACAGTAGTCAATGTTTTTGTCGGCGCAGATTCGCTCCCAGCTTTCGTAGCTCATCTCACAGCCCCAGGCGCCTTCCGAGCCGACACTGATCAGGTGGTTCTTGTCCAGAGAGCGAATAAGTGCCGAGGCTTCAGCCAGCCACTTCTCGAAGGCTGGCAGGGCCTCGGTCGAGAAGGCTCGCGGCTCGTTGCCTATCTGCCACGACATGATGGCAGGGTCGTCAGCATATTTAACGTTTGTATAGCGGTTGGTACGGCCCAAGATGAAACGCACATAGTCGTAGAACAGCTGATGGGCTTTCTGGTTGGTGGCGTATTTCGACATGGCCTGCATAAAGGCGGAGTAGCCTACTTCGTCAGGTCGCGGCTGCTTGCCTGCTCCTGCCTGTTCCAGATAGAAGCCGTAGCCGCCGCTCCATTCCCACGAGTTGTTCAGGTAAAGCACGGCCACCATGTGGCGCTTGCCCATCTCCATGAGCAGGTAGTCCAACCCGGCCAGAATGGTGTCGTTATACACGCCTGGCTTCACCTGAAGCGTAGGTTCCACCTTGGTCTTCACGCCCCGCTCGCCGTCGGAGCCCACCAGTATGCGCAGGTTGTCAATGCCCATGCGCTTCATCTCGTCCAGCTCGCGGCAGAGCCGGTCGCGGTCGCCGCCCTGCCCTTCGGAGCCCAGTATGGCACCATACCAGAAGTTGGTTCCCACGTAGTAGTAAGGTTTTCCGTCACGCATAAAGTGTCCGTTCTCCACAGTGACGAACTTGGGTTCGTCCTTTTGTTGTTGTTGGCAGGCAGTCAGCATTGCTGTTGCCATCATAGCCAGTAGCAGAATTTTTTTCATATTATTTTGTTTTAGGTATTACAGTACATGTGTTTCGGCAGCAAAGATACTGTTTTATTTTCAAAAATAAAAGAGTTAATAAAGAATAATTCCATTCTTTCTTTACTTTTAACCATATCGGGTACTACACGCCTCCCATGCCTTCGCTGCTTCAGGCACAGACGGTGATGTGATTTCTTTTAATGAATACCCTGGGGAAACTGGGAGAAACTGCCGGGGAAACGGGGAGTTTGGGTAGGGGAATCAGGGAGTTTTAGTAGGGGAAGCGAGAATGACACGGGCGTGTCAAGTTGTTGACACGGGCGTGTCAAGATGTTGACACGGGCGTGTCAAATTGTTGACACGGTCGGGGGAATCCCTTATACTTTTGACAGTGTGAAAAAACTGCGATTGCCTTTCTTGTTTGCAAAGATACAAAAAAAAGAAGAAAACGGGAACAACATTGCCATTTATTTTTTGTTATTTCAGTATTTATTGTTACTTTTGCGGCAAATATTTGAAAAATGACAATACCGAACATACACATTCAGGTGGAACGGTTTGCTCTGCCTGCAAGCGAAGTAACTGAATATCACGCCATTATTCAGGTAACCAACGCACTACTGACATTCAACGAGCAATTAAAAGCCATCGACAATGCCCTGACGCAACTGACGGAAGGCTGCTGCCAGGGGGCTGCGATAGTCTTCAAGCGCTACTTTCTGAGCGATGCCTACAACCAGACGGCTGCCGTCATGTCGCTTGAACTGGAATACAGCGACTATGCCCTCTCCGTCGTACAGCAGCCCCCGCTGAACGGAACCAAGGTCGCACTATGGGTCTATCTGCAGACGGGCATGGAGACCTGCGCACTGCCCAGCGGACTCTATGAGGCCCGCCACGGAGCCTACCGGCACCTATGGAACGCCAGTGCCCACAACCTAGCAAAAAATTCGGAATACCAGACCCGACTGCTGCTCAACGAGTATGTAATGCAGCTGACCAAGGAGGGCTGCCGACTGGCCGACCACGGCATCAGGACATGGTTCTTCGTCAACGATGTAGATAACAACTACCCCGGCGTGGTGAAAGCCCGCAATGAGGTGTTCTACACGCAAGACCTGACAGACAAGACGCACTTCATAGCCAGTACAGGCATTGGCGGGCGACAGGCCGACCCTAAGGTGGCAGTACAAATGGACAACTACGCCATTTGCGGCATACGCCCCGAACAAATACGCTTTCTCTACGCACAGACCCACCTGAACCGCACCAGCGACTACGGCGTGAGCTTCGAGCGCGGCACGCGCGTTGACTACGGAGACCGCTGCCACGTCTTCATTTCTGGCACGGCAAGCATCAACAACAAGGGCGAGGTGATGCATGCCGGCAACGTCGTGGCACAGACCCACCGCATGTGGGAAAACGTTGAGGCTCTGCTTGCCGAAGGCGGATGCACGTTCGACGACGTACGCCAGATGGTGGTCTATCTGCGCGATGCCGCCGACTACCGGCAAGTGAGCCAAATGTATGCGGAGCGATTCCCCCAGAAACCATACGTCATCGTGCAGGCATCCGTCTGCCGACCGGCATGGCTCGTGGAAATGGAGTGCATGGCCATCAGGCAGGCTGACAACCCGCAATTTGAAGCTCTTTAAGACCAAAAACACATTTAACAGCATATCTATATGAAACTAACTGAATTATTAACTGACAACGTGAATGGCGCAGCATGGGAGGCAAAAGGCTACCAGTTGCCCAGGTTTGACATCAAGGCCGTCCGGGAGAAAACCTACCGGGAACCGACATGGGTACACTTCGGCGGGGGAAACATCTTCAGAGCATTCCCGGCTGCCATTCTCAACGACGCCCTGAACACAGGCAAGTACGACCGTGGAGTCATCGTGGCAGAAACATTCGACTACGAAGTGATTGACAAAGCCTACACACCCTACGGCAACCTCTCGCTGCTGGTGTCGCTGCAGAGCGACGGAAACATCGAGAAGAAAGTCATTGCCAGCGTGACCGAAGCCCTGAAGGCCGACCCGCAGTTTGACGACTGGCAGCGGCTGGTGGAGATTTTCCGCAACCCAAGCCTGCAGATGATTTCGTTCACCATTACCGAGAAAGGCTATACCTATAATGATGCCGACCTGAGCCGCGGACTGAGCCCCGTACTGGCCATGGGTAAGGTATGCGCCCTGCTCTATGAGCGCTACAAGGCAGGAAAACTGCCACTCACGGTACAGTCAATGGACAACTGCTCGCACAACGGAGGCCGCGTAAAGGCCGGCGTACTGGCCTATGCCGAGCGCTGGGTGAACAACGGTCTGGTTCCGGCTGACTTTGCCGATTATCTGCGCAACAAGTCGAAAGTAACCTTCCCCTGGTCAATGATAGACAAGATTACCCCGCGGCCGCACGAAAAAGTGAAGGAACTGCTGGAGGCTGACGGATTCGAGGACAACAACTACATAGAAACCGAGAAGCACACGTTTACCGCACCCTTCGTGAATGCAGAGGAAGTGCAGTATCTGGTCATTGAAGACGACTACACCAACGGCCGTCCCCCACTCGACCTGGGCGGAGCACTTTACACCACCCGCGAAACGGTTGACAAAGTGGAGACCATGAAGGTGACCACCTGCCTGAACCCCCTGCACACGGCCATGTCAATATATGGCTGCATGCTGGGCTACACACTCATATCGGCCGAAATGAAGGACGAAGACCTGAGGGCCTTCATCCAGAAAATAGGCTACATGGAGGCAATGCCCGTGGTCACCGACCCCGGCGTGCTGAACCCCTACGAGTTCATCGGTGCCGTCATCAACCGGCGACTGCCCAACCCCTTCATGCCCGACGCACCGCAGCGCATAGCCTCTGACACCAGCCAGAAACTGCCCATCCGCTTCGGCGAGACCATCAAGAAGTACGTCAGACGACATCTCGACATGAAGAACCTCGTGCTCATACCACTCACGCTGGCAGGCTACGCCCGCTACCTGAAGGGACTCAAGGACGACCTGACACCCTTCGAGCCGTCACCCGACCCCATGCTCGAAGAACTGCAGGCCATCGTAGCACCATTAGAAATAGGCAAACCCGACCAGGACTGGAGCCCCCTGAAGCAGCTTTACGCTAACCAGACCGTCTTCGGAGTCAATCTTTACGACGTAGGCTTAGGCGAACAGATAGAGGGAATGGTCAAAGAGCTCTTTGCCGGAAAGGGTGCCGTCCGACAGACACTGCACAAGTATGTCGTGGCCAGGTAAAATAGAGCGTTGAACGCAAACCTTTACGCAAATTTTACGGAGTTCGGAGCGTCAAAAAGTTTGGCGTTCCGACTTTTTTTACTATCTTTGCAACATCTATTAAAACAAACTAAAAACAATACATCATTTTATTTATGAAACCGCTAAACAAACAGTTCGCGCCAAAGAGCGTGATGCCTGAGAAAGTAATTCAGTTTGGTGAGGGAAATTTCCTCCGTGCATTTGTTGACTGGATCATCTGGAACATGGACCAGAAGACCGACTTCAACGGAAGCGTTGTCGTCGTACAGCCCCTGGCACAGGGTATGATTGAGTGGCTGAACGGACAGGACTGCCTCTACCACGTGAACCTGCAGGGCCGCGAGAACGGCAAACCCGTCAACACCTTAGAGCGCATCGACGTCATCAGCCGCTGCCTGAACCCCTACACGCAGAACCAAGCCTTCATGGCACTGGCTGACCAGCCCGAGATTCGCTTCGTCATCTCCAACACCACCGAGGCCGGCATCGCCTTCGACCCTGCCTGCAAACTGGAAGACGCACCCGCCAGCAGCTATCCCGGCAAGCTGGTTCAGCTGCTCTACCGCCGCTACCAGACATTCAACGGAGACCCCACAAAGGGACTTATCATCTTCCCCTGCGAGCTCATCTTCCTGAACGGACACGTGCTGAAGGACTGCATCTACAAATACATAGAACTCTGGAACCTCGGCGAAGGCTTCAAGAAGTGGTTTGAAGAGGCCTGCGGTGTCTATGCCACGCTGGTTGACCGCATCGTGCCGGGCTTCCCCCGCAAGGAGATTGCCGAGATTCAGGAAAAAATCAGCTACCGCGACAACCTCGTGGTTCAGGCCGAAACGTTCCACCTGTGGGTCATCGAGGCTCCGAAGGAAGTCGCCAAGGAGTTCCCCGCCGACAAGGCCGGCCTGCACGTACTCTTCGTACCGTCAGAAGAACCCTACCACAAGCGTAAGGTGACGCTGCTCAACGGCCCGCACACCGTGCTCTCGCCCGTGGCATTCCTCAGCGGCGTGAACATCGTGCGCGATGCCTGCCAGCACGAGGTCATCGGCAAGTACATCCACAAGGTACAGTTCGACGAGCTCATGCAGACGCTTGACCTGCCCATGGACGAGCTGGAGAAGTTTGCCGGCGACGTGCTGGAGCGCTTCGACAACCCGTTTGTTGACCACCAGGTGACAAGCATCATGCTCAACTCGTTCCCGAAGTTCCAGGCACGCGACCTGCCCGGTCTGAAGACCTACTTAGAGCGCAAGGGCGAGCTGCCCAAGGGACTGGTATTCGGTCTGGCAGCCATCATCACCTACTACAAGGGTGGCAAACGTGCCGACGGCGTAGAGATTGTTCCCAACGACGACCAGAAGATTATGGACCTGCTCAAGGAGCTTTGGGCTACCGGAGACACGCAGAAGGTGACCGACGGCGTGCTCGGTGCAGAGTTCATCTGGCAGGAAGACCTCAACAAGATTCAGGGCCTGAACGCCCTCGTCAAGCAGTACCTCGACCTCATTCAGGAAAAGGGCATGCTGGAGGCTGTCAAGACGATCCTATAAACAAATTACTATCGATAATGTACACCCCTGCAGCGCTTTTTTGCCCGCAGGGGTGTTTTTCTTTTCGCAAATCGCTTTGTTATGTGAGCAAATATTCGTACTTTTGCACTCCAAAACAACGAACAGCAGCATGAGCGAATACATAGAGATAAAAGGCGCACGGGTCAACAACCTGAAAAACGTCAGCATCAAGATTCCACGTAACAAGTTCATCACCATCACAGGCGTCAGCGGTAGTGGAAAGTCGTCATTGGCCTTCGACACACTCTATGCCGAAGGGCAACGCCGCTACGTGGAGAGCCTGTCAAGCTACGCCCGCCAGTTCTTAGGTCGCATGAACAAGCCTGAGTGCGACTACATTAAAGGCATTCCACCCGCCATAGCCATCGAGCAGAAAGTCATTGCCCGTAACCCCCGCTCTACGGTGGGCACCTCTACCGAAATATATGACTACCTGCGACTGCTCTACGCCCGAATAGGCCGCACCTATTCGCCCATCAGCGGGGAAGAAGTGAAAAAACACTCCACCGACGACATCGTTGCCTGCACCAAGCAATATCAGAAAGGAACGAAGTTTGTGGTCATGGCTCCCGTACGCCCGGCTGAGGGACGCACCATCGGGAAACAACTCCAAATGTACATTCAGAACGGATATGCACGAATCTACGTTCCAATGCCCACTAAGTTAATGAGCGACAGGGGGGTGAACGAGGGAAACTTTATCCGCATCGACGATTTCCTGGAGACATACGATTCCACAGACCACCAACCCTCTCACATAGAGGATGCTGAAATCTACCTCGTCATTGACCGACTGACGGTAGATGACGCCAAGGACAGCATCTCGCGACTTATAGACTCTTCCGAGACAGCCTTCTACGAGGGGGGCGGCGAGTTGCGACTCATGTTCCTACCCTCCAACATCATCTACGACTTCTCCATGCGCTTCGAGGCCGACGGCATGACATTCGAAGAGCCCAGCGACCTGATGTTCTCATTCAACTCCCCCGTCGGTGCCTGCCCGGAATGTCAGGGCTTCGGAAAAATCATCGGCATCGACGAGCACTTGGTCATACCCAACACTACCCTCTCTGTCTATGACGGATGCGTCGTCTGCTGGCATGGCGAGAAGATGGGCATGTGGAAGGAAGAGTTCTGCCGACGTGCCGCACTAAAGGAAAACCGCGACAAAAACGGAGAAGCCTTCCCCATTTTTGAACCCTACATGAACCTGACACAGCAGCAGAAAGACTGGCTCTGGCACGGACTGCCCTCCGACCGCCACCTTGAAAAACACGAGCAGGTATCTATAGATGCCTTTTTCCAGATGGTGAAGGAAAACCAGTACAAAATACAGTATCGCGTCATGATGGCACGCTACCGGGGCAAGACCACCTGTCCCACCTGTCACGGCACACGACTGAAGAAGGAGGCCGACTACGTGAAGATTGGCGGCCGAAGCATTTCCGACCTGGTACAAATGCCCGTGGTGCGCCTGAAAGAGTGGTTCGGCCAGCTCGAACTGACAGCACAGGAACAGGAAATAGGACGCCGTCTGCTGGCAGAAATCAACTCACGACTGCAGTTCCTCCTTGACGTGGGACTGGGCTACCTGACCCTGAACCGCATGTCGAACACCCTGAGCGGCGGTGAGAGTCAGCGCATCAATCTCGCCACGTCATTAGGCTCATCGCTCGTGGGCTCCCTATACATATTAGACGAGCCAAGCATCGGGCTACATTCGCGTGACACCCAACGGCTCATCAAGGTACTCAAAGAGCTGCAGGCCTTAGGCAACACCGTCATCGTCGTAGAACACGACGAAGAAATCATGCGTGCCGCCGACCATCTCATTGACGTCGGTCCTGATGCCGGACGCTTAGGCGGCGAGATAGTGTATGAAGGAACACCCACGCCAGCTCTCACCGACACGCATACCCACAGCCACACCTTGCGCTACCTTCTCGGTCTCGACCAAATCGAAGTCCCCTCGGGCACCACGGGCGAGGCGTTGCGCCGACCTTGGAACAGAAGCATCACCATCAAGGGAGCCCGCATGAACAACCTGAAGGGCATCAACGTCGAGATACCGCTGAACGTGCTGACCGTAGTGACGGGAGTCAGCGGCAGCGGCAAGTCGTCGCTCATCAAGGGGATACTCTACCCTGCCCTGAAGCGAGGCATGGGCGAGGCATTCGACGCACCGGGTGAATACAGAGGACTGGAAGGCGACACCAAAGCCATCAGCCACGTGGAGTTTGTTGACCAAAACCCCATCGGCAAGTCAACACGCTCAAACCCTGCCACCTACGTCAAAGCCTACGACGCCATCCGCGACCTGTATGCCGAGCAGCCCTTAGCCCAGCAAATGGGCTTCACCAGCCAGTTCTTCTCGTTCAATGCCGACGGCGGACGCTGCGACGAGTGCAAGGGAGCCGGCACCATCACCGTCGAAATGCAGTTCATGGCCGACCTCGTCTTAGAGTGCGAAGCCTGTCACGGAAAACGCTTCAAGAAGGACATTCTCGACGTGCGCTACCAAGGCCGCAACATTGACGACGTGCTGAACATGACCATCAGCGAAGCCATAGAGTTTTTCAGCGCAGGCAAACAGACGGCCATCGTCAAGCGTCTCAAGCCACTCGAAGATGTCGGCCTCGGCTACATCAAACTCGGTCAGAGCTCATCCACCCTCTCCGGCGGTGAGAACCAACGCGTCAAACTGGCCTACTTCATCGGGCAGGAGAAGCAAGAGCCCACCCTTTTCATCTTCGACGAGCCTACGACCGGCCTGCACTTCCACGACATCAGACAACTGCTCCATTCGTTCGATTCGCTCATAGAGCGCGGCCACAGCATCCTCATCATTGAGCATAATATGGAAATCATCAAACGCGCCGACTGGGTCATCGACCTCGGCCCCGACGGAGGCGACCGCGGCGGACAGTTAGTCGTTGCCGGAACACCCGAAGAAGTAGCCGAATGTAACGAAAGCCTGACAGGAAAGTACCTGAAAGCGCACGTAAACGTTAAAAAAACGTAAAGAGAAAAAGAAAGCGCAAGTCGAAAATCGGTAAATCGTAAATAATTATTACCTTTGCAGCCGCAAAACGCAAAGCGCTCTTTGAGAAAGGCCGATATGGCTCAGTTGGTAGAGCAACGCATTCGTAATGCGTGGGTCGCCGGTTCGAGTCCGGCTATCGGCTCAGCTTTAGTGAAGAGTGTAGAGTGTAGAGTTTAGAGTTTGCCCCCCCCTTGAAAAAGGGCTGACAAGTGCAAACGGTAAGGCGGTAGCTAACTCTAAACTCTACACTCTAAACTTTTCACAAACACACTGCGGTAATAGCTCAGTTGGTAGAGCATTGGCTTCCCAAGCCGAGGGTCGCGGGTTCGAGTCCCGTTTACCGCTCGAATTTGATTTTATTAAGTAACATAAAGTCTAACATTGTTAAATTATTAAACACTATTAAATTATTATGTCAGAATTAACAAAGAACGTCCAGCCATTACAGGACTTCAACTGGGATGAGTTCGAAAATGGCACAGTGGCAAACGTCAGCAAGGAAGAACTTGACAAGGCGTACGACGAAACCCTCAACAAGGTCAGCGAGCATCAGGTCGTTGACGGTAAGGTCATCTCGGTTGACAAGAAAGAGGTGGTCGTCAACATCGGCTACAAGAGCGATGGCATCATTCCCGCAAGCGAGTTCCGCTACAACCCCGACCTGAAGGCTGGCGACGTGGTAGAGGTCTATGTAGAGAATGCAGAGGACAAGAAGGGTCAGCTCATTCTCTCTCACAAGAAGGCACGCCTCAGCAAGAGCTGGGACCGCGTCAATGCAGCACTCGACAACGAGGAAGTTGTTCAGGGTTACATCAAGTGCCGCACGAAGGGTGGTATGATTGTTGACGTGTTCGGCATCGAGGCATTCCTGCCCGGCAGCCAGATTGACGTTCACCCCATACGTGACTACGACCAGTTCGTAGGCAAGACCATGGAGTTCAAGATTGTGAAAATCAATCAGGAGTTCCGCAACGTTGTTGTTTCTCACAAAGCTCTCATTGAGGCTGAGCTCGAAGCACAGAAGAAGGAAATCATCGGCAAGCTCGAAAAGGGTCAGATTCTCGAGGGTACCGTCAAGAACATCACCAGCTACGGCGTCTTCGTTGACCTGGGCGGTGTTGACGGACTCATCCACATCACTGACCTCAGCTGGGGTCGCGTTGACGACCCGCACAAGGTGGTTGAGCTCGACCAGAAAATCAATGTCGTTATTCTCGACTTCGACGACGAGAAGCGTCGCATAGCTCTCGGTCTGAAGCAGCTCACTCCGCATCCCTGGGAGGCACTCGACCAGAACCTCAAGGTGGGCGACCACATCAAGGGTAAGGTGGTTGTTATTGCCGACTACGGCGCATTCGTTGAGGTACAGCCCGGCGTTGAGGGCCTTATCCACGTCAGCGAAATGTCTTGGAGCCAGCACTTGCGCTCAGCTCAGGAGTTCCTGAAAGTGGGCGACGACGTAGAGGCTGTCATCCTGACACTCGACCGCGACGAGCGCAAGATGTCTCTGGGCATCAAGCAGCTCAAGGAAGACCCATGGGAGGCTATCGAGGTGAAGTACCCCGTAGGCTCGAAGCACACCGCCAAGGTGCGCAACTTCACTAACTTCGGCGTATTCGTAGAGTTAGAGGAAGGTGTTGACGGTCTGATCCACATCAGCGACCTGTCATGGACCAAGAAAGTAAAACACCCCTCTGAGTTCACTCAGGTAGGTGCAGAGATTGACGTTGTGGTGCTCGACATCGACAAGGAGAACCGCCGCCTCTCTCTCGGCCACAAGCAGCTGGAGGACAATCCTTGGGATGTTTTCGAGGCTAAATATACCGTCGGCTCTGTCCACGAGGGTAAGATTACCGAACTGCTCGAAAAGGGTGCTGTGGTTGCTCTCGAGGACGGCGTGGAAGGCTTTGCTACTCCGAAACACCTCGTCAAGGAAGACGGCACACAGGCTGCTGCCGGTGAGGAGCTGCCCTTCAAGGTCATTGAGTTCAACAAGGACTCTAAGCGCATCATCCTCAGCCACAGCCGCACCTTCGAGGATGCACAGCGTGACGAGAAGAAGGCTGCTGCCCCGAAGAAGGCTCGCGCCAAGAAGGACGACACGCCGAAGATTGAGAACGTTGCCGCCAGCACATCGCTTGGTGACCTCGACGTACTTGCTGAGCTGAAGGCTAAGATGGAGAAGGGCGAGTAATCTGCCTACCCCACTATACCAACATTTAGAAAATCCGCATCTTCTCCTTTTTTGGAAGATGCGGATTTTTTTTAATGCCTTTTTGTTTTTTTATAAAAGATAAAATGACTATATTTGCACAAAATTTTTATGATCAAAAAAATGCTGGAACTTCTACGACTGCTCAGACCCCTGCAATGGCTGAAAAACCTGTTTGTGCTCGCCCCGTTGTTCTTCAGCAACAACCTGCTGAACGCGGAACGGCTGCTGCCCTCGCTATATGCCTTTGCGGCATTCTGCTTAGTGTCGAGCAGCATTTATTGCTTCAACGACATCTACGACCGCGAGTCTGACAGGCAGCATCCGCGAAAGCAGAACAGGCCCATTGCTGCCGGCACGGTGTCAGTCGGCATGGGATACACGGCCATGTCGGCCTGCCTGGTGCTGGCCGTCGTGATTGTGGTGTCGGGCGGATTAGGGGTCGCGTGCCTCGTGGGAGTGGCAGGCTATTTTGTAGTGAACGTTGCCTACTGCGTCAGGCTGAAACAGTATGCCATTATCGATGTGTTCCTGATTTCCTTAGGCTTCGTGGTACGGGTGTTGATGGGTGGCCTGGCGGCAGGCATCGTAGTGTCGGAGTGGCTGGTGCTGATGACATTTCTGCTGGCCTTGTTCCTGGCCTTTGCCAAGCGTAAGGACGACTACCGCATTTTTGAGCAGACAGGCATCATGCCGAGAAAAAGCATGGTGGGCTATAATGCTCAGTTTATTGACCTGAGCGTGACCATAGCGGCTACCGTCACCATTGTGTGCTACGTGATGTACACCATGAGCGACAGCGTGGTTGAGCGCATGGGGAGCCGATACCTGTATCTGACAAGTATCTGGGTGATTGCCGGACTACTGCGCCACCTGCAGAACATGCTGGTGTTTCAGCGTAGCGGAAGTCCTACGAAGGCATTAGTGAAAGACCATTTCATACAACTGTGCATCGCGGGGTGGATTGCCTCGTTTGCAGCCATTATTTATTTTTAACCAGGTTGTCGGCTGCGTCGGTATAATGGTCGGTGGAACGGAAAATGCGGCCAATGCCCTTCAGCTGGATGCGCACGTGGTGGACGAAACTCTGCCACAGCGACTGCTGACCGATGGTGCCGTAACCGGTAATGGCGCGGCAACGCTTATCGCGAACGAAGACAATCTTTCCGTATTTTTTCAGGTTCAGGGCCATGGAGCCGTCTTCACCACGTATGATGTCAACGCGGTAAGGCTCCTGACGGCCGTAGTCGGCATTATAGGCAAACACCAGTCCGCGTACGGAGAGCTCGGGGCGCTTGAAATGCTGCACCCAGAGAAAGGCATCGCGCGACAGTTCAAACAGCCGCAGACTCAGCTTGGAGTGCCGCTCATCGGGAAAATAGCTCCATGTGGCTGAGGCGCAGCTGACACCCGGCTGCAGCAGATGGTTGAGCATGACCTCATGGTAGTGGGGCGGATAGAGCGTGTCGCTATCCACGTCGAAGTAGTACTTGCCGCGGGCATGCTGCAGGCCGCAGCGACGGGCATAGCCGCAGGAGTGCTCGTGCTCTGTGTAGTAGGGAATGCCAGACTGCTTGTAGATTTCTGCCGTGCGGTCGGTAGAGTCGTTATCTACCCCGATGATTTCCACAGGATATTTGCACTGAATTTCGCTAAGGGCCCACAGGCAGGCTTGCAGATGAGTTTCCTCGTTGTAGCCTATGACCACAATAGAGGCTAACGGTTCTTCACTCTGTAACTTTGCAAGCCGTTCCCTTGTTCCGTCAATGACATTCTGCGGCACTTCGCTGAAGGGCTTGCCGTAGATAGTCATGTATTTGTCGTACCAATGATTCATAACTGTATTTTCTTTTGCAAAGGTAGGAAAAATAAACTGAAATGACAAATATAATGAATAAAATCCATCATTTTCCACCTGTCAACGTTTCAAACAAGTGTTTCCACTTCGGCATGATGTCACCAGCAGAGTAACGGCGAGACGATTGAATGCCGGCTTCTCCTGTTCTACGCCGCAATTCCTGGTCTTCTATCAGCTGACATACCGTACTTGCAAAGTCTTCCACGCTTCTGTCCTTAATCAAGAAACCGTCAATGCCGTCGGTGATGATGTCGGCAGGACCGTAAGGACAGTCGAATGCCACTACGGGCAGCCCGCAACTCATGGCCTCGGGCAACACCAGTCCGAAAGGCTCATAAAGTGAGGTAAGCAACAGGATGGCGCTGTTGCGGTAACAACTGAAAATATTGCTCACGGGAGAATGGAGCTCTATGTTGGCACCGGCACTGGCTATTAAGGTTTCCACCAGCTCCTGCAGCTCGCCCTCTCCGTAAATATCGAGCCACCAGTCCGGATGCCGCTGGTGTACAAGCTGCCAGACGGCAATGACCTCCGGGACGGACTTTTGGTGTGCCAGTCGCCCTACGAAGATGGCCCGTTTGCTATGTGTAGGAGAAGATGGGCGGACCGTGACCTCAACATGAACCATGTTGGGTATCAGTACCACATGGGGGTGCACCGTGCGCCATTGGCGTGCATCACTTTCTGTCAGCGACACCAGCACGTCGGCATTCCGGAGCCACCGAAGCAACCGCCGCGTCTCCCAACGACGTCTCCATGTCATGCGTTCGTACTCCAACACATGTCCAAAACCGGAATGTGACTCAGCCACCAGCGGGATGTGCCCCTTCAGCCTACATAGCTGTGGGATGTAACGCGACGTGGTGCTGACAATGACGTCGGGCTGAATGGCAAGTATGCGTTCTTTCAGGCGCTGCATTAGAAGCCGGTTCCTTCGCCATCGTTCCCAGTAGCGGCGCAGTCCGTGGTAACGGTATTGCAGATGAGTCTGAACGTGTAAATCCTCATGTTTGACATCATGATGCAGGGGGAAAGGCAACGGATGGTCTCCCTGATTGGTGGTCAGCAAAAACACGTCGTAGCCGTACATACTGACAAGACAGTTCATCTTATCGGTCAGGATGCGTTCAATACCTCCATAGAGTGCTAACGTGTCATAGACATAGAGGATTTTCATTTGTTTTTCTTATATTTAAGTTTCGCTTACGCTCCGCTTTCCTATACAAGTCCTTTGCACTTACCCACCCAGCGAATGGCAAAGACCGACAGCCACGGTGGCAGCACGCCAAACAGGCAGAGGGCCAGGTTCTTCAGCCGCCACCCTTTCAGCCGTAGCGTTTCCGTCAGGGTTAACGGCGACGTCATGACATCGCGTATTTCTCGCATGGTGAAGGGAGGCTCGGTTATTTTCTCATATTTGATGATGGTACAAGCCATGTAGAAGTGGGTGGCCATTACCTTATGCATACGTTTATGGAAATAGGGTCTTGACTTCAGATTTCTGCTATTTGCCTTTACCAGAGCCATCGCGTCGATGGTTTGCTGCACCGTTTCCTTGCTGAGGAACTGGTGTTCCTCGTAGCCGGATGCCGACCCGTAGCGGCAGTAATACGAATAGGTAACGTCGGGCATTAGCACGGCACGGTGTATGTAACAGGGCAGGTCGATGGTCGTGGTGAAGTCTTCCCAATAGTTCACGGGTTTGTATTTAATATGATTCTTCGTGAAGATTTCAGTACGAATCAGGAAATTCCAGGTAGTTGCCTGCAAGAAACCGTAGTCGTTGTAAACGAAGTCGGCAAACTCGTTGTCGTTCAGAAACTGCATGGCAGGATACTGGAACAGACTTTTCTTGGTGTCGCCGTTGAATTCTTCAATCCGCTCGTAGGAGCCATAGACAATGTCTGCCTGATAGCGTTGCGCCTGCTGATAGAGCAGCTCTATGGTGCGAGGGGCAATGGCATCGTCAGCATCCATGAAATAGACGTAAGGCGTATGTGTCTCGGACAGTATGCGGTTGCGTCCGTTTCCAATACCCATATTGCGTGGCTGCTGCACAATGCGTATGTGCTTGCCTCGCGGATGGGTTTGCTGGTATTGGTGCACAATGTCGATGGAGCGGTCGGTTCCGCAGTCGTCAAGAATAAGCAGTTCGATGCTTTCAAAGGTCTGTGACAAGACAGAGTCGAGCATCAGATGAATGTTTTTCTCTACGTTATAGACGGGAACGCCTATTGTTACTTCATATTTCATATTGGTGTCCTGTTTTTTCTATTTGTTCATGACTTCAGCAAAAAGCGCGTTCCATTTCCGGGCAACATGAGCCATCTGGAAGCGCTGCACATTGTTCCGGGCTGCAGCAGCCATCGCCGTCCGGCGCGCATCGTCAGCCATCAGCAAAGAGAGTTTCTGTGCCAGATCGGCCACATCGCCGTTCGCGGCCAACAGTCCGTCAGCACCGTCGCTGATGATGGAGCGGGGGCCCCACGGACAGTCGAAAGCCACAACGGGTAAGCCACAAGCCATTGCCTCGATGATGACCATGCCGAAGCCCTCGAACCGCGAACTGAGGACAAAGAGACTGCTCTGCCGGTATTCCTGCTCCACCTGGCTGGTGCGGCCATGCAACGCGCAACGCTGCCGGTCTATATGCAGTTTGTCTAACAACTGTTCATAAGGTGCCCGGTCGCCATCCCCGTAAACGTCCAACCGCCATTCGCCGGTTTGTTTCTCTGCCATGGCCCATGCTTCCAACAGCAGGTCGATGCCTTTTTCGTGCGCATAACGGGCTATGGCAACTACCCGCCGATGAGTCATCGGGCTGACGGCTGACGGCGTGAAGGGTAAAGGGTCAGGAATGGCCGTCACATGGTCTAACTCTACCCATGCCTTCCTGTCGTGTTCGGTCAGCACCACCAGATAGTCGAGCTTCTTCAGATGTGACAAAAGACTGCGTGACCAGAAATAGGAGAACACACGCTTGAGAATGCCGGGGTGCTCCGTATTATAATTCCTGTAGTTGGCCCGGTTGACGTGCAGCTCGCCAATCTTGCGGCTGCCGTCCTTGATTTCGTTGATGAAATTGATTTCACGGCGCAGCATGCTGACCGTGATGTCAGGACGCAGCTGAAGCAGCGTCTGCGTCAGCAGCCGGCGGAAACGGCGCTGTTTTTTCAAGTAGAGGGGAATTTTTCGCAGGAAAGAGCAGGTCCACAATTCCTCAAAATCCAGACCGAGGTTAATAACCTTCACTTTGTCAGACAGCGGATAAAACAAAGGCTTTCCCTTTCCTTCTGTCAGAACGATTGTCACGTCATAACCATCATGCTCCGCAAAATAGTTGGCTTTCAGCGTCAGCACGCGCTCTATCCCACCCGCCATGTAAAGGGCCGGCGTGACATAAACCAGTTTGAGCGTCTTTCTGTCCATTGGCAACTGTGTGAATGTTGCAAAAGTACTACAAAAAATTTAAATAATCAATATTTCATTCAAAATAAAATGCTATCTTTGCACACAAAGACTGATAAACATGCCTAAAGTAAGTATCATATTACCCGTTTATAATGTTTCGTCCTACTTAGATGAAGCCATGCAGTCGCTGTTGGCCCAGACATTCCGTGACTTCGAGATTATTGCCGTTAACGACGGTTCAACAGACAACAGCCTGGAGATTTTAGAAAAGTATGCTGCCCAGGACAGCCGCATCGCCTGCTACAGTCAGCATAACCAAGGGCAGTCAGCTGCCCGCAACCTGGCGCTGCAACATGCTCAGGGGGAATACATCTACTTCATGGACTCTGACGACACCATCAGCCCCGAAGCCATCAGGAAATGCCATGACTACATCTGCAGTACAAATGCCGATTTCATCTTCTTTGATGCAGACATTGCCTACGAAGAGGGAAGCACAACGATTCCCTGGAACTACAAACGGACCCATCTGCTGAAGGAACATCAGCCTTATAGCGGCGACTTCCTGTTGAACATGATGCTGGACAACGGGAAACACAGCTGCGTTGTTTGGGCGCTGTTCATCAGGAGAAAATTTCTGGAGCAGATACAGCTCTCCTTTTATCCGGGAATCATTCACGAAGACGAACTGTTCACCACCATTCTCACTCTGAGTAGCCATCACGTCTTCTGTCTCCAGCAGTCGCTTGTAAGCCACCGCGTCAGACGGTCATCGACAATGGGTATCAGATATTCTGAAAGAAACATCAACGGGTATCTGACAGTCATTGACGAGCTGCTGAAATTTCAAGACTCGCCACTGGTCCGGAAGTTTGCCCGCTATACGCTCAGTAAAGTATTCTATACAGGCCACATACTGCCCTTCGCTCAGAAAATCCGCGTTTTCCTACGTGCGGCAAAGTCAGGCTACCTTCCCTTCATAGGCAGCAAGTCCATTTTGGTCTTTTGGTTGAAACGATGAAAGAAAAACTCCTCGAACTGATACGCTTCGGCATGGTAGGCGTGACGGCAACCCTGATACAATATGCCGTCTATTACGTCCTGCTGCCCTACATGGATGAACGTGTCGCGCTGACCATAGGATACGTCATCAGTTTTTGCTGCAACTACGTCATGACCACCCACTTCACCTTCCGCGTGAAAGCCAGCCCCAGAAATGCCGGCGGCTTTGCGCTGAGCCACGGCATCAACTGGAGTCTTCAGGTGAGCAGCCTTACATTCTTCATCTGGATGGGCGTTCCCAAGGAGTGGGCCCCCATACCCATGTATATGGTCTGCGTGCCCGTCAACTTCCTCATGGTACGTTTCTTCGTCAAGCGCTGAACACCGCGTCCACCACATGTGCCATCTGGATTTTCCATGTCAGGTGTTCCACCGTCTTACGGATTTCGGCCGGTTCAAAATGGTGACTGTTCACGAAGTCTATCACATCCTGAATACGAACAGGACTTTCATCTGCCGGGGCTTTCATCACATACGGCTGATGGTCAAAATCGCTGTCTGTCTCACTGTAGATGAAGGGAATGCCACGAGTGGCATACTCGCGGTTCTTCAAGGTCTTTATCACGGTAATGCCTGAGCGGTGACGTCCTAATGAACCCACGGCAAACTCACACATGTCAAACACGTCGTCCAACGCCTTTCCAAACAACTGGCCGTGGAACACGATGCGCTCCTGTATGCCATACTTTTCTATGATTGGAGTAAAGTA
Organism: Prevotella sp.; assembly: GCA_017940545.1. Taxonomy (GTDB): domain Bacteria; phylum Bacteroidota; class Bacteroidia; order Bacteroidales; family Bacteroidaceae; genus Prevotella. The sequence continues at coordinate 25,106 of JAGAYI010000058.1, forward strand.
ACGGGCCATGTGGTGCGGGTGTACACCACCTACGACATGAAAGCAGACATTCTTCACCGGTTTTCCTTCATTTCTCTGCCGCACCCCCTCATAGTATTCCCCAATGCCTTTCATCACACGGTCGAAGGCATGCCAGGGATGCACCTCTGCCACGCCTATCAGGTGCAGCGTGTCATCGTTCGTCGGACGGTAATGGTGCAGCGGAATACTGTCGAAATCTACGCCGTTACTGATTCTGATGGTGCGCTGCCCGAAGATTTCCTTCGCGTCCGAAAACGTTACCACAGCATCCATTTCGCTGTACAGCCTGTTGCGGAACAGCTGGTCCACCTTCAACCCCATACGCACTTTCCATTCAAAGTTCCTGAACTCCGCGTCATACGGATAGGTGGGTATCTCTGTCACGGCCTTGATGCCTGCCTCACGCAGCTTCCTGAAGAAACGAATCAGCCAGGGACTGGCATTCTGGAAACACCGCGCATATACAAACCTGATGCCCTCGCGCTGACAGTAGTCGAGCAAGCTGCCCATCTCTGTGCGCTGGCGCAATCCCGACAAGGGGCCCGAACCGTAGTCGGCAATCACCCTGCCATCCACGAAGCGGCACCAGTGGCCGTTACTTCCCAAATCGTAGTAGCACAGTCTCACGTCATGTCCGTTCTCGCGGAGTCCCTTCACCTGGTAGTGTATTTTTTTGGAAATACCACTCACTTCCGAGAAACCATGATACACAAGAAACAATATCTTCATCTCGTTTTCCTTTTTTTACATTTACAACCCTGTCGGCGACAAAGGTACAATTTAGTAAGCAAAAAAACAAGACTACATTGAGCTTTTTCGAACTTTTTACTTAACTTTGCCCCCAAAAGAATTAACTATGGCTAAAGACAAGATAGCATACGTCTGCGAAAACTGCGGACAGGAATCGCCGAAGTGGATTGGCAAATGTCCCGCCTGCGGACAGTGGAACACGTTTAAGGAAATCAGGAACGTTGCTCCCGCTCCCTCCCATTGGAAGGAGGGCACCAGCGGCATCTCCCTACGTGGACGCGATGCTGCCAAGGTGCTTCGCCTGCGTGACATATCGGCTAAGGACGACCCACGCATCGACATGCACGACGCGGAACTGAACCGTGTCTTAGGCGGCGGACTGGTTCCGGGTAGCATCGTACTCCTGGGCGGTGAGCCCGGCATCGGCAAATCGACGCTTTCGTTGCAAACCATGCTTGGCCTGACTGACAAGCGTGTGCTCTACGTGAGCGGTGAGGAAAGCGCCCACCAGCTGAAGATGCGGGCAGAACGCATTATGAAAGGGAACGAAAACGACAATTTCCTTATTCTCTGCGAGAACTCGCTGGAAGCCATCTTCGAACACATCAAGGAAATACAGCCCGAGTTGGTGGTCATCGACTCCATCCAGACCATTTCTACCGAGGATGTGGAGAGCAGTGCCGGCAGCATCACCCAGGTTCGTGAGTGTGCCGCTGCCCTACTCCGTTTTGCCAAGTCGAGCGGTGTACCCGTCATCCTCATCGGCCACATCACCAAGGAGGGCACACTGGCAGGACCGAAGATTCTGGAACACATCGTCGATACGGTCATCCAGTTTGAGGGCGACCAGCACTACATGTACCGCATTCTGCGAAGCATTAAGAACCGCTTTGGAAGCACCTCGGAATTAGGCATTTACGAAATGCAGCAGACGGGACTGCGTCAGGTCAGCAATCCCTCAGAGCTACTCTTGACCGAGGACCATGACGGTCTGTCGGGCGTAGCCATCAGCTCGGCCATCGAGGGCGTCAGACCATTCCTTGTTGAGACGCAGGCCTTAGTGTCAAGCGCTGCCTACGGCACGCCGCAACGCTCGGCCACGGGTTTCGACCAGCGCCGCCTGAACATGCTGTTGGCGGTTTTGGAGAAGCGTGTGGGCTTCAAGCTGATGCAGAAGGATGTGTTTCTGAACATTGCCGGTGGCCTGCGCGTGACGGACATGGCCATGGACCTCTCTGTCATTGCCGCCGTATTGTCCAGCAATGTCGATACGCCCATCGAGA
>JAGAYI010000059.1 GCA_017940545.1 Prevotella sp.
CTCTGCCCCACCACCTTCAGCTGCTCGATAGCTGCCGGACGATAGACATCGCACGCCACCAGCAACGGTTTCTTGTGCTGCTGTTTCTTCAGCATATTGGCCAGTTTTCCGCTGAACGTGGTCTTACCGGAGCCCTGCAGTCCTGACATCAGGATGATGGCCGGACGGTTTTCCAACTTCAGCCCGACGGCCTTGCCACCCATCAGCTCTGCCAGCTCGTCGTGAACAATCTTCACCATCAGCTGGCTCGGTTTAATGGCCGTCAGCACGTTCATGCCCAGGGCTTTCTGCTTGACGGTATCCGTAAACTGCTTGGCCACCTTGTAGTTCACGTCAGCATCCAACAAAGCGCGACGGACATCCTTCATGGTTTCCGCCACGTTAATCTCGGTGATTTTTCCCTCACCTTTCAGTATTTTGAACGACCGTTCAAGTCTTTCTGATAAATTCTCAAACATAACTAAATTGCAATTTCAGGCTGCAAAGGTACGATTAAGTGAGCAAAAAACCAAGAAAAACTTGAGTTTTTTCGAACGCAAGTACCTTCGACCACAGGTCAAAGGTAGTGCAAAACGAGCGAAAAAACACGACAAAAAGCATTGCAACATGACAAATTATTTATATCTTTGCAAAAGTTTTTTTGAACAACATAACTATGATACAAGTAAGAGTATCCCCAGAAATCGAGCACGTATGCCCCTCCTTTGCAGGAGCTGCCGTTGAAGCAGAAGTTGTCAACACCCCCTACTGTCAGCCCCTGTGGGACGAGATACACGCCCTGGAAGAGCGCTACCGGCAGGAGCTCACCACCGAGTCGCTCAAGCAGATGCCCTCCATTGCCGCCACCCGCAACGTCTATCGGGCTTGCGGCAAGGACCCCTCCCGCTACCGTCCGGCCAGCGAGGCACTCATCCGACGGATGCTGCAGGGCAAGGAACTCTACCAGATAGACACGCTCGTGGACCTTATCAACCTGGCATCCATCGCTTTCGGCTACAGCATTGGCGGCTTCGACGCCTCCAAGTTTGCCGGCGACACACTGACACTTGGCATAGGCCGTGAAGGAGAGCCCTACGAAGGCATTGGACGTGGCATGATCAATATTGCCGGTCTTCCCGTCTATCGTGATGCAGAGGGGGGTGTCGGCACACCTACCAGCGACCACGAGCGCACAAAGATACAGCTGTCAACCACTCACCTCGTCGTACTCATCAACGGCTACGACGGCAATGTTGGACGAGTGTTGGAGAACGCACGTTACATTCAGGAACTCCTGCGCCGTCATGCCCAGAGCGACGGAGGCACCATCACATTGTTCCACCAGTAATTTATTGGCACTCGCTATTGGTTTCTATCGGCTGATTACTGCTTTTCCGTTTTGCATGGAGAATTCGCAGCCGCAGTACAGCTGGTTGTAGAAGCCGTACTCGCGGAGCAGCTGGTTGCGGCGTTCCTGCAGGCCGCCCTTGCGCCAGTTGCGTGCCCAGAAGCGGGTGCCTGGTACGGCCTGTTCGGCCACGAGGCCTGCACGCTCTATCTGTTCCAGACGCTTCCACCGGCTGGAGGCCAGCGTGGTGGCAAACCACTCTATGCCCAGCTCCCTGGCCATGCGGGCTGCAGCCGTCAGTCGCAGCGTGAAGCACTGCTCACAGCGCCGTCCACGCTCAGGTTCCTGCTCCAGTCCACACACGCCCTGCAGCCACCCGTCATGGTCGTAGTCGCCGTCTATCCAGCTGATGCCCAACGACTCTGCATGACGTTTGCTCTCCTGCTTGCGTATCTCGTACTCCTCCAGGGGAAAGATGTTGGGGTTGTAATAAAAGATGGTGGGACGTACCCCGTTGTTGAGCATCCATTCCACGATGGCTGACGAACAGGGCGCACAGCAGGCATGCAGCAGCACGCGGTCAATCATTGTCACAGTCCCCGGGCTTTCCATATCTTGTCCTTGGCAGCATTGATTTCCTGAAACTTCTTCTCGGCAGCACGGCGAATGTCCTCACCCAGCGCAGCCACCTTGTCGGGGTGGTGCTCCAGTGCCAGGCGCCGGTAAGCCTTCTTCACTTCGGCATCAGAGGCATCAGGACTGACACCCAGCACCTTGTATGCCTCTTCCAACGAGTCGCCCCCCAGGTTCAGCATCGAATCGACCTCTGCGGGCTGCAGGCGCATCCACCCTGCCACGTCGCGCAGCGCATTGATTTCCGACTGAGGCACTGTGCCGTCAGCCTTCGCCACCATCACCAGGAAGTTCAGCAGCTGCAGGCGCTGGCCGTAGTTCATGCCCACAGCCATCTCGCCACAGCACTGCCTGACGGTATTGCGGAAGCCCGCCGCGCCCTGCCGTTTCTGCTCGTCAAAGAGTCGCAGCAGCACCTGCTCGCCCTCGCGCACAGCCTGTTCGCCGAAGTTCTGACGGAGCATCTGGCGCACCATCTCCATTTCCGAGTGCATCACCCGCCCGTCAGCCTTAATGATGTAGGCCGTCAGCACCAAGAGCGAGAAGAGAAACGAGCCGCGCTCGTTCACGTTGGGTCTTCTCTGGCCGTAACTCCCGCCATTGCCGTAGCCGTCACCGTCGTAGCCGCCGTCACCGTCAAAGTCACCTATGCGCTGCTGCTGACTGCTGCCCCCGGTCACCAGGTCAAACAGCCCGCCCAGCACGATGCCGGCCAGTGCACCCAATGAGCCGCCGAACATATAACCTATGAATCCTCCTATCCAACTGCCGAATGCCATATTATTCTCTTTTTGGCGGCAAAGATACAAAAAACTCCAAACTCTAAACTCTAAACTCTAAACTTTTTCGTAACTTTGCACACAAAACCTGTAAAATCATGAACAAAAGACCTACAACCGAGCGCGTGTTCAGCATCTTCAGGGAGCTGAACCAGATTCCACGACCCTCACACCACGAGGAGCGCGTGGCCGACTATCTTTGCCAGTTTGCCGAAAGGCTACACCTCAACTACAGCCGCGACGAACAAAACTGCGTGGTGATACGCAAAGCGGCTACACCGGGGCATGAGGCGGCAGAACCCATCGTGCTGCTGAACCACATGGACATGGTCTGCGTGGGCATGGACGACCCACTCTCCGACCCCATTCAGGCCTACGAGGAAGACGGATGGATGCATGCCCGCGGCACGTCGTTAGGTGCCGACAACGGCATCGGACTGTCGATGGCCCTGGCCGTACTGGAGGATGACAGCATCGTGCACGGACCGTTGGAAGTCATCACCACCACCAACGAAGAGGACGGCATGACGGGTGCCGCCAACCTGTCGGCCGACTTCATCAGCGGCCGCAAAGTCATCAACTTAGACTCCGAGGACTACGACACCATCACTACCGGTGCTGCCGGTGCCACGTTGCAGCTGCACCGCCTGCCCATGAAGCGCGAGGCCGTGCCCGCTGGCAAGCACCGCTGGTACCGCATCAGCATCAGCGGCGGACTGGGTGGCCACTCGGGCGTTGACATCAACAAAGGGCGCTGCAGCGCAGTCATCCCCCTGTGGGCCCTGCTCACAACGGTCTATAACGAGTACGATTTCCAGGTGGCGAGCATCGACATCGGCGAGGCGAACGCCTCCATCGCCTCACGGGGCGACGTGGTGGTCTGCGTGCCGTCAGGCCAGGCAGCCGAATTCATGAAGAGTCAGGAAGCCACCATGAACGAGTGGCTGCGCGAGGAGTACGGTGCCGGCGACCCCAACATCAGCTGCACCATCACGAAGTGTGAACCGCAAGACAGCGTCATCGACGGCACAGCATTCGAGGCCCTGCTGTCGTGCCTGGAGCAGACCCCCCAGGGAGTGGTGAAGATGAGCCAGTCGATGAAGGACACGGTAGAGACATCGAACAACGTGGGGCGCGTGGTGACGGAGAGCGACCACATACTTGTCTCGACGCACACGCGCAGCTTCATTGATGCCGACATGGAGTCACTGAGCAAAGAGATAGCCCGCGTGTTTGCCGACTACGGTGCGCAGTCAGAGTTAGTCATGTCGGCCCCTGCCTGGCAGGAGAACCAGCAGTCAGACTTCCTGCAGCTGACCAGCGACACGTTCCAGGACGTCTTAGGCTGGCGTCCCCGCATGGTGGCCATGCACTTCGTCCTTGAGGCAGGTTTCTTTGTCCAGAAGTTCCCCGGCATCCAGATGGCCAGCATCGGCCCGCGCATCGTGGAGCCCCACTCCACCAGCGAACGCGTGCAGCTGAGCACCATCGGCGACATCTGGCAGGTACTGCTGGAAATGCTGGAAAGACTGGCTTCCCTTTAGTCCCGGGGGACGAAGGGGGGGCGGCCTCTTTTCATTTAACCACGTATTTCCTTCCGTTCACAATGTAAACGCCTTTCTGCGTCGGAACGCCTTGGATGGTGCGCCCGTCGAGCGTATAGTAACAGCCACCGGAAACGGCAGGCTTCTGAAGACCGGCGATGCCCGTAGCATCCGTCAGCACCTTCACCTCGTCCAAGAAGAAACGCTTGACAGGCGTAAACTCTATCTGAATGGTTCCTGTTCCCGACAGCGTAGCCTCAAAATCAGTCCACGCTCCCTTCTTCATGGTGAACGTACTGGGCGAAATAGTGACTCCGTCGCCCACTACCCTCACCGTCAGCGACGTTCCGTCGCCCGATGAGTTCCAAGCACCCGCCTTGAAGGTCAGCTTCGCCGTTGCACCCGGCAACACTATCTCAGGCGAAGTCACCACGCCCGATTTTGAGCCGGAGCCGAACCGCGCACACTCGTTTGCAGCGTAACCGCCATCGAACACCCATCCGGGATTATCGGCCGACAACGTGCCGTCAGCATTCTGACCACTCCACTGTCCGTCGTTGCCTCCCGTGTCGTCACAGTCGTCAAACGACTCATAGAACAGCTCACCCGCCACAGGCACAGGACCTACCGGCAGCTCACCGGCACCCACAATGGTGAAGTCGGCCGATGCCTGCAAGCTGCTGCTGCCATCCTTCACGGCAATGGCCTTCAGCGTGGCGCTCCGGGTCAGCGTTATCGCGCCGCTATACAGCTGTCCGCCCGTGACCGTGGCGTCCGTCCCGTCCGTCGTGTAGTAAATGGCCGCACCTTCCGTCACCGAACTGATGGCCACCGTCACGCTCTCCTCAAACATGCCGCCATAAGGCGAGAACACCGGCTGACGCACAGCCACCGTCACGCTACCGCCGCCATAGTTGTCGTAGCTGAAGGGCTCGTCCATCTTGTCGCCCCAAGCATATTCCTCCAGTCCCGGATAATCGACGAAGGGGTTTCTGTTAAACTGCAGACTATATACAGCCTTGTTGCGCTCCCGCTCCCTTTCATCGACGGGGTCCTCCTTCGACCAGCGCATCATCATGTCGAGCGTCCATCTTACCAAGCCCGGATAGGTGGAAGTAAACACGCCACCGCTCCAGTTGCCACACTTGTCCTGATAGCGCGTAATCATATAGAAGTAAATGCGTGCGATGTCACCTTTCAGCTCATCGTTCGGTTCAAACACCTTTCCGCTGTAGCCCGGTGTCTTGCTCGAGCCCAGCCTGCAGTAGTTGTTTTTCGAGCTCCACGTTGCCGAACCCACCTCGCCGAAGGGATAGCTGCCCCTGCGGTTATTGACGTAGGCATCGGTCGGCACCACGTGCACAATGTCCGCCTTCATCGGGTTCGCCTTGCCGAACCAACTCTGGGGCACCGAGTGTTCCCTGTTCCATCCGGCCCCCTCCGCGTTGTTGCCGTGGTTGTCGGCCCATGTGTAGTCAGTAGCATTCGAGTACCAGTCGCGCAGTTTGCCGTCCGCCCTCATGTCCGTTGTCTTATAGGCCTCTATCAGTCCCGCGTAGCCAATGTTGATGCTTCCGTTGCTGATAATTTTGTGCAGCGCCGTCTTCAGGCTGGCTCCGCTCAGCCCGTTGGCATTCTTGTAGTACGTGCCCGACCCGTTCGGTCCCTGTGCCCATGCTGCGGTCAGCGCCACGAGCCACACTGTTGTAAGTAAAATTCTTTTCATATTGTCTTGGTTTTTAGTTTCCCGCTTTTCAATTGCAAAATTATACATTTATTTTGAAACTGCCAAATAAATCCACGAAATACCACGGGAAACCCCACGAGTCAAGGGGAGTTCTCTGCATAGCATAGCGGCATGGCCGGGCGGAGCAAATGCGAAACACGTAACACCTATATAATATGTACGCGCGCGAAGACCCTCCCATTATTTACGTATTTACGCGCACGCGAGAGAACGAAAAGAGGGCCCTTTCCCACACGTTTTCTCACATCTGTAAGTATCCCCGAAAATTTTATGTCCGGAAACTTGCAAGATTGCAAAAATATTTGTATTTTTGTCGATGCAATCGCACCACATGTTCTTCTACACTTAAGGGGTACACCCGACCGTGTCAACAATTTGACACGCCCGTGTCAACATCTTGACACGCCCGTGTCAACAACTTGACACGCCCGTGTCATTCTCGCTTCCCCTACTAAAACTCCCTGTTTCCCCTACCCAAAGTCCCCGTTTCCCCTACCCTTTCTCCCAGTTTCCACGGCACTCTCTCTTAGAGAGACGGGTGCTTACCTTACCGCGCAAGAAAACACGCATTGCGATAGAAAGAGATACGCTTTGCGCGGCAAGGATGAACGATTTTCCTGTTCTACTTGAACAGTTCACCTTCTACCATGCGGTCGTCGCGAGAGAAGCGGATGGTGGGTACTGGCATTTCTGCTTTTGGCTCATGCCGGGGCATGGGGTACGTGGTGCTGCTCTTGCCTAAAACGTGTTCGGCCAATTCAAAGAGTTTGCTAAGAAAAATGTCTGTAAATTTATCCATCATATTGCGTTTTTTTAGTTATTGTGTGACAAAATAACAAAAGAGGTGTCCCACAAGTCGGGACACCTCGCGAAATTTAATATCTTTTAAGGTTTCGGACTATCTTTTCGCGCATTTTCCGGCGCAGCTCCTCGGGTTGAAGCACTTCGAGTCCGTCGCCGTAGGAGAGCAGCTGGGCAAGAAAATCGGCAGTAGGGCGCAGGTCAAGAGAAAAGTCTGTATGGTCGGCCGTAGAGGCCATTTCGCGTTGCGAATGGTGCAGCGGCAGGGTACGCAGATAGTCGGGTGTCTTACCATAGGTGCGCACTACGATATGAGCAGGGGGCGTACCATCGGTCAGCACACCGTAATAGTCGGAGAAATACTCCTGAGACGAGAAGCATTGCGGCAACGCGAAATGCTCGTCGGTCAAGCTGACGGAACACATGCGGTCAAGGGCGTAGATGCGCATTTGTCCGTCGTCCTGCTTTCTTGCCAACAAGTACCAGCGCTGCCGGAACAGTTTAAGCACATAGGGGCATACCGTTTTTACATACCCCTCGGTGCCGAACTTTCTGTAGCTGATGAGCAGGCAACGGTTGGTTTTGATGGCCTGGATAATGACGTCGAGAAATTCCAGTCCTGCCGGCACGTTCTCAAGCATCACGCGTTCCTTTACGGCGCTACAGTCGGCCAGCACGCCATGGACGGTCAACGTAGAGAAAAGCCATCGTTCCATGGAGTTATCGGCCAACACCTCAGGATTGCTGATATAGTAGCGGTAGGTGGTCTTGTTGCAGTCGATAATAACGCCAAACATGTCGAGGATGGCATCGCGGTGGCGGTTGAACGACGATCGCTTCAAGGGATTGCCTTCAGCGACTTGGTCGTCCTGCCACTTGCGGTTGAGCTCGCCGAGGGTCAGAGCGCCACAGGACTTGAGGGTGTTAATCAGCCAGACGTACTGGTGAAACAGCTGAGCAGGTTTCATGAGTTTCCCGTTATCTGTTGTCTGCCGCCGTCTTACTTCCTGATTTCTATGTCGCGTTTCACGTTGTTGCGTATCTTCGTCAGGTAGCCCTTCATGCCTGCCGCGTCCTTCTGGTCGATGATTTCCAGCAGTTCCTTCAGCTCGGTGCGTATCTGGCTCACCTGGTCGTGGGTGTAGGGGTTGAAGAGTATTTCCTGCAGCAGGTAGTCGTCTTCGTTGAGCACACCCTTGGCTATGCGCATGTGGCGCTTGAAGGTGGTGCCGGGCGCGTCCTGGTGCTTCATGACGGCGGCGAAGACAAAGGTGGAGACGAAGGGGATGGAGAGTGAGTATGCCACGGTCTTGTCGTGCTCCTCGAAGGTGTATTCGTAGATGTTCAGCCCCAGCTTCTGGTAGAGGTCCTTGAAGAAGATGCGCCCCATGTAGTCGCCCTCGCTGATGATGATGGCGTTCTCCTCGCTAAGCTGCTGCAGGTTGGCAAACGTGGGACCGAACATGGGGTGGGTGGAGACATAGCGCATGCCTGACTGCTCGTAAAACTCCCGGAGGTCGGTCTTCACGGAGGCAATGTCGCTGATGATGCACTCCTTGGGCAGATAGGGAATGACCTCCTTGAACACGGGAATGGTGTATTTCAGCGTCACGGCATTGATGACGAGCTCGGGCCGGAACTGGCGTATTTCCTCCATCTGCGTGAAGCGCTGACAGTTATAAGTGAAGCGCATGCGCATCGGGTCTTTCTCGAACACGGCCACTTCGTGGTCGAAGCTCAGCAGGTCGATGAAGAAGCTTCCCATCTTGCCTGCTCCCATTACTAATATTTTCATGGAATTGAAAAGTTTACTTGTTAATAATCTCTATTTGCTGGCGTACTGACTCTTCGTGTATGCTCTCAAAGACTTTGGCCACGAACTCGGGACCCATGCCGCACAGGGCTCCCTGTGCGCCGCGCTTGTCGAGTATCTCGTTGTAGCGGCTGGTCTGCAGCACGGTCATGTTGTGTTCTTTCTTGTATTGGCCTATCTCGCGGCACACGCGCATGCGCTTGCCTAACAGTTCCATGAGCTGGTTGTCAAGTTCGTCTATCTGCTTGCGCAGCTGCGTGATGCCTTCGGTGGTGACGTGCTCGTCGCGTATGACGAGCAGCGAGAGGATGTAGTCAAGCACGTCGGGCGTCACTTGCTGTTTGGCGTCGCTCCACGCCTTGTCGGGGTCGCAGTGGCTCTCGACGATGAGTCCGTCGAAGTCCAGGTCCATGGCCTGCTGGCAGAGCGGGGCTATGAGCTCGCGCCGTCCGCCGATGTGGCTGGGGTCGCTGATGATGGGCAGGTCAGGTATGCGGCGCTTCAGCTCGATAGGTATCTGCCACATGGGCATGTTACGGTAAATCTTCTTGTCGTAGCTGGAGAAGCCGCGGTGTATGGCCGCCATGCGCTTCACGCCAGCCTGGTTCAGGCGCTCCATGGCTCCTATCCAGAGCTCGAGGTCGGGGTTGACGGGGTTCTTGACGAACACCGGCACATCGACACCTTTCAGCGCATCGGCCAGGGCCTGCATGGCAAAGGGGTTGGCTGAGGTACGGGCACCAATCCACAGGATGTCGATGCCGTACTTCAGGCAGAGTTCCACGTGTTCGGGTGTTGCCACCTCGGTAGCCACGAGCATGTGGGTCTCGTCCTTCACGCGCTTCAGCCAGGGCAGGGCTTTCTCGCCGTTGCCCTCGAAGCCTCCGGGCTTCGTGCGCGGTTTCCACACGCCGGCCCTGAAGTTGTGGCAGCCAAAGCTGGCCAGCTGACGGGCGGTTGTCATTACTTGCTCCTCGGTCTCGGCGCTGCAGGGGCCTGCAATGACGAAGGGGCGTTCGTTGTCACTCGGTAAGTTCAAAGGTTTTAATTCCAGTTCCATAAAGGCCCACCCCCTGTCCCTCCCTGTATGGAGGGGAGTAGAATGTTTGTCGGGGGTATTCTACTGCTATTATTATTTCATTCTTTTAATTTACTTGTTAGTGTAGAGTGTGACCACTCCCTCCCTCACAGGGAGGGCGGGGGGAGGGTCTCTTCTATCCTTTGGAGTGCTGCCTGTATTTTCTCTTCCTTTGCACACAGCGATATGCGGATATAGCGATTGCCGTTCGAGCCGAAGATGAAGCCAGGCGTAATGAACACACGGGCCTCGTGGAGCACGCGCTCCGTCAGGTCTTCCACGTTCTGGTAGCTGTCGGGAATGCGCCCCCAGAGGAACATGCCCACCTGGTTGGGGTCGTAGGTACAGCCCAGAACCTGCATAATCTGCTCTGCATATTTTCTGCGGGCGGCATAGCGGCTGACGTTGGCCTCGCGGTGCCACTCGTCGCTATTCCGGTAGGCCTCGGCTGCAGCCAGCTGTATGCCACGGAAGGTGCCGCTCTCTATGTTCGACTGCACCTTCAGAATCCAAGAGATGAACTGCGCATTGGTGGCACAGAGTCCCACGCGCCATCCGGGCATGTTGTGGCTCTTCGACATGGAGTTGAACTCTATGCAGCAATCCTTGGCCCCCGGCACCTGGAGAATGCTCAGGTGTTCCTCACTCAAGATGAAGGAGTAAGGATTGTCGTTGACCACCACCACGCCGTGTTCCTTGGCGAAGCGTACCAGCCGCTCGTAAGTCTCCCTGCGGGCTCTTCCGCCGGTGGGCATGTTGGGGTAGTTCGTCCAGAGCAGTCGGCACTTTGTAGTCTTGTCGCTGACTATTGCCTCCAACTGCTCAAAGTCGGGCTGCCAGCCGTTGTCCTCCAGCAGGTCGTAGTTGATGATGTTGGCCCCTAACAGCTTCGAGAGCGACGTGTAAGTGGGATACCCCGGATTGGGCACCAACACGCTGTCGCCTGGGTTGACGAAGGCCAGCGTCACGTGCAGGATGCCTTCCTTCGAGCCGATCAGCGGCAGCAACTCGCTCTTCGGGTCGAGCTCAACGTCATACCAGCGCTTATAGAAGCCGGCCATGGCCTGGCGCAGCTCCGGCGTGCCCATGGTGGGCTGATAGCCGTGGGCACCAGGCTGTCGTGCCACCTCACAGAGTTTCTCTATCGTCTGTTCCGAGGGTGGCATGTCGGGGCTGCCAATGGCCAAGCTGATGATGTCTTTTCCCTCGGCGTTCAGCTGTGCCACTTCCTTCAGTTTACGGCTGAAGTAGTATTCCTGCACTAAGTTCAGTCTTTCGGCAGGTTTAATTTGTCTGCTTTCCATCCTTATATTCTCCTAATATTTTTAAGTCCTTCGTCAGTGGAATAATAGCGTCAATGGACTGGCGGTAGCGCGTCAGGTCATCGTACATCACATCTACATAGAACAGGTACTCCCACTCTCTGCCGATGATGGGCAGCGACTGTATCTTGGTCAGGTTGATCTTGTAGAACGACAGGATGGCCAGCACGTGGCTCAGCGACCCTTCCTCGTGAGGCAGCGAGAAGACGATGCTCGACTTGTTGGCCTCGGTCAGCGGCCGCAGCATGTCGGCCTTGTTGGGATTGCTCACCACGAGGAAGCGCGTAAAGTTGTGCTTGTTGTCCTCTATGTGGTCTTCGAGCACCCTCAGCCCGTACTGCCGTGCCGCATCGGCATGACAGATGGCGGCCCAGCCCTTCCGGCCCTCCTCGGCTATCATCTTGGCCGAGCCTGCGGTGTCCTCGGCCTCTACGTTCTTCATACGCGGATGCTGGCTGAGGAACTGCCGGCACTGCATCAAGGCCACGGGGTGCGAGTGTACCTCCTCGATGCTCGCCCAGTCGTCGTCGGGCAGGCAGCAGATGCAGTGGCTGATGTGCAGCTTGTGCTCGCCCACCACGCTGCAGCCCGAGTCACGGAGCAGCTCGTAGTTGTGGAGCAGGCTGCCGGCTATGGTGTTCTCAATGGCTACCATGCCGATGAGCGTGGGGTCCTGGCGCATCTGGCTGAACACCTCCTCGAACGTGGCGCAGCATACCAGCTGTATCTGCTCGTTCTCAAAGTACAGGTGGGCGGCTATGTCGTGGAACGACCCTGTGAGTCCTTGTATGGCTATTCGTTTCATTTCTTCTTCATTCTAAAAAAAACTCCGCTTGCACTTGGTCTGTGAAGCGGAGTCCTATCGTTTTTTAATTATTATTCTATAATTTTTCATCTTATACGGCCATCCGCTTCACACGTTCCATGCAAAGTAAAAGTAATAGCCGTAAAAGTAATTGTTGTTCGCCATCTTGTTGTATGTTCGATTTACTGATTTTGATTTATCGGGTACAAAAGTATAACTTTTTCCCGAAACGAACAAACAAATTGTAAGAAATTTTCATAAAAATGTTACTTTTTCCATTTCAGCCGCAGGCTGTTCAGCACAACGCTCACCGAACTCATGGCCATCAAGGCCGCTGCCCACATGGGCGTTATCTGGAAGTCGCAGAGGTCGCGCAGGGCTCCGGCTGCCAGGGGAATACATATTATATTATATATAAAGGCCCAAAACAGGTTCTGGTGTATCATGCCTACTGTACGCCTTGACAGACGAATGGCCTCGGGTATGCGCCTCAGGTCGCCCGTCATCAGCGTCAGCTGTGCCACATCCATGGCCACGTCCGTTCCACCGCCCATGGCAATGCTCACGTCGGCCACGGCCAGTGCCTGGCTGTCGTTGATGCCGTCGCCCACCATGGCCACCACCCTGCCCTCCTGCTGCAGCTGGCGCACTAAGTGCTCCTTGTCCTGCGGCATGACGCCGCTCTGCCAGTGCCTGATGCCAGCCTCACGAGCCCAGCGGCTCACCTTCTCTTCCTTGTCGCCGCTCATCATGTAGAGGTCTATCCCCATCTGCTGCAGCTCGTTGATGGCTTCACGGGCGTGGGGCTTTAGCGTTTCCTCTCCCCCGGGGGCCTGTGTCTGTGTCACCGTCCCCGTCTTATCTACCACCATTGCCCTGACGCGGTGAATCAGCTCCAAGGCTGTAGCGTCCTTGATGAGGATGTTCTTCTTGGCCGCCTTGCCTATGCCCACCATCAGAGCCGTCGGCGTGGCTAACCCCATGGCACAGGGGCATGCAATGACCAGCACGCTGACAGCCGACAGCACCGCCTGCGACACATCGCCACCCACGAGGTACCACAACAGAAAGGTGAGCAGGGCGATGCCGCCCACCACAGGCACAAAGATGAGCGCTACCCGGTCAACCACCCGCTGCACGGGAGCCTTCGAGCCCTGCGCCTCCTGCACCATGCGTATCATGTTCGAGAGCACCGTGTCTTTACCCACCTGCGTGGCCTTGAACTGCAGTGTGCCGTCCTTCAGCAGCGTTCCCGACAGCACCTTGCTGCCCGGCTGCTTCTGCACCAGTTCCGACTCGCCCGTCATGACACTCTCATCCACACGTGCCTCGCCGCCTACCACCATGCCGTCAACGGGTATCTTCTCGCCGGCACGCACCTCTATCGTGTCGCCCTTCTGCAGGGCTGAGATGGGAACCTCTACACCCTCAACCCTCGCCGTCTTAGGCTGCAGCCCCATCAGCTCACGGATGGCCGAGGCCGTGCTGTTCTTAGCCCGTTCCTCAATGAGCCGACCCGTCAGCACGAAAGTAATGATCATGATGGAAGCGTCGAAGTAGGTGTAGCCCTGCCCCCAGAAGGTGACGTACGTGCTGTAGAGAAACGAGATGCCCGTAGAGAGGGCCACCAACGTGTCCATGTTAGCCGACAACTGTGTCAGCTGTTTCCATGCCGTCACGTAAAAGCCGCGCCCGCAATACAGCAGGTTACACAAGGCTATGAGCATCATGGTCTGATTGGCCGCGCTCTGTGGCTTAACATCTAACCACTTCATACTCACGGCCATGCAGAACGCGGCGAACAACCATGACAGCAACACCCTGCGGCGCAACTGGACGTAACGGCGGCGCTCTATGGCCTCCACGTTGCGGTCTTCCTCAATCACCATGTCGTAGCCAGCCTTCGTGACAGCCTCCTTCAACCCCTCGGCCGTTACTACGTGCTCGTCGAAATCAATGAGCGCCGAGCGTCCCGGCAGGTTCACACTCACTTCCCTGACGCCCTCCACGGCGGCGAGCGTCTTCTCAACACGGGCAGAACAGCCCGCGCACATCATTCCAAGTACGGCAAATGTCTTTTTCATTTCTGGCCGCGAAATTACAAAAAGTTTTTCAGTTTACAATCATTATTACAAAAATCTTTGTAATTTTGCAGCGTCAATAAACTATGATGAAAAAGAAGAAATTAATGGGTATCGTCGGTGCCGGGCTCCTGGTGGCAGTCGTCGGTGCAGGCATCTATGTCAACAGACTGTTACCCATCGCTACCGGCTACGCTGCAAAAAACCTGGCCTCGGCGGTATTCGTGTCGGGCAGGCAGGCTGCTGATGTGGAGGCCCTGGACCTGAAATTCTCCCTGATTCGCTACGTCAGCAATACGGTGGACGCAGAACACAAGACAGTAACCAGCCGTTTTCTCTGGAGCAAATCGACAGCTGCCTTCCGCGAAGGTTACGGCGTAACACTGCTGCGTGGCGTCACACCCGAAGAATGGCAACAACAGGCGTCACCCCTGCCACCAGACACCATAACAGCTGAGCCGCTGCCACCCGGCGACTCGACTCTCAGCACAAGACTGGCTCCCATCGCCAGGGCATTTGTTGACCACCGTACATACGGCGGGCATCCCTTCGCATTCATAGTGTTGCACCAAGGAGGGGTCGTCAGCGAGCGTTACGACAAAGGAATCGGACCTGACACGAGACTGCTCAGCTGGAGTGTGGCCAAAAGTTTCGTCAATGCGTTAGTAGGTATCATGGTAAAAGACAGCCTGCTGGACATTCACGCACCCATGGACATTGCCGAATGGCAGGGTGACGACCGCAAGAACATTACCCTGAACGACCTGATGCAGATGCAAAGCGGACTGGAGTGGAACGAGGACTACGGTTCCGATTCTGACGTGAACATCATGTTGCACTGCCAACAGGACATGGGACGGTTTGCACTCATGAAGCCACTGGAGCACAAGGCCGGCACTTACTGGTACTACTCCAGCGGCAGCACCAACATCGTGATGCGATACCTGCGGAGGTTCTTTGACTCTGACGCAGACTTCCTTACCTACATACGCCGGCGGCTCTTTGCCCCACTGGGCATCAGAAATGCCGTCTTCGAACAGGACATCAGCGGCACACCCATAGGCTCGTCGTATCTCTACGCTACCGCAACTGACTTTGCCCGCTTCGGACAACTGTATTTAGACGACGGCTGCACAGGCAAAGAGCGAATACTTCCGGAAGGCTGGGTGGACTACACCCGTACACCGGCCAGCAACAGCAAAAACCGTTACGGTGCGTTCTTCTGGCTCAACAAAGGACGTAAGCTGCCCGACTGCCCTGAAGATATTTTCTGGTGCGACGGACATGACGGACAGTTCATCGGCATCGTACCCTCAAAGCAACTCGTCGTGGTTATTCTGGGCTACTCGCCCAAACCGGCCAACGAGATAGACCGCAACAAACTGATAAACGACATTATAACCGTTATTCCCTAACTTTCCTTAATATTTTAACACAAAGATGGAATCAATAAACTTTCTGGGGTTCAATCTTTATGCCTGGATTACCATTGCCACGGTGCTGACCCTGTTCAGCGTGTTGCTGTTTACAAAAATTCGTGCCGACATTACCTTCCTCGGAGCCATTGGCGTACTCTACGTGACAGGCGTGCTCGATGCCAAGGAAGCCTTCTCGGGCTTCAGTTCCACGTCGGTCATCGTGATTGGCGTGCTGTTTGTGGTAGTGGCAGGCCTTACCCATACGGGGGTGCTGCAATGGATTGTCAAGCATCTGCTGGGACAGCCGCGTTCTTACAGCAAGGCGGTAGTACGGCTCATGCTGCCTGTGGCAGCGCTGAGTTCTTTTCTGAGCAACACCACGGTGGTGGCGCTCTTCGTGGGTATAGTGAAGATGTGGTCGAAGCGCTTGGGCATCAGTCCCTCGAAGCTGCTCATTCCGCTGAGCTATGCGTCGGGAATGGGTGGTGTATGTACGCTGATAGGCACGCCGCCAAACCTGATTATCTCTGGTCTTTATACTGACCATACCGGCCAGACGATGAACGTACTGGCTACTGCATTACCGGGCATGTTCTGTCTCTTGGTGGGTGTACTGTCGGTCATTGTCCTAAGACGACTGCTGCCAGAACGCCAAGCGCCGGAAACGGCCTTTGAGCGTGCTTCCGATTTTACGGTGGAGCTAATGGTTCCTGCCGACAACCCCTACATTGGCAACACCATGAAGGAAGCTGGTCTGACTGAGGTGCAGGGGGGCAGTCTGATTGAACAGATACACTTCGACGGCGAAGTGTCGTCGCCCGTTAATGGCGACGACGTGCTGATGGGCGGCGACCGACTGGTGTTTGCCGGACAGATAGACGAACTGCTCGGCCTGCGCAAGAGCCACCACTTTGTCATTGCCGACCACCCGGTGTTCAGTACGTCGGAGCTTGACCGCAGCCGCAAGCTGCGTACTGCCTTCGTCACCTTCGGCAGCTCACTGGCAGGCACCACCCTGGGCGAAAGCGGATTCGAGCGCAGTAACAACATGACGCTGGTGGCCGTGGCACGCAGCGGCCAACGCATCAACGAGTCGCCACGCAACGTGGTGTTGCAGCCTGGCGACACACTGCTGCTGGAGTGTCCGCCACGCATGGAGATGAATACTGACAACATGAATGCGCAGCTGCACTTTTTCGACTCTGACCAGATTCCGTACACTGGGCGCGGCACATTGGTATCGTCACTCATCATGCTGGCCATGGTGGTGGTCTCGGCCTTGGGCGTGATGCCGCTGCTGCAGTGTGCCTTCTTGGCAGCCTTCGCCATGCTCATCACCCGCTGCTGTAACGTGGAACAGGCCATAAAATCAATCAACTGGGACATTCTGATGGTCTTTGCCGGCTCGGTAGTATTAGGACTGGCCATACAGAAGACGGGCATTGCCGAGCGAATGGCCTTCGGCATTCTCGACGTGTGCGGCACAAACCCACTGGTGGTCATGACGGCCATCTGCTTTGTGGGCACTTTCATCACTGAATTTATCAGCAATACGGCTGCCGGGGCCATGTTCTTCCCCATCATGTACGAGGCCGCCGAGAAGCTGGGCTACGAGCCGTTCCCATTCCTGATAGCCCTCATGATCAGCGTCAGCAGCAGCTTCGCCACGCCCATCGGGTCACCCACACACATGTTGGTGTACGGCCCGGGCGGCTACCGCTTCAGCGACTTCATGCGCATAGGACTCCCGATGAACCTTATCATACTGGTTGCCAACGTCTTTATTGTCAATGTGGTGTATCCACTGACTACACTATAAGAAAAAAGCAACAAAAAACAGAACTTACATTTGGCAATATGAGGAAAAAACGCTACCTTCGCGCCTAATTACTAATGTTCAACAACAAATGCGACAAAGAATAGACTGCTTTCTGGCCTGCGACCAGTGGAAAAATGTGGAACAAACCGTTGCACAGCTTCGCGACAACAAGACCATACAACATATTTACCTGTTAGTAAGCAAGGACTTTGCCCAGCAGCAGACAGCACCCAAGGACTGCCGACTGCTGCCGGTGGAGAACCTGACGAGTACGAGAACCATGATGCGCATTGCCGAGAACGCATCGGCCGACTACGTGCTGCTGTGTACCAAGTCGCTGCCGCTGACGCTTGGACCCGCCGCACCGGAGCGACTGTTGCAAGTGGCCAGCGACTCAAATGCCGCAATGGTTTATAGCGACAGACTGGTGGAACACTCAACACTCAGCACTCAACAACCAACCACACCCCACCCTGTCATCGACTACCAGACTGGCTCGCTGCGCGATGACTTCGACTTCGGGTCGTTGCTGCTCATCAAAACGTCGCTCATGCATAAGTTTGCCACCACCGATACTGAGCGCGAATACCGCTATGCTGGGCTCTATGCGCTCAGACTCTTCCTGAGCCGTGAGGGTACGCTGTTCCACCTGAACGAATACCTCTACACCGAGCAGGAAACCGACACGAGGGCAAGCGGTGAGAAACAGTTTGACTACGTGAACCCCGCCAACCGCGAGGTGCAGATAGAAATGGAACAAGCTGTCACGGCACATCTGGAAATAATTGGCGCTACCACCGATACGCTGTCGTACAGGGAACCGGACTTTCAGGAACAGGAGTTCCCCGTGGAAGCGTCGGTCATCATTCCTGTCTTCAACCGCGAAAAAACAATTGCAGACGCCGTGAACAGCGCCCTGTCGCAACAGACAACATTCCCTTATAACGTCATTGTGGTGAATAACCACTCTACTGACCGGACAGGTGAGATTCTGAAAGCAATGGAGAATCCGCAACTGATAGTACGTACTCCGGAAAGAACAGACTTGGGCATTGGCGGCTGTTGGAACTTGGCCATCAACGATGACCTGTGCGGACGCTTTGCCGTGCAGTTGGACTCTGACGACCTATACTCCAGCACGAAGACACTGCAAACCATCGTAGATGCCTTCCGACGACAGCATGCCGCCATGGTCATTGGTTCTTACCGCATGTGTGACTTCGAGCTGAACACGCTGCCGCCAGGACTTATTGACCACAAGGAGTGGACTGACGAAAACGGACCTAACAATGCCTTGCGCATCAACGGGCTGGGAGCGCCACGCGCCTTCTTCACACCACTGCTGCGCCAGATTCAGTTTCCGAACACCTCCTACGGAGAGGACTATGCTCTGGGGCTTATCTTCTCACGCCACTACCGCATAGGGCGCATCTACACCGAGCTATACCTCTGCCGCCGTTGGGGGGGCAACAGCGACGCTGCGCTGAGCATTGACAAGATAAATGCCAACAACCTCTATAAAGACCGGTTGCGCACCTTAGAGGTGCTGGCCCGCCAACAAATGAGGCTGGGAAAGAAAGGCATCATGCCCGACTCCAGCCTACAGCGCTTCTTCAACCGACAGTTGGAAAAGTGGGATGATGCCCGACAGCGCTACCGCGAACTGAGAAACGTGGAAACACGCGAACTGACGGAAGAGTCGTTTACCATGCAGGTGCAATGGAACCCGTCACGCATCGTATCAACAGGGGCCAAGATGGATTCGAAGACGCTGGCAGAGCGGCCCTGCTTCCTCTGCGAGCAGAACCGCCCGCAGGAACAAATCAAAAAACAGTTGGAAGACCGCTTGGAACTGCTGGTCAACCCCTACCCCATTCTGCCTACCCACTACACCATTCCCACCGTCAGTCACCAGCCTCAGCGCATAGAGAAGCTGTACGGTGAAATACACCGCCTGCTGACAGAATATCCGGAACTGATGGTGTTCTACAACGGGCCACGCTGCGGCGCTTCGGCACCCGACCATGCACACCTGCAGGCCGGCACCAGCGGTGTGCTGCCCCTGCAGAATGCCTGGCAGCGACTGAGCCGAAACCTCACCCCACTCACCGCTCCGCTCGCCCAGCAGGGACGCCTGCTTGAGCAAGAACCCTCAACACTCAACGAGAAAGAAGGCATCTTCCTCATTGACAACTACCCTTGTCCGGCACTGCTCATTCGTAGCCGGACGGAAGAAACGGACAGGAAGCTCTTCAAGCAACTGTATAAAGCCATGAAGGATGAAAACACTGAGGCCATGGAAGAACCACCCATGAACATTGTGAGCTGGCGGACAGGCGAAAACTTCATGAGTGTAGTGTTCCCTCGCAGAAAGCACCGCCCCAACTGCTACAGCGCCGAGGGAGACTGCCAGTACCTCATTTCGCCGGGAGCACTCGACATGGCGGGGCTGATGATTACCCCCCGGCAGGAAGACTTCAAACGCATCACCCCGGAAATAGCCTTCGGCATACTGCGTGAAGTGTCGGTGACCAAGGCCGAATTGGAACGCATCATAGAACGGCTGAAGGAGCCATCGAAATATAAACCGCAACCCGCGATGCCCAACCCGCAACACTCCAAACAACCGGAGGTCAGCGTAGGCATTGTCAGCGGACAAAAGATTCACTTCAAGCTGAACATGTCCTACTCTGCAAAAGGAGAAACCATTGAGGGCGAGCAACTGGTGGAGTTCAGCGAGGGCGGCATTCTGTGGAACGGCAACCAATATCGCGAACTGACCTTCACGCCACAACAGCCTGAAGCTTCCTTCTCACTCTTCGACGTGACCATTGGCGTCAACTTCCACTGGGAGCGCAAGGAGACGCAGGTGTTCAACGGCACCTTGCGACTGGTGGTAGAGGCCGACAAGATTACAGCCATCAACCTGCTTCCCGTTGAGAAATACTTAGTCAGTGTCATCAGCAGCGAGATGAGTGCCACCAGCAGCATTGAACTGCTCAAGGCCCACGCCGTCATCAGCCGGTCGTGGCTGCTGGCACAAATGGAGAAACGCCGGCAACTGAACGGAGGGCAAAACAGTTTCTTCTCGTTTATTAAGAAAGACGACGAACTGATACGCTGGTACGACCGCGAGGACCACCAGATATTTGATGTCTGTGCCGACGACCACTGCCAGCGCTACCAAGGCATCACCAAAGCCAGCAACCGCAGCGTGGATGCCGCCGTAAAAGCCACAAAAGGACAGATTCTCATGTACGAAGGCGAGATTTGTGATGCCCGCTACGGCAAGTGTTGTGGCGGCATGACAGAGGAGTTCCAATACTGTTGGGAAAACATACGCAAGCCCTACCTGATGGCCATACCGGACAACCGCATCGGTAACCGCATAGCAGACTTGTCGAAAGAGGAAAACGCCGTCAAGTGGGTACGAAGCGCACCTGACGCCTTCTGCAACACCAAGGACAAAAACATCCTGTCGCAAGTGCTGAACGACTACGACCAGGAGACCACAGAGTTCTACCGTTGGAAGGTGGAATACACCCAGGCAGAGCTGACCGCCCTGATCAGCGAGAAACTGAAAATGGACTTAGGAACCATTACTGATCTCATCCCCTTGGAGCGCGGAAAGAGCGGACGAATATGGAAACTGAAAATTGTTGGTACGAAACGGTCGTTTACCATTGGTAAAGAACTGGAAATTCGCCGTACACTGAGCGAGAGCCACCTGTACAGCTCAGCCTTTGTGGTTGACAAGCAGGACGACAAGTTTATCCTGACGGGAGCCGGCTGGGGACATGGCGTTGGCCTCTGTCAGATTGGTGCCGCCGTGATGAGTACACAAGGATATAATTACGATCAAATACTTTTACATTACTACCGTGGAGCAGAAATTAAGAAAATCTATTAGTCCCTGGGCATGGATACCTTCACTTTACGTTGCTGAAGGTCTGCCCAACGTGGTTGTTATGACCGTTGCTGTGGTCATGTATATGCAGCTCGGCATGAGCGACACCGAGATAGCCCTTTACACCAGTTGGTTAGGACTGCCTTGGGTCATCAAGCCCTTCTGGAGCCCCTTCGTTGACTTATACAAAACCAAGCGCTGGTGGGTGCTCACCATGCAGGCCCTGTTGGGCTCGGCACTTGCTGGCGTGGCTTTCACGCTGAACACGCCCCTGTGGTTTCAGGGCACCATGGCCTGCTTCTTCCTCATGGCATTCAGCAGTGCCACCCACGACATTGCTGCCGACGGTTTTTACATGCTGGAGCTCGACGACCACCAACAGACCTGGTTCGTGGGCATACGTAACCTGTTTTATCGGTTGGCCGTCATCTTCGGCAATGGCGTACTCATTCCTGTAGCCGGCATCTTGCAGGTGTATTTTAAAGACCAGACAGCCTTTACCTGGAGTCTGGTGTTCTACGGACTGGCAGCCCTCTTCATTGGAATCTGGCTCTACCACGCCTACGTCATGCCACGCCCCAAGGCAGACCAGCGCCATCAAACTTCTTTCAAAGAAGTGGCCTCAGGCATTCTACCCATGTTTGTCAGCTACTTCAAGAAGTTCCCCGTCAAGGAAACTGTATTCGCCATGCTGTTCCTGTTGCTCTACCGGTTCCCCGAAGCCCTTCTCACCAAGATGAGTCTCACCTTCCTGCAGCGCCCCAATTCAGAGGGCGGACTGGGCCTTTCGCCTCAGGAGTTCGGACTGGCTAACGGCACGGTGGGACTCATTGGACTCATGCTCGGAGGCATCGTGGGTGGATGGTTGGCCAGCCGCGACGGTCTGAAGAAGTGGCTGTGGCCCATGGTGTGCGCCATCACCCTGCCTGATATTGTCTATGTCTATATGAGCTATGCCATGCCCCATAACCTCGTGCTCATCTCCTCATGCCTGTTCGTCGAACAGTTTGGCTACGGACTGGGCTTCACAGCCCTGACACTCTACATGCTCTACTTTAGTCAGGGACAGTTCAAGACCTCCCACTATGCCATCTGCACAGGCATTTCCTACCTCGGTCTGATGTTGCCGGGCATGGTGTCAGGCTGGATGAAGGACAGCATGGGCTACCAGACCTTCTTTATCGTTGTCATGGGCTTGTGCATCATCACGTTCTTAGTGGCAGCCTTCATTCGAATCGACCCTGAATTTGGCAAGAAGAAAGAAGAATAGGAAAATCCCTACCGCGAAATAGGAGAAATCACTTGCCATGTCGGGTATTTCTTTTTATCTTTGCAGCAGGAAACAAGAATTACTCACCTATTAATAAATGTACAACTATGAAGAAGTTTTATACCAACATCGCAGTAGCACTCATGGCCGTGCTCACGATGACAGCATTTACAAGTTGCGACGAGGATGCAGACATCGCATACGACCTCGATGGAATCTGGCAGGGAACCATTATCGGTGACTTCTACTCAGACCGTTATGGCACCACACGTACCGACTACGATACCGAGATATGCTTCTATCAGAGCAGCACCTTCTCACGCAGCGGAACCGGCTACGAGATAGACCGTGAGAGTTGGTCGGGACACATCTCTGAGTTCGACTTTGACTGGACGGTTAATAACGGTCGCATCTATATCTCGTATAGCGACGGCTACAAAATTGTCATCCGCGACTGGGAGACCTACTACATGGGTAACACCATGCGCTTCAGAGGCTACTTCGAAGACTATTACACAGGTGAGACGGTTGCTTCGTTTAACCTTATAAAGGTAGCAGCAAAATATTCCTACGCAAAGAACAAGGTGAAGACCGACAGCATCACCATCACGAAATAAACAAACCAATCAGGCAGCCCCGCGAAGGCTGCCTGATTGGTTTATCGCTTCAACACTCAACCCCGTCGGCGCAGTTCGTTTCTTCATCTAACATCTCATCATCTCTGACGAAACCACAGCCCGAGGAGTTGATTCTCTATTATTTTATAACTGTATAATCCTCCTAAATTCCCAATCCTCCGTTAAAGCCAGCATCCACGGCCTTGCTTTGCAGGATGCGTGAGAAAGGCGGCACGTCGTGCGTCAGCCAGATGTTACCTCCAATGACCGAGTCGTGGCCAATCGTGATACGCCCCAGAACGGAGGCATTCGAATAGATGGTGACATTATCCTCGATGATGGGGTGACGCGGAATATTCATCATGTTACCATTCTCGTCATACTTAAAACTCTTGGCGCCCAAAGTAACGCCCTGATAAAGAGCTACATGATTGCCTATAATAGATGTCTCTCCGATGACCACACCCGTACCGTGGTCAATAGAGAAGTACTCACCAATCTGTGCTCCTGGATGAATATCGATACCCGTCTTCGAGTGAGCCTGCTCCGTAATAATTCTCGGAATGACTGGCACCTCCATCAAGTGCAGAACATGGGCAATACGATAATGCGTCATGGCATTCAACGACGGATAGCTGAAAATCACCTCTCCATAGTTCGTGGCAGCAGGGTCGCCATTGAAGATGGCCTCCACGTCAGTATATAACAGGCGCTTCAACTCCGGCAAATGGTCAATGAACGACAGTGCCAACTGCTGAGCCTTGTCCTGCGCCTCCTCTTCGCTCATGCAACTGCAAAACAGCAGTCCACGGGCAATCTGGGCATTCAGCAGTTTGTACAGTTCTTCCATGTTCACGCCAATATAGTAGGCCCTGATCTGCTCATCAGGCTGCCGTTTATGAAAATAGTCACTAAAAATAATGCACTTTACCAGCGTAACAATCTTCTTTACGCACTCCACCGAAGGTAATGGCGAGGAGCCTTCTGGCATCATGCTGTCCTCTTTTTCCGAATGTTTCGAAAGGATGGCCACGTTCTTCAACAAAACGTCGTTTACGTTCTTTTCCATATCATTAAGTTTAGTTTCGCGTGCAAAGGTATAAAAATAATTCATAAAACAAACCGATAGTTTGGATATTTCGAGAATATTACATAAATTTGCAGTTGAAGAATTATGGAAAAGAAAAAAATATTGTTTGTATGTCTCGGAAACATCTGCCGCTCTCCGGCCGCCGAAGGCATCATGAAACATCAGGTGGAACAACAGGGTCTGGCAGACCAGTTCTGCATTGACTCGGCTGGCATTGGCAGCTGGCACGTCGGACAACTGCCCGACCCACGAATGCGACAGCATGGTAAGGCACACGGCTACAACTTTAACAGCCATGCCCGCCAGATTCAACTTGACGACTTCGACCGCTTCGACTACATCATCGTGATGGACGACGAAAACCTGTATGATGTGCAGCAGAAGGCACGCAACACCGACGACCGGCAGAAAATCATCAAGTTGGCCAGTTTCCTGCAACAGCATCCGGGGCAGAAGACCGTTCCTGACCCCTATTATGGCGGCGACAAAGACTTTGAACTGGTTATAGAACTGCTGGAAGATGCCTGCGACGGACTGCTTCGCTGGCTTCTCAAGGGTTAGTAGGAATAATCTTCCACACCACCCCACGTGGTGTCAACCATAATCAGGCTCCTTGCCCCGGCAGATTCGCCTGACGGGCTTGATTCCCCCTCAGTAAAGAAATAGCCGGAGAACTGCGTAATCACGTTACTCTCCATGGCAGCCTTCAAATCTTTAGTGAAGAGAGCCGTGCCGTTCTCGTCCTGCGCCTCAATGTGGAAGTTGACCTCCTGTCCGTCACCATGTGGAAAGGTATATAGCTCAAATTCCAAGGGCTTGTCGTCAGTCGTAGCATCCAAATTGAAATAGACTTTCTGTTGGGAGTTGGCATTCCCTACACCCGTCGTAGCATCTAACGTGGCGCTACCACCAGTATAGTAGAAATAAAACCTTTTGACCGACGACGGTTTCGGGTCTTTCGTTATTAAGCGAAGCATGGCAGAGGCACGGTCAAGGGTATATTCCTGCTCCCCCATGTCGTCGGAAACCGTGAGGTTGCCATAGTAGTAAAATGTGTCCGTAAAACCCGTTCCTCCGGAAGCCGTCACATTCGAGAATTTAACCTGGTTGGGTTTGGTCGTCGTAGGGTTTGCCTCACCGCTATGTCCAAGAATCAGCAGCTGATAATTACCATTGTCCAGCGTCATGGCAGATGTGCCGAAATCGCTGTCGCCCAGCTTCTGATTGTCGTATTTCACGCGCTGGCCGTTCTGATATACCGCGAAGCAGAGCCTGCTGCATGCCTGTTCCACAGGCACCATGCCACGAGTAGAGCCCTCGTTGGGGAAGGCCTCCACATCAGCAACCGTCAACACTACATTTCCCTTGTCCTTTGTAGATGTTGCTGTTTGGTCAAGGATAACTTTCTCACAGCTGACCAGCAACAGCAGGCAAACACCTGCCAACAAAACTGCACGGAACCAATTTCTCATAGTATATCAGCCCATTAAGAATAAACACAAACAGTGGAGATGGAGGGGTTCGAACCCTCGTCCGCACAAGGAAACCATACGCTTTCTACACGCTTATTCCAGTCTTCATTTTCGAGTGCTGCCAAGACCTGGACCACCAAGCAGCACCTTATCCTCAAAAACTTCATCCCTGCATCGAGGCCTGCAAAGACTATTTCCGATTTAACCTGCACCGCTTGATCTCTGGATTCGGAACAACATCCTCGGAGCGATGTCTCGTTCTCCTACCTGGTAAGAGAATTAAGCTCGTAATCTACTGTGCTTCGATTAAGCAGCGAGAGCATACTTATTGTTGCCAATTAATTTTCTGTTCACTCAGATTTAGGAGGTAGCCAACGAGCCTCCGCGTGCTTACGTACCATCTCATCTTGCCGTCAAATCCAGTCATCCCCAGAATTGTCAACAGCACCAGAAAAGGTAACTGAGCATGCAAATGTACAACTTTTTTTGAAAGTATGCAAGATTTTCAAAAAAAAGTATAGAGAATAACAATATTTTTCTGGAAATGTAGTTTATAAATATGTATTATTATATCATAACGCTAAGGAAAAAAGAAAACATGAAACGATATATCTTTTCTCTATGGATACTTCTGGCTGTGGCAACAACAACCTTTGCACAGTCAATGACCGACCAGCAGGTCATGCAGTTTTACTTAGAACAGCGGCAGCAGGGTGTCAGCCAGCAGCAAATAGTGACAAAGCTGATGCAACGTGGTGTCAACATCCAACAACTGCAACGCATTCGCAAGAAGTACGAGCAACAGCAGAACAACAGCGGCTTAGGAACAGTTAACATCACCACCAATCCGGACGACAGCCGCCTACGGCAGAATAACACCCAAGTTAAGGAAGACCCGAACTCCACAACCTTCCGTCAAGGAAACGACCCGACCATCAGACGGCAGAACACCTACGATGCCAACGACCCCGAATACATGGGCATGCACCAGGAGCTGAACGCCTTTATGCCAGACTCCATGGAGCTGGAACGCATGCGAATAGAGGAAGAAGTGCTCAACAGGAGCCGCAAACGCGTCTTCGGTCGTGACATTTTCAACAATAAGAACCTGACGTTTGAACCGACCATGAACATTGCCACGCCACGCAACTACACGTTAGGCCCCGGCGATGCCGTCTATGTCGATGTGTGGGGAGCCTCCCACAACTCATTCCAGAGCACAGTATCACCTGATGGCACCATTCAGATTGAAGGGTTCGGCCCCATTAGTGTCAGCGGACTGACCGTCGAACAGGCCAATGCCCGTCTGCGCTCCCAGTTAGGAGCCCGTTATCAGAGTTCCAAGATACGCCTCACCGTAGGCCAGACCAAGACCATCATCGTTAACGTCATGGGCGAGGTCAACGTCCCGGGAACCTACACACTGTCAGCCTTCTCCACCGTCTTCAACGCACTCTACATGGCTGGCGGTATCAGCGAGATAGGAACCTTGCGCAACATCAAAGTCTATCGTAACAACCGGCAGATATCTACCGTCGATGTCTATGACTATATCCTCAACGGCAAACAGACCGGCAACGTCCGTCTGGCCGATAACGATGTCATCATCGTCGGCCCCTACGAGAGTCTCGTCAACATTACCGGCAAGGTGAAGCGCCCCATGTTCTACGAGATGAAGAAGGCTGAAAGCGTCGGCGCCCTGCTGAACTATGCAGGCGGCTTCACAGGCGATGCCTACAAGAAGTCCGTCCGTATCATCCGCAAGACGGGCCAGCAATACTCTGTCTTTAACGTCAGCGAGTTCGACATGGCCAAGTTCCCTGTCAGCGACGAAGACTCCGTAAGTGTTGACTCCGTCCTGCCCCGCTTCGCCAACATGGTAGAGGTGAAGGGTGCCGTTTTCCGTCCCGGCATGTATCAGGTGGGAGGCGACATACAAAGTGTCCGCCAGCTGATAGAAAGCGCAGAAGGCGTTACTGAAGAAGCATTTACCCCACATGCCATTCTGCACCGCATGAAACCCGACCGTACACTCGAAATGCTGTCAGTCGATCTGCAGGGAATCCTTGCCGGCACAGCAGCCGACATTCCCCTGCGCAATGAGGACGTTCTCTTCATACCCAGCAAGAAAGACATGCAGGAAGAGAAGACCATCACCATCCACGGTGAGGTGCGCAACCCCGGCATCTATAAATACGCCGACAACGAGACCCTTGAAGACTTTGTCCTTCAGGCAGGTGGCTTGACCGATGCCGCCTCACTGGTAAAGGTCGATGTGGCACGTCGTCTGAAGAACCCCTCGGCAACAACAGCCTCCGACACCATTGCCCATACCTTCTCCTTTGCCCTCAAAGACGGTTTCGTCATTGACGGCGAGACAGCCTTCAAGCTCATGCCGTACGATGAAGTTTATGTACGCACCAGTCCCGGCTACACCAAGCAGCAGAACATTACCATAGAAGGTGAGGTCAACTTCGAAGGCACTTATACGCTGAGCAAGAAGAGCCAGCGCCTGAGCGATGCCATTAAGATGACTGGCGGCCTTCGCTCAACGGCCTACCCCATAGGAGCACGCCTGGAGCGCCGCATCACCCCCGAGGAGCGACTGCGCATGCAGACCGTCCTGAAGATGGCACAAGCACAAAGCGGAGACCGTGACTCCATAGATATCAGCAAGCTGGACCTTGGCAGCACCTACTACGTAGGCATTCACTTAGACCAGGCACTCGCCAACCCAGGCTCTGACGACGACATTGTACTTCGTGAGGGCGACCGTATCATCGTGCCGGAATACACTAACACCGTCAAGATCAGCGGCGACGTGATGTACCCCAACACCGTTACCTACCGCGAAGGAAAAGGTGTTAAGTACTACATCAACCAAGCCGGCGGCTGGGGCAACCGGGCCAAGAAAAGCAAGACCTATATTATTTACATGAATGGAACCGTGGCCCGTGTCGGCTATAACACCAAGATACTTCCCGGCAGTGAAATCGTCGTGCCCAGCAAGCCCAAGAACAGCCGTCTGACACTGCCTGAAATCATGAGCATCGGTACCGGTACAGCCTCTATTGCCACCATGATAGCCTCCATTGCCAACTTATTGAAGTAAAACAACCTCAATTATACAAAAACAATCATAACGCAACTTTGAGGAAGTTTTTGGGTACAAAAGCATTGCCAATTCGGAAAAATATCTTATCTTTGCAGCCGTGAAAAGTCATGAAATTCGTGACCACATTCCCGATTTTATATAAAAAATCCGGAATACGATTACTAAATTTACATGGATTATGTATAAAAGAGCATTTGATATTGAACACAAGTTGGATGAGGGAATGTTTCTTTTTGGCGCACGCCAGACGGGGAAATCCACTCTACTGAAAGAGCGGTTTAAAGGAGCCATCTATTACGATTTGCTCAATCCAAATGTCAGAAAGGCTCAAGTCCTTTAACGAGGAGCACCCTGATTGCCGACTGGTTTTGGTCTCTCTCGACCCGATTACCCGCAAATCAGGAGACGAAGAACTTATATATGTATTAGACTTCCTGAGGATGCTTTGGAATGGTGAAATATTCTAATTTGACATTTTCAGATGAAATATCCCCAAGATTATCTCATAAGCGCAATAAATACAACTTCTCACGCGTTATAATAATAACATGTAAACTATTTTTATGGAAGAATCGAAGAAACAACCAGAAGTCATTGACCTAAGGGTCGTGATGAGCAAGATATGGAAGAACAAAAAACTGTTCTATAAGACACTCCCCATAGCCTTCGTGCTATCATGTATCTATATACTGAGCATCCCCCGCTATTACACCTCCGACGTAAAGTTAGCACCAGAATTAGATAATGGTATTAGCGGAGGAACTTTAGGTGACATCGCCTCGTCATTAGGTTTCGACATTTCGACAGCCCAGACCAGCGACGCCATCTCCCCACTGCTCTACCCGGACTTGATGGAAGATAACAAATTTGTAACCAACCTGTTCGGCATCCAGGTAGCTACTAAGGATGGTGAAGTAAAGGACAACTACTACAACTATCTGAAGAAGCGCCAAAAAAAGGCATGGTGGATGTATCCTATTGGATGGATTAAGAATTTATTTCCCAAAGACGATAATGGGCAAGGAGCCAAAGGAGAACTTGACCCGTATCACCTTTCTAAAAAGGATAACAACCTTGTTGAAAAAATAAGGGACAACATCAAACTCAGCATCGATAAAAAAACAGGTGTTATTACTATTAATGTGACCGATCAAGACCCCATCATTTGCAAAACGATAGCGGATACCTTAATGACCCGTCTTCAAGACTTTATTACAGAATACCGCACCAACAAGGCACGTGTAGATGTGGAATATTACAAGAAGCTCACAGCCGAAGCCAAACAGGAATACGAGAAGGCTCGTCAGCGTTATGGCAGTTATGCAGATGCAAACATGGACATCGTGCTTGAAAGCTATCGTTCCAAACGCGACGATTTGGAGAATGACATGCAGTTGAAGTTCAACGCTTATAGCACTATGAACACCCAACTACAAGCTGCCATGGCAAAAGTACAGGAACGCACTCCAGCCTTCACCGTCGTTAAAGGTGCTGCAGTACCCGTAAAACCAGCAGGCCCGAAACGCATGTTGTTTGTAGCAGGCATGTTGATCCTTACCTTTATTGGCACTGCCTTCTACCTTGTTAGGAAAGACCTTCATTTTGCTTTTTAGTGCCATCTACAATTCTATCGCATGGAATTATTACAACACATTACCAGCAAGTTGCATCTTTCGGGAACGAAAGAAGCTATTGTCCAAAACTTGTTCTGGGCAGTGTTGGGTAAAATTGTAAATTTGTGTAGCGGACTACTGGTGGGTATTATTGTCGCACGTTATCTTGGTCCAGAACAATATGGTCTAATGAACTATGTCATCAGCTACGTTTTCCTTTTCCAGACATTTGCGCTCTTCGGACTTGACTCCATAGAAATACGGGAAGAGGCCCGCGGGCAAAAACCTTACACAACAATTATCGGTACGGCATTCTTTCTGAAACTTTTCTTCGGCTGTTGCTTCATCGTCTTAGCAATTCTTACCTCATGGTTGATGGAGGCAGACCTCTACACGACACTATTGATAGCCATTTACTCTCTGGTTGTTGTTCTTAATTCACTGATTGTCATCCGCAATTATTTTACAGCCATTGTACAGAACGAATATGTTGTCAAGGCAGAAATAAGTCGGAGCGTCATAAGTATCATTATTAAACTGATACTTCTGTTTCTTCACGCTAATCTGACATGGTTTATCACTGCCTACATGTTTGACTTCGTGTTGTTAGGCACCGGCTATTTGATGGCATACCGCACAAAAATTGGCTCACTGAGAGAATGGCATTTTGACCGTGATTATGCAAGATTTCTGTTAAAAGAGTCTTTCCCACTACTACTGACCAATGCCGCAGTCATCATCTACCAGCGTATCGACCAAGTGATGATTGGCAGCATGATTGACAAAAGTGCCGTCGGCTTCTTTTCTGTAGCAGCAAGATTCACCGAAGTCTTGGTGTTTTTGCCTATGATACTGGCACAAACCATAACGCCAATACTTGTAAAAGCAAGAGAACGTGATGTTGCGGAATACAAAGTAAAAGCTCAGCAATTCATGAATTTCTCGTTTTGGCTGTCATTGGCAGCATCTGCTATTGTTTCCGTATTGGCCTATTGGCTCATCCGCTATACTTTCGGGCCAGCTTACCTGCCAGCTGTCGCCGTGCTTCAGGTCATGGCATTCAAGGCTGCCAGCGTTGCGCTGTCTAATACAGCAGGCTCCATGATTGTCACCGAAGGATTACAGCGATGGGCTATTCTTCGCGATGGTTTCGGTTGCCTTGTCTGTGTTGTACTCAACTATCTACTGTTACCTCGCTACGGCATCTTGGCAGCAGCCTTTGTGTCTATTGCCAGCAACATTGCCGCTGGCTATTTGGCTGATGCATTGGTGCCTGCTTACCGGCATTTGTTTGTTTGCCAAACGAGAACACTCCTATTTGGGTGGAGGAATATTAAGAACATAAAATCAATTCTTACATAGAAACCATGCTGTTAATACCACTCATATATTTCATTTTGCTTGCTGCATATTTTTATATGAAGCACAAATGTTTTAATCTTGATATTGCAGCAACTATCATATTGATTACCATATCATTTTTCTCCATTCTCATTGACATTAATGATGTTTATGGGGATTATGGTATCAATGAGTATTCTGTAACACTGCCTACAATTTTACTATATTGTGTTCAATGGACGATAATACTGCTACCCATACACTATATATCCTGTATAAAACTACAAAAGCACGAATCACATAAACAACTTTTTTTATTTATTTTAATCATCATACTCATTGCCTCTTCTTCAATCATGATTGCTACTAGTCTTTCTGATATTAAGGAAGCATTGATTATGGATATGGTTGACGTTTACAAGCAGAATGACACATTACGTTCATTAGGAGGGCATGGGGAGAGCAACTACCTTATGTTGATACCACAAATATTCGTGGCTGCCCCATTCCCTACACTGGCTTTATTCCTTTGGTTCTACCTTAAAACATTTACAAAGGTCCCTGCCATCATCCGAATGGGACTTCTTGTGGCATCTATTGTCCAAGCGATTCTATCTATTATCGTTGCAGGTCGAGCAGCTCTAATTTATTGGATTTTCGACTTTTTCCTACTCTTTGGATACTTTTACCAATATCTTTCACCGCGCTTAAAAAAAGGAATTTCCATTGCCTCTATTGCAATTGGAGGTATAATCATCACACAATTATTGATAATTACCATATCTCGATTTGGAGAAGATTCCGGAAGAGGTGGTAAAGTAGACCCTCTGATATCATTATACGCTTATGCAGGCCAACATGTCAACAACTTTTGCGCTGTCATTTCCGAAGGTGGCAACGCTCCATTACAATTAGGGCGCGTATTACCTCTGACTAATAAAATAATGAACCATCAGGATTTTGACCTTATTCAGCATTATGAAAACATCCATGCATCTGTAAACATCATCGTCAATGTATTCGACACTTTTGGAGGGGAAATATTTCTTGATTTGGGTTGGTTCGGATATATCGTATTTTTCTTTGTATGGTTATTTGTCACCCAAATCATTAGATATAATTGGCAGGAAATGACATTCTACCGAGCATTTTTACTAATAATACTCATTGCATTTTTCACCCGTGGTCTCTTTGCATGGCCATTTGTAGGCCACTATACGACAATAGCAATCATGATTGTTCTGCTTTGCAGTTTCCTGTTCAAATACGCATTCAAAACATGAAGCACAATAAAGAACTTTCGAATATTTTTTTTTGAAAAGATTTAGTCTTTCCAATATTTTTTTGTACCTTTGCACCACCTAACAAAAAATCCTTGAGATGGAGGAGACATCAATAAGCGGACTATACCGCACATCGGCCAGACTGGTTGGACAAACAACAACCAACTTCCACAGATACCTGTATGATAAAATCTGTTGGGCAAACAAGTTGATTGCCATAAAAGGAGCGAGGGGTGTAGGTAAGACTACCATGATGTTGCAGAGCATCAAGGAGCGGTTTGCGGAGCACCCTGAACGTGCTCTCTATGTTTCTTTGGACAATCTATGGTTCGCCAATCATTCTCTAAGCGAAGTTGTGGAGTATCACTACACCCACGGCGGAACTCATCTGTTCATTGACGAGGTACATAAATATCCTTCATGGCAGACGCTAATAAAGAATATCTACGACGAATACCCTGACCTGCATGTAGCATTTACCGGTTCATCAATGCTGAAGATTGACAACAGCAAGGCCGACCTATCCCGGCGTATGTCTGACTATACCCTTCATGGGCTCTCATTCAGGGAGTACCTCAGTTTTGAGGCAGGCATAGATGTGCCAGTGGTTAGTTTGGAAGAGTTATTGAATGACCATGTCCGCATAGCCATGCAGTTGACGTCAAAAACAAAGGTATTGCCATTATTTGAGACCTATCTTGAGTATGGCTATTATCCTTTCTACAAAGAGGAAATGGACGATTACTACGAACGTCTGAAGAAAACCATCTATGTCATTCTAAACGAAGACATACCTGCTATTGAGGAGATAACCTACCCCACCGTGCAGAAGCTTCAGCGTATGCTGATGATTCTGGCCGAGCGAGTACCTCAAACACCAAAGATGAACGAATTGTATGCCATTCTTGAGACCACCAGAGAACAGGGACTGAAGATGATGGGACTGCTACAACGTGCCACACTGCTACAACTTTTATCCACAGAGACAAGAGAATTCCACCATCTGCTAAAGCCCGACAAAATATATCTGAACAATCCAAACTTGATGTATGCACTCACCGTACAGCCAGACAAGGGGACGTTGAGGGAAACTTTCTTCATCAATCAACTGTCGGCAGTAGCAGATGTCAGCTACCCGCGCAAGGGAGATTTTCTGGTTAACCACAAATATCTGTTTGAGGTTGGCGGCAAGAACAAGACTTTCAACCAGATAAAAGGCATCCCCGATGGTTTTCTTGCCACAGACGGTATTGAAACTGGCTTTGGCAACCGAGTTCCTTTGTGGATGTTCGGATTGCTTTATTAGCAGACTAAGACTTCAAAGTATCATGATAGTCTTGGCGTGCAGCTTTTTGTTCAAATACATTTTCAAGATATGAAAATATATACCATCATAGTAACATATAATGCCATGCGTCGAGGATGGATTGACCGCTGCATTAAGAGTCTGCAGGCAAGTACTGTACAGACAACGGCCATCATTATTGATAACGGCTCGTCAGACGGTACACGGGAGCACATACCCGTCCATTATCCTAACGCCATTTGGTTGCCACAGGAGAAGAACCTTGGTTTTGGTCAAGCCAACAATCTCGGCATCAAGTATGCTATAGAGCATCAGGCAGACTACGTATTGTTACTAAATCAAGACGCAACTCTTTCACCTGACGCAATCGAGAAAATGTTAGCAATAAGTGATGGTAAGTCTTTATTGTCTCCATTACACCTGAATGGCGACGGTACCCGCATCGACGAGATGTTCCGTTATTCACTGAAACAATCCAACAACATGATGAATGACGACCTACTAATTCGGCACGAATTAGCCCCTTGCTATGAATCTGGCGAAATTTGTGCCGCTTGCTGGCTGATGCCTGTATCTCTTATCAAAAAAATCGGTGGATTCAATCCATTGTTCTTCCATTATAGCGAGGACAACAACTACTATCACCGCATGGTGTATCATGGTGTCAAAACGCTACTTGTTCCAGATGCACATATGTATCATGACCGGAAATTACAAGGAAACACGGAAGCGTTCAACCGCAAACGTCTGAGGCGAGATATCATCTTAGAGGCATGCAATATCAACCAAGGTCTTCCAAAATGTTTTTGGAGATGGTTCAAAATACTCATACGTTGTTACACAAAGGATATTCGGAACCATCAATATCGCATAGGGGCATTCACTTGGGAAATACTCTGGCTTATTGGGCACTCACCCAGTATAATTCATTCAAGAAGGAAAGAAAAGAAGATAGGTTTAAACTGGCTATAGACTATGAATATTCTATTGGACTTTATACCATTTCAGCATAATGGAGGTATAGGTGGAGCGGCAAGTTTTACTAAGGCTGTGTGTGATGAAGTTTGTCTAAAAAAAACTTCTA
The DNA here is from genome assembly GCA_017940545.1 of Prevotella sp. GTDB lineage: Bacteria > Bacteroidota > Bacteroidia > Bacteroidales > Bacteroidaceae > Prevotella. Next base: position 35,266 of record JAGAYI010000059.1, read on the forward strand.
AAGATCGTCTATTTGCAGTTTACGACTCATCGCAACCAATAGGCAAGCAATACAATTACCAAGAGTATGCTAAGGAGCACGGCATACAGCTACTTGATTTGGCAACGACCCCACTTAGTCTGCATATTGACCGGCATGCTATTAGCACTTTCTTCATGTCCATAGGACAATTCTATGCAAATTATTCTCTTGATAACATTCACTGTAAAGTTGTCATGGGCATACATGACATCTGGGATATTGAACGAGAAGACAATCATATAGAATTAATAATTCACGACAAGACTTCAGAAAACAAATGGCGTTGGGCTAAGCGAATGATAAATGTCATCAGCGGACGTTTCAACCGCCAGCAGCAAGCGCTTTATAATCACATCATACCCCTCTATTCGGCCTCAAACACTATAGCCTTCACTGTATCAGAATACTCACGTAACGCCCTGTCTTACTACTTTCCGCACCTTGTAAGCAAGGACATACATATCTGCTACTCACCAAGCAGGAGGGTTACCGTGTTTCCCGAAATAGAGAATAAAGAACTAAGGGAAATCATCAAAGGAGGAAAAACATATCTTTTAATGCTGGCAGCCAATAGAAGACTTAAGAATGCCCATACGCTCATTAAGGTTTTCAAACGGTTATTGTCTGATTATCCCAACCTGTATCTGCTAACGACAAAATACGGTCATAGTATTCATTCGCAACATATTGACATCCCATTCTTATCGGATTCAGACCTTGAGCATGCATATCAACACGCATATGCTCTGATTTTCGGTTCTTTTTTTGAAGGATTTGGTTACCCCCCAGTAGAGGCTATACGCCACGGAACGCCCTGTATAGCTTCCAATGTCACAAGCATTCCTGAAATATTAGGTGATGCTGGTATCTATTTCTCACCCCTTTACCCTGCCGACATGTATCGTGCCATCAAGACAGTACTGAACGACCGAAACTGCCGGAAAGAACAAATCACACAGAGATATACAGAGATATCACTTCGCCAACAAAATGACTTGCAAGCATTGGTAAAAGAAATATTTACAGTATCTGATCTATAGAGGACATGGAGAAATCTTAAATTACACAAAAAGGGATAATACATGTTTGTATAATTTGCCTAATCAAATATTTTGTTATATCTTTGCATCCAACAACAATATAACATTGAACAGATGAAGCGAATCCCATACGGTATCAGCAACTTCAGGCAAGTGAGACGTGACAATATGTACTACGTCGATAAAACTATGTATATAGAGCGGTTGGAACAGGCTGGAAACTTCTTGTTCCTCATTCGCCCGCGACGTTTTGGCAAGAGTCTTTTTCTCAACATGCTCTGTTCCTACTACGACTTGGCACGGCAGGACGAGTTCGACACCGTCTTTGACGGTCTCTATGCCAAAGAGCACCCAACACCAGAAAAAGGTCAATACCAAGTTCTTCGCCTTGACTTCTCACGCATCGGCGGCAAAGACAGCGAGCTGGAGGACAATTTCGACTCCTACTGCGGAATCATGCTTGACTCCTTTGCCAGTACCTACGCCCAATGCTATCCTGAAGGATTTGCCGAAAGGGTGCGAAACATCAAGAAAGCCAACCAGAAACTGAACTTCATTGATGCCGAGGCGAAAAACACCGGGGCACGGCTCTATCTTGTCATTGACGAATATGACAACTTCACAAATACAGTGCTTAACGAAGAGGGGGAGGCCGTCTATCATGCCCTGACCCATGCTACAGGATTCTATCGTAACACTTTCAAGCAATACAAGGGTATGTTCGACCGCATTTTGATGCTCGGCGTCAGTCCCGTCACCATGGACGACCTCACGTCGGGCTACAATATTGCAACGAACATCACTATGGACCCTCGATTCAACATGATGCTGGGGTTCTCTGAGACCGATGTGCGCGAAATGATACGCTACTATCAAGGCACGGGGCAAATTTCTGCTACAGAAAAGGAAATCATTGACGAGATAAAGCCTTGGTATGACAATTATTGCTTTGCGAAGTATTCTCTTGATGCAGATCCCAAGATGTTCAACTGCGACATGGTGCTCTATTATATGCAGCACTTGGTGAACCTTGGGCAGTCACCAGAGCAGATGATAGACCCTAATACCCGCACAGACTATGGCAAGATGAAGAAACTCATCCGCCTGGACGGTACGGGAAGCTATCGCACCGGCATTATCAACAAGATTGCAGAACAGGGCTATATCTTGGGAAACATCGAAGAGTCATTTCCTGCCGAGCAGCTCACGAAACCAGAGAAGTTCGTCAGCCTATTGTTCTACTATGGCATGCTTACTATAGGAGAAAACTTAGGCAATATGCTCAAACTGATCATTCCCAACAACAATGTACGTAAACAATATTACGACTATATGCTGGAGGAATACCAAAACATTGCCAATGTTGACACATGGCAACTGAACATGGATTTCCACCAGACTGCCGTTGAGGGCAACTGGCAGCCTATGATGCAACACCTTGCAGAGTACTACCGCCAGAATACCGCCATACGCCAACTTATAGAGGGAGAGCGTAACGTACAAGGGTTCTTCAATGCATATCTGTCGCTGAATCCTTATTATCTGACGGCTCCAGAGGTAGAACTAAACCACGGCTATTGTGACTTCTTCCTCATGCCCGACCTGAAGCGCTACCCCATGATACGCCATTCTTACATCGTAGAACTGAAGTATCTGCCCACCACCGCATCAGAAACAGAGGTTACTAAACAGTGGGAACAGGCTGTGAGCCAAATTCTCCAATACGCAGAGGGACGAATGGTCAACAAACTGGCTGGGGAAACTGAGTTGCACCTGATTATCATGCAGATAAAGGGATTCAGCATGATTAGAATGGAGGAAATTCCTTTTACCGACACGAAAGAAGAATGAAACCAAGAATAATAGGACTATACCTGCCGCAATATCACCCCATCCCCGAGAACGATAAGTGGTGGGGGAAAGGTTTTACCGAATGGACGAACGTAGCAAAGGCCAAACCACTGTTCCGTGGTCATTACCAGCCACGCATTCCTGCCGACCTGGGCTTTTATGACTTACGTCTCCCTGAAGTACGTGAGTTGCAAGCAGAACTGGCCCGTGAAGCAGGACTGGAGGGCTTCTGCTATTACCACTACTGGTTCGGCAACGGCAAACAGTTATTGGAGCGTCCTTTCAACGAAGTACTTCAAAGCGGTAAACCCAATTTTCCTTTCTGCCTTTGTTGGGCCAACCACGATTGGACGAGCAAGACATGGGAGAAGGGGAAAAGCTTACAACATGACTCAATGATAATGCAGATGCATTATTCTAAGGAGGATCACATTAAACACTTTAATTCTATTCTGCCAGCATTTCTTGATTCAAGATATATCAAAGTTGACGGGAAACCATTATTTGCAGTGTGGGAACCTAGAGCTATACCTGAATGCAGACATTATATTGATTTATGGCAGGATTTAGCTGAAAAGAATGGACTTAACGGCATTCATTTCGTTGGATACACCCAGAACTCCTCTGGACGATCGACAAAAGATGGTCATATTAGTCTTTGGGACCCTAACCAATCAGCCGAACGTTACCGTGAGGTTCTCGACTTAGGTTTCGATGCAGTAATGTCAGCAGGGCTAGGTAGAGCTCAGACCATTTGTGGAGGAAAATGGAAGAAAGCACTGTACTTTGCTGCTAATCATACATTCCTACCTATATCGTTCCGCAATGATTATGCTAGAGTAATGCGCCACTACTATGTGCCAGAAGATGGTTGGGAAGATGTTTATCCCACCTTACTGCCCCAATGGGATCGCACCCCACGTGCTGGCATAAAAACAGACCCTCTTATTGATAGTACTCCTGAGAAATTCCAAATATCGATAGAGAAGGCTCTGCAACTTATTGCCAATAAACAACCAGAGCATCAAATACTGTTCTTAAAAGCTTGGAACGAATGGGGAGAAGGAAACTATGTGGAACCCGACCTGAAGTTTGGACATGGATATATTCTGGCCATACGTTCTGCCATCGAAAATTTTAAACGTAAATGAATTATGAAAAGAGTGGCTGTTTTAGGGCATTTTGGCTTTGGTGCCGACAAAGCCAATGGACAGACTATCAAAACTAAGATTGTAACGGACGAAGTTTGTCGCCAACTGGGAGCAAACGCTACAGACCTCTATGACACTGCAGGCGGCTGGCACTTCTTGCTGCGTCTACCTATTGTCATCGTTCAGCTACTTAGTTACCATAAGAACATTATTTTTATGCCTGCACACAAAGGGGTGCGTGTCATTGTTCCCCTTATGGTCGTTCTCAACATGTTTTTTCGCAGGAAACTACACTATGTGGTCATTGGCGGCTGGCTACCCCAATATATCAACAACTATTCGATTCTGCGACTGACACTTAGAAAGGTTGACTGCATCTATGTAGAAACCCGCCACATGTATGAAGAGCTATTACTCCGTGGTTACCATAACATCCTAATAATGCCTAACTGCAAACCACTTGATATTGTGGCCGAAAATGAACTGCAACACCCCATACATCCCCCCTTCAGACTATGTACTTTCTCTCGTGTCATGAAAGAGAAAGGCATAGAGGATGCCATTCTGGCGATAAAGAAATGCAATGAGATATCAGGACGAGTTGTATACACGCTCGACATATATGGAATGATAGAAAAGAAACAAACTCAGTGGTTTAACGAACTTATGAAAGAACAACCAAAGACAATCAAGTATGCTGGCATTGTCCCCTTCAATCACAGTACTCAGGTTCTTCGTTCCTATTTTGCATTGCTTTTCCCCACTCATTTCAAAACCGAAGGCTTTGCTGGCACACTAGTTGACGCCATGTCAGCTGGCGTTCCACCTATTGCCAGTGACTGCACATCAAATATTGAGTTGATAAACCAAGGGCATACGGGATGGCTTTACAACATGGGGGCGGTAGACCAATTGACGCATTTTCTCATAGAGTGTGCCGACACACCTGCAATCATTAACGACATGAGAGTTCAATGTGTCAGAAGAGCTGCCGACTTCCTGCCAGAACAAGTCTGTACCACCTTAATTACTGAACTTATATAGAAAGAACAATATGATCTTCAATGCATATAATCTCAAGATATGGTATTTGATGCTAATATAAGAAGTATCGTTAAACACCAAAAAGCATTATATCTAATTAGTTTTCAATACAATAGGCACCTTGCTCATTTGTAAGTGATAAGAAAATCACCTCGACCGCGAACTGGGGAATTTCAAATCAAAGGTTAGACCATCAATGCGAGAACATTTCACTTCATCGCAACGTGGAATGCATTTGTTTGAAGGCTAGCGCCGACCACGTGACAGACGCTACTTTTGCAAAGAGTATTTTGTCAGCCAGCGCGAACATCGATATCATTTGAGCGAAATTAGCAAAAAAAACATTATCATCTCCATTTATATGTACATACTCAGCAGAAAAAAAAAGGAAATATCAACATAAAACAAAAAAAAGTTGTACCTTTGCAGCCGCAAATCAAAAAACGAGGATGGAAAAGGAGTTAGTATCAGTCATCATGCCCACTTATAATGCCAGCCAGTTTCTTGCTGACAGCATTGAAAGCGTGCTTAGCCAGACCTATACTAATTTGGAACTGCTGATTACTGATGACTGTTCTTCTGATGAAACCCAGAATATACTCCAAAAATATGCTCAAAAGGATTCACGCGTAAAAGTAGAATACCTCAAGGAAAACTTCGGTCCAGGAATCGCACGCAATAAGTCTATAGAACAGGCCCAAGGACGGTATATTGCCTTCTGCGACTGTGATGACCGCTGGCTTCCCGAGAAATTGGAGAAGCAAATTGCTCACATGACACGGAAGGATTGTGCGCTATGCAGTTCATCGTATTACATTTGTGATGAGAACAACCAAGTGACTGGCATTAACATATCACCCAAGCACCTGACTTTTAGCATGATGAAGCGTGACAACAAGATTGGTTGTCTGACGGCCATTTACGATATCAAGCGATTGGGGCACAAGTTCTATATGCCTGCCATCCGCAAGCGTCAGGACTGGGCATTGTTTCTGAACATCATGAAAGAATGTCAGATATGTTTTTGTGTTACTGAACCTTTGGCATATTACAGACAGCGTCAGAATTCTGTTTCCAGCAACAAACTCTCACTCGTCAAATACAATGTTGATGTTTACCAAACGGTTTTTGGATATACAGAGGTACGTGCCTATTTCCATTTTCTATTTAGCTTTATGCCTGCCTACCTTCTGAAAGTTCTGAAGAGAAGGAGAGACAGCAAGCGGTATCTGCAGCATCGCTGAAATATACATGTTTACAGCATCACATACAGAGACAACGTCCGCGCACGTCATCCTTGCAATTTTTCGATTTCTTCTATCGACAGATTTGTATAGCTTGCTATCTTTTCTACAGACTCTCCTGCTTGGAATCACAAGACTATACCTTATTTGTATCTTTGCAGCATTAAACAATTCTGAAAAAATTGAAATTAGGTATTCATCTATCCACTAAACATCGCAACTTACTTATATTTTAATAGTTAGATAGTGGATAGATGCCTTTCAGCTATCCACTAACTATCCACTGACAGGAAAACGGCACTTTGAGTAAGTGAAAGTGCCGTTTTGAGTAGGTGTAAGTGCCGTTTTGAGTAGGTGTAAGTGCCGTTTACAGCATGTAGAAGTGCCGTTTACAGCACCTAAATATGGCGTTTTCATGATGCAAACCTATGGTTTACGACTGGTAAACCTATGGTTTACAAACGCCAAGTATATGGTTTATGAGGGAAATAGTGGATAGTTAGTGGATAGTAAAAATACAGCTATCCACTATACAAAATACTGTAAATAAGCATATTATCGTCATTAATGGATAGATGGATAGTTTTTCATATATTTTATGATAAAAAAATTTGCAATCACAAGAATAATTTTGTACCTTTGTAGCAAACTTTTCGAATGGACGAAAGCAAACATAAGTAATAACATTACTTTAGTTTTATAGAAGGTAATAATGAAAAACAATTAATATGGCACAGTTCACACTCATTAAAAAATACCGTAACCAGGACACCTTACGTCCTATTGACGAACAACAGCTGTTCGACCTCATCACCAACGACACCTATATAGAAGAGGTGGGCAATTTCAGGAACGTCTTTTCCAGCCTGCTGCCCCTGCAACGCGAGGATGGCACGCTCGACTGTGACAGCAGCTTCGTGAATCCGCTGCCACGCATCTGCTTTGCGCAGCTCATGGAAAACCGCAACCGTCAGCGCATCACAAAAAACTACACAGGACTGGTGCTCCTGGAAGTGAACAACCTGCCCGGCTACGACGAGGCCGACGCCATCAGAAGGGGAGCGGCGGAAATGCCACAGACATACATGGCGTTTGTCGGAGCCGACGGACTATCCGTGAAGATTGTCTGCCGTGGCGAACTCTTCCCGGGAGAACAGGAGGGTACACTGCCGTCAAGGCAAGAGGAAATTTCCCTGTTTCATGAGAACTTGTACGAGCGGGCACGACTCATCTATAACGGACAATTAGGAGTGACGGTGGAGAAACTGGTGCCGAAGCTGGAGCGCATCTGCTACCTGAGCCATGACCCGAAAGTTTACTACAACCCGATGGCAACACCTGTCTATGCAAAAGCGGAGAAGCCAACAAGACAAATGAACCTCCGGGAGTCGGCACAGCAGACTGGCGACGAGCTGAACGACGAGCATTTGCTGTCACTACGAACGGCCTACGAGTTTATGCTCAGCAAGGCATACGACGCAGCAGTAGGCATTCATAACGAAGAGGAATACTGCTATGTAGTACTGACAAAGCTGGCTCAATACTGCCAACAGGCGAACATTCCGATGGCCATTGCACGCAGGATGACCCTGCTCCACTCGACTATTGCCAAGGACCGGCCGCTGACGGAAAAGATCTTCGACAATGCCTACAAGCGGAAACACACAAAGGAATATGAGGAGCGAATGGGTTTGCGGCTGACAAGGCACATGCCTCCCGAAACGCTCATGACCATGAGAGTCAACATCTTCCTGCACGAGAACTACGAACTGCGTAAGAACGTGATGCGGGGAGTGGCAGAATACCGCGAAAGAACGGGGCTGGGATTCTCGTTTCAGGACCTCACCGAAGAAGCCCGCAACAGCATTACCATGCGAGCCCTGGAAATGGGCATACGCTGCTGGGACAAGGACATCAGACGCTACGTCAACTCCAACGACATTACGCTATATGACCCGCTGAACGAATATTTGGACCGGCTGCCGCGATGGGACGGCCAAGACCGCGTAGGACCGCTGGCAGACAGGGTGCCGACCGCCTACGAGGAGTGGCCACAGCTGTTCCACATCTGGATGCGGAGCATGGTGGCCATGTGGCTGGGCAAGGGACAGCTGACGGGTAACGCCCTCGTGCCGCTGTTCATTGGCCGGCAGGGCTGTGGCAAATCCAGCTTCTGTCGCATTATTTTGCCGAAAGAGCTGCGGGAATACTACAACGACCGCATCAACTTCAAGAACGAGAGTGACCTGAACCTCGGGCTGACCTCGTTCGGACTCATCAACCTGGATGAGTTCGACAAGATTACCCAACGGCAGCAGATTGTACTGAAGTACCTCGTATCGACGCCAGACCTGAAGTATCGCCCACCATACGGCAAGGCCTACCAGCAGCAGCGCCGCTACGCCTCGTTCGTCGGTACGACCAACAACCCCACCCCACTGACCGACCCCACGGGGTCACGCCGTTTCATCTGTGTCGGCATCGACGGTGACATAGACTTCGAGAGTGCCATTGACTACGACCAGCTCTATGCCCAGCTGTTGCATGAGGTCTGTCACGGCGAGAGCTACTGGCTGACTAAGGAGCAGGAGCATCGGCTGATGCAGCACAACCTGCAGTATCAGCAGCTGAACGGTCTTGGAGAAATGCTGATGAGTCTGCTACAGAAGCCGAAGGCTGACGACAAAGAGGCGCAATGGATGTCGCTGAAGGACATCTCGGACATGCTGAAGGAGCACTTCAGCAGCTACAAGGTGGACGAAGGCACCTTCATCAAGATAGGCAGCTACCTGAGCCGGCCGGAGTATCGCTTCGAGAAAAAGATGCTGGCTTCCGGCGTGACGTATCGGGTAAAGATGAGGGAGTAATGTTTTTTTCATATATTTGTAAAATAAAGCAATATTTATATAATTTATGAGTTATATATATAAAGAATATATGTATGACGAATATATCTACCCCAAAATACAAGCTAAATCAGGAGAAGGACAACCCGAGATATATCTCAGACGGAATGAATGAATTTGAGCGCAACGTGAAACGCATTGGAGACCTCATTCTGGCCGGTATTTGTCTGGTAGTATTCTCGCCACTGTTCCTCATCTGCTACATAGCCATCAAACGGGAAGATGGAGGTCCGGCTATCTTCAAGCAGGAGCGCATAGGGCGTTTCGGCAGGCCTTTTAACATTTACAAGTTCCGCAGCATGGTGGTGGATGCAGAAAAAGACGGTCCTGCCCTGTTTCAGCATGAAAACGAGACGCGCATGACCAAGGTAGGCAAATTCCTGCGCGACCATCACCTTGACGAGCTGCCTCAGCTGTGGAACGTCTTTGTTGGCGACATGGCCTTTATCGGGCCACGCCCCGAACGGAAATTCTACATTGACCAGATTATCAAGCACGACCCGCGCTACGTCTTTCTGTATCAGATTCGACCGGGAGTAACGTCGTATGCCACGTTATATAACGGATATACTGACACGATGGAGAAAATGCTGCGCCGCTTAGAGATAGACCTTTATTACCTGGAGCACCGCTCCTGGTGGTTTGACGCTACCATACTTTTCAAGACCTTCATTAACATCGTCTTCGGCAAGAAGTTTTAATATCTGCGGAAGTGAAAGCGGAAGCGGTCTGACTGCAGATCCATGTAGCTGCCGTCTAACCGTCCGACGAAGAAGCCCTCACGCAAACGGTAGATGCCAAGATGTTGCAAAAGCGTCGGGTCGGTAATTTCCGGGTCACCACTTCTACGATCGTTATAACGCGGCTGATTGATAATGAGCGAGTCGCCCTTGCGCTCAAAGCGGAAAATAACATTCTTAGAAGTATTGCCGCTGGGTTCCCTGACCTCCAACAAATGCATCTGAACGGACCAGAAGGCATTCCGTTCACGCATGTCAGTAGTTCCACCTGTCTTAATGGTGTCCAACTGCGTCAGCTGCCAGAAGCCGTCCAATTTGCCATTGCTTGAGGCTTCCAACGTACAGGAAGAAAAAAACAAAGGTAAAAGGGTAAGAAGGTAAAAAGGTAAAAGTACCCATACCAACCTATGTACACGTTTCAAATATAATTGTCTCATTGTGCTTGAAGATTTTTTACTTTTTTGCCTTTCAGCAGGGTGCCCGTCTTGACGATGGTCAGCTGGAATCCGATGTTCTTTCCATAGACGTGTCCGAAGTCGGCACCCAAAGCAGCTTTCACTGACCACCCATTCAAGGGAGAATAACAGGAAAAGTGGTAGTCTGCCTCTGCCAGCAGGTGCTGGGTGTTTTCAGGGTCTGCAAACGGCTTGTCATACGTGCCAAAACTCCGCTGGAACGTTGCCAGCAGCCGGTAACGCAGATTATAGTTCGGAGTGCCGGATATGCCGAAGTGCCATGCCGAGAAACGGTTGTTCTTGAACAGAATGGCACCATCATCATTGTATAGCGGCGACGTGTACAGCGGATTGCCCATGGCCTGTCCCCAGTGCTGCCAACCGGTGAACAGGTAATGATTATAGAAGTTATCCTTACCACACACATGGTCGGACATGCCCTCGCTATGGTCATGATAGATGGGGCCTCCCTGATACTTCGAATAAAGGTATTCTACCAACACGTTATTAATCCAGTAATTGCCTTTCAGACGGAAATCCACGCCTAACAGAATATCCTTGAAGTCGTAAACCACATAGCGACGTTTCTTCTTGACATTCCATTCCGAGCCCGTTCCGTAGCCGTCATAATCAAGGTGAAGCATCGAGGAGTGGTCTTCGAAATAGTGGTCGCCATAGATTCCGAAATACCAGGTGTCATAGTCGAAATTCAGACGAAACATCCAACTGCCCAGCTGGTTACCGGAGGCGTTCTGATAGACCGTTCCCTGCTCTACCGTCTCGCCGCCACCGGGAATCAGGGCTCGCCACATGCCTTTCAGCCCTCCTTCGTTCTCGACCACATCGCCATGACCGGTCTTGTATGACTTGCCACCAAACTGTGCAGCCATCTCTAAGCCCAGCTCCAGCGAAATGGGTTTGAAGCGATAGGAGTTTCCTATTTTAATATAGCCGGCCTTGCTGTGATGCCATGCACCCCCGGTGTATTTGGACTTGAGCTGTGTAAAGTCTTTCTGCCACTTGTCGTCGGTAGTCTTGCCGTAGGCTATGTGGCCCTTAATGCTGACCCAGCCGTCGGTAAACGGCAAGGCCCAGTAATCGGGCAGGGCCAGCCGCACCTGCGGAATGGGACGGGCATTGATGCCCAAGGTCTGGGAGCCTGTGCTCAGCAACTGGTTTTTCAGTTCCATGGGATATTCTTTGCTGCCTATGGTCAGCGTGCCATACAGCCAGCGTCCCTCCAAATAGGCCTGCTGGACAACGACCTTGCTGGTGAAATGGTAGGCTCCGGCAACGTCAATACCGGCTCCCCAGCCGAATTTCTTGCCCATGTCGTTGGTCAGCGGGCGCTCCAACGAAGCACGCAGATAGCCATTGCTCTTTTCCAGAGAGCTGAGACCGTACTTGTTGGCATTCAGCCACAGCGGCTCATGGTCGCCACGCGACAGAGATGCCTGCATCTCTACCTTGTATTGAAGTCCTTCCGTGGGCTCCTCGTCGTCATCATCCTGTTGTGCTGCAACAGGGAAGAATAAAAAAATAAAAAAGAGCGTCGGAGAACTATCGACTTCTGACCGTCTGTCACTCCGAGTCTTCTACTACTATATAATATATATGGTATGTTCATTGCCTCCACTTTTCTTCTTTTATTTTTCTATTCTTTTTTTTTTTACCTTTTTAAATATAACGTTTTCTGCCGACAAATATTGCATAATAGGGAAATTCCCCCCCGTGTTTAGGGAAAATCCTTTGCAAAGGTACGAAAAAAGCCGTTACTTTGCACCAGAAAAAGAAAATAATGTTGAACAATTAAAAACTTTACAGTTATGAAAAAGATCATGATAGCCCTGGTAGCACTGCTGACAATGTCAGTTTCTACCCATGCCATGAGTTACGAGCAGGCACGTAACGAGGCACTCTTCCTGACGGACAAGATGGCTTACGAGCTGAACCTGACGGACGAGCAGTATGAAGCTGCCTACGAGATAAACCTGGACTACCTGATGGGTGTGACCAGCGTCGATGATGTCTATGGTCCCTACTGGGAGCGCCGTAACCTCGACCTGAGCTATATTCTGTTGGAGACACAGTGGAACGCCTTTATCGCGGCAACCTACTTCTACCGTCCGCTCTACTTCGAGGCCGGCTACTGGCACTTCGGCATCTATGCCCGCTATCCGCACCGTGACTACTTCTACTTCGGACGGCCGCACTTCTATGCCACTTACCGTGGCGGACATGCCTGGCACCGCATTGGCGGGCACGGCTACTACTACGGTCGCCGTCACCACTTCCGCCCCGCAGGAGGTCACCACATCGGCATGCGTGACGGATGGCACAGCGGCCACTACCGCATCGGTCGTCATCACGGCTCAACGGTTCGCCATGGCGGACGCATTGGCAGCAGTACGTACAACGGAAACTACCGCGGAAACGGCAATTATCGCGGAGATGGGAACTACCGCGGAAATGGAAGCTATCGTGGTAACGGAACTACGGGCAGCAGACACTTCGGTAACGGAACCTTCGGTGGCAGAAGTATCGGCAACGGAACCTACAACGGACGTGGAAATGGAAACACCCGCATCGGCGGAACAACGACCACCACACCGCGTAATAACGGCACCTTCGGCGGCGGTACACACTCCGGCGGTCGCTTCGGCGGCACACACTCCGGCGGCACCTTTGGCGGTAGCACCCGTTCTGGCGGTTCGTTCGGTGGAGGTTCGCACGGCGGTGGACACTTCGGTGGCGGCTCGCATGGTGGCGGAAGCCACGGAGGCGGACACTTTGGCGGCCGTCGTTAGAGCTTCAGCTCGCGCACCTCGGCATTACCCATGCGCTCAATCTGGTTCATCGGCTTGTGATGATAGGCAGCCTGTATAGCCTTATTTACAATGCCATGACCGACAGCGACAACGGTTTTTCCCTCATAGTTTGTCATAATATATTTCAAGAATCGCTGGGCTCGCTGCAACAGGCAGTCCAGCGATTCTATGTCGTCAGGCCACACCTCGTCTTTCAGGTCGGGAATAAAACGTCCTGTAAAACCACCCCAGTCACGCTCACGCAGCAATGGGGTCTGAACGACGGGAAGGCCATGGGGGGCGGCTATCAGTTCTGCTGTCTCAACGGCCCGTCGCAAGTCGCTTGACACCACAGCGTCTATCGGCCAATGGCACATCAGCCCGCTGACCTCTGCCGCCTGTTCGCGGCCATGCTCCGTCAGGCAGCCTTGCGTCTGTCCCTGCATGATTTGCCGCACGTTGTCAACAGTCTCGCCGTGACGGACTAAATAAAGTGTTGTGTCCATCTATATGCAAAGTACTATTCCCGCAGCCCGTCACTTCACGTTCGTAACGATGCCCTCAATATAGGTCTTGAGGATGTGAATACCGTTGTTATTGTATCCAGCCCAGGGAATGATGAGGTCGGCAAATTTCTTAGTGGGCTCTATAAACTGCTCGTGCATGGGCTTCAGCACCTTTTCGTAACGGTCGAGCACCATATCGACGGTGCGCCCACGTTCCACCACGTCGCGGCGGATGTTACGAATGAGACGCACATCACTATCGGTATCAACAAAGATTTTCAGGTCCATCATGTCGCGCAGTTTCTTGTAATGCAGCGTCATGATGCCCTCCAGAATAATCACCGGTTTAGGCTCCACATGAATGGTTTCCGGCAAGCGGTTGGAGATGACATAGGAATAAGTGGGCTGTTCCACGGCCTGACCGTTCTTGAGCATCTTGATGTGCTCGCTGAGCAGCTTCCAGTCGAACGCATCGGGATGGTCGAAGTTGATCTGCTTACGCTCTTCGTCAGTCATTCCAGTAGTGTCATTGTAATAGGAGTCCAAAGGAATAATGGCTGCGCAATGGGGTGGCAGTACTTTTGCAATTTTCTTAACGACGGTGGTCTTACCTGAGCCCGTTCCGCCTGCGATACCTATGATATACATCTTTTATAATTTACAATTTGACGATTTACAATTTACAATTTATTTGACTATTTCATCGAATACAGTCTGATAGGCCTGAGCCTTTTTCTCCACAGACAGAGGATAAGCCCGTGAACTGCTGGGCATGCGATAGAGACGAATACGACGGGAATCAACAGTGAATTCTACACTTTCGCCGACAGCAGGCTCTTCCACTCCAAACTGACGACAAGCAATCGTTGTTGATAATTGTCCTGCTGTAATAATTGCACGACACCGAGGAAGAAGGTTTAGCATCTCCTTCAAATCGGTCTCTTTCACAACCTGTAAATCCTTGTCACTGGCCGTATTCTTAGTACGAATGACCTGCGTCGCCGTATCATACATGGCAATGCCTTTTTCTTTTAAAAAAGCGATAATGCCATCCATATCATACGTTTTCTCTTCCTGCCGCACAAAGTGCAGTTTGTCACCAAAGAAACAGAGGCCGAAGATGCGCCACATATCGTTGGTGAAATTAGGGTAAAAGAACTTCATAGCCCACCGCTTCTCCGCCGGAGGGAAGGTGCCAAGCATAAGTAACTTGGCATTATCAGGCAAAAATGGCTCGAAAGGATGGACTTCCATGATGCCTGACGCTTACTTTTGTTCCTTCACCAGATAGACGACAGTAGGCAGGTGGTCGCTGTAGCCGTTGAGCCACTGTCCGCCAGCATGTGTACGAAGCGTATTGCCTTTATATTTCCCTTCCTGCTGGAAAAGATAGTCGCGACGGAACACCTGATGCTTCAGATACTTCAGTTCACGGTAATCTTTCTTGCCGTCGAGGTTCAGCAACTTGGAAGAGAGGATAATCTGGTCGAACAGGTTCCATGCACCATCATACTGCAGGGTGCCGGTGCCTGATGCCAACACGTTCCACCAGGGATTCCACAAGCCGTCAGCCTCCTCGACCTCGCTGATTTCGCGCCGCGCTCCCAGCTCTACAGCCATGGAGCGATCCTGTGGGTCGTCGTTCATGTCGCCCATGATGAAAATCTTGACGTTCGGGTCGTCACGCAGCAACGAGTCTTTGACCTGCCTAATCTGACGGCCACCCTGCTCACGGTAGTAAGAGCCGGAAAAACGGCTGGGCAGGTGATTCACGATGACGGCCACATGCTCGCCGGCCAGGGTTCCGCTGACGGTAAGGAAGCCACGGGTGGCACGCATGCTGTCTTCCGGCAACTCATAGATATAAGGTACGAGTGTCACGTCACGGACGGTGAAGAGCTTGGGATTGTAGAGCAACGCACAATCGACGCCACGCTGGTCGGGACCCTCAACATGGACGAACTGCATGTTACGGGCAGCCAAGGGCTCCTGGGCACAGAGGTCGGTCAGACACTTGGCATTCTCGACCTCTGACACGCCGATGAAGGCACAGCCCACCGACTTGGGCAGCACGTCGGTACCCAGTTCGCTAAGCACACGAGCCATGTTGCGCAACTTGTTGGTATATTTCATGCCTGTCCATTTGTTGCGGCCTTCCGGCAGGTATTCGTAGTCGTTATGACCTGCGTCATGACAAGTGTCGAACAGGTTTTCCAGATTGTAGAAACCTACGGCATAGACCGAAAATTTCTTTTGTTGAGCTTGCGCCGTTGCCATTCCCATCAGAAGGGCCAGCGCCATGAGGATAGACAGTTTTTTCATAAGTTATAGGTTTTATGCCACAAAGATAAAAAATAATTATGAAATATGAATTATAAATTAAGAATTATTTTGTATCTTTGCAGCAAAATATATACTAACAATTAAATTTCAAACTATGAAGAAAAAGCTGAAACTTGTTGTGATGGCTATGTGCATGTCGCCAGCTGCTTTTGCTCAGGAGGTGGACACGCTCCAAACGACGCAAAGCGGACTGCAGGATGAACAGGCCTTCACCTTTACTGAAGCTCAGCTGGGCGAAGATGACGACATGTCGCAAAACGTGACCATCATCTCCTCGAACAACAACATCTATGCCTCACAGGTGGGATTCTTGTTCAGCCCCATGCGTTTCCGGTATCGTGCTTTTAACCAGAAGTACAACGAGATTTACATCAACGGTGCTCCCATGAACGACATGGAGTCAGGGCAGTTCCGCTATTCGCTCGTTGGGGGACTGAACAACCAGACCCGTGGTGTGGAGCACTCTCTGCCTTTTGAGGTCAACAACTTCTCCATGTCTGCGATGGCCGGTTCAAACAACTACGACTTCCGTCCGAGCCACTTCGCCACAGGCCACCGTGCAACCATCAGTGCCGCAAACCGTAACTACACCCTGCGTGGCATGTACACCTACAATACCGGACTGATGGAAAACGGATGGGCTTTCTCTGCTAACCTGACCTACCGTTTTGCCGACACCAAGACGTCGTACATTGAGGGTACGTTCTACAATTCCCTTTCCTATTTCCTCGGCATAGAGAAGGTTATCAACGACAAGCACTCCCTGGCCCTCGTCACCTGGGGAAACCCCACCGAGCGTTCCACACAGGGTGCCGCCACCGACGAGAGCTACTGGCTGGCCAACAGCAACTACTACAACCCCTACTGGGGCTACCAGAACGGCAAGGTGCGCAACTCACGCGTGGTGACCGACTTCTCACCGTCAGTATTGCTGACATGGGACTGGAAAATCAATCAGACCATGAAGCTGACCACCAGCGTATTCGGGAAATACAGCAAATATAAAGGCACCAAGCTGAACTACAACAATGCCGACAACCCGCAGCCGGACTACTGGAAGAACCTGCCGTCGAGCTACTTCGACGTCTGGGACATGACGGATGACATAAACCGTACCCAGCAGGGCTACTACGACTTCTACACGACACGCGACTACCTGATGGGAAGCAAGGCTGCCCGCCAGATAGACTTCGACCGTCTGTACTACATGAACAAGCAAGCCAACGCACAGGGGGCTGACGCCATGTACTTCATTCAGGCCAAGAACATCAACAACCTGAACCTCGCACTGGCTTCCACCCTGAAGACCGACCTCAGCAAGTTTTCGAGCCTGAACCTTGGCATTCAGTTGGGCACCAACAAGGGTATGCACTTCCAAACGATGGAAGACTTGTTAGGTGCAACCATCTATCACAACATCAACACCTATGCTTTAGGAAACTACGGAGCACACCAGAAGGAGATTCAATACGACCTGAACAATCCCAACGCCGAAGTTCGCGAGGGCGACAAATTCGGGTATAACTACAACATCTTCGTCAGCAAGGCATCGGCATGGGGAAACTACACTTATAAGCGCGGACGACTGCAGACCTTTCTGGCCGCCCGAATTGGCGGTACACAAATGCAGCGTGAGGGTCTGATGCGTAACGGTCTGGCTCCGGAGAACTCCTACGGAAAGGGCGGTACAGCCCGTTTCTTGGACGGTGGAGGCAAGGTCGGTCTGAACTTCAACCTGGGAGCAGGCAGCACCATTCTGCTGGGTGCAGGATATGAGTGGCGTGCTCCACAGGCTAACACCGCCTTCGTATCGCCGGAAATAAACAACGACTTCGTCAACAACCTGAAAAACGAGCGTATCTTCAGCGCCGAAGTGGGATATAACTTCCAGAACGCCTGGCTGAAGGCTAACGTCAACGGTTACTACAGTCGCGTAACGAACGGTACCGACTGGCAGAATTTCTATTTTGACGACATCAACTCCTTCTCGTACGTCTCCATGACGAACATCAAGAAGGCTTACTACGGCGTGGAAGTCGGTGCACGTTTCCGCCTGACATCCTATCTCGACCTGAAGGCCATTGGCACCTGGAGCGAGGCCAAGAACACCAACAATGCCAACGTGCGGTACATGAACTCCACGAAGGGTGTCTATTATGACGACATCGTCATGAACAAGAACATGCGTGAGGCCGGAACACCATTGTCAGCATACAGCCTCGGTCTGAGCTACCACGCCAACGGATGGTACATTGACCTGAACGGAAACTACTATCATCGAATCTACCTCTCCTACTCGCCCAGCTACCGCTACCAGAAGACTTTGACAACGATGGGCAGCGTTGACAACAACGGTGAGTACATCGTGCCAGACCAGGCACGGGGCAACGGTGGATTCATGCTTGACGCATCCATCGGCAAGTCGCTACGACTGAAAAAGGGACGCTCGCTCAGCATCAATCTCATGCTGACCAACCTGCTCAACAATACGCACATTGTGACCGGCGGTTACGAGCAGAGCAGAAGCGACTATACCGTGAAGGACGATGGCTCTTTAAATAATGTACGCGCGTACAAATTTTCTCTCAACCCGAAGAAATACTATGCTTACGGTATCAACGGCATGCTGAACATCGCTTATAAATTCTAAAACACGACAAGACAATGAAACAGATAAAATATCTTCTTATTGCATTGGCATGCACACTGAGTGCATCGTGCATGGACGGCGACGACGGTGATTGGACAAACCCGGTGACAGACGAAACCAAGAACCACTTTGGCAACCAAAATCTGCAGGAAAGCAATCTGATTACGATTGAACAACTGAAGAACACCTATAACACCGTAATAGAAAACGGCACATACGAACAAGTGACCCGACCAACACAGATTAAGGGTGTGGTGACGGGTAATGACATTGCCGGAAACATCTATAACGAGGTTTCCATTCAGGACGAGACGGGGGCTTTCATCATCTGCATCGCGCAAGGCGGACTCTACGGCTATCTGCCCATGGGCCAGGAAATTCTCGTTGAACTGGAAGGCCTTTACGTTGGAGGATACGGCAAGCAAGGCGAAATAGGCACACTTTACACCAGCAAGAGCGGTTCCACCTATGTCAGCCGCATGGCTCGTGCTCTATGGAACACCCACTACAAACTGCTCGACAAGAAACCCGTCACACCTATCCTGGTCAGCGATATCAAACAGCTTGACCTGAAGCGTGACTGTGGAAAGCTCATTACGCTGAAGGGGGTCACCATCAAGGAGGCTAACGGAACTGCAGTCTATGCCCCGAGCGACGGCAGTGTACCGCTGACAGCCAACTGTGCCAACCGTGCTTTCAAGGGCATCAGCGACCGCACCCTGGTATTGCGCACCAGCACCTATGCCGACTTTGCCAACTCGGTCATGCCTACCGGCGTTCTTGACGTAACGGGCATTGCCACCCGCTTCAATGACACCTGGCAGATACTGCTGCGCACCGAAGACGACGTAAAACCAACGGAACTCACTAATTACTAAAAATCAAAAAAAACATTATATGAGAAAGATTGCATATTCAATGATTGCGATGGCCATGGCGGCTTTCACACTCACCAGTTGCGAGGACGTTCCCGCTCCGTTCGGACAGCCTGAAGACCCAGGGTCTGGTGGTGGCGGAACGGTAGTTATTGAACCCACAGGTAGCGGTACTGAGGCTGACCCGTATAACGTGGCAGCAGCTATTGAAAAATGTAAGGAAATCGGAGACGAAACTCCAACTGCCAGTTCTCCAAAATACTACGTTAAAGGTATTGTTACTACAGCAGGAGAAGCCGATGCAAGTTACGGTAATGCCACATTTGTTATCTCTGACGACGAAAATGGCACCAATAAGTTTACGGCTTTTCAGGTTTTAGGCTTTAATGGCGCAAAGATGCCCGCTGGTTATTCCATACCGGTAGGAGCAGAAGTCGTTATTTATGGCCCAATTTACAACTATAAAGGCAATACTCCTGAAACTGGCGGTAAAGGAATGGCTTACATATATTCAATCAACGGAGAAGGCGGTGGTGATCAGCCCAGCGGAGAGACTATCGGCACGAAAGATGACCCCATCAAGGCTTCTGAGGCATTAACAAAGATCAACGCCCTTGCCGATGGCGAAAAGAGCACATCCAAAGCATACGTTAAGGGTAAGATTGTGAAAGTAACCACCTCACAGGAGAACTTCGAGAAGTATGGTAACATCAACTACTGGATTTCTGACGACGGAACAGAGGCCAATCAGGTTCAGGTATATGCCGGTGACGGCTTGAATGGTGAGAAGTTTAAGTCTGTCAACGATATCGCAGCAGGCGATGAGGTTGTAGTCTTCGGTACTCTTTACAAGTATGTCAACAAGAATAGCGGTGCTGTTACTCCTGAAATTGAGGGTAGCTACCTTGTAAGTCTCGTCAAAGGCCAAGGTGGCGGTGGCGATACGCCGAGCGGTGATGGTGACGGAACAGAAGCAAATCCGTACAGTGTTTCTGCTGCTATCGCAAAAGCAGACCAGGCTGGTGTTTTCGTAAAGGCATACATTGTTGGATGGATTGAGGGTCAGGTATATAATACTGGAGCTCATTTTAACGGTTCATCCACTGTCGCTACAAATATCCTCATTGCTGAATCAGCCAACGAAACAGATCCTGCAAAATGTATGCCCGTACAGCTCCCCAGCGGAGCCGTTCGCAGCGGAGTGAATCTGGTAGATAATCCAGACAACTACAAGAAGGAGATTCTTCTTTATGGTGATATTACTAAGTATTTTGGTACAGCAGGACTCAAGAATACTAAGTATGCAAAAATAGGAACTACAGAAGTAGGAACTAAGCCTGAAGGCGGCGACACTCCAACACCTAGCGGTGGTGAAGGTGCTGATGGTTCGAAGATTGTTAGCATTGCAGACTTCAATGCTGCTTCTGAGAGCGACAACGTATGGTATCAGCTGACTGGTACGGTGAAAAATTTAAAGGATGGAGACCAATATGGAAATTTCGACCTTGAAGATGCCTCAGGTTCTGTTTATGTATATGGTGTACTATCTGAAAAGGGTGGTGCAAAGAAAAAATTCCAAGATCTTGTAAGCAAATACGGTATAAAGAACGGAACTAAGATTACAATCGTAGGCACTCGTGGGTCTTTCCAAGGAAAGATTGAGGTTATGAATGCCTACTTCATCCGCGTAGAAAGTGACGGTGGACAAGGTGGTGGTTCTAGTACGGGTGCCGATGGTTCTACAGTCATCAGTGTAGCAAACTTCAATGCTGCTGCAGAAAGTAATGACGTTTGGTATCAGCTCACCGGTACCATCAAAAATCTGAAGGATGGGGATCAGTATGGTAACTTTGACCTAGAAGATAATACAGGTTCTGTTTATGTATATGGCGTCCTTTCAGAGAAGGGCGGTGCCAAGAAAAAATTCCAAGACCTTGTAAGCAAATACGGAATTAAAAACGGCAGTGTAATAACCATTGTTGGTAACCGTGGGTCTTTCCAAGGAAAGATTGAGGTTATGAATGCCTATTTCATCAAGGTAACAAATTAGCACGAATATTCCCTAACCAAGCCGCAGCCCACACAGGGTTGCGGCTTTTTCATTCGAAAAAACAAAAAAACAAGATTTCTTTTGGTTTTTTGCTCACTTATTCGTACCTTTGCACCCTCAAAGCGAATTTTAGTAAAATAATTAATAAGTAACAAGTAAAATGAAAAAAGGTATTCATCCAGAAAACTATCGCCCCGTCGTGTTCAAGGACATGTCCAACGGCGATATGTTCCTCTCGCGTTCTACCGCAAAGACAAATGACACCGTAGAATTCGAAGGCGAAACTTACCCAGTGGTAAAAATCGAAATTTCTAGCACCTCTCACCCCTTCTATACGGGTAAGAGCAAGCTTGTTGACACGGCCGGCCGCGTTGATAAGTTCATGAGCCGCTACGGTAAGGCTGCGAAGAAATAAGATAAAGCCTACAGACGAAACCAAAAGGGACGCTTTCCAGTAGTTGCATATGCCGGAAGCGTCCTTTTTAAATAACTTTAGGAGCCATCAATCCTATTATAACAAGATAAGTATCATTACAGCAGACCTATGAACATCAAGAACCTGTTGCTGAACAGTCTGACAGTCCTGACACTGACCTTAACACTTGCTGCCTGCGGCGGCGATGACGACGACCCGTTTGCACCCGTCAACCCGGTAAATCCCGGTGGCACACAGCCATCGGATGGTTCCAACAACACCAACCGCAACTCAACGACTACGACGTCAGAGGCCTGGCGACTGGAGTTTCCCAAACTGAAAGGCGGAAATAATCTGGTCATTGTTCACACAGCACCCATGCCAACAAAAGCAGATGTCAACTACTCCGTGGAGTGGGACATCAGCAAGAAGTCACAGCGCTGGTCGTGCTATCAGATGCATGCCTCCAACAGCGTGTCGAACACCAAACGGTACTCCAGCACGGACAACCAATATCCGCAAGACCCTGATCTGCCTACGCAATATCGGCTATCGTCCGACCCGTTCTGGGGTACAGGCTACGACCACGGCCATATTTGTCCGTCGGCCGACCGTCTATGTTCTTCCGAAGCCAACTACCAGACATTCTTCCTCACTAACATGCAACCACAGGTCAACTCTTTTAATGCCGGTATCTGGGAAAAAATGGAAGGACAGGTGCGTACGTGGAATCGAGGCAACTTCCGTGACACGCTTTACGTCTGCAAGGGCGGCACCATCGACAGCGAGGAAAACATCATCAGATACTTAGGTAGCGGAGCCAATAAGATTCCCGTACCCAAATACTTCTTCATGGCCATTCTCTGCAAGAATTCCGAGGGATATAAAGCTCTTGGTTTCTGGGTTGAGCACGACGGCGGCATCAGTTCTACCACTCCCTTGGGCGACTACGTGGTCAACTTACGTGAACTGGAGGAAAAGACCGGCATCGATTTCTTCTGCAACCTGCCTGACAACGTGGAAAAACAAGTGGAAACACTACCTGTCGATAACGTTAAGCGGGCATGGGGATTGAACTGAAAAAGTCTTAAAATACAACGCGTGAACCATTATCAGCACAAGTGGGGGTGTGCCCAAAAACAGGCACATCCTCTTTTTCTTTTTACTCGAAAGACGGCATCATTAATAGCTTTCCAGTTAAGAAAAAATGCTAATTTAACATAATTACTTGCAGATGTCAGGGAAATTGCGTAAATTTGCGACATCAAGAATATTACTTTTATAGAACAATAGAAAATGAAAACAGTTTATGATTTTTCTGTCAAGGACAGAAAGGGAAAAGATGTTTCACTGAAAGAGTATGCCAACGAAGTGCTGCTCATCGTAAACACAGCGACTAAATGCGGTTTCACACCACAGTATGAAGAACTGGAAAAGCTCTACGAGAAGTACCACAACCAGGGATTCGAGATTCTGGACTTCCCCTGCAACCAGTTTGGCCAGCAGGCTCCCGGTACCGATGAATCCATACACGAGTTCTGCAAGCTGAACTTTGGCACGGAGTTTCCGCGTTTCAAGAAAGTCAAGGTCAACGGCGAGGATGCCGACCCGCTCTTTAAGTTCTTAAAAGAGGAGAAGGGCTTTGCCGGCTGGGACATGGAGCACCCCATTGCCCACATCTTAGACGACATGCTGACCAAGGCAGACCCAGACTACAAGGAGAAGGCCGACATTAAATGGAATTTCACCAAATTCCTCATCAACAAGAAGGGCCTTGTCGTTGCCCGCTTCGAGCCTACAGAAAAAATGGAAAACATTGAAAAGCAGATAGAGGAACTGCTGAAATAGTGGAGAGTGGAGAGTTTGCTACCGCCCATGAACAACAGCTGACAAGCTCAAACGATGAGGCGGTAGCAAACTCTAAACTCTACATTCCCAACTCTCAACTAAAATTACGAACTAAAGAATATGGAACATACGAAATGCCTGATTATCGGTAGTGGACCAGCTGGTTATACTGCCGCCATTTACGCCTCACGCGCCAATCTCTCACCTATAGAGTATAGCGGACTGCAGCCGGGCGGACAACTGACGCAGACCACAGAAGTTGAGAATTTTCCCGGATATCCGCAGGGGGTTGACGGTAACCAGATGATGATGGATCTTCGCGAACAGGCGGAGCGTTTTGGCGCCGACATTCGCGATGGTTCCATTACGAAGGTTGACTTCTCCAAGTCTCCTTACAAGCTCTGGGCCGAGGATGGTACAGAGATTGAGGCAGACACCGTCATTATTGCCACAGGAGCCTCAGCCAAATACTTAGGACTTGACGACGAGCGTAAATACAACGGTCAGGGCGTTTCTGCCTGTGCCACCTGCGACGGATTCTTCTACAGGAAGAAAAACGTTGCCGTAGTGGGCGGTGGCGACACCGCCTGCGAAGATGCGCTCTACCTGAGCGGACTGGCCAAGAAGGTATATCTCATTGTGCGCAAACCGTATCTCCGCGCCTCTCAGGTCATGCAGCAGCGTGTCAGGGAAGCCGAGAACATCGAGATTCTTTTTGAGCACAACACCCTTGGACTCTTCGGTGAGAATGGCGTGGAAGGTGCCCACCTGGTAAAGCGCAAAGGCGAAGTTGACGAAGAACTGGTTGACATTCAGATTGACGGCTTTTTCCTTGCCATCGGCCATAAGCCCAATACGGACATCTTCCGCGAATGGCTTGACACTGACGAGACAGGCTATCTGATGAAGACTGACGGCACGCCACGCACCAAACTGCCCGGCATATTTGTTGCCGGCGACTGCGCTGACCCTGTCTATCGGCAGGCCATCACCGCTGCCGGTACTGGCTGTCAAGCTGCCATCGAGGCAGAAAGATACTTAGCCTCACTATAGTGCACAAAAAAAGAAGAACATAACCAGAACGAAGAAAAGATAACATTACATAGCTGGAAAAAATCGAAAAGCCCCCGCTTCACAGCGAGGGCTTTTCGTTCAATACTTTTTAAAAAACTAAATTAATCAACCATAAACCTTAACCATTAAAAAATCTTTCTGACGCAAAGGTACAACACTTTCACCTATCTTGCAAACTCTTCCAGAAAAAAAACTTCTAAAATCCGCTTACATCACGTTTTTTCAACTAAAAATATCGGAAAACGAACTTTTTGCGACAAAAATAACGTTTTTTCAACCTAAACATCGTTCTTTTTGAAAATAAATTAGTAACTTTACAACCTGAAAATCTAAGTTAGCATTCATGTACCTTAGCAGTTGGTGGTTCATCATAGGCATTATCGCACTGGTAGTCGCATTCTATTTAGGAAGGTGGCTATACATTCGCAGTCTGCGCATGCGTAACCGACTTCAGATGGAGCGCATCTACACCAATATCACCCACGAACTGCTGACTCCACTGACCATTATCTCAGCTTCAGTAGAACATCTGCGGAACTCTGAACCCAAATATGGGTACGACTACGACATGATGCAACTGAACATTCAGCGCATGGTACGACTGCTTCAGCAAGTTCTGGAGACCAGCAAGTCGCAGGCTGGCGAACTGAAGCTGCTGGTCAGCAACGGTGACGTGATGAAATTTATTCGCGAAACAGCACTGACCATTGAGCCACTCATGCAAAAGAAAGGACTGAAATTCAGCATCAACTGCACTCCGGAAAGCATGATGGGCTGGATTGATACCGACAAGCTGGACAAAATTATTTTCAATCTGCTGACAAACGCGGCGAAATATACAGAAAAGCAAGGGCATGTAGAGTTAGACGTCAAGACCAACAAGCGTTTCGACCATATTATTATACGCGTAAGGGACAATGGCATCGGTATTCCCAAAGAACGCCAGAAAGGACTGTTCCACCGTTTTTACGACGGGGAATACCGCAACCGCAACACCTTCGGTACAGGTATCGGTCTCTCGCTGACACGCGATTTAGTCTATCTGCACCACGGCACCATCAGTTTTGAGAGCGAGGAAGGTAAAGGAACAACGTTCACCATCACCCTGCCTATCAACAAGGAAACCTTTGCCCCGTCGCAGATTGACGAGAAGAACAAGATTAACATCAAGGTTCCACAGAGCGTCATTCTCGACTTCGCCGAGATAGAGAGGAAAACCGGCGAAGAAATAGCCAAGGAGCATGAGGCAGAGGAGAATGCCTATAAGCTGCTAATTGTTGAGGACAACGTGGAACTGCTCATACTCATGCAACAACTGCTGCGCACCCAGTATCGCATATATACTGCCCAGAACGGCATGGAAGCACTCCAGGTGATCCAATCGACAGAGCTTGACCTCATCATCTCTGACGTCATGATGCCTGAAATGAACGGCTACGAACTGACCAAAGCCATTAAGGGGAACCCCGATTACAGCCATCTGCCCATCATTCTGCTCACGGCAAAGATTCAGGACAACGACCGCCAGGAGGCACTCACCATTGGGGCCGACGACTTTATTGCCAAACCGTTCCACCTTCAAGACCTCCGCTTGCGCATAGACAACATTATCAAGAACCGTCAGCGCATACAGCGTGAGTTCAGGCAGCAGTCCATCAAAGAAACCAAAAAGAAGATTGCAGAAGCACCCACACCCGACAATGAGTTCCTGCAACGAGCCATCCAGTGCGTCAACGACCATTTAGACGACACGGAGTTCGACCGCGATGCCTTTGCCCGCGAAATGGGCGCAAGCCAGTCAACGCTCTATAACAAGCTGCGGGCCATGACAGGCATGAACGTCACCAACTTCATTCGCAGCATCCGCATGAAGGCCATCGACGACATCATCCGTCAGGAACCCGACATCCGCGTCAGCGACCTGGCCTACAAGGTCGGCTTCAAGGACCCCAAATATTTTGCTACAGCATTTAAGAAGGAGTTTGGCATTCAGCCGAAGGAGTACATTGAGAAGATGACGTCAGCCACAACAAGCTGAACGTCAGAATACCATTCATCATCAAGAGCTCATAGCCGAAGGCATAGCCTGCGGCAGCAGCCGCTTTGTCAATAACCAGACACACTAAGGGCGACGCTACGGCTATGTAAGGCACAAAACGGTCACGTGGCATCCGACTGGTCAACAGTCCAAAGGCAAACAACCCTAACAACGGGCCGTAGGTATAGCTGACCAGTATATAGACAGCATCAATCACACTCGTCGAATTGAACACCCTGAACAGGACTATAAATACGGCAAAGACCACGCTCATTCCCAAGTGCACCTTTTTCCGCAACCGTACGTCGTCGGTACGCTTGCAAATATCAACGCAGAAACTGGTGGTCATCGACGTGATGGCAGAGTCGGCACTGGAAAAAGATGCCGCCACCACGCCCAACGTGAAGAGCACAATGACTGTAGTGCCTAATTCACCTGTTGCGGCAAACATGGTCAGCAGTTCGTCGCCCGCAGCAGGCAGCGCTATGCCCCGACGGTCAGCCAGCAAAACCAGCAGGATGCCCAAGGCCAAAAAGAGGAGGTTGACCGGCACGAAGGCCAATCCGTAGCTGCACATGTCCTTTTGCGCTTCCCTCAGCGTCTTGCATGTCAGGTTCTTTTGCATTTTGTCCTGGTCAAGCCCCGTCATGACTATCACAATAAAAATACCACTCAAAAACTGTTTCCAGAAATATTGCCTTGAGGTCCAGTCATCCCACACGAAGATGCGTGACATGGGGTGCTCACTCACCGTTTCAACGGCCTCGGCAGCCGTCAGCCCCAATTCACCCACCACCTTATATATAATAAGTAGCAGGGCGCCGAGCAGGCAAAACGTCTGGAGCGTGTCAGTCCACACCAATGTCTTGATGCCTCCCCGCCGGGTGTAGAGCCATATCAGCGCCACCAATCCAGACACCGTCAGGGCAAAGGGAACCCCCGCCCCGTCAAAGACAAATCGCTGCAGAAGCATACACACCACATAGAACGCCACGGCTGCACCCGACATTTTCGAAACAAGAAAAAAACAGGCTCCTGTCTGATAGGCTCTCGTACCTAAACGTTGTCCCAGATAGCTGTATATGGAGGTCAGGTTCAGCCGGTAATACAATGGCAGTAGCAGGAAAGCCACGGCAAAATAGCCTACTATGAAGCCTAAACACGTCTGCAGGTAAGTCATTTCTATCTTCGTCACCATGCCGGGAACGCTGACAAAAGTCACGCCCGAAATAGAGGCCCCCACCATGCCGAAGGCCACCATATACCATGGCGACTTCCGCTCAGCACGGAAAAACGTCTCGTTCGTTGCCTGCCGACTGGTCCAGCGACTCACGCCGAACAGCACCAGAAAATAGAGTAAAACAGTCAGAATCATCATTTCGCCTGCAAAGGTACGATTAAGTGAGCGAAAAACCAAACGGAGAAAGAAATTTCAGTAGAATATCTTTCCAAAAAGGGGTCTTTCTGGCCGCCCATTCAGAACATTCGCAAAGAAAAAAAGCAAAATAACAGTAATATTTTCTGTATTTCAACGGTAATTTGGGCAAAACGTCTAAGCTTCGTACCTTTGTACCCACAAATCAGATAAATATGGATCATTATATATTAGCTGACAATCAAGACCTGACCCGGTATGCCTTCGAAGCCATCATCAGGAAAGACGAACGGAACGTCATTCACCGGTCAACGGACAAAGCAGGGCTGATGCAACTGCTAAAGGAAAACGAAAACTCCGTGGTGGTTTTAGACTATACGCTCTTCGACTTTATTGACGAAGAGCAGTTGCTCATCATCAGCGAGCGCTTTGCCATGGCCTCATGGGTGCTTGTCAGCGACGAACTCACCGAGTCGTTCCTGCGTCAGGTCATCTACTCTTCGCATGCCTTCAGCATTGTGTTCAAAGACAGCCCTCTCAAAGACATTCGCGATGCCCTTCGGTCAGCATCCCGCGGTCAGCGCTACGTGAGCCAAAAAGTCATGGAACAGCTTCTTTCCAAGCAGAGTGAGGAGAAGAACAACGGTGTGCTGACAGCTACTGAGATGGAAATCATCAAAGCCATTGCTCAAGGCAAGACGACAAAGGAAATTGCAGAGGAGCGTTTTTCAAGCATCCACACCATTACCACCCACCGCAAGAATATTTTTCGGAAACTGGATGTCAACACAGCCCACGAAGCCATTAAGTATGCCATTCGTGCCGGCTGGGTTCACCCCAGTGAGTTCTACATTTAGTCAGACCTGCGAAATGGCATTCTTGATGTCGTCGAGAAGATCCTCCGGAGCCTCCAGTCCTATGCTGAGGCGCACGGTTTTCTCTGAAACTGCCATTTCCCGGCGTTGCTCGTCTGTAAAGAGTCCGAAGATGGTGGAGGCAGGGTGAATGGCCAGCGACTTGCGGTCGAAGAGATTAGTGGCACGGTGGACGACCTGCAGGTGGTCAATGAATGCGAAGGCAGCCTCCCGGGTGTCGAGGTCAATGGTAAAGACGGCTCCTGGCAACGGGCCGAACTGCCGGGAAGATATTTCATAGAACGGATTATCCTCTAATCCCGTATAGTTGACGTGTTTGATTTCGGGCAGTTCACGACATTGCCGCGCCAGCCACAGCGTGCTTTCCGCCTGCCGTTGGAAGCGCAGCTGCAGCGTGTCAAGTCCCAGTGTTTCCATGTAGGCAGGCTGTGGTGTCATCAGTGCTCCGAGGTTGGTCACCAGTTCGGTCTTGACACGGGCGGTGAAGGCCAGTTTCTTCCCCACCCTTTTCGTCAGGTTCTGCAATACTTTTCCGGGGTGTCGTGACCAGTCAAATTGTCCGTAGTCAATGAGCAGGCCGCCAAGCCCAGTTCCTCCGCCCGAAATATATTTGGTACTGCTGACCACTTCAATATCTATTCCGAAGTTTCGGGCATGGAAGGTGCTGAAAGGCACAATGGTCGTATCGGCTATCAGGGGCACCCCTGCTCTGTGTGCCAGGTCAGCTAATGCGGAGATGTCGGCCACGAAGAGCTGGGGGTTGGTAATTACTTCAAAGAATATGGCACAGGTCTTTTCGTCAATAAGCGACTCTACGGCTTTTAGGTCGGTAAAATCAGCAAAGCGCGCCTCCACGCCAAAAGCTCCCAACGTGTCACGGATGAGCGACACGCTGTTGCCAAACAAATGCTTGGAAGCAACAATGTTCAGTGCTGAGCCACTGACAGCCGTCAGCGCATAGCTGATGGCAGCCATACCCGTATTGAGTGCCGTCACGCTGACGGCCCCGGTTATCTGCTGCACGCGCCTTTCCAAATATGTCGTCGTCGGGTTGGCTATGCGTGCATAGCTGGGTGCCATGCTCCTGCCGCAGAAAGCATCGCTCATGTCCTTCGCCGTGGGGAACTCGAATGCTGCTGTGTAATACACCGGCATTGCGAGTGCCCCATAGGCATCGGGTTTCTGGTATTTGGTTGTTAAGACCTTTGTTTCGTATCTCATATTCTTGCTATTTTTTCGAGGAGGGAGAAGGGAGGAACGAAAATCCCCCCGTTTTATCTTCCAACTATCTTTCTGACGGCAACAACCAGTTTGTCCACGTCATCACGGGTATTGTAGAGGGCAAAGGTAGGACGTACAGACATTTCGTAGCCTAAGGCCCTGAGCGCCGGCTGCGCACAGTGGTGACCGGCACGCACGGCAATACCCTCCTTGTCGAGCAGGGTGCCCACCTCAGGCACGGGGATTCCGTCGAGCACAAATGAAACGACAGAGACCCGCTGCCGGGGATTGCCGATGAGTGTCAGCCCGGGAATCTGGGCGAGCTGTTCGCGGGCATACTCAGTCAGCTGGTGCTCATGGTGTTCAATATTTCGGATTCCCAAATGGCTGACGTAGTCGAGAGCAGCCCCCAGCCCGATGGCATCAGCCACGTTGGGCGTACCAGCTTCGAAACGTGCCGGGGGCTGGTTGTACTCCGTGCGTTCTATGGTCACATCCTTAATCATGTTGCCACCTCCCTGCCACGGCTGCATCTTGTCGAGCAAGTCCTTACGGCCATACACCGCGCCGATGCCGTTGGGACCGTAAATCTTATGACCGCTGAAGACGAAGAAATCGGCCCCTAACTGCTGTACGTCAACAGGCGTGTGGGCTATTGACTGTGCACCATCTATCAGCACAGGAATGTGGTGACTGTGGGCAATGTCAATGATGCGCCGTACGTCGTTGATGGTGCCGAAGGTATTATTCACATGCCCAACGCTGACAAAACGCGTCCGTGGCGTAATGAGCCGTTCAAACTCTGAAAGAATCAGGTCACCGTTCTGGTCGGTGGGAATGGCCCGGAGCGTAGCACCCTTCTCCTGGCACACCCGCTGCCAAGGCACGATGTTGGCATGATGGTCCAGCTCGCTGACAATGACCTCGTCGCCTGGCGTCAGGTACTGACGGCCGTATGCCTGTGCCACGAGATTGATGCCTTCGGTGGTGCCTCGCACGAAGACTATCTCCTCGCTCGAGGCGGCATTAATGAAGCGCTGCACCTTCTCGCGGGCTTCCTCGTAGGCATCGGTGGCTCGGGCGGCCAACGTGTGGGCTCCGCGGTGAATGTTCGAATTATACGTCTTGTAATAGTCCGAAATCTTGTCAATGACCTGCAAGGGCTTCTGCGTGGTAGCCCCGTTGTCGAGCCAGACGAGGTCGTGACCATTCACCTTTTGGTTGAGCACGGGGAAGTCGGCCTTAATCTGTTCCGAGTTCAGCGTGTCGGCCTCCTCGTAGTGCAGCTGGTTCAGCTCCGACTCCCCAAAGGGTCTCACCCCCAAGCCCCCACCCCGTTCTTCAGGGTTAGGCAAGGCGGAGAGGTTCAGCGGCTCGTCAGTTGGCAGCGGAAACTGCTCTTTGCGCTGCTCCTGCCACTCCTCGGGACAATTCTTCTGCGCCACCTGCCGCAGCAGCTCAAACCCTGGGTCGTCGAGCCCGTAGCCGTTTATTACATTCGTGTCTATTGAGGTAATCATAATATCTCACTAAAAAACTATTTTTCTACTTTATTCCGGTGCTGGTAGTCATGGTAGTAGCCCACTTCCACATTCTCCAGTACGGCAATGGCATCGTCTGTCAGGGCGGCCAGCGAGAAGTATTTCGTCAGCAGATAGGAGGCTACACCAAACTTGTCGAGTCCCATCAGGCGTGCTGACAAACTGGGGGCTATCTCTCCGGGAATGCCACTCTGATGCAGACCCACCACGCCCTGGCTCTTTTCACCGACACGCACCAAGATTATTTTGGTGGTGCCGACGCCACGCCCCGTCAGGAACTGGCCTTCCACCTCCACCTTGTCGCTCGGAATCAGAGGGACGCCACGCCACAGAATGACCTTTGTGCCAAACAAATCGGTGGTCGTCGGCGGTACGCCACGCCAGGTACATTCGCGCTCAAAGGCCGCAATAGCACGCGGATGAGCCACGAAGAATGCCGGTTCCTTCCATACAAGCGACAACAGCTCGTCCAGGTCGTCGGGCGTCGGGGCACCATAGCGTGTGGTGATACGGTAGGCCGGATTGACAGCCGACAGCAGGCCGAACTTCTGGTTGTTAATCAGTTCCCACTCCTGACGCTCCT
Source organism: Prevotella sp. (assembly GCA_017940545.1). GTDB lineage: Bacteria > Bacteroidota > Bacteroidia > Bacteroidales > Bacteroidaceae > Prevotella. The sequence continues at coordinate 67,919 of JAGAYI010000059.1, forward strand.
TGATACTCTCTATAGAGAGTCGCAACTGTTCCTCCAACTGATTGTAGGGATTATTATAAAGGTCACTCACCCGGGTATGCACACGAACCACCGTCTGCAGCGTGTTCAGCGAATACTCCGTCGGTTGTTCTTCGTAGTCAATGTATGTCTCGGGAATGATGTTGTCTTCCTCATGACCACTCACCAAGTCGATGTGCTTCTCACCATGGTCGTTGACGGTGGCCTTCAGACGCAGCTGCTTATCGACGGCTTTATTGAAGGTCTCGCGGAAATCGGGCACTTCCCTGATAAACTTCTCCAGTTCCTTGAGCTTCAGTCCGAGAAACACGGTGGGCGTAACGGCACGCACGGAAACGGTCGATTCTGCATCGTCCAGCAGGTCTGTCTCGCCGAAATATTCACCATCGCCCAGCAGGGCAATGCGCAACTCCTCACCGTGAGGGCCATGACTGATAACCTCTGCCTGCCCGCTGGCCACAATAAAGAACTTCTGCTTGTCCTTTCCTTCTTCAACGAAGAGCTTGCCGAGTCCTATTTCCTGTGTCTCAAACGAACGGGCCAGCCGGTTTACTATCTCGTCGTCGAACTCTGAGAACAGCGGAATAGCCTTCAGACTCTTCGCAGAGAACGAGGGTTCTCCGTTCAGAAACTGAATGGGGAGCCGTTCGCTCTTGCGAAGCTCCACCTTGGTACGGTTCACGCGGAACGTGCCGCCACTTACTTGTACCCAAGGTAACAGTTTCAGCAATAATCTTGGGGTAATGCTGCCCATCTGGGGAGCCGTTTTGGTTGTGGTCGCCAGTTTTCTGGCGGTGGCAGTGGTCACACTGCGCTGCAAATTTGAATCAGCCATAACTTTCACTCTTTTTATATGAATTACTATTGATTGGTTTTTCTACTATTTACGGATTGTCACCTTGTGGGTAGTGCCCTCCACATGCTCCACCGAAACCACGTCATATCCCTGTTCCCTGGCATTGCGGGGCACGTTGTCAAGCGGTTCTCCTTCCGAGAGCAGTACCTCTAAGATGTCTCCCTCCTGTAATTTCGACAACTCTATCTTGGTCTTGACAAATGTCATCGGGCAGTGTTCCCGAGTTATGTCTAAAGTCTTTTTCATTTTACTATATTTCTGTTTTAACCATTTTACTATTTCACAGCTCTTTTCGACGGCAAAAGTCAAATAAACAGCGTTTGTCCGCCTTCTGAAAGCTTCAGGAACGATGCAACACCAAGCACGTCCTTCACCTCGGGTATGAAGTCTTCCTTCTTCAGTCCCAGCACGTGCATGGCCATCTCGCAGGCATACAGGTTGATGCCCAGCACCTTGGCCGCCTCCACCAGTTCCTCTAATGTTGCAACGTTGTTTTTCTTCATCAGGTAGCGGAAAATCCTGGGACCGGCACCACAAAAGTTAAACTTTGTGGTGGGTGCTACATGCAGGCCACCCATCATGAAGCCGAAAAGCTTAGTCAGCCATGTTCCGCCCACAAACGAGTGGCCCTGCTTCTGCTTGATGGCATCCAGCCCCCAGAAGGTAAAGAAGATGTTTACTTCGTAACCCACGGCAGCAGCCCCCGTAGCAAGTGTGAAGACGGCCGTCAGCTTGTCAAAATCGCCGCTGAAGGCGATGATGCTCAGTTTTCTTGTTTCGCTCATACTTTTTTATTCCACATGATATATTTGTGTACTCAGATAACGTTCTCCCGTGTCAGGCAGCAGCACCACAATGGTTTTCCCCTCATTCTCAGGTCTGCGGGCCAGCTTGACGGCGGCAGCAACAGCAGCACCGCTGGAGGTGCCGGCCAGCACACCGTCCTTACGTGCCAGCAGCCTGCCTACGGCAAACGCCTCGTCGTCCTTGATGCGCAGCAGCTCGTCATAGACCTCGGCATCCAATGTCTTCGGCTTGAAACCGGCTCCAATGCCCTGAATTTTATGGGGTCCCGGGCGTCCGCCGCTGAGCACCGCCGACGTGTAAGGTTCCACGCCCACCACCTTCACCTTCGCATTGTACTGCTTCAGCACCTGTCCGACACCCGTAATGGTGCCGCCCGTGCCAATGCCCGCCACAAACAGGTCAATTCTGCCGTCGGTATCGCGCCATATTTCCTCGGCCGTCGTCCGTCGATGCACCTCCGGGTTGGCAGGGTTCTCGAATTGCTGGGGTATGTAGGCATCGCCTATTGCCGCTGCTAACTCTTGCGCCTTGCGAATGGCACCCGCCATTCCCTCGTGGGCAGGGGTCAGCACCAGCTCGGCACCTAACGAGCTGAGCAGCTGTCTGCGCTCCACCGTCATGGCATCGGGCATGGTCAGAATAAGCCGGTAGCCACGAATAGCACTGATGAAGGCCAGTCCTATTCCGGTGTTACCACTCGTAGGCTCAATAATCGTTGTGTGAGGACCTATGAGTCCCTTGCGCTCTGCCCGTTCTATAAGGGCCAGTGCCGTGCGGTCTTTCACCGACCGCAGCGGGTTCAACTGCTCCAGCTTGGCTACTATGCGTGCGCTGAGTTTCAGTTCCTGCTCAGTTCCCGTCAGTTCCAGCAAAGGCGTATTGCCTATCAGATCAGTCAAATTTTTTGCTATCTGTGCCATCTCTTCCTCTTTATTTTTAATTAAGTCTTACTTGTTTTCCTGTTTGAAATGCTCCTCCTTGCCAACCACCTCACCGTGCTGAATGCTGAAGGAGTTTAAGTGTATGCCTTCGTGCAGCGAGAGTATGGCATAGCGAATGCGCGGGTCATTAGCCAGACGGATGTCTTCCTGCGAGGGGCGCGACGGCGATGCCGGATGACTGTGCCAGTTGGCCAGAATCTGCAGTCCGTGCTCACGAGCATACTTCAGGGCTGCAAACTGCTGTCGAGGAGCAAAAGAGAAATGTTCTGGCGAGTGGTCAATATTCTCCATTGCATAGTTTTCTGTCACCTCGTCGCCCCGGCCTAACAGGTAGCCGCACGACTCGTCGGGAGCCTCGCGCTGCGCCTGTCTGATCAGTTCATCTACAATGTTCTGTGGTACAAACATATTTATTCCCTGTTTTTTTATTCTTCACTTATGCAGGTCGCACGCAGCCTGCTCATAGTCTATGAGGTGGTCTATGGTAGGATGCTCACCACAAATTTCACAAGTCGCACGGCGCTTGACCTTGAAGCTGCGGAAGTCCATCGTCTTGGCATCGAACGTCAGCAGGCGGTCGGTCAGCAGGTCGCCAATACCTATAACGTACTTCAGCGCTTCAGCGGCCTGAATGGTGCCCAGCATACCGGCAATGGCACCCAGCACACCGGCCTGCGAACAGGTAGGCACGGCGCCTGCAGGGGGCGGCTGTTTAAAGAAACAGCGGTAACAAGCCGAGCCGGGCACGTGGGTAAACGTCTGTCCGCGGAAACGGAGTATTCCACCATGCGAGAACGGCTTGTCTAACCGCATGCAGGCATCATTGATGAGGAACTTCACGGGGAAGTTGTCCGTCCCGTCAATGACAAAGTCCCACGGGGCAATGATTTCCTCGGCATTCGTCGAGTCTAAGAACTGGTAGTACGTGGTCACCTCCACGTCGGGGTTAATGGCAAGCATTTTCTCCTTGGCGCTTTCCACTTTCGGTACGTTCACGTCCTTCGTAAAGTGAATCACCTGACGCTGCAGGTTGCTTAAATCAACCACATCGGCATCAACAATTCCTATGTGCCCCACCCCGGCTGCTGCCAGATAGAGGGCAGCCGGAGCACCCAGCCCGCCGGCACCGACAATGAGCACGCGAGCATTCAGAATTTTCTCCTGGCCCTCTACGCCCACGTCCTGCAGCAAGATGTGGCGCGAATATCGCTGTATTTGTTCTTCTGAAAAGTCAAACATCATTCCTAACTTTTTTGTGTTGCAAAATTCATTCTTCACTTTTCATGAGCGGTAGCAAACTCTACACTCTAAACTTTTCACTCAACAGCCTCCTCCACCCATGAAGTAGAGAAAATCCACCTTGTCGCCCTCCGCGACCTGAATGCGGTCCCAGTCGTCGCGCTCGGCAAACTCTTCGTTCACCTGCACCGAAACCATTTCCGGGTTCTCTACCAACAGGTTCCTAACAAGCTCTGTCACCGTGAGCGGCAGCTTCACTTCCTGTACGTCTCCATTTACATAAATCTTAGCCATAGTCTTAACAGTTACAAATTCCGTTGGCAAAGGTACGGCGAAAACCGCACGTGCAAAATCGCATAACAATGGTAAACCGCATACCAAACGTTTGGTATTTTTACTGTTTTCGCCTGCCGGAAGGGCTCATGCACACTCAATAAAATAAAAAAAGGGCTTTTTTATTTTGTATTGTGCTCACTTATTCGTACCTTTGAACCCAGTTTGCAGAAACTAACCCAAAAACTGATAAAAAACAATGGCAACAAGACAAAAGAAATTCCTGTTACAGGAAAATGAGATTCCCACACAGTGGTACAACATTCAGGCCGACATGCCCACCAAACCCATGCCGCCCATTCACCCCGCCACCAAGCAACCACTCGGCGTTGACGACCTGGCACACATCTTCCCGCGTGAATGCTGCGTACAGGAACTGGACACGGAACACCGCTGGATTGACATTCCCGAGGAGGTGCTCGAGAAATACAAGTATTACCGCTCCACACCGCTGGTACGTGCCTACGGACTGGAGGAGGCTCTCGGCACTCCGGCACATATCTACTTCAAGAACGAAAGTACCAACCCGCTGGGTTCACATAAAATCAACTCCGCAATACCCCAGTGCTACTATGCCAAGCAGGAAGGAACCACCAACGTCACCACTGAGACGGGTGCCGGACAGTGGGGCGCCGCACTCAGCTACGCCGCCAAGCTCTACGGGCTGGACTGTGCCGTATATCAGGTGAAAATCACCATGCAGCAGAAGCCCTACCGCTCCAGCATCATGCGCACCTTCGGCGCCGTCGTTGAAGGCTCACCGTCCATGTCCACCCGTGCCGGTAAGGACATACTTACCAAGGACCCCACCCACAGCGGCTCACTCGGCACCGCCATTTCTGAGGCCGTCGAGCTGGCCACCACCACCCCCAACTGTAAATATGTACTCGGCTCCGTGCTCAACCACGTAGGGCTGCACCAGACCATCATCGGACTGGAGGCCGAGAAGCAGATGCAGATGGCCGGCGAATATCCAGACACGGTCATTGCCTGCTTCGGCGGAGGCTCCAACTTCGGCGGCATCGCGTTTCCCTTCATGCGTCACAACCTGCTGGACGGAAAGAAGACGGAGTTCATAGCCGCAGAACCCGACAGCTGTCCTAAACTGACACGCGGACAGTTCCGCTACGACTTCGGCGACGAGGCCGGCTACACACCGCTGCTGCCCATGTTCACCCTGGGCCACAACTTCAAGCCCTCTAACATACACGCCGGCGGACTGCGCTACCACGGCGCCGGCATGATAGTCAGCCAACTCATCAAGGACGGACTGATGCACGGCGTGGATATTCCACAGTTGGAGACATTCGAAGCCGGTATGCTGTTCGCACGTACCGAGGGCATCATTCCCGCACCCGAGAGCTGCCATGCCATAGCAGCAACCATCCGCGAGGCCAAGAAGTGCAAGGAGACCGGCCAGGAGAAGGTCATTCTGTTCAACCTCTCCGGACACGGGCTCATCGACATGCCCAGCTATGAATCGTTCATCAAGGGCGACCTGCAGAACTATACCGTGACCGACGAGATGATAGCCGAAAACCTGGCTGAACTCGACAAATAAAACGAAACTTTTTCCGCCGACTCAGGGAGACAGTTGCTCCCTGAGTCACCTTTTTCCTTCAAAATACAAAAAACAAATTACTATGAGAGCCTATCAAAAAATCCTGTTCTTCCTGCTCCTCACCATTTTCTCAGCAGGACTTAGCTCATGCTCAAAAAGCGTAGTTGACGAGACTGTAAGCAATGCCCCGGGCGACGGCAACAGCACGCTCAACATCATCACCCGAACTGACGACGGTGAAGCCCAGCTCAGTTACCCCATCAGCCTCTACGTGTTCAACAGCAGCAACCAGTGCATTGCCACGCAGACGCTCAACTCGTCTGACGATGCCATCGCCATAGCCGACCTGCGGGCCGGCACCTACAGCGTTTATGCCATTGGCGGAGCCGACGAAAACAGATATACCCTACCCTCGAAGGCGGAAGCTACACCCAACTCGCTGATCAGCCTGCAGGAAGGAAAGATACACGAAGACCTCATGGCTGGGCACAACACCGTCGTCATAGGCGACAACGAGACCAACCAGCTCACACTCACCATGTCGCGAATGGTCAGCATGCTCAAGAGCATCAAGGTCAACCAAATACCCGACGAGGTAAGTGCCGTGGCAGTCACCATCACCCCACTCCGCGAAGCCATCCGGCTGAACGGGGAGCCCGACGGCGATGCAGGCATCTTCTCGCTCAACCTGGTGGAGCAGAGCGACGGCCGGACGTGGAAAAACGCAACCCAGCAATACATGCTGCCCTCCAACGGACAGGCCACCATCACCATCAAAATGACGAGAGGCACCGTCACCAACAGCTATTCCTATACTTGTCAGGAAGCCTTCCTCGCCAACTACATCATCAACATTGACGCCACCTACACCGGTTCCACCTTCAACATGACGGGTACACTGACCGGAGCCACATGGGCAGGCGAACGCACCATTACCTTCGAGTTCGACGAAAACAGCTCTGTCGGCAGCGAGACCACACAAGGCAATGAGCAAGGCGGCGGAAACAGCGGAAACGAAAATCAAGGAAGTGGAAGCAGTACTGACCAGGGAAATAACGTGGTCATTGGGGAAGCACCAACCGAAGGCACCGTATATCAAGGGTGCTATGTGCTGAGTTCAATTAACAACAATAATGGCACATCAACAGTAACGCTGATGACAGCAAAACAGAAAAAAGAGGTAGTTGATGGCAATATAGGACAAGCAGCCACGAAAGCAGCAGTAGAAGAGGCCGTCTCATCATTAGCTGTTGAAGGCATTTCCGGATGGAGATTACCAACAATTGAAGAACTTGATTTCCTCTATGCGAATTTCAGCGAAATAGCCGACAATCTGAAAAACTGTTCATTTGAGAACTTTGGTGCAAGCAGCTACTATTTCGTCTATAAAAGTGACGGAACTATAACATCCTACAGAGCCGAGGCTAACACAGAATCTGCCAAATACAGCACAAGCTTTACCAAAGCCACCATTGTGCGTGCCTTCACCACTCTGACCTTCAAGGAGAATTAAACTGAAAAAAGAAAGACATCTCGATTTTTGGTCAACACCTACCTGCGCAGGGCTGAAACTGCGATGAACAAAGGGGTTTCAGCCCTATTGAGGTAGGTGTTGGTAATCTTTTCATGCCAAGTAACTACCCTTCTTATGCCGTTAAACCCTTCTTTCCCACGGTGGGAAATCTTGCAGAAGTGCCGTTTCGTGGTTGTAAATACGGTACATACAGTTGGAAAACACAGTACTTACAATTGCTATATATGCCGTTAGCAAGGACAAATATACAGGGAAACGTGCAAAAACCTATTTTTCGTCCACACGCACGACACTTTAGAAACGTATAATCCTGGTTTGTCGTATATTCATGCAGTTGTCGCAACGAGTCTGGACAAAAACCAGCTGATTTCTTGGAATCTGTTCAAATACTTCATAATTTTGCCGTCAGAAACAAAAAACAAACAAAAAGTTGAACAATTAAAAAAAGCAAGATTATGAAAACAAAGAATTTCATCAGCAACAACGCTAAGACAGCGATTGCTATCGTGACAGCATCAGTAGTAACAATGATGGGTATGACGGCCTGTTCAGCCGACTGTGAAGAGGACCTGTTGGCACCAGTACCTACAATGACCCGAGGAGGAGGCCCAGCGCCCGTGAGCTACGTAGAGCGCAGCTGGGACGGCAAGCAGGTGGTATCGACAGTGAAGACAGTGACCGATTACATAGAACTGAAGGGCAGCGACATGACTGACTATAGCAGTTACGAGCTGCAGTCGGACAAATGGTATGTAGTCAAGTCGAACTTCGAGCGGTGCTTTATCAATGCGCCCTCAGGCAAGCCTGCCAACCTCATCATCTGCAACGGTGCAAGGGTGTTTGCGGGAGTGATGATCGACGAGGGCGACGCGCTCAACATCTACTCACAGGAGGGCGATGGCGGCGAGTTAAGAGCCACAGCTGCCGACGACAGGGTCAACCACTGGAAATATCCCGGCATCGGCAGCCGGAGGACCATGGGCACGCTGACCATCCACGGTGGCAAAATAACGGCCATCAGCAAAGGAATCGAAGAAATTGCAGCTATTGGTGGCGGGAACAAAGGCAGCGGCGGCAAGGTGACCATCTACGGCGGCAACATCACAGCCGACGGTGGTGATTATGGCGCAGGCATCGGCAGCGGATATGGCGCTTACAAAATGGAGTCGCTTTTTGACAGACGTCCCAGGAACGATGGTGGCACGCTGACCATCTACGGCGGAAACGTGACAGCTAAAGGTGGCAAATACGGTGCAGGTATTGGCGGAGGCATCGATGCAAACGGCGCAACGGTCACCATCTACGGCGGAAAAGTCCGTGCCACTGGTGGTGTTGACGCAGCAGGCATCGGCAGCGGTGAGGAACAAGACGTGGCTCCCAACATCCACGGCGGCTCGCTGACCGTCTATGGCGGAGAGGTCTTTGCCGACGGCACCGACTGGGGAGCCGGAATCGGCGGCGGTGAGGATGCCGACGGTGCCAAGGTCGAGATTTATGGTGGTTCGGTGACGGCATGGGCTGGTCAGGATGCCGGAAAGAAGAACGGCTCGGCCATCGGCAGCGAGGATGGCGACGGACACCGTGGCTCGCTCAAGCTGGGTGACAACATGAAGGTGTGGGCCGGACAGAACCCGTCGGATGCCGACAAGCATCTCTTCCCCTTCGAGACCCGCGTACCTGCCTGCTTCTTCAGACCCTACACACGCATCGTGGCCAGCAGATAGCAGAAAAGGCACTTAGATGCCAGTAACCTACAAAAACTTAAAAGGTTTCAAAGAAAAAAAATTGCTTTTATTTCTTTGAAACCTTTTAAGTTTTTCATCATGTGATTCCATTGGGATTCGAACTACGTTCGTTTTCCCTACCCTACCACGGGTAATCACCGATAATGAATTTTCGTGATCCCGTTGGGATTCAAACCCAAGACCTTCAGAACCGGAATCTGACGCTCTATTCAGCTAAGCTACGGGACCTGCTTTTAAGTTTGCGGATGCAAAGGTAAGAAAAATATTAATGATAAAAGATAAATGTGCTGAAGAATTAATTTCTTTTAAGCATTACATGTGCATGCAAAATGAAAGCAAATCAAGAAAAAAGGTGGCATTTTGTAAAAATATTTCGGTTTACGCTTGCATATTCGCTTAAAAGTAGTACCTTTGCACGCAATATTTGTAAAAAGTAAGTTTTTTAGTATCAAAAATGAGCATATTAATCAAGCCAAGCAACTATGAACGTCTGCTGGACATGAGACAGACGGAACAAGGTATCAAATTGATCAAGGAGTTTTTCCAGCAAAACATATCGACCGAGCTTCGGCTTCGCCGCGTGACAGCTCCGCTGTTTGTGCTTCAGGGTCTGGGTATCAACGACGACCTGAACGGTGTGGAGCGTGCCGTGACGTTCCCCATCAAGGACTTGGGTGATGCGCGTGCCGAGGTGGTCCACTCGTTAGCCAAGTGGAAGCGTCTAAGTCTGGCTGAATACCAGATAGAGCCAGGCTATGGCATTTATACGGACATGAACGCCATTCGCGCCGACGAAGAATTGGACAACCTGCACTCGCTGTATGTTGACCAGTGGGACTGGGAAGCTGTCATTACGAAGGAGCAGCGCACCGTCAGTTTCCTGAAGAATGTGGTGGAGCGTATCTATGCTGCCATCCGGCGGACGGAGTACCTGACGTGTGAGACGTACCCGCAAATCAAGCCTTTCCTTCCGGAGAAGATTACCTTTATTCACAGTGAGGAGCTGCTGCAGTTGTATCCTGACATGACGCCGAAGGAGCGCGAGGATGCCATCTGCAAGAAATATGGTGCCGTATTTATAATAGGTATTGGCGGCAGGCTGTCGAACGGAGAGAAGCACGATGGTCGTGCGCCTGACTACGACGACTGGACGACTGAGGGCGAGGGAGGCCAGAAGGGTCTGAATGGCGACATTCTGATATGGTACCCTATTCTGGAGCGTTCGTTCGAGCTGTCGTCGATGGGTATTCGCGTAGATAAGGAGAGTCTGCTGCGCCAGTTGAAGCTGGAGCATCAGGAGGAGCGCAAGCAGTTGTATTTCCACCAGAAGCTGCTGAACGGCGAGCTGCCCCTGTCTATTGGCGGCGGTATCGGTCAGAGCCGCCTGTGCATGGTTATGCTGCACAAGGCTCACATCGGTGAGATTCAGGCCAGCATCTGGCCCGACGACATGCGGAAGGAGTGTAAGGAGCTGGGAATGCCGCTGATATGAAGAAGAAAGGACAGAAGATTATTCAGGCCAGTTCCAGCTGGAATATTTCCCTCAGTTTTGCGACTGAGGGATTTTCTTTTTCCAGTGCCTCGAACTGTTCGCGGCGTGTCAGTACGTGTACCGGTTCCGAGCGTTCCACGACATGTACTGAGAACGTGATGCTGCTGTTGTGCAGGTGTAGTTTCAGAGTGTTGAGGATGCTTCCGTGAATCTGGTCTATCTGGTCCTTTGCCAGTTGGTTTTCCACTTCGAGTTCGACGGCGGGGAACTCTGCTATTTGCGGCTGCATGTTTTTCATGCGTGCAGCGAGTCCGCTGTACTTCTGAGGCATGCGGTTGCACATGGAAATCCACTGGAACTGCAGGTCTTGGTTGGTGAAGGGCTGGTTCTCGGCGGTGGTGGCGTTAGCTGCCGGTGTGTTGTCCCGGTTCTTTTCGCCCTTGTTCATCATGCGGTTCCACGAAAAGCCTAACTGCTGTTTCAGTCGTATTGAAGAATCTAATTTTCCTTTGTTGATGGGTGTTTTTGCTACGTTAGCAGCCGGTGCGTCTTCCGTTTCCGTCTTTTTCAAGACGGAGACGGAAGGCGTATGACTCTCAGCCGCGGCTACCTGCGGGGCCACATTTTTCTTTGGCTGGGGTTGCTGTAGCAGGTGCTTGAACAGGGTTTTCAATCGCTTAGGGCGGCGCCCCGCGGCGGGCGTATCGTCGGGTTGCGTAATCTGCGCCACCTCAATGAGCGTCAGCTCGACGAGCAGCCGCTTGTTGCCCGACTGCTTGTAGTTGATGTCGCACTGGTTCATCAGTCGCAGGGCCTGGTATAGGAACCGCGTGTCGCACTTCGCGGCCTGCTGCTGGTAGCGTTCACGCTGCTGCTGACTGACTTCGAGCAGGGGCAGCGTGGCGGCATCCTTGGCCATGAGCACATTACGGACGTGCTTGGCCAGCCCGCCAATGAGCAGTCCGCCGTCGAATCCCTTATTGATAATCGTATTGAGCAGCACCATGATGTCGCTCACTTTATTTTCCACCGCGAGGTCTATCAGCCGGAAGTAGTTGTCAGCGTCGAGCACGTTCAGGTCTTCAATGACCTTCTGATAGGTGATGTTTCCCTGGCAGAACGATGCCGCCTGGTCGAAGATGGACAGTGCGTCGCGCATGCCGCCGTCAGCCTTTTCGGCAATGACAGCGAGCGCCTGTTCTTCATACTGTATGTTCTCCTTCTGTGCCACGTACTTCAGGTGGTCGATGGTACCCTGTACGGTCATGCGTTCGAAGTCGTATATCTGGCACCTGCTGAGTATGGTGGGCAGAATCTTGTGCTTTTCCGTGGTGGCCAGTATGAAGATGACGTGTGCTGGCGGCTCCTCGAGTGTCTTGAGGAAGGCGTTGAATGCCGCCGTCGATAGCATGTGCACCTCGTCGATGATGAACACCTTGTACTTTCCCACTTGTGGCGGAATGCGCGTCTGCTCCATGAGTGTCTTAATGTGCTCCACCGAGTTGTTGGATGCCGCGTCGAGTTCAAAGATGTTGAACGAGCGCTGCTCGTTGAAGGCCTGACAGCTCTCACACTGTCCGCAGGCCTCGCCGTCGGCCGTTGGTGTCAGGCAGTTGATGGCTTTTGCGAAAATACGTGCGCAGGTGGTCTTTCCGACGCCTCGCGGTCCGCAGAAGAGGTAGGCATGTGCCAGCTTTCCGCTCTTCACGGCATTCTTCAGCGTTGTGGTCAGCGCTAACTGTCCCACCACGGAGTCGAATGTCATGGGCCTGTATTTTCGTGCCGAAACGATATACTCTTCCATTGTTATGATGATTTTTGAGGGCAAAGGTACAAAAAAAATGGGCAGAAAACCAAGTAAATTTGGAAAAAATTTATGTGCAGAGGCCGACAATCTCGAAAATTTTACCTAAATTTGCAGCCGAATTGTCGGCCGGCCTGGTGCCAAGTGCAATGACACAATAACCAGTTGTAATACATATATAAAACAAGGGGGGACAACTATGAAGAATTTTTTTAGGAAAATATGGCTTTTCATCAAGGCATCCACAGTATTGAAATATGCCGTGGTAGCCTTGGTTGCCGTCATCATCATTGGTTTTGTTGACGAGAACAGCATCTGGAACCACATGAAGAACAAGGAGACCATCAGCGAGTTAGAGAGCGAAATAGAGAAATACGACGCTGAGCACAAGGCCAACCAGTACAAAATAAGGCAGTTGGACAGAGACCCGAAGGCCATTGAGAAGATAGCCCGCGAGCGCTACTTCATGAAGGCTGACGACGAAGACATCTACGTGCTGGACGACGACGTTGAGCAATCATCCCCTACCTCACAAGCAGACCTGAGCCATGAAACAGCTGAGTAAGACGCAGAGCCTCATCTTCGCCACAGGAGGCATCCTCATGGTGGCGGGTGCCTTCATGGCCCTGTTCAGGGTGAGTTACGCCACGCTGTGCTTCGCCCCCGGTGTCGTCATGTTCGTCTCCATGCAGATGCTGCAGCGCTACGAGGGCCGCAACATCAACATACGCCGCCTGCGCCGCTACATGCTGCTGAGCGACGTGCTGCTCATAGTCAGCGCCCTGCTGATGTATGCGTCCGACGGGAACCCGTTTCAGTTCGACCAGATTACCTACGTGCAGTACATCGGCAACAACTGGGTGGTGGCCCTGCTCATAGCGGCGCTGCTGCAGCTCTACACCACCTTTCGCATCAGTAAAGAACTGGAAAAGGAATCTTGATGGCAAAAAAACGCTAAAAGTTTGCGCAAATGTTTTAAATTGCGCAAATTTTTTTTCTTATTCCAATATAACGTACTACTTTTGCTGAAAAGAACAAGACACATATCATGTCAACAAGAAAAATACTGTATCTCACGGCTGCACTCGCAGCATTGACATCGTGCTCTACATCGTACCATGTGCAGGGCTCTTCCTCCATTTCCTCACTTGACGGCAGCAAACTCTATCTGAAAGCCATTAAGAACCAGGAACTGAAAAGCCTTGACTCGTGTGACGTGGTACACGGAAAGTTCCAGTTCAGCGGTGTGCTTGACACCGTGCGCATTGCCAGCCTCTTCATGGACGACGAGAGCATCATGCCCATTGTACTGGAAGAAGGTGAGATAAACATTCAGATTGACCGCGCCAAGCAGACTGTTACCGGAACGGTGCTGAACGACAGCCTCTACCGCTTCATTGACAAGCACAACCAGTTGGACAACCGCATGAACGAACTGGGACACAAGCAGAACCAGATGATTCTGGAGGGCATCGACGAGAACCAGATTATGCAGGAGGTGCAGGCAGAGGCCAACGAGATTGCTCAGGAGCGCGAGCAGCTGATGACCAACTCCATCATCGAGAACTTCGACAACGCCCTGGGGCCCTACCTCTTTGAGATGCTGACCAGCGTCTATCGCTATCCGGTGCTGACACCCCAGATAGAATACATCATGTCGAAGGCCACCAAGAAATTCAAGAAAGACCCCTACGTCAACGACTATTACACGACCGCCCAGGAGAACGAGAAGCGCATGCAGGGATTCGACGTTGACAGCACCTCTACACCGCAGCCCGTCCCGGAACACGTCCCGGCAGTAACCGACACGGCAGCAGCCTCGATTGTTAATGTCCCACAGGAATAACAGAACCGGATACTGAATGAAAACAGCCATCGTAGGAGGGGTCATCGTCAACGAAGGACGCACCTTCGCCGGGTCAGTCATTGTTGAAGACGACCACATCGCAGACATCATAGAAGGACAGCAGCAGCCCGAAGCATCTTACGACCAAGTGAAAGATGCGTCGGGCTGTTACGTTCTGCCGGGCATCATCGACGACCATGTCCACTTCCGTGAGCCCGGCCTGACGGACAAGGCCGACATTGATACTGAAAGCCGTGCGGCAGCGGCCGGAGGCATCACCAGCTTCTTTGACATGCCCAACACCGTGCCGCAGACCACCACCCTGGAAGCACTCGAAGAGAAATTCTGTACGGCAGCCCGAAAGAGCCATGTCAACTACTCCTTCTTCTTCGGTGCCACCAACGACAACTACCCGCTGTTTCCGCAGCTGCCCGCCCACCGCATTCCCGGCATCAAGCTGTTCATGGGTTCCTCAACCGGCAACATGCTGGTTGACCGCGACGAAGCGCTGGAGCACATCTTCGCTTCGGCAAAGCTCCCACTGATGGCTCATTGCGAAGACACCGCCATCATCGACCGTAACATGACGGCCTTCCGTGAGCAGTTCGGCGACGACCCTGACGTCCGCCTGCACCCGCTCATCCGCTCTGAGGAGGCCTGCATGGCATCGACCGTGAAAGCCATCCAACTGGCCGTCAGGCACGGTGCCCGTCTGCACATAGCCCATGTGACCACCGCCGAAGAGCTCCGCATGTTCACACCCGCCCCCCTCTCGCTGAGGAACACCAGACCTTTGATTACCGCCGAGGCCACCGTCGGGCACCTGTATTTCTCGCTGACGGACTACCAGCGCTTAGGAGCCAGAATCAAGGTAAACCCCGCCATCAAGAACTTCCGCGACTGCCAGGCGCTGCGCGACGGACTGGCTGACGGACGGGTGACCGTCGTCGGCACCGACCATGCCCCCCACCTGCTGGAGCAGAAGCAAGGCGGCTGCGCCAAGGCTGCCTCGGGCATGCCCATGATACAGTTCTCGTTAGTCACCATGCTCGAACTGGTTGACGAAGGGGTACTGACCATCGAACGGTTAGTACAGCTGATGTGCCACAACCCGGCCCTGCTGTTTGGCGTGGAAAACCGCGGATTCCTGCGCAAGGGCTGCCAGGCCGACATCGTCATCGTCAGGCCACACAGCCCGTGGACAGTCACCAAGGACACGATTCAGAGCAAGTGCGGCTGGAGCCCCATGGAGGGGCACGAATACCAGTGGCGCGTGGAGCAGACACTCTGCAACGGCCACACCGTCTATAGCAACGGGAAAGTAGATACCGACTACCTTGGCGAAGAAATAAGGTTTCAGCACACATGAAAATAGACTACCGCATCAGCGCCGTCAAGCCCTACATCAACTGGGACTACTTCTACTTTGCCTGGGGCGTGCACAACAAACCACAAGAGGAGAAACAGAGGCTGCGCGACGAGGCGGAGCGACTGTTGCAGAAACACGGCGGGCACTACCAGACCCACGCCCTCTTCCTGCTTCTGAATGCCAACAGCGACGGCGACGACATTCTGGCAGGCTACCCGGGGCAAGGAGCCGAAGAGCGGCTGCGCCTGCCTTTCCTTCGACAGCAACACGGCGACATCTGCCTTTGTCTGGCCGACTTCATCCGTCCGCTGTCAGCAGGTATCGACGATCAGATGGGCATCTTTGCCGCCACAACAGACGAAGCGATGGTCAGCGACTTTGACCACGACCCCTACCTGAAGATGATGATGCAGCTGCTGGCCGACCGACTGGCAGAAGCCACGGCAGAACGGCTGCACAAGGAGGTGCGCCAGACCTACTGGGGATACGCCCCCGACGAGCACCTTTCCATAGACGATCTGCACATGGAGAAATTTCAGGGCATCCGTCCTGCCGTGGGCTACCCCTCGCTGCCCGATGCCAGCTTCAACTTCCTGATTGACCGGCTGCTTCACATGAACCAGATTGGCATCACGCTGACTGAAAACGGAGCCATGAAGCCCCACGCCAGCGTAAGCGGACTGATGATTGCCCACCCTGAGGCACGCTACTTCGACGTGGGGAAGATTGACGAACAGCAGCTTCATGACTATGCCCGCCGACGCGGTCTGCCCGTCGAGAAGATGCGGAAGTTTCTGCAAGGAAACGTGTGAGGGAAAAATTATAAAAATAAAAATTATATATTTAAGATGTTTATAGCAAAATTTTCCACACCATTCACGCTCCTCCTGGGGTTCCTCGTTGTACCGTTGCTGGTTTTCTTCCTCTGCCGCTGGCTGTTGCCCAAGCGCTGGGGAAGAAAGATAGGGGCGGCCGGTGCCTGCGTGGTGTTCGGTCTCTTCGGCTACGGCCTTACGTATGGTTTCGAGGAGTTTCATGTTAACCATATAACATACGAATCGTCCGACCTTCCTGAAGCGTTCGACGGCTACCGCATCGTTCATTTCTCCGATGCCCACTTGGGCTCTTACGCAGCCCGGCGGCAGTGGGTCATACAGCGGGTTGTTGACAGCATTCTGGCACAGAAGTCTGACATGATTGTCTTTACCGGCGACCTGCAGAACGTGGTTCCTGCCGAGATACTGCCGTTTAAGGACATGCTCAGCCAACTGCATGCGCCCGATGGGGTCTATTCCATTCTGGGCAATCACGACTACGATGTCTATCAGGATGCTGACGAGGCCACGAAGCGGGCCAACTGTCTGCTCACACAGGAATACGAGCGGCAATTAGGCTGGACGCTGCTCATGAACGAGAACCGCAGCATTCATCGCGGTGCCGACAGCATTGTGCTGGCCGGAATGGAGAACCGGGGCAACGTCAGCCGCATGCCCCGTCCCGGAAATCTTGCCATGACCATGCAGGGTGTTGACACCGCGTCGTTTGTCGTCATGCTGCAGCACGACCCTTCAGCATGGTTTGAGAAGATTCTGCCCGAGAGCCACGCCCAGCTGACGCTGAGCGGCCACACCCACGGCATGCAGTTCGGCATTGGCGGGTGGTCGCCCATGTCGCTGGTGAAAGAAGAATGGGGTGGCATGCTCTACCGTGGCAACCGTGCCATGTACGTCTCTACGGGCATCGGCGGCCTCATTCCCTTCCGCTTAGGCATGCCGGGCGAGATTGCCGTTGTCACGCTGAAACGGAAACACTGATTTTTTCTTACTGATCCGGGTTCTCCACATATCCCTGATACTGCTTGTCGAGTGCCGACATCACGCTGTCGTAAGCCTGACGTAGCGTTGCCTGCAGGTTTTCGGGACCTTGGCCAATGGGATAGATGGGCTGGTGAATGGTCAGCCGCAGCGGGTGCCAGTTGGCGAAGTGCCAGTCGCGGGTGCGCGGCATGATGTCGAACGAGCCATTGATGGTCAGCGGGACGACGGGCAGCTGCAACTCGTCGGCCAGCCAGAACGGGCCGCGACGGAACTCTCCCATGTGGCCCGTGAAAGTGCGTGAGCCCTCGGGAAACACCACCACGCTCATGCCCTTTTCCTTCAGTATTTCGCGTGCCGCGTCAATCGTCGCCTTGATTTTCTTGGGGCCGCGCTTATCCACGAATATCTGGTGCGACTTTCTGCAGGCATAGCCCAGGAAGGGAATCTTGCCTAACTGGTGCTTCATCATCCACTTGAAGTTTCGGTCCAGGAACCCGTAAATCAGAAAGATGTCGAACGCTCCCTGATGGTTGGCCACAAAGACATACGACTGGTCTTTCTCCAGGTGTTCACGCCCCTCGACGGTGACGGGCAGCAGACAGACGCGGACGATGGCACGCGCCCACCAATGCCCCGGGTAGTAGCCCCAGAAGTGTCCGTTGCCGATGGTCGTGCCTATGCCCACGGCCATGGCCAAAAGGATGGTGTCCAGCACCAGAAACGGTACGACGACCAACAGCTGATAAATTCTGTAAAGGTATTTCATGATTTCCTAACGTTCACACTTCGCACGCTCAACCTTCCACGATTCTGGGGTACTGCCGTGTCCATCCGTCCATTCTGAGCTGCATGACGCCGAAGAATGCTTCGCCGAAGATGCCCGTATTCATCTTCGACGTGCCTTCCCGGCGGTTGACGAAGACGACGGGAACCTCCTTGATGCGGAAGCCAATCTTGTAGGCGGTGTATTTCATTTCTATCTGGAAGGCATAGCCCTTGAAGCGAATCTTGTTCAGCTCGATGGTTTTCAGCACGCGGCGCCTGTAGCAGACGAAACCCGCCGTGGTGTCGTGAATGTTGACACCCGTAACCAGCTGCACATACTGCGAGGCAAAGTAGCTCATCAGCACGCGGCCCATGGGCCAGTTCACCACATTCACGCCGCTGACGTAACGGCTGCCGATGGCCACGTCGGCCTTTTCATCATGGCAGGCGTGGTAGAGCCGGGGCAGGTCGTTCGGGTCGTGGCTGAAGTCGGCATCCATCTCAAAGACGTAGTCGTAGCTGCGCTCCAGCGCCCACTTAAAGCCCTTGATGTAGGCGGTGCCCAACCCCATCTTGCCGCTGCGCTCCTCAATGAACAGGCGGTCGCCGAATTCCTCGCTGATGAGTCGCTTCACGATGGCAGCCGTTCCGTCGGGCGAACCGTCGTCAATCACTAAGATATGGAAACACTTGTCGAGTCCGAACACTGCCCGGATGATTTTTTCTATGTTCTCCTTCTCGTTATACGTCGGGATGATAATAAGGCTGTCGCTTTCGTGCATTTCTTTTCTCTATTTGGGGGACAAAGATAGTGCAAACCGAGCGAATAACAAAATTATTTCCGATTTATTTTTCCGTTCACAAAAAACCGGGGCTGTATTTTATTATAACCATTGCTGTCCGCTAAGCAACCGTTAAGAATGTCAGGCATATCTGACAAATGACGGGAGATTACCCGTGAGCTTGGGAGAAACTGCCGGGGAACGAGGGAGAAAGGTAGGGGGAAACGGGGAGTTTCTGCCGGGGTAGCCGGGACTTCGCGGGCGGCAGAAACAATTTGGGCGCCCGCCCCAATGCTTTTGGTCGGGCGCCCAAATGTCTTTGGTCGGGCGGTCAAATCCCTGAATGTTCAGTTGCGTTCTTCACTTTTGCTTTCTGCAAAGTTACAAAATAGCGTTGAGACTTCCAAACATTTCGTTACTTTTTTTACACGAACGGAAATAGGAAAATCTGACTTATAGGAAAATCCGACAATAGGCTTGCATTTGCAAGATTATTTTTGTACCTTTGCACCGCGAAATGAAAATTGAGGAGCTACAACAGCTTTACGCCATGTCGCCAAGAGTGAAGGCGCTGGCGGACGTACTGGGGAAAAAGTCTGACGAGACCGTTTTCCTGAGCGGTCTCGTGGCCTCCAGCCTCGCCATGACCTTCGCCGCACTGCCGTCAACACCCTGGGGAAAACAGAAAGGCTCCCCCCTGCTCTTCATCATGCAGGATGCCGATGCGGCAGGCTATCTATACCACGACCTGCAGCAGCTGCTGGGCGAGGGCAAGGTGCTCTTCTTCCCGTCGTCCTACCGCCGTTCGGTGAAGTACGGGCAGCGTGATGCCGCCAACGAGATTCTGCGCACCGAGGTGCTGGCGGCCCTGTCGTCGAAGCCCGACGGCTTATACATCGTCAGCTACCCCGAGGCAGTGGCCGAGCTCGTGGTGTCGAAGAAACGCCTTGACAGCCGCACGCTCTCGCTGCGCCTTGGGCAGTCCGTGGCAACCGACAGCATCACGGAGACGCTGCGCGACTTCGGCTTCCGCGAAGTGGATTACGTCTATGAGCCGGGCCAGTTTGCCCAGCGCGGCAGCATTCTCGACGTCTTCTCCTACAGCAGCGAGTACCCCTTCCGCATCGACTTCTTCGGCGACGACATCGACAGCATACGCACCTTCGAGGTGGAGAACCAGCTGTCGCGCGACAAGCGCGAACAGGTGGAGATAGTGCCCGAGCTGTCAGGCGAGGCAGAGGACAGGGTGTCGCTACTCTCGTTCCTGCCCAAGGACACGCTGCTCGTCATGAAAGACCGTACCTACGTGCGCGAGGTCATTGACAAAACCTACAACGAGGGATTCTCTGAGCAGGCCATCAAGGAGCGTCTGGCCGATGCCACCGAGCAGGAACAGGCACAAATCATCAGCGCCATGCGCAAGGAGGTGCAGCTCACCACGGGGGCGCAGTTTCAGCGCGAGGCACAAGCCTTCAGAAACATACTACTGTCTGCCGCCACCAACCACCAACCACCAACCGACAACCGCCAATCAACTCTCAGCTTCAGCGTGTCTCCACAACCGCTGTTCCACAAAAACTTCGAACTGCTGAAGCAGACGCTCGGCGACTACCGGCTGCGCGGCTACCACATCTACATATTGGCTGACAGCCAGAAGCAGAACGAACGACTGAAGGAAATTCTTGCACCCTCCATCACACCTTCCCGGACCAAGGTTTCGGCCGCAGCGCCGTCCACCCCCGGGGCGACGGAAGAGGGGGCAGCACCCTTTACCCCCGTCGAGAAAACCCTTCATGAGGGATTCATTGACAACGACCTGAAGCTCTGCGTGCTGACCGACCACCAGATATTCGACCGGTTCCACAAGTACAACCTGAAGAGCGACAAGGCACGCTCAGGCAAGATGGCCCTGACGCTGAAGGAGATACAGCAGTTTGAGGTGGGCGACTACATTGTGCACATTGACCACGGCATAGGCAAGTTCGGCGGGCTGGTCAGGATGCCGATTGCTCAGAGTAATCAGAGTAATCAGAATAATCTGAGTAATCAGAATAATCAGAATAATCAGAGCTACCAAGAGATGATTAAAATCATCTACCACGGTGGCGGAGCCATCTACGTCAGCATACACTCGCTCTACAAAGTCTCCAAATACAAGTCGCAGGAGGGTGGCGAGGCACCACGCCTGTCGCAGCTGGGCACCGGACAGTGGGAGCGCATCAAGCAACGCACCAAGCAGAAACTCAAGGACATTGCACGCGACCTCATCAAGCTCTATGCCGCACGGCGCAGGGAACGCGGCTATGCCTTCAGCCCCGACTCGTCACTGCAGCACGAACTGGAGGCCTCGTTCCTCTATGAGGACACGCCCGACCAGCTGAAGGCCACCAACGACGTGAAGGCCGACATGGAGAAGGCACGGCCCATGGACCGCCTGGTGTGCGGCGACGTGGGATTCGGAAAAACCGAGGTCGCCGTGCGGGCCGCCTTCAAGGCTGCCTGCGACTCCAAGCAGACCGCCGTGCTGGTGCCCACCACCGTGCTGGCCTATCAGCACTACCAGACCTTCTCGTCGCGACTGAAGAACATGCCCGTGCGCGTGGAATACCTCAGCAGGGCACGCAGCACGAAGAAGACAAAGGAAATACTGCAGGACTTGGCCGACGGCAAAATCGACATACTCATAGGCACCCACAAGCTCATCGGCAAGACGGTGAAGTTCAAGGACCTGGGACTGCTCATCATCGACGAGGAGCAGAAGTTCGGCGTAAGCACCAAGGAGAAGCTGCGCCAGATGAAGACCAACGTTGACACGCTCACCATGAGCGCCACACCCATACCACGCACGCTGCAGTTCTCGCTGGTGGGCGCACGCGACCTGAGCACCATTCAGACACCGCCACCCAACCGCTACCCCATACAGACGGAGATTCACACCTTCTCGCCCGACATCATTGCCGACGCCATCAACTTCGAGATGTCCAGAAACGGACAGGTGTATTTCGTCAACAACCGCATCAGCGACCTCACCCGACTGGCGGAAATGATACACAAGTACGTGCCCGACGCACGCATTGCCGTGGGCCACGGACAAATGAAGCCCGACGAGCTGGAACAGATTATCTTCGACTTTGCCAACTACGACTACGACGTGCTGCTCTCAACAACCATCGTTGAGAACGGCATCGACATTCCCAATGCCAACACCATCATCATCAACGGAGCACAGAACTTCGGGCTCAGCGACCTGCACCAGATGCGCGGACGCGTGGGACGAGGCAACCGAAAGGCGTTCTGCTACCTGCTGGCACCGCCACTGTCGGTGCTGAGCGTGGAGGCACGACGCCGGCTCGAAGCGCTGGAGAACTTCAGCGAACTGGGCTCCGGCATCAACATTGCCATGCAGGACCTTGACATTCGCGGTGCCGGAAACCTCTTAGGGTCGGAACAGAGCGGCTTCATTGCCGACCTGGGCTACGAGACCTACCTGAAGATTCTGAACGAGGCCGTCGTGGAACTGCATAACGAGGATCCCCTTTCGTTTACCGAGGGGGACACCATCGTCCGGCGACAAGGCAATGAAGCCCCCTCGGGGGCCGTAGGGGGGGCTTCGTTCGTCACCGACTGCACCTTAGAGAGCGACCTGGAGATGTACTTCCCCGACCAGTACGTGCCCAGCGACTCTGAACGCATGTTGCTCTACAGGGAGCTCGACAACCTGAACAGCGACGACGAGCTGGAGCGCTACAGGAAGCGGCTGCTGGACCGTTTCGGAAAACTGCCCCACCAGGCCGAAGAACTGCTCTTAGTGGTGCCGCTACGCAGAATAGGCAAACAGTTAGGCATCGAGAAAATCATGCTGAAGCAGGGACGCATGACGCTCTTCTTCGTCAGCAGCCCCCACAGTCCCTACTACCAGAGCGACGTCTTCGACAACATCCTGAACTTCGTGGCCACCAACCCACGCCGCTGTAACTTCCGCGAACAGAACGGACGCCGCTCGCTGGCCCTCACCGACGTTCCAACCGTCGAGGCCGCCGTGAAGCTGCTTGCCAGCATCAGGAAATAAACTTTCCCCTCGGGCCAACGGCCAATTTGACGTGAGTTCGATGTAAATCCTACGCAATAAACCTGCCTTTGTCAATGGTTTCAATGTTCATTTCTGACTTCTTTGGAAGCAGCCTCCCTTTCTCCTTAACTCCTTAGAGAAAAAATCGGGCATTTCCCTTTGCGTTTCCGTATTTTCTTCGTAACTTTGCAGAAAGCAAAGGTGCAGAAAGCAACTAACCAAGAAGGGACAGCACCGCCCGATGACAGACTTAGCAGCGCCCGCTACCACATCTGGCAGC
>JAGAYI010000060.1 GCA_017940545.1 Prevotella sp.
GGATTGCCACAATTAGGGCATGTTACTGATACTATCATACTATTCGATTTTATTAATTTGAAATTAAGCTCATCAATTTATGAAAAAGGTACTCTATACCATAACCTATCCATTTTAGCGCACTTATCGCCCAATCAAATACAGGCATTCCAGTCCACTTTTGAATAAAGTAAAGAGCAGCAAAAACTAACACCGTCAAAAAAACGGCCATCACCATTTTGGGATTCTTTTCAGCTTGCTGCGAGCCATTTCTATAGCCTTGCTGAAAATCACGCCCCATGTCACCTAATACTCCCATAATCTTATATATTTCTAAATAATTTCAAGTAATTCTTACACAATATCTTCTCAGAAACACGAAAAGGAATTATGTCCGCAATGTTTTTTATCTGCTTATGATACCATTCTTCATCATTTTCAAGTTCAGAAAACCAACGATTAATTGGGAAGTCACTACCAAAAAGGATTCTATCTTCGTTTGTTTCAGATACGTTAGCTTTTATCTTTTCTATTGAAAGAAATGCCGTATCAATCCACACATTATCATATTTGTTAAGCAGATAAAACGCTTCACTTGAAGGACGTGCATGGCATAGAACAAATATTTGCTGTTTGTATCTACTAACAATACTCTCAAATCTCAAAGCATGAGAGGAATCAATGCCACCAGTATGAATTAATAATGGCTTTTTCATTTCACCTATAACAGCACAAACATCTTCTAAGTCATTATCTGAGAAGAAAACTGCTTCTGGATGGATTTTGAATGCGCTAAATGGATATTTGACATTATAATGACCCTCTTTTAACCTTTTTAATACGGCAAGATTCAAGTACAATGCTATCTGAAAACCGCACTTCAATCCTTCAGAATAAAGCACTTCATACAGCCCTAAATCATCTTCTCCACCTACACAAGCTGTGGGCATAATCAGCCCACCCTTCACTTCGTATTGACAGACAAATTCTTTAACCCCTTTAGGATAAACAATTTCTGTGTCCGACAATACCCCTACATGCAAGTGTGAATCATAAACATTCATATTGCTATGACTTATTCTTTGTCCAGTAGTCCTCAACTATTTTTTTATTCAAGAAAGCCACATCGCAAAAATGTTTATTAAGTTTGAACATATCGCCATTGCTTTCGTTATAGTTTCTCACCAAGCATCTAGAACAATAATCTTGTGCTTCACACTCTAAGCATTGTGGAAAATCCCCTTGTGTTACGCCACGAATAGTTTTTAGTTTATCTGAGTTGTCCCAAATGTCTTTCAAACTCTGTTTATATACGTTACCTACAACCATATCTTGCCATCCTGCGCATGGATAAACATCACCATTCTCTGCTATACAGCAGTCATTAATTCCTGCTCCACAAAGAGGAAGTTTCACAAAATTGTCATAGTTCGCATACATCATACTAGAGAACGATGCCATTTCAGATATAGCTTTTCTGTAATCAGCATTGTTCTCAATAATATCGCTTATAACCTCTCCACTTTCTTCAACGGACAATCTATTAGCCAAATTATTTGTGTCTAAATCTGCCTGTGCCATCATTATCACGTCCACATTTACTTTACATCTTATAGACTGAGCATATCTCAGCACCTCCTTATAGCCCTTATAATTGACTTTCATCATAGGGCACGATATAACAATTGGAACATCTGCTTTTACTAATTTCTCAATCGCTGCTTTAGTCTTATCGAAC
The DNA here is from genome assembly GCA_017940545.1 of Prevotella sp. Lineage (GTDB taxonomy): Bacteria > Bacteroidota > Bacteroidia > Bacteroidales > Bacteroidaceae > Prevotella. The sequence continues at coordinate 1,718 of JAGAYI010000060.1, forward strand.
GACCCTTTTACTGTAGTGATAAGGTCATGTACAGAAGCGTCCATACTATATAAAGACACCTGCACTGTTGAAACATTATATTCCTTTAAGAATGGAATCTGATAATCACGTAGAGCAACCAAATTACTGAGTATCGTTATCATCATGTCTTTCTCTCGGCAATACTTCATAATTGGTATAATGTCCTTATGCAAGAACACTTCACCACCAGACAATGTTACCTGTAAACCTCCATTATCGGCAAATTCGTCAATGATACTCTTTACCTTCTCAAAAGGCATGTCAGCACCACTATTCTTCTTAGCATTAGGTATATAACAGTGAATACAACGCTCATTACAGCGGCTTGTCAGTTCAAACTGAATACCATTAAGACGTGGTTGTCGAAGCGTGGCTTCTAACATCATATTTTGGGTGTTTTCATCTAATACGTCCTTAGAGTGTTGAGTAAAGTCATTGACCATTGTCTTCGGATTTTCCATATCATAAGAAAAATCCAAGTCTTTCGCATCCAACTCTTCCGTTGTTTCTCCAATCACCAAAAACTTTGTTTGAACAAGTTCTTCTACAAAGGACAGAAACTCTGCTTTCAAAGCTTCATGTGTCACACTATTGCCATATAGCACTTGAAGCCTTTCTATAATACTATCTACTGACTGAGGAACACGTGAAATTTCATGGAGAAAATCTGCACCTGTCTCATTATAGATTCTGTCAAATCTTGTTAGCTGATTTGATATATAGCCTTTCCCAAAATATGACCTAATAAAGGTATTCTTACTTTGTCTTACTAACATAATTGCTGATAATTAATCCCCCTCCACCACTCTTAACGTAGAGCTTACGCTTCAACATTAGTCACGCAGCATACAAGAATGCCAGCATCCTCTTGCGCCTGGAGTGCTTTCTGGGCAACCTGCAGCATAAGAACCTGCAGGATTGTTCACTGCTTCGAGCTTTACACTTTTGAACTGTTTCATAATGTCAAAATTTAAAATACATGCCTACTCTTTGAAGGATTTTCGGCTTACTCCTTTTACTAAAATATTACTATTCCCTTATAAAATCAAGGATTACATAATAGATTATCTATTCTCTTCTGAATCTGATCTTTTTCTTCATTATTAATTATTGCAGGAGGTGGAACCGCTTCTTTTATTTGGTCACCGATTCCATCAGAAGACAAATCTGGTGTTACTTCTAAGGTATTTCCGCCTAATGGAACTGGAATAACATCATCCGTACTATGAATGCCTGTGAAGTCCTCAATTTTACGTTCAATTGGTGCTTTAGATGCAGAAACATAAGACACTGCGTTTTCAGTTTTTTTAGCCATACTTCTTATTATTGATTGTTTATTACATACCACAACAAGGAAGGTGTGAGCCTCTCAGTCTATCCTACCGAAGGCTCTGGTAAAACCCGTACAAAGATAAAAGAAACAGCCCACACCCTTGGAGGATATACTGGATGTGAGCCAATGATGGCTACACAAGGAATAATCCAACCAAGGAGGGAACGTGTTCACAATCACCTGTTGTACGGTTAAGTTTACCAGACTTTTCGGTACAGATGAAAGCTAAACGCTTCCTACTATGTTCGCCGCCCATTACTGAACGACGTAGCAAAGATAAGAAATATTTAGCAAACTACGCTCAATGTGGGCTGCATTTTTACATTTTTTATCTCAGCGTCTGAATCTGGACGGTACCGCCCTTGGACATGAAGCGCATCTGGGGACCCTTGTAGTTCTTGGGATAGGCCACGCAAATGTCGCCTGTACCCTCCCAAATCTCGACGCCACCATTGAGGCCTGTCTGCCTGAGGTCACCATCATACCAAATCATCACTCCACCATGATTGAGGCAGTTTGAGGGTTGAGAACCTTGGAAATAGGCTGTGCCGTAAGTCCAGTCGGCCATTGCGGTCAACAACATGCCACAGAACACGAACAGAATCATTAATCTTTTCATCATCGCTTTACTTTTTAATTATTAGACATTTATTTGGCTGCGAAGGTAAGGAAAGAAAATGAGAAATGGAAGAAACACGACGACCATTTCTTCCATTTCACAAAGATTATAGGATACAGTATAGCCGTCGAGTCCTACGGCAGTTTGTTTCCATTGACGAATGCACGATGCTCCAGACGGTCCTTATATTTCCGGGTGTAGGTACTGACCGGATTCATAGGACTCTCATACAAAGGGCAGAACCATTCGTCGGCCTTGATTCGCGCTAATGTCCTGCTCAGTATTTCCTGATAACGCGTCATATAGGAATGGTGCGTAGGGTACTTCTGGAAGTTGGCAGTATCGTCAAGAAAAGCATTCGCCTCACTATAATATTTGTCAAGTTGCTGTTTATAACGAGAAAACTCGTCTGTAGTTGCTATGTGCAAATGTGGCTGACCAAGAAATGCTTTCTCTTCCTCGGAAAGGTCACTCTTTATGGGAGATTGTTTCGCCTGGATTTTTTGCTGTTCCTTGTCTGCAACAGCCACTTTGCTTTCACGCTGCTCAGCCGGCTGCACGATTTCTTTTACCAAGACTGTTTCTGGCTGTTCACTATTACTTTCCTGTTGAGGTTCTGCAATTCCGGCTGAAGGCTGATTTCGGTTTATCCAGAAGTAGAAACCGAGGGTCAGCACAAGAGCAAGTATCACTAAAGGCACCAATAATCTATGTCGCCTTTTTGGAAACAAAGCATTCTGCAAGTCTTCAATAGTCTGATAGCGGTCTTCAGGACTTTCGGCTGTGCAGCGGGCTATCACCTTATTATATATATGGTGATGAGGCCGTTTTTCGAGTATCTTTCCGATGGCATAGATGTCCGTACGCTCATCGACGGCTCCGCCCGACAACTGTTCTGGAGCGGCAAAACCATTGGTACGTCCTTGTGTGTCAACAAAAGTGTCAGTATAGCAACAGCCGAGGTCTATCAGCTTGACATCGCTGTTGATGCGGGTCAGCATGATGTTATCGGGTTTCAGGTCGAGATGGAGCACTTGGTGGCTGTGCAGACAGGCTACGGCATCCAACAACTGACAAAGGAACTTCTCGGTATTCTTTTTACTCTCAAAATAGTCGGGATGACGGGATAGCCGCTGGCTGAGTGTTTCACCGTCAACATACTCCATCAGTATGCCGTCATCGGAAAGGGAGAGGTAACGGACGATGTTGGGGTGCTCCAGACGATAGCCCGTTTCAAACTCCTTGCGAAAGGCCTCCTGATATCGGATATCGCCAGCATACTGAGGCTTCAACCGTTTCAGGAAGTGCAGTTTTCCATAGAGCTTTACACGGTAAGTGTCGCAAGTGGCCCCATTGGTGTCAACGGGTTCCATTCCCTCAAAACGAGGCTGTGCTTCTGAGAATTGTGACGAGTCCATATAAGTGAAAAGTGAAGAGTGAAAAGTGATGAGTGAAAAGTGGAGAGTCAGACAAGCCTAATGGAGGAGAGTCCTGACACGCGGCCGGCCGTAAACTGTCCGAGCGACTCACCATTGCGCCACACTTGGACAACCAACAACGGATGATGAAGCACGAAGTTCAGAATCTCCACTTCGTCGTCGGCCTGCAGTTTACTGTTCTGGCTCTGTTCCACCTTGTAGCGGTTATTCCCGAGATACCTCAACGTCACGACACGGTCGGGCAGATAGGCGATTTCCACCACCTTGCCAACCTGCAAGTCTGCCGAGCGGACCTCATCGTCAGAGCTGTTGAAATCAGAGTTTCCCTGGTCTTCTATCTTCGCCAGTTCTTCCCAATGGGCATAGCCTAAGTAGCGTGCAATTGCGTCGAGCGTCGATACATGGGGTGTACGCTCATCCTGAGCAAAACCCAGCAATCGTTTCAACGTAGTGGCTCCAATGCGGACTCCCGTCTTGCCCTGAATGTCAAGTGACAGCAGTTCACAGTCAGAAGGTAGGTGCAAGTCGTTAGCCGACTTCCGCTTCAGTAGTTCTATGACATGAAATGGTAACTTCATATCCACTGCTCCGGTGTGCTGTCTTCCGGGAATCCCATGATGCTCTTGATGATGCCCATCAGTTCAGTACCTACACCTAAGATGCGGTCAAGCAGTCCCTGTTTGGCTCCCTGCACCATATATCTGGCACACTGGCCTTCCAGTTCACCGATACGAGCTTTCTCAGCACTCGTATAGTCCTGCTCGTGCTTGGCAATCTTCTTACGTATCTCCACAAACTTCTCGCCAGCCTGCTGCCACTCGTCAGCACCATACCTGGCACTATGGTCACGCAGTTCATACGAGAAATCTTCCAACTGACTGATGGCATGCTGCTTCGTGGAGCACGAAGCCAGCACCAGGCCCATCACGCCGACTATCATCAAATTCCGAATCTTCATTGCTTGCAAAAGTTATGTCATTCTATGTCGCAAAGATACGAACAAGCGAGCAGAAAACCAAATTTTTTTTGAGTTTTCTGCAAAGGGAATAGGGAGAGAGGTACGGGGAAGCAGGGAGTTTCTGCCGGGGAAAGGGGGAGTTTCTGCCGGGGAAACCAGAACCTCGCGGGCGGCAAAAACATTTTGGGCGCCCGTCCCAATAGTTTTGGTCGGGCGCCCAAATATCTTTGGTCGGGCGTGCAAATCCTTATAGGTATGTTTTCATCGTGATTCTATTCCCACTCGATGGTTGCGGGTGGCTTGGACGAGATGTCGTAGCAGACGCGGTTGACGCCACGCACCTTGTTGATAATCTCGTTGCTGACCTTGGCCATGAAGTCGTAGGGCAGATGGGCCCAGTCGGCCGTCATCGCGTCGGTCGAGGTAACGGCACGCAGGGCCACGGGGTGCTCGTAGGTACGCTCGTCGCCCATGACGCCAACGCTGCGGACGGTGCTCAGCAGGATGGCTCCCGCCTGCCATACCTTGTCATAGAGGCTGATGCCGTCGATGTCCGTATATTCGCGGAGGCCACGGATGTAGATGTCGTCAGCATCCTGCAGGATACGTACTTTTTCACGCGTGATGTCTCCCAATATGCGTACAGCCAAGCCCGGCCCTGGGAACGGGTGACGCGAAATCAGGTGTTCGGGCATTCCTAACTGACGACCCACGCGGCGCACCTCGTCCTTGAAGAGCCACTTCAAGGGTTCACACAGCTGCAGGTTCATCTCCTTGGGCAGTCCGCCGACGTTATGGTGGCTCTTGATGACCTTGCCCGTGATGTTGAGCGACTCGATGCGGTCGGGATAGATGGTGCCCTGTGCCAGCCAGCGGGCATCGGTAATCTTCTTGGCCTCGGCATTGAACACTTCGACGAAGTCGCGGCCGATAATCTTGCGCTTCTGCTCGGGGTCGGTAACACCTTCCAGGTCAGCAAAGAACTTTTCTGAGGCATCTACGCCAATGACGTTCAGTCCCAGGCCCTGATAGTCGTCCATGACCTGCCGGAACTCGTTCTTGCGCAGCATGCCGTGGTCAACAAAGATACATGTCAGTCGCTGACCGATGGCACGGTTGAGCAACACTGCTGCCACACTCGAGTCCACACCTCCCGACAGGCCGAGTATCACACGGTCGTCGCCCAACTGCTGTTTCAGCTCGGCTACCGTAGTATCTACGAAGCTTGCGGCACTCCAATTCTGTTTTGAGCCGCAGATATCGACGACAAAGTTGTGGAGCAGCTGTCTGCCTTGCATGGTGTGAAACACCTCCGGATGGAACTGGACGGCGAAGACGGGAGCATTGAGTGAAATAGGCGACGGAGCGTCGGGAATGGAATTGGCCACCGCTGTACCGGAAGGGCACCAGAAGGCGGCATTCTGCACATCTTTTGTAGAACCGATGACCTTGAAGCCGTCGGGAATGGCGGTGATGGTGTCACCATGCGACATCCATACCTGCGAACCCTTCTCGAAACCCTTGAAGAGGGGATTCTCCAGGTCGATGGTCTCCAAGTGGGCACGACCGTACTCGCGCGAGTCAGCTTTCTCCACCTTGCCGCCAAGGGTGTGCGAAATGAACTGCGCACCATAGCAGATGCCCAGTACGGGCAAGCGGCCTACGAACTGCGACAGATCGACCTTAAAAGCCTCCGGGTCGTGTACTGAATAGGGCGAACCAGAGAGAATGACTCCTATGATGGAGCCTGATTGCAAATCTGCCTCAACCGTGTGAAACTTGTTGTAAGGCAGAATCTCGCAGAAAGTGTCGAGTTCGCGGACGCGGCGACCAATCAGCTGAGTGGTCTGCGAACCGAAATCGAGGATAATGATTTTCTGTTGCATATATTTATATGATTTTAATAAATTCTTCTGCTTGGTCCAGAGCATCGAGCTTGCCTACGTCGAGCACCTGCAGGTCGTCCTTGATGCATCCGTAAATACGGGAGCGGTGACAGGTGGAGAGGTAGAAGTCGATGATGCTGAACTTATCGGGGAAACGCTCCATGAGCGGAAACAGCCGGGGCGAGAAGCTATGGATGCCGCTGAAGGCAAAGGCGTTAAGTGAGGAGTGGTTTCCCTGCCGCAGCCACGGATAGGGGCTCTTCACCTCTCCCGTCTCAACATTGGTCCATCCCATCAGCCGCATGCTGTTGTCGAACAGCAGGTAGCGCTTGGTCTTACGCCGGCTGACTAACAGCACGGCATCCTCGTCGGGCTCGTGTTGACGGGCGAACCACCCATAGTCAACATTGTCAAGGATATCGACGTTATGAATAAGTATGGGTGCATCGTCGTCGAACAGCGGTGCAGCCTTCTTCAGTCCGCCGCCCGTGTCGAGCAGTTGGCTGCTTTCATCGCTGATGCGCACGATGGGGGCATAGTCTTGCTGAGCCACATGGTCAACAATCTGCTGTGCGAAATGATGGACATTGACCACAAAGCGACCGTACCCCTGCGACTGTAATTTGCGGATGTTACGGTCAAGCAGCGGCACTCCGCCCACCGGAACCAGTGCCTTGGGCATGGTGTCGGTCAGGGGCTTCAGTCTTGTGCCTAACCCTGCAGCCAGTATCATTGCTTGTTTCATGGCTACAAAATTACAAATAAAAGAGAACAAAGCAAAATTATATTAAGCAAAATTTTGTCATTGCGGAAATTATCATTACCTTTGCAAAACGTTTTTAAATCAAGTTAAGATGAAAAAAGTATTTTTAGCATTCGCCTTGGCACTCATCAGCATGGGGGCTATGGCACAAAGTAAGGGAGACATTGCCGCTGGCGTGAAGCTTCTTTATGGTACAGAGGTTAAGAACATTGGTGCCGGTGCACGCTTCCAGTACATGCTGACCGACAATCTGCGCGGTGAGGGCAGTTTCGACTATTTCTTTGAGAAGCATGACGTGAACATGTGGAACATCAATGCAAACGTGCACTACCTCTGCCCCATAGCCGAGAGCACCAAGGTGTATCCGCTGCTCGGCGTGGGTATTGCCAATGCCTATACCGATATGGTTCACAACTCCATCCACTTCTGCATGAATCTGGGTGCCGGCATTCAGCAGGACTTGGCCACCGACCTGGCCATCGACTTTGAGGCCAAGTACCAGTTTATTACTCACCACAGCCAGTTCGTGGCCGCCATCGGCGTGATTTATAAATTCTAAGAGACACTACTTTATTTCGTGGCCGGCAGCACCTGACTGATGTGCTGCTCCCGATGACAGATACGCACCTCTATGCCAAACTTGGCATGGAGGTGTTCTGCTAAATGCTGGGCAGAATAGACAGAGCGATGCTGTCCGCCCGTGCAGCCGAACGAAAACATCAGACTGGTGAAGCCTCGCTGAATGTAACGGCGCACATGGGCGTCAGCCAGTTTATAGACACTATCCAGGAAGGTCAGTATCTCGCCATCGTCCTCCAGGAATCGGATGACCGGCTCGTCAAGTCCCGTCAACTGCTTATAGGGTTCGTAACGGCCGGGGTTGTGCGTGGAGCGGCAGTCGAACACATAGCCGCCGCCATTGCCACTCTCGTCGTCAGGGATGCCCTTGCGGTAGGAAAAGCTGAACACCTTGACCACCAGCGGTCCCTGGGCATCGTACTTGGAGAACGTGGCCGGTCCGTCCTGCGGGTGCGGATGATAGGGATTTCTTTCCGTTACCTTAAAGCCATCAGCACGGCTACCGGTAACATTGAGCAACTGGAACTGAGGCAGCTCCGTCAGTTGCTGCAACAGGGACACCAGGTATGGATAGGGGAATTTACTTACCTGCAGCAACTCGCGCAGGTTCTGCATGGCTGGCGGTATGGAATCAATGAAATGACGCTTTCGCTCAAAATAGCCCCGGAAACCGTAAGCTCCCAACACCTGCAAAGTGCGGAACAGCACAAAGAGCGACAGGCGTGCCACAAAGTGGTGAGGTGTAGGAACCTCGGTATAGTTTTTCAGTTCATTATAGTACTCATACACCAGTTCGCGACGCAACTTGTAAGGATAGCGGGCACTGGCCTGCCACAGGAACGAGGCCAAGTCATAGTAGAACGGTCCCTTGCGACCTCCCTGAAAATCAATAAAATAGGGATTGAGTACCGGTTGCTGCGAATTAGGCGACGGCTCTTCCACCAGCATAATGTTACGAGCCTGGAAGTCACGGTAGAGGAAAGCCTCACAGGGTTCACTCGTCAGGTCTTTCGCCAGCAAACGGAAGTCGGCTTCCAGCTTCAGCTCGTGGAAGTCCAGCTCGGTAGCTTTCAGGAAACAATACTTGAAATAGTTGAGGTCGAAGAGTACGCTGTCAATATCGAACTCTGCCTGCGGATAACATTGAGTGAAGTCCAGCTCGCGGGCTCCCCTCATCTGGATATTAGGCAATTGGCGGATGGTGCGTCTCAGCAGTTCCTGCTCCTTCAACGTATATCGGCCGCCTGCCTCACGGCCACCGCGGATAGCATCGAAGAGCGACACGCTGCCAAGGTCGGTCTGCAGATAGCGAAGCTCGTCATTGCTCACGGCCAACAGCTGCGGCACAGGTAACTGGCGCTTGACGAAATGACGGCAGAGATAGACAAAGGCATGATTCTCGTCGCGGCTGGTGCCGATAACACCAATCACACTTTTCCCGGCGCCATCAGTCAGTCGGTAATAGGACCGGTTGCTGCCCGCCCCCGGCAGTTTTTCTATGGAAGCAGGCTCTGCCCCACTCCATGACCTGTATAACTCAGTCAGCTGTTTCATCGTCGTGGTTCTCCTCTTTCTCTTCAAACTTACTGACCAGCACATGTTCGGCCAGCACCAACAGGATGACAATGCCCAGCGTCATGAGGTAGCTTTTCGTCAGCCAAAACAATCCTACAATAGCTACCGCTATCATGAGAATCTCTATCAATATCCACTTTTGCAGTTTCATGCCCGCGAAGGTAGCAATTTTCCGTGAAACGACCAAATAAATAGAAAAAAAAGAACCGAGTGTCTCACGACATCCGGTTTCTAAAAACAAACTACTTAAAAACTAATCTACTAAAACAAATCAAAATTCTTTTCTCCTTTCACTCTATAATCATATTCATGTCTGGTCTTCACTAAGTGTCTGAATGACAATGCAAAGATAAAGACTTTGGAAATTAATTCAAAACATTTCCATGCAAAAATGAATATTTATTGATTTATGTCAAAGCGGGGAACTGTTTTCGCTAACAATTCCCCGCTTTTTGTCAAGTTGAGATTACAATTTCGTTTACATATTGCAATCAGTCAGTATTTTACATCATGCCACCCATGCCCGGTGCTCCGCCCATTGGCATAGCGGGCTCTTTCTCTGGTTTGTCAACAATGAGGCACTCCGTGGTGAGGAACATTCCGGCAATAGAGGCAGCATTCTCCAGGGCGACACGTGCCACCTTGGCAGGGTCGATGATGCCAGCCTTACGCAGGTCTTCGTATTCGCCGGTACGGGCATTGTAACCAAAGTCGCCCTTACCCTCGCGAACCTTCTGCACGACAACGGCACCTTCCTCACCGGCGTTGGTTACAATCTGGCGGAGCGGCTCCTCAATGGCGCGGCATACGATGTTGACACCGGTCTGCTCGTCGGCATTGTCACCCTTGACGGCTGCCAGAGCCTCCTGAGCACGGATGTAGGTAGTACCGCCACCGGCAACGACGCCTTCCTCGATGGCTGCACGGGTAGCGCAGAGGGCATCGTCAACGCGGTCTTTCTTCTCCTTCATCTCCACCTCGCTGTTGGCACCTACGTAGAGTACTGCAACGCCACCGGCCAGCTTAGCCAGACGCTCCTGCAGTTTCTCCTTGTCGTAAGAGCTGGTAGTGATTTCTATTTCCTTCTTTATCTGGGCAATACGATCCTTGATGGCCTGCTTGTCGCCAGCACCATTGACAATGGTCGTATTGTCCTTGGTGACGGTAACCTTGTCGCAGGTGCCCAGCATCTCCAGCGTGGCCTGCTCCAGTTTCAGACCTTTCTCCTCGCTGATAACGACACCGCCAGTCAGCACGGCAATGTCCTCGAGCATGGCCTTGCGGCGGTCGCCGAAGCCAGGAGCCTTGACAGCGCAAATCTTCAGGCCACCACGCAGACGGTTGACAACCAAGGTGGTCAGGGCCTCCGAGTCAACATCCTCGGCAATCACCAGCAAGGGGCGTCCGCTTTCGGCTGCAGGCTGCAGGATGGGCAGGAAGTCCTTGATGTTGCTGATTTTCTTATCGTAGATAAGGATGTAGGGGTTCTCCATCACGCACTCCATCTTGTCTGAGTCGGTCATGAAGTAAGCTGACAGGTAGCCACGGTCGAACTGCATACCCTCGACGACACCGATGTGGGTGTCACGGCTCTTCGACTCCTCGATGGTGATGACGCCGTCCTTCGACACCTTACGCATGGCGTCGGCCAGCAGCTTACCGATTTCAGCATCGTTGTTGGCGCTGACGGTAGCCACCTGCTCAATCTTGTCGTAGTTGTCATCCACCTTCTCGGCAGAATCCTTGATAAAGTCAACCACCTTGTTGACTGCCTTGTCAATACCGCGTTTCAGGTCCATGGGGTTGGCACCTGCCGTAACATTCTTCAGGCCCTCGGCCACGATAGCCTGTGCCAGAATGGTAGCTGTCGTCGTACCGTCACCTGCATCGTCGCCGGTCTTCGAGGCCACGCTCTTCACGAGCTGTGCACCGGTGTTCTCGAAGTGGTCTTCCAGCTCAATCTCCTTGGCTACGGTCACGCCGTCCTTGGTAATCTGGGGAGCACCGAATTTCTTTTCAATCACTACGTTACGACCCTTCGGGCCAAGAGTAACCTTTACTGCATTTGCCAACTGATCGACACCGTTCTTCAACAGGTCGCGGGCATCCATATTGTATTTAATATCTTTTGCCATAGTTCTTATACGTTTTATTTTTTACCTTTTTACTTTTCAATGACAGCCAACACGTCAGACTGACGCATCATCAAATACTTCTCGCCCTCAAACTCCAGTTCTGTGCCAGAGTATTTGCCATAGAGCACTTCGTCGCCGGCCTTGAGCACCATCTCTTCGTCCTTGGTGCCATTGCCTGTGGCTATAATCTTACCATGAAGTGGTTTCTCCTTGGCGGTGTCGGGAATAATGATTCCACCGACTTTTTCTTCTGCAGGTGCCGGCAATACCAGCACGCGGTCTGCTAATGGTTTGATGTTCATAATACTTAATATTTAATTGTTTGACTTTAATTTAAATATGTTGTTCAAGTGTTTCTGCCCATGTTCTGCCAAAACCGTGCCAGTTTAACGGAACTGACACTTTGGCACACGTAACCGCCGAAATGTAAAAATAACGTCAGACCGGGATATGATACCCACCAGGATACTTACATTCGAAAGTAAAAATAAATCGGCAATTATTTTGTACTTTACTCACTTATTCGTATCTTTGCAACGTATTCACAACTATAAAATAAACATGAAAGATTTTTTGAAGTACACCTTCGCCACTGTTACAGGCATCATTATCTTTGCATTAGTGGTTGGCATGATTTGCGTTATTTCGCTCGTCGGCATGGCAGCGTCAAGTAGCGCAACAGTAAACGTCAAGGACAATTCCGTCTTTGTGATGAAACTAAACGGCCTGGTTAATGAACGGGCAAATGAGGACATGGGCATGATCAGCATGTTTGCAGGCAACGACATCAACGTGCTCGGGCTGGATGACATTCTGGCATCAGTCGGGAAGGCTAAAGAGAACGATGAGATAAAAGGCATTTATATCGAGGCCGGTGCCGTGGAGTTCGATTCGTATGCTACTGCGCAGGCGCTCCGCGACGCTCTGGCAGACTTCAAGAAGAGCGGCAAGTGGATTGTAGCCTACGGCGACGAATACATGCAGATGAGCTACTGGCTGGCCTCTGTTGCCGACGAGGTGTATCTGAGCCCATTAGGGATGCTTGACTTCAAGGGTCTTGGCCGTAAGGCTGAATACGATACGGGCCTGTTGGATAAAATCGGTGTGAAGTATCAGGCTGTACGTGTCGGTAAATATAAGAGCTACGTGGAGTCGCGAACCCGCAAAGACATGAGTCCCGAAGACCGAGAGCAGCGCCTTGCTTACATGCAGGGAGTATGGAACCGCATGCTGAAGGATATTTCAGAAAGCCGCAAGGTCAGCGCAGAGGCCCTGAACCAGCTGGCCAACGACAGCATCGTGGCTTTTGCCGACCCGCAGGACTACATCAAGGCCAAACTGGTGGACAAGCTGATTTATCCTGACGAGCTGAAGACTATCATCAAGAAGAAGCTGGCCATTGACGACGACAAGGACATTCCGCAGATGATGCTCAGCGAGATGACGAGCGTAAAGAGCACGAAGAAAGACGACGGCGAAAAGATTGCCATCTACTATGCCGTCGGCGAGATTAACGATACCGACCTGAGCAGCTTTACTGGCAGCGAGAGCATTGTGGGGAACACCATGAGCGAGGACCTGAACAAGCTGGCTGACGATGAAGACGTGAAAGCGGTGGTCATCCGTGTCAACTCTCCCGGTGGCAGCGCTGTTGCTTCCGAGAAGATATGGCGTGCCGTAAAACAGCTCAAGGCCAAGAAACCCGTTGTAGTGTCTATGGGCGGTGTGGCAGCATCAGGAGGATACATGATCAGTGCCGGTGCTGACTACATCTTCGCTGAGCCTACCACGATTACCGGTTCCATTGGTATCTTCGGCCTGATTCCGAACTTCAACGGACTTCTTACTGACAAGTTGGGCATTACGTTCGACGATGTCACAACCAACACCTATACCAACTACATGGAAAATCTCGTACTGTCGAAGGAGAACAGCAAGGAACTTCAATTCATGCAAAGTTATGTTGACCGTGGCTACGACAAATTCCTGACCATTGTTGCCGACGGACGCAAGATGAAGAAGGAACAGGTGAACGAGATAGCACAGGGCCGCGTATGGCTGGCTACCGACGCACTGCCCATCAAACTTGTTGACAAGCTGGGCTCTCTTGACGACGCCGTCAAGAAGGCTGCCGAACTGGCTAAGCTGGACGATTACTATACAGCGACCTACCCAGCCAAGTCTAACTGGTTTGACACACTGATGGAACAGGAGAAAAAAGGTTCATACCTTGATGCCGAACTGCGCAACATTCTTGGCGACCACTACAACGAATGGGTCTTCCTGCGCACCATCAACAAGCGGAACAAGCTGCAGGCACGTCTGCCTTTCTCCACAAGGGTGAAATAAGGAAAGCAGGCAATTCCTCTCATGCGCGCGTAGATAAATAAGGTATAGATGGAAGGCGACTTCATCAAGATCAACGAATGGCTGCTACCCCTGAGCTGGCTTTACGGCTTAGGGGTGAAGCTGCGCAACATGCTCTTTGACGTCGGCATATTGAAAAGTCGCAGCTTCGACGTCCCGGTCATCTCCGTCGGCAACATCACCGTCGGGGGGACCGGCAAGACGCCACACGTAGAATACTTGATAGAACTGCTGCACAAGAAATTCCAAGTAGCCATGCTCAGCCGCGGCTATAAGCGGAAGAGCAAGGGCTATCTGGTAGCCAGCAAGGACTCGACGGTTCATGACATTGGTGACGAGCCCTACCAGATGAAGCAGAAATACCCCAAGATTACCGTTGCTGTTGACAAGAAACGCTGTCACGGCATAGAAAAGCTGACGGACGACGACCCCGAGCTGGACGTCGTTCTGCTTGACGATGCCTTCCAGCATCGCTACGTCAAGCCCGGCATCAACATCCTGTTAGTTGATTACCACCGGCTCATCATTTACGACAAGCTGCTGCCCGCCGGACGACTGCGTGAACCGCTGTCAGGAAAGAACCGCGCCGACATCGTCATCGTCACCAAATGTCCCAAGGACATGAAACCGATGGAATATCGTGTCATCACCAAGGCCATGGACCTGTTCCCTTACCAGAACCTCTATTTCACCACCATTGCATACAGCCGGCTGAGACCTCTCTTTCGGGGAGCAAAGGACATTCAGGACCTGCAAAGCTTCAACGTGCTGCTGTTGACAGGTATTGCATCACCGAAACAGATTATGCACGACTTGCAACCTGAGACCAAGAGCATTACCCCACTGACCTTCAGCGACCACCATCTGTTCAGCAGGAAAGACATTCTGCGCATTAACAACACCTATGCCAGCCTGCCTTCGCCAAAGCTGATTATCACGACCGAGAAGGATGCCACACGACTGCTGTCGGTGGAAGGCCTGAGCGAGGAGGCAAGAAACAGCATCTACGTGCTCCCCATTACCATCAAGTTTGTCCAGGAGGAGCAAGAAAATATGTTTAACGAAAATATTATTGGCTATGTACGAAAAAATTCAAGAAACAGCATCCTGGTTAAAGCAAAGGATGACCACAAGTCCAAAGACGGCAATCGTTCTGGGAACCGGCCTCGGGCAATTAGCTTCAGAAATAACTGACAAGTTGGAAATTCCCTATTCAGACATTCCCAACTTTCCTGTATCAACCGTAGAAGGTCACAGCGGCAAGCTGATTTTCGGCAAGCTGGGCGGTGTGGATATTCTGGCCATGCAGGGTCGCTTCCACTTCTATGAAGGCTACTCCATGAAGGAAGTAACGTTCCCCGTCCGCGTGATGTACGAACTGGGCATTAAGACCCTCTTTGTCAGCAATGCTGCGGGTGGCATGAACCCCCAGTTCAAGATTGGCGACCTGATGATTATTACCGACCACATCAATATGTTCCCTGAGCACCCGCTGCGCGGCAAGAACTTCCCCACAGGCCCCCGTTTCCCCGACATGCACGAGACGTACGACCTGAGTCTCGTCCGGGAGGCAGCAGACATAGCACGCGAAAAGGGCATCCGCATCACCTATGGTGTCTATGTCGGCGTTCAGGGGCCCACCTTCGAAACTCCTGCCGAGTACAAAATGTATCGTCTGTTAGGCGGTGATGCCGTGGGCATGAGCACCGTACCCGAAGTCATCGTGGCCCACCACTGCGGCATCAAGACGTTTGGCATCAGCGTCATTACAGACCTGGGCGGCTTCGACGCTCCCGTGGAAGTCAGCCACGAAGAGGTGCAGGAGGCTGCCAACAAGGCACAGCCGCTGATGACAGCCATTATGCGCGAAATGATTATGCGCGCAGAGAAATTCGAAGGTAAAAAGAAAGAAAAATTTAACACAGATCACCCCACTGAAGGATGGAAATAGCAAAACTGGGAGAATTTGGCTTGATAGACCGTCTGACCAAAGAGCTCAAGCCACAAAACGAATCAACAAAGTACGGCGTAGGCGACGACTGCGCCGTACTTCACTATCCCGACAAGGAAGTTCTCGTCACCACCGACATGCTCATGGAGGGTGTACACTTCGACCTGACCTACATAGACCTGCAGCACTTAGGCTACAAGTCGGCCATGGTTAACATCAGCGACATCTTCGCCATGAACGGCACGCCACGTCAGATGACTGTCAGCATGGCGCTGAGCAAGCGTTTCACCGTAGAGGACATGGAACTGTTCTATAGCGGACTGCGCATGGCATGCGATAAATGGGGCATCGACATCGTCGGAGGCGACACCACCTCATCATATACCGGGCTTGCCATCAGCATCACCTGCATCGGTGAGGCTGCCAAGGAAGACATTGTCTATCGCAACGGGGCAAAGGAGACCGACCTCATCTGCGTCAGCGGAGACCTGGGGGCAGCCTACATGGGCCTGCAGCTCTTAGAGCGTGAGAAGGCCGTTTACTACAGTCAGGTGGATGAGCTGCAGAAAAAAATGGCCGAGGCAAAGGCCAAGGGTGACAACGAAAGACTTACAGCACTCAACGCCCAGCTCTCAACCATCGAACGGCCAGACTTTGCCGGAAAGGAATACCTTCTGCAACGCCAGCTGAAGACGGAGGCCCGCGGCGACATTATCCGCAAGTTACGAGAGGCAGGCATCCACCCCACGGCCATGATGGACATCAGTGACGGACTGAGCAGCGAGCTGATGCACATCTGCAAACAGTCGGGCGTGGGTTGTCGGGTGTTCGAGAAAAACATTCCCATTGACTACCAGACAGCAGTCATGGCAGAAGAGCTGAACATGAACGTTACGACGTGTGCCCTGAATGGCGGCGAGGACTACGAACTGCTGTTCACCGTACCCATTGGCGACCACGAGAAGATTGAGGCTCTTGAAGATGTGCACCTCATCGGACACATTACGCGCCCAGAACTCGGCCACATGCTCGTAACCCGCGACGACCAGGAGTTTGAACTCAAGGCACAAGGATGGAACCCTTTGAGGAGTTAGGAATTAGGAGTTAGGAGTTAGGAGTTAGGAATGGGGAATGAGTTGCCCAGAAGGGCTTGTTTGTTAAAAAACATTAAGCAGAAGCAAATTTCTCATTCCTCCTTTCTCATTTCTAATTTTTCTTTATACCTTTGCACCCGCAAACGAAAGGAATGCAACCAAAATGGTGCCTTAGCTCAGTTGGTAGAGCATCGGACTGAAAATCCGTGTGTCCCCGGTTCGATTCCTGGAGGTACCACTCCTCCTTTCATTGCCCCGGTATTCCGTGATGGAGCCGGGGTTTCTTTTTATACTAAAACCGTTATTATGGGAATCATTATTGGCATTGACGTCGGTATCAGCACGACAAAGATTGTAGGACTGAAAAACGGAAAGGTTATTTCGCCTATTCGCATTTCAGCCGCAGACCCTATCACCTCACTTTACGGAGCATTTGGCAAATACCTGCACGACAACGGTATTGACCTGAAGGATGTGGAACAGGTCATGCTTACCGGTGTTGGTGCAGCCTACATTGAAGGCGACGTCTATGGACTGCCGACGGCACATACCGACGAGTTTGTGGCCGACGGTCTGGGCGCCCGCTTTGAGTCGGGGCTGCAGAAAGCCATCGTAGTCTCAATGGGTACGGGCACCAGTTTCGTGCAGTGCGACTGTCACGGCATCCGCCACATTGGCGGCATCGGCATTGGCGGCGGTACGCTGCAAGGGCTCAGCCGCGTCATGCTGAACACGAACAACATCAAGCAGGTAGCATCGATGGCCATGCAGGGTGACATCAGCCACATCAACCTGCTCATCGGCGACATTACCAACCACCCTCTGCCCGGTCTGCCCATGAATGCCACGGCTTCACTTTTCAGCCGTGCACAGTACGACGCTCCGAAAGAGGACATTGCTCTGGGCATCATCGTCATGGTGCTGCAAAGCATTGGCTCGGCCAGCGTATTGTCGGCCCTGAATACTGACATCAAAGACTTTGTGCTGATAGGCAATCTGACGCTGCTGCCACAATGCAAGGAAGTGTTTCCCCTGTTAGAAAAGCTCTACAAGGTTCACTACCATATTCCCAAATATGCTGAATTCTGTACGGCCATTGGTGCGGCCCTGAGCTACGAGAAGCAACAGCACTCAGCGTAGCCCGTCACGCTCCTGACGTTCCAAGTCGTCTATCAGGCATTCCGCCAGCGCTTCTATCAGTTCCGTAGGGACCTTGAAGCGCTGGTCGTCGCTATGCGGGTCTATCGACGCTAAGAAGTGTGGCAGTTCGGCACGATAGACCTTGCGCATGCGGTCGCTCTTTCCCAAATCATTCGAACAGGAGTATTTGATGTTGGCAAAGCGGTCACAAAGCTTCACAAACGGAGCGTATGGTGTCGTGCGTATTCCCCGGTAATACTTCTCCCCTGCCCTTTCCTCGCGGTTACGTCCCTTATCGTTAGTCAGTGCATAGGCAATTTCAGTACCCATAATGGCTTGTTCCTCAGTAAGCATCTGCCGGGCTACATTCATCAGGTCGTTATACGTCAGGCGTGCATCCTCGATACTGTCGTGGTAATAGCCGCCGAAGAACAGTGGCAGCACGTCAGCCTCCCGGGCGCACACCAAGTGGCCAAAGTCCCGGATGTTCTGCACCACCATGTCCAAATGGTACCCGTAAGGATGTATGCCGCCATACGTCTGGTTCACGCTGGCATGCAGCTCGTGTGCCGACTGTCTTATCTGTGCTATCTGGTCAGCATATTTCTTCTGCAAAGCCAAAAACTCGTTCTTCTCCATAATTAACAATATTGCCTGCAAAGATAATAAAAAACGGCAGAGTATGCAACTCTGCCGTCATTTTTATTTTCAGACGGTCCGTTTTTTACCTCACCACCATCTTCTTACCGTTCTTAATCACGATGCCCTTGAAGCCGGCAACTACGCGACGACCAGCGAGGTCAAACATCGGGGCGTTCACATCGTCCTTGGCTATTATAGCTGCGCTGATGCCATCGGTAACAGGCTTGGCATCGACAATGGCCTTAATCTCTTCCGGAGTCATTGCCTTGTTCTTCAGCAGGAACTGTGCAAACTTAAATCCAGGATCGTTGTCACCCCAGGCCCAAGCCTGGTTACCGCCGAGGCAGATATACTTCAGCTCGCTGCCATTCGTGAACAGGCCCTGCTGAACATTACCATCTCCTTCACCGGACAGGTTCCACTCATTCTTGACCACGCCATCGAAATACACTTTCGCATTATTGTTTTCCAATACAACAGTATAGTAGTGCCAGTCTTTGTCGGCAAGCCAGTCATTATCATTGGTAACAGTTCCCGCATCAACAATTTTGTTGTATAACGTATTAACACCTGCTACATTCTGCGCATCTACATAATCGCAGTAGCCGGCGCAGTTTACCTGAATAACACCACGATACTGACAACCAAACATAGGCCAGGTATTTGTACCTTCAGGTGCAGCACCGTATGCCATGAAGAGTGGAGCCCAAGCATAAGCAGCTGATTCGCCAGCATCCTCAGCACTTACCCAAAAACCAACGGAGAGTGCCTTGGAAATAGCAGAGTGGGACAGCAGACCGTCTGGCAGCAACAGATAGTTGGAACGAGGCGCGCTGCTGGCAACATTCTTGAATATGGTGCCAAATGTATCATCGTCAACAAACGAGCCGCTACCAACAATCGTCAGGTCAGTCTGCTCGCTGGCAGTAAAGTTGTTGGTATATGTAAAGTCTTCAGCAGCAGGTTGGGGTTTAGAATCCACAATAGCCTTGATGTCGGCTTGCGTCATCGCCATGTTCTGAATACGAAGTTGGGCAAACTTGAAGGGAGCGTCGTTGTCACTCCAGTTCCAAGCCTGGTTACCGCCGAGACAAATGTATTTATAGTTTCCACCGTAAGTGAAGAAACCACTTAATACTTGTCCTTCGGTTACGCCATCTACGTTCCATTCATTCTTGACTTCTCCATCAAGATACATCTTGACATTTGTCTCTGTCAACACAAGGGTGAAATAATGCCAGCCCTGATCTTCCAACCAATTTCCACCATTGATGAAGTCCGCATTTGTGGCTTCAAAGGAATTGGAATTATAGATGGTGTTTTTGCCTGCCACGTTCAGGTTGCCACCGAAATCACACCATCCACCATTATTGACTTGTAGGGTACCACGACTTTGTACAATAAACATAGGGAAGTTTTCATCATTACCAGTCTTCCCTGCAGCAGCGTTATCGGCAGGCGACAAACCGTAAGCAGAGAAAAGAGGTGCATAGGTGTATTGATCAGGAGTAAATCCTTCTGCACTTACCCAAAAACCTATTGTAAGAGCCTTGGAATCTACAGAATGAGCGAGTACATCTTCTGGCAGCAACAGATAGTTTGTGCGGAGAGCAGTACCTACATTCTGGAAGACCGTTCCGAACGTAGCGTCCTCTACGAAGGTGCCTGCACCGACGACCGTTGCGTCATTAGCTTTGGTCAAATCGTTCGTGTAAACGTACTCCTGTGCCGAAGCAACATTACTTAACATTACCCATCCCATCAGGACGAGAATGGCTTTGCGTAAATTTTTCATCATAAGTTATTGTTTTAAGTTATTAGTTAATAGAAAATAGAGTCAGTGTAATGTACATTGAGTAGTATCTTGGGTGCAAAGATAATAAATGTATTGCAAACACCCAAATAAATTCCCGACTTTTTTCTTTTTCTTTGCATTTTCCGCATTGAGTCGCACGGTGTTTGCAATCCACAGGAAGGACGGCTGAAAGACAAGGCATGGCAAACCGGGAGAAACTGCCGGGGAAACAGGGAGAAACTGCCGGGGAAACAGGGAGAAACTACCGGGGAAACAGGGAGAAACTGCCGGGGTCTCTGGGTTTCAGCGGCCGCTGAAAGTAAGAGCACCGCCCGCTGAAAGTATGAGCAGCGGGCGGTGAAAGTAATAGCAGCGGACGCTGAAGCCCTATGGTTTACTGACTTTTCTGAATAATCGGAGTATTCTGAATAATCAGAGTAATCGGAGTATTCTGAATAATCAGAGTAATCAGAGTAATCGGAGTAATCAGAGACTATGTATGTGCAAAGTTACGAAAAAGTAATGACAATGCCAAACGGAGAAAGAAAAAAAAGTGCTAATTTTGAATCTTTTTTGGTCAAAAGTCAATGGTTTACTAAAAAAAATAGTAATTTTGTACGCCGTAAAGCAAAAGAGCATGAACTACGAGTTAGACCCCCACGGAGAAGACCTGCTGCAGCAGTACCGCGACAACCTTCCCGCCTTCAAGCGTATAGAACAGCTGGCCAGCAAGCATTTAGAGCAAGCGCTGAAGCAGCAGAACCTCTACGTGACCACCGTTGAGCACCGCATCAAGAGTGAGAAGTCGCTGGCCGGCAAGCTGGAACTGAAGGGAGCCAAATACAGCAGCATTAACGACATTACCGACATTCTCGGCATGCGCATCATTGTCTTCTATACCGACGACGTTGACAAGGTGGCCGCCATTGTGAAAAGCACCTTCGACGTTGACTGGAACGAATCGGTTGACAAGCGCAAGCAGTACGACTTCCGCAGCTTCGGCTACAGCTCGCTGCACTACATCTGCCGGTTGCCAAAGACCATTGTTGACGACGCGGAGATGCCCCAGCTGAACGAGTTCCGCTTTGAAATACAGATGCGCACCACGCTGCAGCACGTCTGGTCAACCATCGAGCACGACACCGGCTACAAGGGCGACATCAAGATTCCTGACGAATACAAGCGTCAGCTCAGCCGTCTGGCGGGCCTGCTGGAACTGGCTGACGACGAGTTCAGCCGGTTGCGTACAACCATGACAAGCTACCGTCGGCAAATGCTGTCGCTCGTGGCTTCGGGTAAGCTCGACGAGGTACTGCTCAGTCCGGAGAGCTTCCGTAATTATTTGGAGACCAATCCGTTTGACCGTCTTAATAAACGTATTGCTGCAGTCAATCAAGCCGAAATATACCCCACCCCGCTGCTGCCGTTTGCCAGAATTTTCGACAAGTTGGAGTTCACTACTCTTGGCGACGTTGACAGGCTGATTAAGCAATGTTCTGACGATGCCTACCTTCTGGCGGTGTCGCAGTTGGCACTTACCGACCTCGACATCATGGCAGAGTCGGTTGCCCCCACCAACCTGTGCATCGTCCATATTCTGAAGAACGGCGGCGACGTGAAGGATCTGACCAGGTTCTACGACCTGCTGAACGGCGAGAAGAGCAACAACGCCG
Organism: Prevotella sp.; assembly: GCA_017940545.1. GTDB lineage: Bacteria > Bacteroidota > Bacteroidia > Bacteroidales > Bacteroidaceae > Prevotella. The sequence goes on from JAGAYI010000060.1 coordinate 23,688, forward strand.
AACTGGCTGCCAGCATATTTGAGAGGGCCGGCAAAATGCCATTCATGCAAAGAGAAAAAGTGTCATCACATCCTTAAAAACAAAAAAATTCATCTTTTGTTTTGTATTGTTCTCACTTATTCGTACCTTTGCAGCGTCAATTGGTTCACACACGACATGTGATGAAAAAGGGAAACAGGTGCAAGTCCTGTACTGTCCCGCAGCTGTGAGCCGCCTTTACAGGGTGTAAACACAAGAGCCACTGTCCTACTGACGGGAAGGCGTTTATGCCAGGCGGCGAGTCAGAAGACCTGCCGTTGACGAGTGGTCACGACGTTTCGAGGAAAGACGCGTGATGAACAAGAGCAAGTATCAGGAAAGTTATGAAACGACTCACCGTATTAGCACTCCTGTGCTTTATGGTACTGTGTGTTTACCCGCAAGGTGGCACGCCCGGCTCGCTGGACAGCATCCAGCAGGTCGGCGAGGTCATTGTGTGGGCCAAGCCGACCTACCGTGAGGTCATTCCCAGCCACGTCATGAAGGGCGAGCAGTTAGAGCGCCTCAGCACCCACTCCATAACCGACGCGCTGCGTTACTTTGCCGGCGTACAACTGAAGGACTACGGCGGCGTGGGTGGCATCAAGACCATCAACATCCGCTCCATGGGTTCCAGCCACCTGGGCATCTTCTACGACGGCATACAGTTAGGCAACGCCCAGAACGGACAGATAGATTTGGGGCAGTTCTCACTGGACAATGTCGAGGAAATCTCGCTCTATAACGGTCAGAAGAGTGCCATCTTCCAGCCTGCAAGCGAGTTCGGCAATGCCGGAGCCGTTTACATACGCACCCGTCGTCCCCGTTTCGCTGAGGGCGAGAACCACCACCTGAGGTTCAAAGTGAAGTACGGCTCAAGCGACCTGATACGTCTCTCCGCCTTGTGGGAGCAGAAGCTGTCGCAAACCGTCAGCAGCAGCGTCGGTGCAGAGTTCCTCAACAGTAGCGGCAAGTACAAGTTCCGCTACACGCGCTACCGGGCCGACGGCACGCTGGCCTACGACACCACGGCCGCCCGCCAGAACGGTGACATCTGGGCCCTGCGTGCCGAGGGTAACCTGTATGGCATATTCAACCAGGGCAGCTGGAACGCCAAGGCCTACACCTACCACTCCGAGCGCGGCATCCCGGGAGCCATTGTCAACAACGTGTGGCGGCGCGGCGAGCGGCAGGCCGACCACAACACCTTCCTACAGGCATCGCTCATGAAGAGCTTTGGCACGCGCTACACCACTCGCATGCTGGCCAAATATGCCTACTACCAGACGCACTACGTGAACCGCGACCCCAACACCATGCTTGTAGATAACACCTACCGCCAGCAGGAACTGTTCTTCTCCACCTCACATGTCTATGAGCTGATGGACGGCTGGAGCCTCTCAGCAGCCTACGACTTCAAGTGGAACAAGCTGAATGCCGACATGCGCCAGTTTGCCTATCCGCACCGCTACGCCAACATGCTCTCCGTAGCCACTGCCTACAACCAGCCATGGCTCAACATACAGGGTTCCATACTGGCCACCTTTGTGAAAGACCATACCCGCACGCTCAGCAGCCAGCCCCACACCACGGCACTCACGCCGGCCTTGTTTGTCAACGTGTTTCCCTTCGGCGGCCGCAGCTTTTCACTACGTGCCTACGCCAAGCGCAGCTTCCGCATGCCCACCTTCAACGACCTATATTATACCGACATGGGCAACGCCCTGCTGGAACCGGAAACGGCCTTGCAATATAACGTTGGTTTCGTGTTTGAGAAAGACTGGCAGCAGGGCCTGCTCCGCCACTTCCGCTGGCAGACCGATGCCTACTACAACAGCGTTCACGACAAGATAGTGGCCTACCCCAAGGGGCAGCAGTTCCGCTGGACCATGCTCAACCTGGGCAAGGTACACATCAAGGGTGTTGACGTAGAGACAGAGGCCGCCGTCGCTCCCGTCAAAGACCTGCTGCTCTCGGTGCGGCTGCAATACACCTATCAGGATGCCCGCGACGTGACCAACCCTTCCGACACCTACTACCGCCACCAGATTCCCTACATTCCATGGCACAGCGGCTCCGCCATTCTCGGACTCAGCTACCGCCAGTGGGACGTGAACTACAGTTTCATCTATGCCGGAAAGCGCTACAACCAGCAGGAGAACATTGCCTACAACTACATGCCGGCATGGTACACGAGCGACCTCTCGGCAGGCTACAGACTGCGACTGGGGAATTACGGATTACGCGTGATGGCAGAGGTAAATAACCTGCTGGACCAGCAGTACGACGTCATACTGAACTACCCCATGCCGGGACGTAACTTCGCGGTTACGCTGACGATGGAGATGTGAGATTGGTTAGCGGTTAGAGGTTAGCGGTTAGCGAAAATTGTAAAATTAATGAAATTGAAAAATAAATTGTACATTGTAAATTGTTAAATTGTAAATTGAAAAGGGAGTGTAAATTTGAATGATAAATAGAAAGTTCACAGCTTTAGTGCTAACGTTAGTGGTAGCGTTGACGTTCAGCAGCTGTCGCGAAGACCACCTGATTGTCTATGCCGAAGACACGGACACCGGCAAGGAGGCCGTAACGGGCGGCGACATCGTCGGAATGTACGTGCTCAACGAGGGCAACATGGGCAGCAACAAGTGTACCCTGGACTTCCTCGACCTGTCTGGCCAGTCACCCACCGTCCATTACCACCGCAACATCTATAGCGAACGGAACCCGTCGGTAGTAAAGGAGTTGGGCGACGTGGGCAACGATATTCAGATATATGGCTCACGCATGTGGATGGTCATCAACTGCTCCGACAAGGTGGAGGTGGTGCGTGCCGACAACTGCCAGCGCATCGGTCAGGTCAACATACCCAACTGCCGCAATGTGGTGTTCCACGACCGCTATGCCTACGTCAGTTCCTACGTGGGGCCCGTCGATTTGCAGGCAGAGGCACAGATAGGCATGGTCTATCAGGTAGATACGCTTTCGCTGGAGATTGTCAATACGGTGCAGGTAGGCTACCAGCCTGAGGAGATGGCCATCGTCGGCGACAGGCTCTACGTAGCCAACAGCGGCGGATACATTGCCCCCGTCTATGACCACACGGTGAGCGTCGTGAACCTGAACACCTTCCGGGAGGAAAGAAAAATTGACGTGGGCGTCAACCTGCACCGCTGCCGCGCCGACAAGTACGGTCAGCTGTGGGTATCGTCACGCGGCAACTATGACGGACAAGGTGCCCGTCTCTACTGGCTTGAGCGCGACGCCCAAGGCACCATGCAGGTGGGGGGCTCACTGCCGCATGCCGTCAGCGACCTGTGCATCGTGGGCGACTCGCTCTATTTCTACGGCACAGAGTGGAACCAGACGGAACAGCGCAACACGGTGAGTTTCGGCATCGTCAACGTACGCACCCACCAACTGGTGACCGACCGCCTAACCGCTGCTCCCGAAGCCGCCGCCATGCGCATGCCCTACGGCATCATCGTGAACCCCCGCGACCGCGACTTCTACCTGATGGATGCCAAGAACTACGTGTCGAGCGGAGAACTGCTGCACTTCTTCTCTGACGGTACGTTTGACTGGAAGGTCACTACGGGCGACATTCCGGCACACGCCGTCTTCGTCACGTCGTCAGCCATCAACCCCCAACCCTTACCCACCGACCCTCAAAACTCAAACACCATCCTGGCCGTCGATGAATACGTGCCGGCACCCGGACAGTTTGTCAACACCCTGCCTGAAGCCACTCCCAGCGACACCCGGGAGAGCATGCTCCGCAAGTGTACCGAGCGGCTCGCTGACGGGGCAGGCGGCATGGTGACACTCGGTGGCTGGGGAGGCTACCTGACCTTCCACTTCCACCGCCCGGTGGCGAACGTTGAGGGGCAACTCGACTTTGCCGTATGGGGCAATGCGTTCAACGGCAATGCGGAACCCGGCATCGTGATGGTGAGCACAGACACCAATGGCAACGGCCACCCTGACGACCCCTGGTATGAACTGAAAGGCAGTGAATACGGGCGTGCCACCCACGACTATCAGGCTACTTACACCTACCAGCCCATGCAGCCCATTCCCTGGACCGACAACCAAGGCGGCACCGGCATCGTTCCGCGCAACACATTCCACCAGCAGGAATACTTTCCCCTGTGGCTGACTGACGAGGGACAGCTGACGTTTCATGGCTCACGCCTGCCCGACAATGCCACGCAGAGCAACGACAGCTATATTCTGTCGGCATTTGACTACGGATATGCCGACAACCACCCCAACAGTAACCGCGAGGGGTGCTCCTTCGACATCGGTTGGGCCATCGACGACAAAGGCAACAGCGTGCGTCTGACACACATCGATTTTGTCCGCGTCTATAACGGCATCAACCAGGTGTGTGGCAGCATAGGCGAGACATCTACTGAGGTGTCAGGAGCTGAAGACCTGCACCCCAACCATACAATTGACAGTAATTCAGCATTATACAAATAAACAACAAACAAAAAAAATGAAAACGAAAAAGTATTATTTCGGAATGATGGCTATGGCTTTAGCCTTTACATTCACAGCTTGCAGCAGTGATGACGACGAGAAAACCGTTGACAAGACGAAAATCGTCACATTCGAGAACCAGACACTCAACAGCGCCAACTTCTGGTGCGGCGAGAAGAACGACAAGGGCGTTGACAACGGCTGGGGCGGCATGACCTACCCCTGCACCTACACCGAGAACTTCGCCACCTTCAACACCACTTACGGCGAGAGCTACTGGACGGGCTACGCCATCTCTGCCCGCACGCAGACCAGTTTCACACAGGGCAGCGACCCCACACCTACCGGCATGCCCGACCAGTTTAACAACATCACCGGCAAGGCCCACTCGGGCAGCAAGTTCGGCATCGTCCAGACCTTCGGCGAGAGCATCGACATGATTGGTGCCGGCGGCGTGAAGCTCAAGGGCTTCTGGTACACCAACAGCGCTTACACCGTAGCCATCATCAAGAACGGCAACGAATATGCCAAGAAGTTCGAAGCGTCTGACTGGCTCACCTGCACCGTGACCGGCCAGCAGGCCGACGGCACCACGAAGACCGTTGACCTGAAGCTTGCCGAGAATGGCGACTACGTCAAGGAGTGGCGCTATGCCGACCTGAGCTCGTTGGGCAGGGTAACCAAGCTGACCTTCGTCTTCACAGGTTCTGACAGCGGCGACTACGGTCTGAACACCCCCGCCTATCTCTGCATCGACGACATGGAGTGTGAATAAGAAACTTTATGAAACAGCGAAACATTCTTTTCTCATGGGCCTTGCTCACGGCCGTGCTTTCTCCGGCGCAGTCCAAGTATATTCAGGCAGTTGACGAATATGTCCCGGCACCCGGGCAGTTCGTCAACACCCTGCCTGAGGCTACGACGAGCGACACCCCCGCCAGCATGGCCCAGAAATGCACCGAGGCCATAGCCAACGACAATGGCGGCATGATTACCCTCGGGGCGTGGGGCGGCTACGTGACGTTCCACTTCGACCACCCTGTGACGAATGTTGCCGGCGAGCGTGACTTCGCCGTGTGGGGCAATGCCTTTTCCAACAACGCCGAGCCTGCCATTGTCATGGTCAGCTGCGACGACAACCACAACGGCAAGCCCGACGACGAGTGGTACGAACTGCGCGGCTCTGAGTACGACAACCCCCAGACCCTGCACCACTATGAGCTGACCTACGTCTTCGATGCCCTGAACGACGTGCAGTGGACCGACAACCAGGGGGGCTCCGGCAGCGTGCGGCGCAATAAATTCCATCAGCAGGAATACTTCCCGCTGTGGCTCGCTACCCAAGGCACGCTGACCTTCAGCGGCTGCCGTCTGCCTGACAATGCCGTGAAGAATGGAAACTCGTTCCTGCTGCCTGCCTACGACTTCGGGTATGCCGACAACCATCCCAACAGCAACCGCGATGGCTGTTCCATGGACATTGGCTGGGCCGTCGATGCCGACGGTAACCCGGTAACCCTTGACCACGCCGACTTCATTCGCTGCTACAACGCCATGAATCAGGTGTGCGGCACCATTGGCGAAACATCCACGGAAATCATGGGAGCAGAAGACCTGCACCCCGATGCCACTGGCATCAGCCCTGTCACCTCATCATCCGACACTCAACCCTCAAGCTATTACAGTCTTGACGGACGCAAACTGTCTGGTCCACAGCAGGGCGTGAACATCGTCAGGATGAAGAACGGCACCGTCCGTAAAGTGAAAATGTAACACATCAATTGGTTCACTCTTAGCGAGTGATTAAAAGGGAAACAGGTGAGAATCCTGTACTGTCCCGCAGCTGTAAGCCTCCCTTATGGGGTGCAAACACATGAAAGCCACTGTCCTACCTGACGGGAAGGCGTTTGCACCAGGAGGCGAGTCAGAAGACCTGCCGTTGAGATGACGAATACCCAGAGGCTACGAGGAAGGCCCTTGGTAACACAAAGCTCCGTGAAGCATGTATTTTTCTAAAACATTATGATTATGAAACAACAAACATTCAGACGACAACTGTGGCTACAGCTTCTGATGCTGCTCATCCCCTTAGGGGCATGGGCACAGACAACAAGGGAAGAAAAGCAACTACAGTTTGGAAAGCAAGTGATAACCGTCGCAAGCGACGAGGTTATCACGTTTAAGGACCCCAAAGTCGATACTGACTATACGGGGCAAACGAGTGAGAACGCCCAGTCGCTCACCGTTTTCCAGCCTAAAGAGGCTGGCATGTCCGTGCAAATCACCTTTGAGTCGATGAACATGGGCGGAGGCGGCAACTACTATTCGTTTGCCAACGTGTATAGTGGAGACCCCGATGCCGACAACACATTCTCATGGGCTACGCAGACAACCGAGGTGCCCACATCATTTTCAGAGAGCAATCTGCCTTCGGGTAACATCCTCCGTGCATATCCAAATGAAAAAGGAAAGACATATACCAACGAGACCTATACCTCGGCAGCTGCCGACGGCTCACTGTCTGTGGGTTTCGCCTATCGCTATGCTTACAGCTGCACAGGTTGGGTGGCCAAAGTCAAGGTGGTGAAACTGGAGAACATGACCATTACAGGTGCTGGAAGCAACTACGACGGTATCGGTGGTACGCTTACCACCAAGCAGAACGTAGCCCTTGCCAATGCCTTTGTAACGGCTACGGGTGTGATGAACCCTGACAACGTAACGGGTATCTACTTCACCATGACCAAGAACGAGGGTGTGGTCAGCCCCACGGCCCTGAAACTCTATAAAGGCGACAAACAGGTGCCGGCAACGGTCGAAGCCGATGGCGACAACTACAAGTTCGTGCTCAACGAGGCACCTGCCGACGGTACTACAACGTTCACCATCAAGGGCGACTTCCTCGGCACGGCCGCCGTGGGTGCCAAAGTGCAGGTAGATATAACGAAGCTCACCACCGTGGGTCAGCCCAATGGTGTGAGCCCCTTCACGGCTGGCACATCCGTCGTGATTACCAACCCCGCGCTGGTGCTGATGAGCAGCACGCCGCAGACCGTCACCGTGGGCGAGACGCCCCTGCAGTTCTACGACGAGGGTGGCAAGCAGGGCGGCATCGTCTCCAAGACCAACGGTCAGGTGACGTTCCTCCCGGGTGTGGAAGGAAAGAAGGTGATGGTTGACTTCACCAAGAACGAAATCTGGCACGGCACGCTAAACAACCAAGAGCTGCGCATCTACAACGGCACGGAAGTAAACGAGGCCAACCGCATCAAGACCTTACAAAAGGGTGAGACGGGCATTGTTCGTTCCACTGCCGAAGACGGTTCGCTGACCGTAGTGCTCTTCAGCAATGCCGGTAACGATGTGGCAGCCAATGGTTTCGAGGCCACCGTCAGTCTCTTCACCCCGCAGGCTATGGACTTCAACGGCATGACCACCACTGCTGCCTCTACTGAAACCGTGGCCGCCGGCGATGCCGACCAGGACATGCTGACCATCAACGTCAAGACCCTGAACACCGAGCCCGCCATGCAGGTGACGAAGATGGTCTTCAGCGCCGGCGAGACAGCAGCCCTCGTCAGCAAGGCTTCGCTCTACTTTGGCACCGTAAAGGTTGGTGAGACCGTCGTCGAAGGTACAGCCTTCGACATCACCCTCACCACGCCGCAGGCTTTGGTTGAGGGCGACAACCTATTCACCTTGAAATACACCATCAGCGACGAGGCCCTGAACGACAAGACGGTGAGCGCCCTGCTCACCAGCGTCACCGCACTGGTGAACAATGCCGAGAAAACGGAGACCATTACAGCCGAGGCAGTGACACGCACGGTGAAGAACATCGCCATATCGCATGCCGACCAGGGTTCGGTCACCAAGACGGTGAACGGTTCCATAGCCTTCGAGACGAAAACCACCAGCGAATACTCTACCCGCTACGAATATGGTACCGATACCCGTACCAACATCTTCATCCCGAAGCACGAGGGCAAGATCTGCCAGATTGACTTCTCTGCCTTCGATGTCTATTATTCCAGCAGCAGCTATGGCTCAAAGGCCAAGTTTGCCATCTATGCCGGACAGGGGACTACTGGCGAACTGCTTTGGGAGCTCAACGACGCTTCACTGCAGAA
>JAGAYI010000061.1 GCA_017940545.1 Prevotella sp.
TATAAGGACCGTCGGGGCTTGAAGAGCGGAAGACGCGCATCTGGTAACCGCCATCGGCAGTTAAGCCTCCATAAGTAACGAACAGATAGTAATAACCGTTTATGTATTCTACGTAGCTGGCCTCGCCCGACACGAAGTTTCCGCCGGCCAGCTTCTTGCCGTAGTAGTAGTCTTGCGTCTTGTTCTTTGTGCCGTCACTATTAATACCGTAATCGACGGTATAGTCACGCAGACCGGTGTTCTCGTCCAGTTGAAGAATCCAGATGCCACCTAACCACGAGCCGTAGCTCATCCAGAGATTGCCGTCCTGGTCGTAAAACACGCAGGGATCGATGGCATGAGGCCAAAAAGTGTTGCTCTTATATCGGTTTGGCAGAGTAGCCTGCTCACCAATGACAAGTTCCAGGTCTGACTTCTTGTAATCAACATTTGTGGTGGCAAAACCTGAGACGACAACGGGTGCCTGATAGACGTACGGACCCTCAATGTCGTCGGCCGTCAGCAGGATGATGCTGGAGTTCCAGTCGGGGCCGTTAATGCTGAGGTACATACACCACTTGCCTAAGTTTTGGTTGTAGATGACATCAGGAGCCCAAAGATTACCACTGATGTCATAGCCGCTCTTCGATGCTGCTGCCCATGCCTCAGCATCAAAGTTACTCAGTGTCCGGCCTCCGTTACTTAAGGAAACTTTCATGGTGTTGAAAGCAACGTCGCAACTCACATTACTGCTGCCATTGCTCCATTTCACCGGTACCGTTGTCCAGTTATACATGTCAGTACTCTTCGCCCAGGCCTGGTGACTGCCGAAGATGTAGTACGTCCCGCCGTTGTCAACAATCGATGGGTCATGAACAGAAACACGGCTCTGTGCCTGCACTCCTAATGAGAAAAGTAGCAGCAATGATAGCGATGATAAAAAATGCTTCATAAGTTTTTAAGTTGTTAGTAGTAAGTGTAAATAATGATGTTGCAAAGATAACAAATGTATTTGAAACACCCAAATAGTTCTTTACTTTTTTTACTGACAACTTAAAAACTCTTTTGTGTATGCTCCTATTGCAGCACGGGCCAACCGTCCTTCCACGCTATGCCGCGCTGTATCAGTATGCTGGCTCCCTTGCGTGGCAGGTAGTAGCCGTGACAAATAAACAGGTCCTCGTCGTTCAGCGTGTAGGCTGCACAATGGCCGGCGGCTTCAAATTCCTGCTTGTCGCCGGCAATGACTGGCGTGCCGCCGCCTTCCGTCATCAGCCTTCCTTCCTTGTCAACGTAGGGGCCGTCCACCGTCTTGCTGCGGCCAACCACCACCTTGTAACTCGACAGCGGGCCGCGACAGCAGTAGTCCCACGATACAAACAGGTAGTACCAGCCGTCGTGCTTCATGATGAACGGAGCCTCAATGGCATTCGTGCCGGCAAACTTCGATGTTGGGTTAGGTTCTGCTGCCTGATAGCCTGCAGGATAGCGGCGTGCAATGGTCTGCGGCCTGCAGCCGGCAGCAAGGTGCATCGTCGTGTCTAACCGGCAGAGCTGAATGCCGTCCCAGAACGAGCCCCATGCAAGCCAAGGCTCGTCGTTGTCGTCAATGACGAAGCAGGGGTCAATGGCGTTCCACTCGTCACGGCCTTCACGCGAAGTGACTATGCAGCCCTCGTCGTTCCACATGTTAAAAGACAGCGAACGACTGCTCAGCAGTCCGATGGCCGACCCGTTCTTGCCGAACGTGGAGCAGCTGTAGGCCAGCCACCAGCGACCGTGCCACTGAATGACGTCGGGAGCCCACACGTGGTGTTCAAAGCCGGGCACCGAGTCGCGTGTCCATTTCGGAATGACGCTCATCACAGGCTCGCGCATCACCGTCCACGTCTTGCGGTCGCGTGATGTCATGTGTTGAATGCCCATTCCCGTGGCATACAGGTGGTACACACCATTCTCGTAGGCCATCACCGGGTCGTGTACCATGGGGGTATCCGTCGTGAAGGTTTCATGTCTCCAAGTTCTTTGTGCCGTAGTCGTCATCCAGCTGACTGCTAACATCATTGTGCAAAACAGTAATTTCTTCATCATTTTCTTTTATAGTTATCGTTATTGTTATTGTTTTTGTTGTTTTCTTTTTTGTTGTTTTGTTTTTTGTTGTTTTCTTTTTGTTGTTTTCCTCCCTTTGTCGGTTCTGTATGCTGCGGTTTTGCCGCAGCCCTTCCTTTCTCCCTTTGTCGGTTCTGTATGCTGCGGTTTTGCCGCAGCCCTTCCTTTCTCCCTTTGCCGGTTCAGTATGCTGCGGTTTTGCCGCAGCCCTTCCTTTCCTCCCTTTGTCGGTTCTGTATGCTGCGGTTTTGCCGCAGCCCTTCCTTTCTCCCTTTGTCGGTTCTGTATGCTGCGGTTTTGCCGCAGCTTTGTTTCAGTACAGCAGCACCAGCCCCGCCACGGCGCTATAGCCAATCATGCGTATGGGGTTAATCTTCACAACCAGCGTCCCCACGAACGTTGCCACAAACAAAAACACGCTCACCCCAAACTGCCATGGGTTCAGGCTTGGCGTCGAAAAGTTATCCGGCGTCATCAGCAGCAGCGTAGCGGCGGCCAAAAGCCCCACCACAGCGGGGCGAAGACCCTTGAAAATACTCTCCACGAAGTGCGTATGCATGTACTTCATAAACAGCTTGCTGATAAGAACCATCAGTATCAGCGACGGCAGCACCAGGGCAAACGTCGCCGTGGCCGAACCTAACATGGCCATTGGTGCTGAGTAGCCAGCATTCTTCACGGCTGTATAGCCGCAATACGTGGCAGAGTTAATGCCTATGGGACCGGGTGTCATCTGGCTGATGGCTACGATGTCGGTAAACTCCGCCGTCGTCATCCACCCCCAGTGGTGCACCACCTCGCCCTGTATCAGCGACAGCATGCCGTAGCCGCCACCAAAGCCGAACAGGCCTATCTCGAAGAATGTCAGGAACAAATATACGTAAATCATAGGCTCAACTGATTCAGATTATTCAGATTATTCCGATTACTCTGATTACTCCGATTATTCCGATTACTCCGATTACTCCGATTACTCCGATTACTCCGATTACTCCGACTCCCCCACACATACCCGCCAACGCCGGCCACGATGATAACCCAGATGGGCGACACGCCCAACAGCCAGATGACCAGTGCCGACACAATGGGAATCCACACCGTGTAGCGGTTCAGCCGTGCGCTCTTGCCCAGGTTGAACGTCGGAACGGCTATCAGGGCCACCACAGCCGGACGTATGCCGCGGAACATGGCGGCTATCACCTTGTTGTCCTCAAACTGGTGAAAGAACATGGCGATGGCCAAAATAATCAGAAACGAGGGTAGGGCAGTGCCAAATGCCGAGGCTATGGCTCCGCGCACCTTCTGCAGCTTATAGCCCACGAAGATGCTGATGTTGATGGCAAACACGCCCGGACAACTCTGGGCTATGGCTATCAGGTCCAGCATCTCCTCCTTCGTCAGCCAGCCGTGCTTATCTACCACCTCTTTTTCTATAATAGGTATCATGGCATATCCACCCCCCAGGGTGAACATGCCAATCTTAAAGAAGGTAAGGAATGACTCCCAACAGATGTTCTTCTTCATTTGGGCGGTAGCAAACTCTTCACTCTTCACTCTTCACTCTCTCCACCCACTTCCTTGCATTCACAAATGCCTCTATCCACGGGGTCACTTCGTCCATGCGGCGCTCCTGTGGGTACCAGGCGCACTGCCACGGGAAGATGGCACGCTCCAGGTGTGGCATCATGCACAAGTGGCGGCCGTCCTTCGAGCAGATGCCAGCCACGTCGTAGTCGCTGCCGTTCGGGTTGGCGGGATAGCCGTGGTAGTTATATTTCGCAATAATGTGATACTCACTCTCTGCTCCGGGCAGCGAGAATTTGCCTTCTCCGTGAGCCACCCACAAGCCGAGCTTCGTTCCACTCAGGCTTCCGAACATCACGCTCTCGTTCTGGGGAATCTGCAGCGTGATGAACTCCGACTCGAACTTCCGACTGTCGTTGTGCAGCATGCGAGGACGGGCGGTAGCAACTCCTTCATTCTTCATTCTCAATTCTTCATTCTCGCAGAGCCCCAGTTCCACCATCAGCTGGCAACCGTTGCAGATGCCGAGCGACAGCGTGTCCTTGCGGGCATAGAACTTGTCAAGTGCCTCCTTCGCCTTCGGGTTGAAGAGGAAGGCACCGGCCCAGCCCTTGGCTGAACCCAGCACGTCGCTGTTCGAGAAACCGCCGCAGAACACAATCATGTTCACCTCCTCCAGCGTCTCACGACCGCTGATCAGGTCTGTCATCATCACGTCCTTTACGTCGAAACCGGCTAAATACAGCGAGTAGGCCATCTCACGCTCACCGTTGGTGCCCTTCTCGCGGATAATGGCAGCCTTCGGTCGAAGAACTGAAGAGTTTAAAGATTGAAGAGTTGAAGTACTTTCATTTTTCAATTCTTCAATTCTTCCATTCTTTACAGTGCCGTATTGCTCCAGCGTGCCCTTGAAGTCTGCATTGAACTTCATCTCTAACGGTTGCTGCTTGTAGTTCTCATAGCGTTCCTTCGCCTTGCCGTTGAAGCTCTGCTTGCGGTCAAGCAGGTAGCTGGTCTTGTACCACACGTCGCGCAGCTCGTCAATGCCGAAGCTTATCTCCCTGTTTATTTCTCCGGTCTTGTAAGCCGAGGCTCCGCCTCGGCCCTCCGGCCACACAACCGTTATCTCCCTGCCTTCCTCAACAGGGTAGCCTATCTTGGCAAAGCCAACGCCCTGCTCCTCCATGAAGTCCTTGAACTCCTGCTTGTGCTCATCGCTGATTTCAACAACCACGCCGGGGTTCTCGGCAAACAGGGCTTTTACTACGTCACCGTCTTTGCAGAGGTCGTGCAGGTTCACGTGCAGACCGCCCTTTGTGTTGGCGAACGTCATCTCCAACAGACAGGTTATCAGACCACCTGCCGAAATATCGTGACCGGCCATCACCCAGCCCTTCTCAATCAACTGCTGAACGGCCATGAAGGCATCAGCAAAATATTCCGCATTCTTCACCGTGGGCACGTCGCTGCCCACCTTGCCCAAGCTCTGGGCAAACGCACTGCCGCCTAAGTGCTGCTCGTCGAACGAGAAGTCAATATGGTACAGACTTGCACGCTTGTCGTTCACCACCACGGGGCTCACCACCTTGCGCACGTCGCTCACCTCGCCGCCGGCACTCACAATCACCGTGCCCGGCGAAATAATCTTCTCGCCGTTCGGGTACTGCTGACTCAGACTCAGCGAGTCCTTACCCGTCGGTACGTTGATGTGCAGCTCACAGCAGAAGTCCGACAGGGCCTTCACACCCTCATACAGACGGGCATCCTCACCCTTCTGCGAGCGGCAGGGCCACATCCAGTTGGCACTCAGGCTCAGCGAGTCCATGCCGTCAGCCAGCGGTGCCCACACAATGTTCGTCAGCGCCTCGGCAACCGACAGCACACTGCCGGCCTTTGGGTCGGCCAGTCCGGCCTGCGGAGCATGGCCAATGGCCGTGGCTATACCCTTGCGACCACGATAGTCCAGGGCCACCACGCCGCAGTCGCTCAGCGGCAACTGTATCTCGCCCTGACACTGCTGACGGGCTATCTTTCCCGTCACCGAGCGATCTACCTTGTTCGTCAGCCAGTCCTTGCAGGCCACAGCCTCCAACTGCAGCACGCGCTGCACGTATTCCTTGATTTTATCAGAATACTCCGAATACTCAGAATACTCAGAATACTCAGAATACTCAGAGTAATCTGAAGGCAGCGCATATTTTACGTCAGCATAGTGTTGCTCCACCGTCTCGTCAACCATCACCGTCTTCGGCGAGTGACCGAACATCTGGGCCACGTCTAGGTCAAAAGGCTTCACACCGTCGCCCTGCACAAACGAGAAGTGGGCATCGCCGGTCGTCTCGCCCACCACATACATCGGGGCGCGTTCGCGCTCGGCTATCTTACGCACGTGTTCTATATGTTTCTCGTCAATCAGCAGTCCCATGCGCTCCTGGCTCTCGTTAGCTATAATCTCCTTGGCCGACAGCGTCTGGTCGCCAATGGGCAGCTTCGTCATGTCTATCTCACCGCCGCATTCCTCCACCAGCTCCGACAGACAGTTCAGGTGGCCGGCACTTCCGTGGTCGTGAATGCTCACCACGGGGTTCACGTCCTCCTCACACAAGGCACGCACCAAGTTGTAGGCACGTTTCTGCATCTCGGGGTTCGCGCGTTGCACGGCATTCAGTTCAATACCGTTCGAGTAGCGGCCAGTATCCACCGACGACACCGAGCCTCCGCCCAGTCCTATGCGGTAGTTGTCGCCGCCTACCACCACCACCTTATTCCCCTTCTGGGGTTCTTTCTTCAGGCAGTCGCGTTTCGTGCCGTAGCCAACACCGCCGGCCAGCATAATCACCTTGTCGTAGGCATACTTCGTAGTCCCCTTCTCGTCGCCGCCGTTCTTCTCGCCGTCGCCGTCGTTCTTCTCGCCGTTGCTGTCGTTCTTCTCGCCGTTGCCGTCGTTCTTCTCGCCGTTGCTGCCATTCTCGCTCCCTTCTCCTTCGGTCCTGTACACCGAGGCTTTGCCTCGGTCCTCCAGCGCCATTGTGCCTCGGTCCTCCTGGTGTTCAAACGTCAGCACGCTTCCGCAAATCAGCGGTTGTCCGAACTTGTTACCAAAGTCGCTCGCACCGTTCGACGCCTTAATCAGTATCTGTTCCGGAGTCTGGTACAGCCACTTGCGTGCAGGCATCAGCTCCTCCCAGTCTCTGGCAGCGGTAGCACAGCCTTCATTCTCCAGCCTCGGGTACGCCGTCATATACACCGCCGTGCCGGCAATGGGCCACGAGCCCACGCCACCGCCCATACGGTCGCGAATCTCACCGCCCGTTCCCGTGGCGGCACCGTTAAACGGCTCCACCGTCGTCGGGAAGTTATGCGTCTCTGCCTTCAGCGAAATAACGCTCTCTATGTCCTTCACCCGGAACCAGTCGCTCGTGCTCTGGTCCTTCGGGGCAAACTGCTCCACCACCGGACCCTGCGCAAATGCCACGTTGTCCTTGTAGGCCGACAGAATTTTGTTCGGGTTCTCCTGCGTCGTCTTCTTAATCATCTGGAACAGGCTCGACTCCATCTCCTTGCCGTCGATGACAAACGTGCCACCGAAAATCTTGTGACGGCAGTGCTCCGAGTTAATCTGCGCAAAACCGAAAATCTCAGAGTCTGTCAGCGGACGACCGTTCTGCTTCTCTATCTCATGCAGATAGGCTATCTCTTCCTTCGACAGCGCAAGACCTTCCTGCTCGTTATATTCCTCTAAGTTATCCACATGCTTGATGGGCTCCGGCTGCAGGTTCACAGTGAAAATCTGCTGGTCCAGACCGTCGTACATGCGCTGCAGCATCTCGTCGTGCTCAGCGTCCTTCGAACTTACGGGGAAGTATTCCTCTATACGCTGAATGCCGCTAAGACCCATGTTCTGTGTAATCTCAACGGCATTCGTGCTCCAAGGCGTAATCATTTCGCGGCGCGGACCCACAAAGAAACCTTCCAGCTTCTCGCTCGTCAGCAGCTCCGCCTCACCGTAGAGCCAGCAAAGTTCATGTACTTCATCCTGTGTGAGCTGATGGTCAACGCTTGTGGCTATCACGCTCTGTTGGGCTGTCTTGAAAAAGAGTATCATGTCTGTAATGTTCTTTATAATGTAAAAAGATAATTGACTGCAAAGATACGAATAAGTGAGAACAATACAAAACAAAAGATGAAATTTTTGTTTTTATTGTCGAACGCAAGTATCTTCGGCCGTAGCCAAAGATACGAATAAGTGAGAACAATACAAAACAAAAGATGAAAAAAACCGTTAACCGCCAACTCCCGAGGTTAAAATAACATAAATGCCCACCACTTTTCACCGTCCTTTCCGTCTAATTAATAACTTTGCAAGCGAAATCATTTAAAAATAACAAGAAAAATGAACAAGAAAAATTTATGCATCATCGCACTGGCTACAGCGGCAATCACCATGAGCAGCTGCGCCAGCAAGAAAGAACTGGAAAGCTGCCGACTGGAAAATAAGGAACTCACCACAAACTTCCAAGACGCAAAGGAGCAGCTCGCTGCATCGCGCACACGCGTGACATCACTCGAAGAACAGCTCGCAGCACAGCGAAAGGCACTCGAAGAGCAGAAAAAAGCATACGCCGCGCTGCAACGCTCGCTCGACCAGAGCCTCACCAACTCTACGCAGAACAACATCAGCATCGAGAAACTGGTTGACCAAATCAACGAGTCCAACCAGTACATCCGCCATCTCGTAGAGGTGAAGTCTAAGAGCGACTCACTCAACATGGTGCTGCAGAACAACCTGCTGCGCTCACTGTCAAACGACGAGAAAAAAGAAGTTGACGTACAGGTGCTCAAGGGTGTCGTCTATATCTCCTTGGCCGACAACATGCTCTACAAGAGCGGCTCCTACGAGATTAACGACCGCGCGGCAACCACCCTCTCGAAGATTGCTAAAATCATCTCCGACTACAAGGACTACGACGTACTCATTGAGGGTAACACCGACGATGTGCCTATCACCCGTCAGAACATCCGCAACAACTGGGACCTCTCCTGTCTCCGCGCATCAAGTGTAGTACAGGCACTGCAGAACAACTACGGTGTTGACCCCAAGCGCCTCACAGCCGGCGGACGAGGCGAGTACAACCCCCTGACCACCAACACCACCGAGCTCGGACGTCAGCGCAACCGTCGCACGCAGATCATCATCACGCCGAAGCTCGACCAGTTCATGGACCTCATCGACCATGCTCCTGACGGAGAGTAATCCCCAGCAGCTTCTCTGACAGAACCATCAAAGCGGCACAGTTCCATTCACGAACTGTGCCGCTTCGTTATTGTTAGGTCATCGTTTCCTCAGCCGTTCACTATGATTTCATCGGGCATTCCTTGTGTTCATGATGAATCAAACACAATCAGTTCGTGTGGTTTACCTCAATGACTTCTCCAAGGATGTTGCGGAAAGCATGCGGTTTATGCGAGAAGCTTGGATTGCCGTCTTCCGTGTAGTAGTATGTAGCGTAAGCATCCCCACTCTCCGTAACATTTCCCCTGACCCTGATCTTATGGCCGTGGAAGTTCTTGTCCTCAAGGTAAATCAGCAGTACACTGTTTTCGTCCGTATCAGACAAAGTATAGTCCTTGTCGAACATCTTAACCCCAATGATGTCACCAGGGTAAATACCCCTTTTCTTCATGCACTTGTTGCGTACCAGAAAATACTTCAGTTTAGGGTTCATGTCTATAGTTCCAATGGACACTTGTTCTGGAGTCATAAAATCTCCTTCAGCCCCTTTAGTGGGGCCGGCTTCAGCAGGCAGCATTTCTATTGTCTTTTTACGCCTTCTGTAAGATATATACATTTGTATGCCAAAAAGGATTGCCGCTGTGATGATGATAATAAATGACTTCATACTATTTTACTATAGATAAATTTTCTTTGATTGCTCAACTTTCTTAGAAAAAGACAATGCAAAAAGCATGCCAATAAACAGTAGATGCAGCAGTACTGTAACCGCCGTAGAATGCCACCAGAGTGTTGTGTTATTCAGGCTATATACGTTAACAGCCTGGGCATAGATGTAACCGGCGGAAATAAACCCAAGAGTACTAAAGGCAAAGGTTAATCCTTTGATGTAATATGCAGGAGAGAATTTGTTGAATACCACACAAACAATTGCCATTACATTGGCTGTGAATGATCCGATTGTTGCTTGGTTTTTTGTGAACAAGTCAAGAAACTCCATTTCACCAGTCAGAATTGGTGAAATATAAGCAATGTAAAGTGCTATAATGGCTAAAACAGCAGACCAGAACGCTTGTGTTCTTTGTCTCTTGCGCAGTATTGCTTTTTGTTCTTTAATAATTTGCTGATGTTTATTCCTTGCCAATTTCTTGTAAATAATTTAGTTTGTTCCCGTTACTTTATAATTTTCCGTCTGCAAAAATACACATTCTTTTCCTAACCGCCAAAGGTTTGGGGGGATTTTTGCGTTCTTCCCAAATGCATTGACAGCTGCAACATCAATGTTGTGTTGCAGCTGCCAACTTCATGTTATCTGTGAACCCAATTTTCTATTTGCACTCCATCAATACGACTAAGATGCTGAATATTCTCAGTTACAAGTGTAAGACCTGTGACTTTAGCAGCACATCCTATTAACAAGTCATAATCCTCTATCGGGGTTCCAAGACTCTGGAGTCTAAGTTTCTCCTGGCAAAATTCATCGATAGATGCAGCGAAAGGAATTATTTTTACTCCGCTCAAAAATTCGTTTACAATTCTAAGATTCTCTTCTTTTCTTTTACTTTTATAGGCACCGAAGCGTAACTCCATCACGGTCACATCAGCAACATAGCATTGCTGACTGCCTATTGTCTCAAGCCGTTCGTTGATGTCATATTTATCACGTAAGGCATAGATACAAATATTGGTGTCCAAAAGATATCCCATCATAGTTCTATCTCCTTGATATGTGCATTTCTTGCAGCCCTGATGTCTTCTATAATTTCTTCAGAAGATCTATCGTCCTGCCATTTTCCTGCAAACTTTTTTGTCCAGCCCTTCTCTACAGAGTCCTTATGTGCAGAGTATGTAATTGAACTGCTCAACAATGTGATTAATTCAAGTTTCACACTGTCGCTAAGGTCTTTCAGCTCTGACCAATATTTAGCACCGATAGGCGATGTGGGTACAACATTCAAAGTATTCATATTGACTATTTCTATTTCTTGCCTGCAAAAATACGCATTCTTTTCCGAACCGCCAAAGGTTTGGGAGTATTTTTATGTTCACGCCAAACGCAATGGCAGCTGCAACATCGTTGTCGTGTTGCAGCTGCCACCTATTCAGCGTTTTGCTTCTTGTGGGGTCAATGATTACTCGTCGCCCATGTCAAAGAATTCTGGAGCGCGGGAGCCTCCACTTATTGGATCTACTCCGCCGCCTTCTGATGTGCTTGTACCGTCGCCGATCTTGTTGTCGTTAAAGTCACCCCCTGAGCCTGCTAATATCTGATTAGCATTTTGTAGCTCGATGATCTCCAATGCAGGTTTCTGATACATCTTTTTCATATCGTGTCACCTCCTTTATTTATTTAACCATTACTTTCTTGCCATTCACGATGTAGATGCCCTTGGCCAAGCCTTCAAGTGAGTTGCCGACGTACTGTCCGTTGAGGCTATATACACGGTTGGTTGTAGGAGTAATCTCAACACCGTTTACGCGGATAATGGCTGTGGTCTCGTCGTCGCTTCTCCATGTCATGTCCATGCCGAACATCATCTCCATGGCTGTCTGTGATGCTACTGACGAAGAGTGGTACAGGTCGTCAGTCAGTATTGGCGTTACGTTTGTGCCATAGATCTTCCACTGAGCACCGGCGGTACCGTCATTTTCAGCCTTAGTTACCTTGCCATTGTGAGAGCCTAAGCCTAGGCTATACGAACCGGCATTTGTTACACTGCTGCTGAGCATGTTCGGGCAGATGACGCACGAGTTGTTGTTCCAGAGCATCTGGTTCTGGTAGTCAGGTGTGTTAGCCTTCTTGTTCTGGGCAAACTTATCCGTTGTGTAGTCAGCATAAACGAAGCATGCGTGAGTGGTATAACCCAGGAAGTAGCTGAACGGTGGGATGATAGCCTTGGCCAGTGAGCCTACGAAGGTGTAGTCGAAAGCTGCAGAACGGTAGTAGTACTTAGCATTTTCGTCACTGCCAATGGTTATAACCTCTGGTGTACCGTTGGTCTGAACATACGTTTCGGTGAATGGGCTTCCTGTTTCGTATGTGTTTTCACCGGTCTTTGTGACGGGCAACAGTGCGGGTACCGTGTAGATGTTGTCTTCCATCATCTCTCGGAAGTCTTCACCAGCTATGAGCTGCGCTGCAGCCAGTTTGTCAGCCAGTCCGGGATAAGCGTCGTTACTTACTGCGATACGGCCTTTAGAGAATGCTTGATTCACATTGCTACCGCCATAGATGTCGAACAGACGGACGGTGCCATCAAACTTAGGTCTGATCAAGTAAGGCACGCCTTTATGAAGCACCACTTCGTTGTCAGCAGGAACGCCAGCTTCTGCACCATTAGTGCCATCTGCCGGCTCCCAGATCTTTGTAGTGCTATTCTTCACAAATCTCTTCGTCATCAGGTTGTCAGAGAAGTTCAGCGTGATGTGGCGGCGGTCTTCGTATCTTACTACGTTAGAGAGCACGCAAAGCTCAGGAATATCATTTGCTGCATCACTTAACGTAGGAGCACCTGTGCTGTTGTTTGGAGTAACCTTGCCATAGAGCAGCATCATCTCCTTCTTCGTCAGGTCGTAGGGCAGGCAGATGGTCCACCAGTCAGTGTCTATGATGTACGAGCGCAGGGGCACCACGTCTTCTGTCGTGTTGGCCGCAAAGGCATTCAGCACAAACTGGTGCCAGCCACGATAGTCATAAGACTTGGTTACGGTAGGGAACTCATTATCCTGCATTACAGGACAGTAACGCGTTGCTCCATCGTCTGTTGCTGCAACGTAAGTACGATAGTAAGTCTCCTGGTTATAACGAGTCTTTCCTTCATCTGTAGAAGAATTGTAAGCGGTGTACCCGTAAACAGGGATGAAATAGTCTTGATCGAATGTCACCGTTGTAGCTTCGGTCTCACCTGTAGCATCTGTGTAATAGGTGCGATTAGCAACATAATTGGTATTGTCGGCAGAAACAATGTTAGGAGTCGTAACGCCTGTAGCGTAATAATAATCCTGATTTACGATATGTTGCCACCAATTGATATTTATTTGAGTATAAGTTCCATTATATTGGTTATAAGTGTACCATGTCTTTCCTGAACTATAGTATGTTTGGGGTGTAGAATAGGTATTTTGCATTGTTGTTGAGCCACTGTTGTAATACACATCAGTGCCATCAAGTTGCTGGTTTGCTGCACTACGTGTATAGGTGTAGTTTCCCTCTTCTTCACCGTCACGATAAAAATATTTATCTGCAGTTAGTCCTTGTACCATTCTATCTGTAGCCACCCAATTGTTATCGCTATCTTGGTAATAAAGTCGGAAAGAAGAGGCACCATTATTGTTAAAAACTGGCCAATATTGTTCATAAGTACCATCATTATTCTTTTTGTAAAATATATTGGCACCATTGGAATTCTCTAATACATATTGAATAGTTTTCCAACTTCCTATATTATTGTAAACAGCGACTTCTTCTTCTCCTGTTTTGTAGCAATAGCTGCTTGTAGTTTCAAATGGAAGACCGTTTGAAAGAAGCGTATATACATTACCGCTCTTTGTATAATATGCATCCTTAGCACCAACCGCATCACTATTTCTGTTCACCTGTGCATACGTGTTATTCTCACCATCCTGATAGTAGTACCCATTAGCAACCTTAGGAGTAGCTTCTGTGATACCAGTATTGTCAGTATAATAAGTGGTGCCAGATACAGGAACTTGGGTAGCAGCGTATGACTCTGGTTCGGTGCTACGCACGTGAGTACCTTCAGCATCTTCTACCCAACGTGTGTCCTGTACGTAAAGACCAGTACTGCATGTTTTATATTTCAGCGAGCCGTCCAGGTTTGTCTGTTGCTTCTGAATGCGCTTGTAGTAAGTGTTTGCAGCCCAAACGTTGGGAGATGCAGCTGTATATACTTTTGTATTATTGTTGTAAGTATAAAGCTGTATGTCGTTAGCAAAGTCTTCTTCCGTTGCATCCAGATACCTGAAGGTCTTCTCTGTACTGCTAGTCTCAGCGGCAGGATACAGGTGCTGGGCATCTGTTCCAGAAGTGCTCAAGTCACGCTCATCCCAATAGATGTTATAATACGGCTCCAGTCCCTCGGGCTGGCTGTATAAGCCATCTGCCGTCACGTCGTAGAACGAGGTGTAAGGGTTCTGTGCGCGCTTGGGGTTTGCCAGATAGGTGTCGTTGGCCTGTTTCTGCACAGCCTCTGTCCAGGGAGAGTTACCGATGTAGAGTGTCTGCTGCAGCTGACCGTACTCATACTCCAGGCTCCAGGCATTCCACAGATAACCCGTGGTGCCCTGTGCGTAGGCAGCCAGGAATTCAGAGTAGTTGGGGTAGTAGAGCACGCCACCCTTACCGTCAATCTCGTTAGAGGCGGTGGTGTATTTGCGGGTGGGGTCGGTATAGCGCTGAACCTCAGGTGTGACGCATTCACGCGGATAGTGCAGCATGGCAATCCAGTTGGTACCGTTCAGGTAAGAGTCGCGGGTAATCACACCATCGACGATGGTAGGAGCATAACCACCATTACCAACATACATGGCAGTACAGAAAGCATCCACATGACACTCTGGGGTTTCTACCGCCAGTACGTAGATGTCCTTAACGTGCGGCTCAGTATTGGCGAACGCATTCGACTCAATAAGTTTCAGGTTGCTGGAGAAGGTGTATGTGCCGCAAGGGTAAGCAGCCTTCTGGAATGTCAGCCCTGAATGGCCATATATTAAGTCACCAGTAGCACTGGGGAGTACGCCATTGTCATATACTGTTCCCGCTATGTCCCCACTGGCTGCTGTTGTCCAAATGTGGTCTATTGAAGGTGCGAAGTGAGTGCGAATCTTCTGAATGTTAGATGGTATGCAAATCTCTTTCACCAAGTTGTGCTGGATGAAGTATGATGGTGTCTCTATAACTGACGATGATGTTGGAATTGTCAGATAAGTAAGATAATTTGTGGACTGGAGATAGCTGATGGTCATGTCGTTAATTTCTGCAAAGACAGCGTCTCTTAAGTCCAAAGTCTGAACACCATTGGAGTTTGAGAAAGCTCCATAGATAGATTCAGTACCAATGTTTGTACGGTCGTCCGTAAGTGAAGACTCGTCAGCATACTTCTTGTCAAAGGTCAGGTGACCGTTTTTGTCAAGTTTAGCGTCCTTACCGTTTGTCTGTGGCTGGCAAAGCATGTCGTATGCATTGAGGTTGCCTGAAAGGGTGGCGCTCCTGTTGTCAAGACAGTGAACGTCAGGGAAGTAACAAGTGTGACCGCTTCTTGTATAAACACTACCATTAAGTGAACCTCTGTCGGTAGCAACGAATCCAGGTTGCAAAGTTCCTGCTACCCGGCAGTATGCAACAACGTCGCGACTAGATGATCCTGTGCTGGTGTAATCAGAAAATGAAACTGCTGAGTACAATCCAGAGAAACCTGAGAGGGATCTGGCATTTACAATTCCTTCTGTGGTAACGTTGTTCTCGGTGACGTCGTCGCGTGTCATGCCGGCAGGGAGTACCAAGAACTTCACGTTACTATTCACTGCCGACTCCAATATAGAGTTATCGGCTGTGTATGTGCCAGACTCGTTCTTCTCTAAAGTGGCTCCTGAAAGGTCAAGGATTATAGCATTGATGCCATTGATTGTGGTGATGTCTCCATCGGTGATGGGACCATTAATTTGTACTCTCGTGTAAGAGCCGGAACCTAATGCTTCAGTTGCGATTGTTGCCAGTGAAACACTGTGGTCTGTAGGAACGTTAATGGTTAATACAGCATCTGCTGCAGCTTCATCTGCATCATACCAATAAACGTATTGGTCACTACTCTCTGGTGTGTGTAGTGTCATAGCAGAATTACTCTTGGAATAGTAGCTAGAGTAATCTTGCGCCCACGCCCCTGTTGCGGCGCAGACCATCATAATGATTAAAAGTAAGTACTTTTTCATTGTTTGTTATAAATTTTTTGTTAGTTTTATTGTTCTTTCTTTTTTGTCTAAGGAGTCAGGTAGATTGAGGAGATTCTCGCCAGTTTTCAATCTTTATGCCTTCTATTCGCTCGAAGTGCTTCGTGTTTGAAGTTACGAGTGTTAGGCCATGATGTAAAGCTGTAGCTCCAATGAGTAAGTCAAACAGTTCTTTGTCCCCACAGATGACAGCATCTCACGTACTCGCCCTTCGTTGCGAAACATGGAAATGCATACGCAGGTGTCTAACAGATATTTCGGTTTGTTTACCATGCCTCTATTGTTCTATAGTTTTCAATGTTCTCGTTTCTTAACATGTCGGAATACTCTTCTGTGGACATGTCTCCACCCCAGTCTTTCGAAAAACCGGAAAACTGGTCGGTTGGCTCCTTGGCCTTGCCGACAGCTTTTTTCATGGAATTTACCAGCCGATTAATGAGGTCAAGTTTGTCCTCATTTGGTAGCGTTGCCAGCATCTCCATATATGCGTCGTTTATGTTAAACGTTCCAATCATTTGATCCCGTTTTTTGATTCTTATTTTGTTTGTTTTCTTCTTTAGTCTTTCAACTATTTTTCGTTGTATGTTAGTTCCAGACCTTGGCTTTTGTAGAATTTGAACTTGTGGTCACTCGATATCAATGGCATGCGGTTTGTGATGTTCTTCTCCAATTGGGAGTATTCTGATGAAATAGCGGTTAGTTATATCCTTCACCATTTTCGCTGCTGTATCCCAGTAACGTGACACAAGTTTGCCGTTGTTAAAACCAACTATCAGCTCTTTCACACTCTCTGCACTCATATAGAAAGTGTTGTCATAATCATCAAGAATTGCTTTAACGTCAGTACTTAGTAATTCGCGGTCAGTCGCAGCAAAGATGAATATGTTTGTGTCGAGCAGATAGCGCATAGTTTAATCGTACATTTCTGGTGCTACATAGGTGAAGGCACCAGGATACTTTCCAAATGCCTCCCATGTCGGGTTCACTTTCTTTTCTTCTTTCACCTCATAGTCCGTAGTAGAGGTCGGGTTCTGTACTTTGTTCGTCATATTTTGTTCTTTTCTTTAGTTGTTTATGTTGTTTTGGCTCAATATCCTCGGCGAGCGTTGTATGGTCGTCTCCCTTTTTTAGGGGGGGCATATTGCAATGCCTGTTCGCATAATGTCTTCGTAAAGAGGAGAGTAGCTCCCGTTCGGCTCTTCCATCAGGACCGGCTCTATGAGAATGCTCACCTTACGCACGTCCCCTGCAAGATCGGCAGACTTCTCTAACCAGTTACCCTCTATCTTCGGCACAATGACTGCAACGTCAATGTCGCTCCACGGGTTGGGTGTTCCCTTGGAATAAGAGCCGTACATATAAACTTTCGGCTCTTGGCTGAATCGGGGTGCAATGACCTTCTTATAGTCACGTACAAGCCCGATCGCTTCTTCTTGGGTCAGAGTCTTTGGCGTATCCATTGCAGAAACTGTTTTGTCTTCTGTTGGCATTATTTCATATTCTTATGTGCCCTTTGGGGCACATCGGCTTGTCGTGGCACGGGGCCTTTGCGACAGGGGGATTTTTTGTAATTTTGGGGCTCGAAAGATGGGCTCCGGTATCTAATTTAGTCAGATCTTTTGAAATATTTCGGCTGTAAAGTTATAGCTTTTTAACGAAACTGCCAAGAAAAGTTGCAAAAAAAATTGCCGTAATGGTTTACGTTAACATTTCTCCGTCTCTGAGAAGTTCTTGCCGTCTATGCACTTAGTTTGCCCCATAAGGTGCAAAAGAAAAGGGATCGTCCCGCCCGTGATAACCTTGCTACCTCTGGGAGAAACTGCCGGGGAACGAGGGAGAAAGGTACGGGGAAACGGGGAGAAACTGCCGGGGGAACGGGGACTTTGGGTAGGGGAAGCAGGGAGAAACTGCCGGGGAGACAGGAACACAGCGGCCGCTGTGAGTTCTAACACCGCCCGCTGTGAGTTCTAACAGCGGGCGGTGTTAGTTCTAACAGCGGGCGGTGTTGTCCCTTCTTGGTTAGTTGCTTTCTGCACCTTTGCTTTCTGCAAAGTTACGAAGAAAATATGGAAACGCAAAGGGAAATGTCCGATTTTTTTCTCTTAAAATCCATTCGTTCATTCGTCAAACATCCTCGCGCGCGTAAATTAAATAAGGTATATATATATTCCTGTCTTGACCGAAATCAAGTCTGTGATTTTTTTTCGCATTTAAATGAAAAAAAGTTGCAAAAAAGTTTGGCAGTTCGAAAAATAGTCGTACCTTTGCATCCGCTTTCAGGGGACAGCCCCTCGGGA
>JAGAYI010000062.1 GCA_017940545.1 Prevotella sp.
AGCGGCTTATATATTAATAATGGAAGAAAAGTAATTATAAAGTAAATAGTACATACAATGGAAAAAAAGAAATATGTGAAGCTTACTTGTAAAGCTATACTGTTGACGCATCGGACGCCGTTGCTGGCTGGTAGTGGTAGTTATACAAATCCAGGGACTACTCCGCCCGATGGGATACCAGACTTTGATGGTTGGCTGGAATAACATCTGATGGGCTATGAGTATAATTCAAGCAGCAAAGATCATGGGGACAGGTTTTTGAATGAATTCGTTGAATTCACTTCAAACAACCTGTCCCCAGATTCCTGATCCCTTCATCAAGAACAGCAACAATTCTACAAACTCCTGCGCAAGTCTTAATGACATGCGCAGGAGTTCTTTTTTACCCCAATCATGGTACGGACACCATAGATCATGGGGACAGGTTTTGAAGTGAACCCCAAAGTTTGGATAGTTAAACAATCGAAGCAGTAAGCATCTTCCTGTATTGAAAAGATCATGGGGACAGAGGTTTTTGATTGAATTGTTTTATTCACATCAAACAACCTGTCCCCTGTTAATATTGTTCCGTTGTTTTTTATCAAGTATTTGGAAATCACTGCCACTGCAAATGTTGAAATCACATCTAAGTATGGTCCTGATTTCCTCGTCAGAGATGTCTTGGCGGTTGATACCACGAAGCATCACGTGATATAACATCATCTTCTGTCTTAAATAATTCTAAACCAGAGAGTCCCCTGATTCAACAGCACTACGAATGTGCCGTCTCTCTGGGAGAAACCCCTGGGGAAACGGGGAGAAACTGCCGGACTGTCAGGGAGAAACCCCGGGGGAGTCTGGTAAACAAGCGGCCGTGTCAAACAAATGACACGCCCGTGTCACGATCATGACACGGGCGCGGCAACATCTTGACACGGGCGGGGCATCCCCTTCAGTTCGGTGTTTCTCTCCTTATGCCAGGAGACGATGAGATAGCGTTTATTTCAGTCTGAACGATGTCTCAATGCTATTGATTTCCTCAACAAACGCCTTGTCAACCTTCAAACGCTGCTCCACCGCAGAACAACTGTGAATGACGGTGGAATGGTCACGGTTGCCTATCAGCTGGCCGATGCGCGATGCCGGCATCTTGGTGTATTTCTGAGCCAAGTACATACTTACCTGACGGACAATCACAAAATCGCGCTTGCGCGAACGACTGAACACCTGCTGCTGACTGACATTGTAGTGCCCGCAGACTTTCTCAAGAATGTCATCAACCGTAAGCGGCTTGTTATCTACCTTGACGGCACGCTTGATGATGCGCTCTGCCAGTCGCATGTCAATGCCTGTGTTATAGACAATGGAATAAGCCATGAGCGAGTTAACCACACCCTCCAAGTCGCGCACACTGCCATTGGCTGTCTCGGCAATGAACTGAATGACATCAGCGGGAATCTTCAAGCCGTCACGACGACACTTGGCATTCAGAATATCAATGCACAACTGCGTGTTAGGCTTCTCTAACTCGGCTATCAGACCGCAAGAGAAACGCGTCAGCAGACGGTCTTTCATGCCCTGCAAATCTACCGGCGGGCGGTCGCTGGCCAAGATAATCTGCCTGCCGTTACGGAACAGGTGATTAAAGATGTGGAAAAACGTGTCAAGCGTCTTGGGGGAATTGGCCCATTCCTGAATGTCATCCACTATCAGCACGTCAATGGTCTGGTAGAAGTTGATAAAATCGTTGGTGGTATTCTGACGGACAGCATCCGTAAACTGCACCTGAAACAGGCGGGCACTGACATATAGTACACGCTTCTGGGGGTACAGCTCCTTGCACCGCACACCAATGGCATTGATGAGATGGGTCTTGCCGCATCCTGACGGTCCGAAGACGAAGAACGGGTTGAACGTGGTCTTGCCAGGATGTTCGGCCACGGAAATACCTACCGTGCGGGGCAACTTGTTGCTATCGCCTTCAATGAAGGTAGAGAAAGTCTTGTGGATGTCCAACTGCGCATTCAGGTCCTGCGGCGTGGCTGCATCAAGCGGCGTAGGTGTCTGGTTGGCACGTGTCATGGTGGGCGGTGCCTCAATCTCACTGGGTTGCTCGCCCTCAATCACCTGCGTCAGCTTGTGCGTCCTGTCAGTAACAATGCGGTAGGTCAGCTTCGTATGAACGCCAAAGCAACGGTTGAGCACCTTGCTCAGCAGACCCACGTAATACTGCTCCAAGTACTCGTAAACATACGGACTCGGAACCTGCACCAGAACCGTTTTGGTGTCTTCAGAGAACGACTCGAAGACAATCGGTGCGAACCACGTTTTGAATTGCTGCTCAGTGACGTTGTTCTTAATCAGGTTAAGGCAATCGTCCCAAAGCGCCTCATGTCTTTTGCGCATTTTGGCGTGAACTTATATTTATTTATGTTTTTAGTTTCTATTGATGCCCTTTCATGGAGGGACGAACCTATAAGGGTTCTTTTGCGAGTGCAAATTTCGCATTTTTTTTTGAAACTTCCAAATTCCCGTTTTATACAGTTTTTTTCCAAAAAGTGCGTAACTCCTTATTTGATGGCACTTTAGAACAGGACTTGAAAATTTCATCAAAAATAGTCCCTTGCATATATTCAACTGTTTAATTTACAGCATATTAGAAAATATTACACATCTGTCTGGGCCTGTGCCGAATTGTTACTGCTGGATGGCCTAAGTAATTGTAAAATCAAGGAGTTTGGGGACTTTGAAAGAAGAGAGCTGCCGAAGCAGCCCTATTTAGATAAATTAAAAATTACGACGGAAGGTATCAGTTCTTTCTTCCGAACAAAGAGAAGTGAACATAGCGCTTGGGGTGTTCACGCAAATCCATCAGCAACGAGTCGGCAGACAGCATCGTTGCATTCAGATTGTTATACAGCCCAGGGTCGTTCATCAGCAGGCCAAGCGAGCCTTTCTTGCTGTTCAGTGCCTCGGTCATCTCGTGGACATTGTCCAACGTGGCATCAACCTTGGCCATGGTGGCGGCAAAATCTACCTCGTTCAGTTTCCCCGTCAGTTCGCTGGTATTGTCGAGCACAGTGTTGGCCTTGGTCATCATGCCCGGCACGTCGCGGTTTAACTGAGCCATCAGCACATTGAGTTCCCGGGTCGATTTGGTCAGATTGCCTGTTATCTGTTCGGCATTGTGCAGGGAGTTAGCCAACGACGGGTCTGCCAACAGGGCATTCACGTTAAGCAGGATGGAGTCTATCTTCGGCATCAGCTGCTCAATGGCAGGCAACAGCTGAGCCGCACGTGCCATGATGCCGGCATTCACGCTGCCGGATATGGTGTCGCCCTTGGCCATGGTGGTGCCCATCACATCAGGCAACTGCAGGTTAATCTTGATATTGCCCAACATGTCACTCTCTAACGTTGCCAACGTGCCGACGGGCAGATGAAGACGCTCGTCTAAAGAAACAGTAGCCACAATTTCGTCAGCTTCTTCAAAATCGAAGTTGATGGCCTTCACCGTACCCACACGGACTCCACGCGCATAGACCGGGCTGGAGGCTGACAGGCCGCCAATGTCAGTAAACCGAATATAATAGGTGTTATCAGTAGAAAACAGGCTCAGCCCCTTCAGGAACGAGAGACCAATAAACAACACCACAATACCAACGACAGCCACCAGGGCTATCTGTACTTCTTTTGTTAGGAACTTCATATATATTCGCTATCTTTTGTTTCTGTTTTGCTTAAATTCTCTGATGGCCTGCTGCACGTCGTACCGTTTCCCGTTCTTGAAAGCAATGACAAAGGCCTGGGGGAAACGGTCGAGCAGCTGTTTACGCAACCGGCTGATGGCGTTGTAGTCGGTCGAAGAGCCGACGGTGTATTTATACATTCCCCCGTCTTGATAATATGCCACGTCTTCAAGTCCCTGGAATTGTTGGGAGTTCAGCTTCAGCTTGGCGGAGTTGGCCGTCACCTGCACCTTAAATACTGGCAGGTCGTCCGACTCGTCAGCCCCGGGCCGTGCCTCCGGCCTCTTCACAGGCGTCACTTCCGGCCTGGTCACAGGCTTTACTTCCGCTTGCGTGGCAGGCTGCGTCACAGTCTGCACTTCGGGTTGGGACTCGCGGACAGGTACCACCTGCAACACCTCAGGCTTTGGTTCCTGTACCGGCTGCACCTCAGGAACAGGCCGCACCTCGGGTACCGGTTCCTCAACTCTTGGCGGAACAATCTGAGGCACCTCTATGACAGGCGTATTGTCAGGCTCGTATGGCACGGTGATATTTTCGTTATACCGTTTCTTATAGGCCATGAAAGCATTAAAGAAACCTGACGTATAGAGATTCAGTGCCTGGTCGGAATTCATGAACTGCTCCTCGTCGGGCGTGGTAATAAAGCCCAGCTCCATCAGACAGGCTGGCATAGCCGTCAGTCGGAGTACTGCCAGGTTCTCTTGATGAGCGCCCATGTCCTGCCTTCCAGTAGCACTGCAGATGTGTCGCTGCATCAGCTTGGCCAGCTCAACGCTGCGCTCCATATTCTTGTCCTGAATAAACTCGAACATGATGTCGCTCTCCGGAGAATTGGGGTCATAGCCCTGATAGGTCTGCTGGTAGTTAGGCTCCATCAGAATCACGGAGTTTTCACGCTTGGCGACATCGAGATTCGTGCCCAAAGCGGTTCCGTGCCGACCTTTTCCGAGGGTGTAGGTCTGATAGCCACGGGCAAAGCGTCCCTTCGGCAGGGCATTGATGTGCACCGACACAAACAAGTCGGCCTTGGCCTTATTGGCTATTTCGGCACGCTGCCACAGTTCAATGAAGCGGTCGGTCTTCCGGGTATATACGACTTGTACGTCAGGGCAGTTGCGCTCAACCATGGCTCCAAAGGCCAGGGCATAGCGCAGGGTAAGTGTTTTTTCCTTCACCACGGCACCTGGTGCTCCCGTGTCGTGGCCGCCATGACCGGCATCAATACACAGCACGAACTTCCTGTTTGCAGCACTCGCGGCAACTGCAAAGCCTATTGTTATCCAAAGAAGATATATAATCTTTTTGCCCATAGCTTGTTTCAACGTTGCAAAAGTAGTGATTTTTCAGCAATAAACTGAAATCTGTCACT
Organism: Prevotella sp.; assembly: GCA_017940545.1. GTDB lineage: Bacteria > Bacteroidota > Bacteroidia > Bacteroidales > Bacteroidaceae > Prevotella. Next base: position 5,101 of record JAGAYI010000062.1, read on the forward strand.
GAGTTTTATCATTTATTAATATGTATCTCCACACCAGCACCCCCGCAGTCGGCACCCATGGGCGGATTGACCTTGGTCAGTTCCATGTCAATGCTGGTGACGGCAGGGAAGTTTTCCACGATGGCATTCACGATGCGGCCAGCCACATGCTCCAAGAGCCTCGACGGTATATCCATCTCACGTTTCACTAACTGATAGGCCTCAGCATAGTTCAGGGTGTCGGAAACATCATCGCTCGTCATGGCTGCCGACACGTCGTAGCCCAAACGAAGCGACAGCACGAAGTCCGCCCCCACGGCAGTCTCCTGGGGGAGCACCCCGTGAAAGGCGTGGAAACGGACGTCCCGCAAAAAAATATAGCTCGTCATCATCCGCATCGGCTGGAACCACAATTCTTACAAATCAGACATCCTTCCTGATAGACCAGCGTTTCCTGGCCGCAGTTGGGACACTTCTGCCCTTTGGCCTCGGTGCCGTCAGTAACGTATTTCTTCAAGGCACGCTCCACGCCGTTCTTCCAGGTATTGATGCTCTCGCTCTTCAACTGCAGCGAACCCACCAGTTTGATGACATGGTCTATAGGCATCCTGTAGCGCAGCACACCGGAGATGAGCTTGGCATAGTTCCAGTATTCAGGATTGAATTTCTCCGACAGTCCCTCGACGGTGGTTTTGTAGCCACGTTTGTTTTCAAACTGAAAGTCGTACCGTTTCGTGCCGTCAGGGTTCTGCTGCTTGATGATTTTTCCTTTGGTGACACTCTTGGGCAACATAATGCCCTCTTCGTCATCCTGCAGACCTGTGAATATTTCGTAGGGGTAACCATCCAGCAGACCGACAAAGGCCACCCACTTGTCCTTGTTGTTCTGGAAACGTACCACGTCACACTCTAATACCTGTGGGCGAACCTCCGTCACCTCGGGGTGCTTGCACGGTACTGCAACGGGCTTTTCCTCTTTTTTCTTGTCTTTCTTTTCCACGGCTATCATCACACCCGAGCGAGAGCCGTCACGATAAATGGTACACCCCTTGCAGCCACTGCGCCAGGCCTCTACATAAAGCCGGTTGACAAGGGCCTCATCCACGTCGTTCGGCAGATTCACCGTCACACTGATGGAGTGGTCAACCCACTTCTGGATAGCCCCTTGCATGCGTACTTTCATGAGCCAGTCAACGTCGTTGGCCGTAGCCTTATGGTAAGGCGAGCGACTCACCAGCTCGTCAATCTCCTCTTGCGAGTAGCGCTTCGTGGTGTCTAAGCCGTTCACCTCCATCCATTTCAGGAACTTCGGGTGATAGACGATGTACTCCTCAAACGAGTCGCCTACCTCATCTACAAAATCCACATGCACATTGGCATCGCCGGGATTCACCTTCCTGCGGCGTTTATACACGGGCATAAACACGGGCTCTATGCCGCTGGTGGTCTGCGTCATCAGGCTGGTGGTACCCGTCGGGGCAATAGTCAGGCAGGCAATGTTCCGGCGCCCATATTTCACCATATCGTCGTACAGTTGTGCGTCGGCATCCTTCAGACGTAGTACAAACGGATTCTGCGCCTCACGCTGTGCATCGTAGATTTCAAATGCGCCGCGCTCCTTTGCCATCGTCACACTGGAACGGTAAGCCGTCAGGGCCAAAGTGCGGTGCACGTTCACTGAGAAATCAGTGGCCTCCTGCGTACCGTAACGCAAGCCCATAGCAGCAATCATATCGCCCTCGGCCGTGATGCCCACACCCGTACGGCGGCCTTTCGAACTCTTGTCCTTGATTTTCTCCCACAGGTGCTGCTCGGCACCCTTCACCTCGTCCGACTGTGGGTCGCTGGCTATTTTAGCCATAATCTGGTCTATCTTCTCCAGTTCCAAATCAACAATGTCGTCCATCAGCCGCTGGGCCTTTGCCACATGGTCACGGAAGAGGTCATAGTCAAAATAGGCCTCCTTGGTAAAGGGGTTCTTCACATACGAGTACAGATTGATGCTCAGCAGGCGGCAAGAGTCATACGGACAAAGGGGAATCTCGCCACAAGGATTGGTGCTCACCGTGCGGAAGCCAAGGTCTGCATAGCAGTCAGGAATACTTTCACGCAGGATGGTGTCCCAGAACAGCACTCCGGGCTCGGCGCTCTTCCATGCGTTGTGTACAATTTTCTCCCACAGCTGCTTCGCGCTGATTTCCTTCTTCTGCTCCGGTTCCTCACTGTCTATGGGCCACTGCTGCACGTAAGGCTGGTCGTTGACGGCTGCCTGCATAAAGGCATCGTCAATCTTCACGCTCACGTTGGCACCTGTCACCTTGCCCTCAGTCATTTTGGCATCTATGAAAGCCTCTGCCTCGGGGTGCTTAATGCTTACTGAGAGCATCAAGGCACCGCGACGACCGTCCTGAGCGACCTCGCGCGTACTGTTACTGTAACGTTCCATAAACGGCACCAGTCCCGTCGATGTCAGTGCAGAGTTGTTCACTGGCGACCCCTTCGGGCGTATGTGGCTCAGGTCATGCCCCACTCCGCCACGTCGCTTCATCAGCTGCACTTGCTCTTCGTCAATGCGCAGAATGGCTCCGTAGGAGTCGGCATTGCCATCGAGTCCGATAACAAAACAGTTCGACAACGAGGCTATCTGGTGCGTATTGCCAATGCCTGTCATAGGACTGCCTGCAGGAACAATGTAGCGGAAATGATCCAAAAGCAGGAAAATGTCCTCGACACTCATCGGGTTTGGGTACTTCCGTTCTATACGTGCTATCTCGTGGGCAATACGCCAGTGCATCTGCTCGGGAGACTCTTCGTAGATGTAGCCCTGGGAATCCTTCATGGCATATTTGTTCACCCATACGCGGGCAGCCAGTTCGTCACCGTCAAAATATTTCAGCGAGGCTTCCATGGCCTCTTCGTGTGTGTAGATTTTTGTTGGTTCCATGAGTCTTTAGTAAGAAAAAAATGCAAATTCCGTGCAAAGGTAATGCATTTATCTTATATGACAAATTATTTTTTTGGAAACTTTTGAGAATTTTTCCGACACAAAGTTTTCCCAAAAAGAAATTAAACCTTCAAGAAAAATACAGAAAGTTTTTGGAAAATACAATAATTATTGGTACATTTGCATTCCATTATACTAAGAGTTTTCACATCATCATTACAAAAAAGAAACACCGAAATGAAGAACCTACTAACGCGACGTACCATCCGTCAATACACCGACCGCGAAGTCAGTGAAGAACTGCTCAACCGCCTGCTCAACGAGGCGGCACGTACCCAGACCATGGGCAACCTACAACTCTACAGCGTCGTCGTCACCCGCGATGCCGACATGAAGCAACGGCTGGCACCTGCCCACTTCAACCAGCCGATGGTGACGCAGGCTCCCGTCGTGCTGACCATCTGTGCCGACTTCAACCGCACCAGTCAGTGGGCCCGTTGCCGACAGGCAGAACCAGGCTACGACAACCTGCTGTCCTACCAGAACGCTGCCATCGATGCCCTGCTCTATACACAGACGCTCTGCAACCTCATGGACGAAAAGGGACTGGGCTACTGTTACCTGGGCACGACGGTCTATCAGCCGCAACAGATCATCGACATTCTGCAGTTGCCTAAGCTGACGATGCCCGTGGCCACCCTCACCGTCGGCTGGCCTGCCGAGGAACCTCCCCTCTCCGACCGTCTGCCTGTAGAGTCGTTCGTGCATCAGGAGACCTACCACGACTACACCCCCAACGACATTGATACCTATTATAATAATAAGGAGCAGTTACCGGAGAACCAGGAGTTTGTCCGCATCAACCGGAAGGAGACGCTGGCGCAGGTCTTCACCGACATCCGCTACACGAAGAAGGACAACGAGGCCATGTCTGAAGGACTCTTGCAAGTACTGAAGCGCCAGGGCTTCCTGCTCGTCATGCTTTTCGCCTTACTCCTTTCTCCTTCCTCCTTCCTCGAAAGCCACGCGCAGTCCTGGACGGCCGACAATGGCAACGGCACCTATACCAACCCGCTGTTCTACGACGAGTTCAGCGACCCTGACATCCTACGTGTCGGTGACGACTACTACCTGGCCGGTACCACCATGCACTCGGTGCCCGGACTGGTTATCCTGCACAGCCGCGATCTCGTCAACTGGGAGAACATCAGCTACTGTTTCGACCGTTTCGACTTTCCTGACGATGCCTTTGCCCTGCGCAACCATCAGGAAATCTACGGACAGGGCATCTGGGCGCCTTGCATCCGCTACGCCAACGGACAGTTCTACATCTACTCCAACATCAACGGCAAGGGCCTGCAGTGCTACACGGCAAAGGACATTCGCGGACCATGGAAGCACCAGAACATGCAGGGACGCATCTACGACCTCTCCGTACTCTTCGACGACGACGGAAAGATTTACGCCATCCACGGCTATGGCGAGGTACACTGTACCGAGCTGAAGCCCGACATGAGCGGCCCCATGGAAGAGACTGACCGCATCATCATTCCCGAAGGCTCCGGCGTCGGCGAAGGGCACCACATGTATAAAATTAACGGCATGTACTATCTTATCTCCACCGACTACATGCCCAACGGCCGTACGCTCTGCTCACGCTCCAAGAACATCTGGGGACCTTACGAGACACGCGTCATCACTGCCGACGAGACCTTCGGCTACCATGCCGCACCGCTCACCCAGGTGCCACAAGGCGAACAATACCGCATCGGCCACGACGGCACCCAGTTCGGCATCCCTGCCGTCGATAAGGATGCCACCGCCTGCTCGAACATCCACCAGGGAGGCATCGTGCAAGACCAGAGCGGACAGTGGTGGGCACTGCTCATGATGGACTTCCACTCCATCGGCCGAACCACCACATTGGCCCCCATCACGTGGCAGGACGGCTGGCCCATGCTCGGACTGGAGGGTAACCTCGGCCGTGCACCCCGCACCTGGTTCAAGCCCCTCACCTCCGCCTCGTCCGTTCCGTCCGCCCCATCCGTTCCGTCTGTTGCGACTGAGTCGCAACAAACCAAACCACACGGACCCTACAACCGCTCCGACGACTTCAACTACTCCCCCTCCACGAAAAAACTCGCCCCCATCTGGCAGTGGAACCACAACCCCGACGACTCAAAATGGAGCCTGAAGAACGGACGACTGCATATTCAGGCACAGCCTGCCGAACAGCTGATGTGGGCGCGTAACACGCTGACGCAGCGCGTCATCGGTCCTAAGAGCATAGTCACCGTCGAACTTTACACCAAGGGCATGAAGGACGGTGACATCTGCGGTCTGGGCAACATCAACGTACCCTGTTCGTGGATTGGCATCATGAAGGACGACCACGTCGGCACACTCCTACTCCGCTCTTTCAGCCAGTACAGGGCCGACCCCACGCTTGCCCCTGCAGTTGTGCCCCTCACAACTGACAAGATCTGGCTCCGGTGCATTGGCGACTACGACAACGACAAGATGCAGTATGCCTACTCCACAGACGGAGAATCGTTCCAGACACTCGGCCAGGAGATTCCCCTCAGCTATCAGCTCATCACCTTTCAGGGCTCACGCCACGCCCTCTTTGCCTTCAACTGCAAGGGCAAGAAAGGCGGCTATGCCGAGTTCGACAACTTCACCGTCGTGGAGCCCGATGCTGACCGCAGCCAGAACATTCCCTACGGCAAGACCTTCCGCATCATCAACATTGCCACCGGCCGCCCCATGATAGCACTCGACCATGGCGTGGTACACGACATTGACCCTGCGCTGTTAGACAACCCCGACGCTGAACGCGACATCAACAACCGCGACCGGAACACCAGCGAGAAGACCCGCTTCCGCATCATCGACCGCGGACAGGGACGTGTCGTCCTGCAGTGCGAGGACGGCCGATACATCTTCGTGGCTGGCCAAGGACTGCCCGGCGACGTGCGACTGACCACCGACCCCGACAAGGCCGAGGTATTCCTCTGGCAGGACTACCTCAACCACGACTTCATGCTTCTCTCCCTGCGCAACCACCGTTACATAGGCAAGAATGCCACCACTGGCAGCCCCTACTCCATGGACTTCACCGGTGCCGACCCCGCCCGCCGCAACGGAGCAGTACTGCACTGGGAGGAGTAAAAAAGTTCGTACTGTACGGTTGAAAATCTGTCTAGAAATCATTTCCGGCATCCACCCCTGACCCCTCCCCTACAAGGGAGGGGTCAGGGGTGGGGTCAGTATCTTCTTTTTATCCTAACTCAGTGCGTTTTCCCGTTTTTCCAATAAAGCGCAATAGTCTGCCTTCATCTTCTCCGGAAGAAATGACCGGGTGATGAGTTCTTTCCATTGAGGAAGGTAACTCTTCATCCGTTCTGTCATTTTCTCTGCTACGGCAGCAGGAATACCGCTTTGGGTGAATGCTGTCATGAAAGTATCGCGATTGAAACCACTTTTCCCGCCACCAATCGAGAAACTCATGGCCATTTCCTCGCTATCCGCAGGGTCGGCCAGCAGCACAGCCAGCAAATCGTAGGCTGGCGAAAGAAGATACTCGCCACCGCCCGTGTCTATCAATGAAAAGTTCTTGCAGTGCATGTCGGAATTGCCTGTCATCCATGAGAACAGCACCACCTCCCAAAAGCGCTGTACGTCGAGCATCGGGGCTGATGAGTATTTCTTGATGGTTTCAGCCAGCTGCTGGTAGGTGCCGTAGTATTTGTGCTCCGTCAGACGGTTGGTCAGTTGGCACATATCCAGCATCGATATTTTCTCGCCTTTCCGCCCACGGTCCATCCTGAGCGTCAGATACCCCAACTCGCCATCAGCCAGTCGGATTAGCGTATGGCGGGCGGTGCGTATCTTGGCGGCCTCAGCCATTTTCATCGTGAGGTCTTCCAATTCTGGCAGACAGGGATATTTGGCACTTTGCGGCTTGAAGATAAACTTACCCCAAAGTCCCACGATGGTAAACTTTGAAGGCTCGTTCTTGCCCCCACGATCCACGTCGAGCGACATCTTGGCCTGTACGCCAGTTACTGATGCGCTGGTGCGAATCACCTGACGGGCCAGTTCTGACATGTTATCCCGCGTATAAGGCAGAATGGGGACTGTCTCGCTGCCGAAGAATTTCCGGGCGCAGTCTGGATGAAAGTCCGTCTGGCCTTTTTTCAGTTCCTGATAGCAATACAGACACTTACTCATGTTCCAATGGTTTTACGCTGATGTTTCCTATGCAATCTTTACAACAAGCCAGCAGGAGCGACATCCTGTCTCTCGGGTCAATCTTCCAGGATGAAGATGCTATATCCAAGAGCCAACCCTCAGGAATGAGTCCGTCAAAGACTGGGAACATCATTTCCTTATCATACTGTTCCTCTGTCAGGGGCATCGTGGGGCTTACAGGGGTTGCGCCCTCTCGCGCAAGGTACTCCTTGGCGTAGCAGAAATGATACCCCTCTTCATCCTCTGTGAGCGTGCCACAGAAGACATCATTGACATAGATACCGGCTTGCTTCATACGATGTCAGTCTTTACAGGTCCAAGATGTTCGCCAAACAAGGCCAACACATCATTCACCTTGTCCATCCTCAATGTCTGCTTACCTTGTTCGAGGTCTCTTACAAACCTGAGGCCCACGCCGGCCCTCTCAGCCAATTCCACTTGGGAAAGGCCGTTTTTCTTTCGCTTTTGTTTGATATGTTCCGATAGAGTCATCATTAAATTATACCTTAACGGGTACAAAGATACATATTTCCTTCGAATAATATATCAATTCGGGTATAAATTTGGATAAAACATTCTAAATTATACCCGAACTGACGTAATAAAGCAGTTGTGAGTATCTAATGATCACGTCTTTTTTACATTCAGATAGCTTTTCAGTGCTTTCACATAATCCTCAAAGGCTTTCAGCCCGACAGGCGTAATGCGGCAGAGGGTGCAGGGCTTCTTGCCCTTGAAGGTCTTTTCCACCTCGATGTAGCCTGCCGCCGAGAGTTTGTCTATCTGCACACTCAGGTTGCCCGCCGTGGCGCCCGTCTGCTCCTTGATGTATGGGAACTCGGCTTCCTCGGCACTGATGAGCAGCGACATCACGGCCAGTCGCAGCTCGGCATGCAGCAGGGGGTCTAATGGCTTGAACATGGGCTACGAGTTTTTTAGTTTCATGCCTGGGAGCGTCAGGCCGATGAATGCTAAGATAGTGACGATGAGGGCAGGGATAATGCCGTGGGCTACGCCAACATAGTGAGCATTGGTATAATAAACCAACCATCCGGTCAGTGTCTGCGTGACGTAGAACGACTCCCAGATGAAGCCACCTATTCCACCCACAATGCCGCACCACACCATCCA
>JAGAYI010000063.1 GCA_017940545.1 Prevotella sp.
ACGGGAACGATAACTGAAGAGCGTCTGCCCGTTGGCGTCGTACATACCCATCCAAGTGTCATAGTTAATGTCCACATTATAGTACCACGCATTCAGAGAGCCTGTAATAAGGTTCAGCGAGTCCAGTTCGTAGCTGGCCTCTATGGAGCCACCGCCGTGACCGCCCTTATTGCTGCCTTCGCTACGATCACGGCTGACGTTCCCACTCTCACCGTAAACCGTTTCTGACTCGTTCAGGCTTCGAGAAGAGGAACGCGACTGCAACTGCCCATAGACGTCAGCCGAAAGTGTCAGCTTACCCGTCTGTATAGTGCCCCAAAGATTTGCATAGTGGTTACCCGAGGCCGACCAAGCCACATTGGCATTGCCCACGAAGCCTACCAGCTGCGCCTCATCGTCCATGACAATATTCAGAATACCGTCCAACCCTTCGGCATCGTACTTTGCGCCAGGCTCGGTGATTACTTCTATACGTTTCACGGCTGAGGCAGGAATGCTCTGGAACACCTCCTTGGCATTCGTGGAGAAGTTGGGGTTCGGTCGTCCGTTCTTGTAAATCTTAAAGTTCGACGAGCCTTTCACGGTGATATTGTTCTCGGCATCTACAGTAACGAAGGGCACCTTCTTCAGCATCTCAATGATGGTCTGCGTCTTGGCATCCTCGTCGTGCTTCACGTCGTAGCTGATGCGATCGGCTTCCTGCCTGACCAGCGGACGCTGTGCCGTAACGGTGATTTCGCTGATGTCGATGCTGTCGTTCAGAGACAAGGAGTCCCCTTTCTCGCTCTGGGCTGCACAGGGCAGCACCATGAGCGAGAACAACAAGAGAGAAATATGTTTCATGTTTTGCTTACTCTATTTTATATTTTTCATAGCCTTCAGAAAAATGTTCTGGGTAAACTCATCATCCGTTAGATGTTTTAGCTTTGCCAGTTCTTCAATCACCATTTTCTTCTCATCTACTGACAGTTTGTTAGCCTCCGGCTTTTTACACAGTTCATAGATATAGTTGGCATAATAGGGAGAAGCTGCCGAATTGGGCGTTTGTCTGAACATCCGGGCATACATGTTAAAATGCGCCAGCCAGTTGCTGCCGTCTGTTGCTTGGAAACTACCTGTCGCCTCAAAACCATTGCCATCAAGGCTGCTGCCATTCAGGATGATACGCTGGCGACGTTTAGTGGTGCTGTTGCCTTGACGATACTTCAGCGTGGTAGCATAAGTGATGGCCAGCCGACCCAGGATTTCGTCACCTTTGTCTTTCCATTCCAGCACGTAGGCATAACGGTGGATGCGCTCAGCATCTTCTGGGTCAATAAACAGGCCGTAGATGTAGTCAGAACCTTTAATCTCGCCGACGCTGTAACCACTGCCCTTACCATTACCTATTGCCAGCACCTCTACGCCCTCACCGCCCCGCGAGTTGCTCCCCGTGCTGATGGAGTAAGCCTGTTCGCGGTCCAGGTCGAAAGCTTGCTGAATGTTCTTCACCAACACCTGTTTCGACTTCGGCAGGGTGAACTCCCAGAAGTCAAACTGCGACTCCTTAATCCCCGTTTCGGGGTCCTTTTCCAGTTTGTGTTCCACTGACAGCTCCACACTGTTGTCCTGCACCAGCGCGTCAAACGCTGCCTTGATGTGCTGTTGCGCCTGCGTCACTAACGGCAGCAGGCCGAGCAGGGTCACTGCTCCTATTTTCTTAATCTGGTTCATAAGCATAATATTTTGTTTCTTCATTTTCGTTAATATATTCGATGGTACCGTCTTCATGTTTTCTTGACACGTAGCCCTGTGCTCGCAACTGGGCGTCAATCACTTCCAATTGTACCCGCTCCACCTCGGCCTGTGCTTCGGCTATCTCCCGTTCCACACGTTGCTGCTCTGCCTGAGCTCGCAATACATAGTCGCGTGCCACGTCGTTCACTCTTGGCTGACGTTTGCGCTGCTGTCGGGGCTTCGGTCTTTCCGCCGGTGCTGCCACGGTGTCAGGAGTTTCCGCCGGAACGGTGGTGGTGGTGTCCTCTGGTTCCGTCGCTGTCTGTGCCACGGCAGGTCGTTCGTCATGTTGCTGTGGAACAGCAACATACAGGACCAGGAGCAGCACAGCAGCAGCGGCAATGAGCCAGAGCCAACGACGAGAGGTCTTGCCCTGAACGGGTTTCTGAGATTGCCATTCCGCAAACATCGCCTGATAGTCGCGCCACTCCTCGGGTACGTCTGCCTGACGGAAGTACATGCTTAGCACGTCCTCTTCCTCAACCGTCGTCTTACCGTCCATAAAGCGGTCGAGCAACTCTTTGATGTATTCTTTCGTGTAACGTATCATTGTCGGTTTCGTTGTTTGATTTCTTCCAGTAATGTCCGTCGTGCTCGTGCCAGCAGCGTGCTGACTGACGCCTCGCTGATGCCCAGCAGCTGTGAGAGTTCCTTGTGGCTGCGCCGTTCCACCTGTCGCATATATAATAAGGTATGTTGCGTGGTGGGCAGCTGGCCGATGCGCCGTTCCAGCCATTCGACATCCTCTTTTGCCTCCAGGAGTTCATGCGGTCCGGTAGAAAGAGTGGTGACAGCAGCCTCATTGAGTTGTTCTGTTCGTAGGCGGCGCTGCAGGTCACGCGTCAGGTGCCGGGCCATTACTGCTGCCATGGCTTCTACTGACCGATAGCGGTCCAGCTCATTGCGCATTTGCCACAGGCGAAGCATCACGTCCTGCGCGATGTCCTCGGCTTCTGTTTCGTCTGCCCCACAGCTGCGGCTTACGCTAAGAGCCTTCTGCCGCCACTGCCGGGCTTGGTGTTCAAATGCGCTTTCTTCCATTTCCGTTATTAGCGTTATACACTTAATAGACGATTGTTCCTGCCAAAGCCAAACGGCATTTAACATTCTTTATGGTTTCGTGGCACGACGCGTAAAAACGGCTTCGACTAAGAAAACCATGCAAAAGGTTTGCATGATTGTTGAGAAAATTGTATATTTGCACCTACAATAAAAAACATGCAACATCATGAGAATCATCTTTACCGTCATAACTGCCTGTCTGTCAGTACTAACCTCCCTTGGAAACAACACGCCGGGCTCTGTCGGCACCACTACCGCCAACCAGCCTCCCATGCGTCTATGGTATAACCATGAGGCACAATATTTCGAGGAGTCGCTGCCCATTGGCAACGGCAAGCTGGGCGCGCTGGTGTATGGCGGCACACAGCGCAACGTGATTTTTCTGAACGACATTACACTCTGGACGGGCAAACCGGTTGACCAAGACATTGATAAAGACGCACACAAGTGGATTCCCAAAATCCGCGAGGCACTGTTCAATGAAGACTACGCACTGGCCGACTCCCTGCAACTGCACGTACAGGGTCCTAACTCTCAGTTCTTCCAACCGTTAGCCACACTCTACATGGACGACCTGAACAAGGGGAAAGCAAGCCGTTACTACCGCGAGCTGAACATTGACAGCGCACTGGTCAGCGACCGATATGTGCGTGGAGGTTCCACCCTTACAAGAGAATACTTCGCCTCGCATCCCGACAAGCTCATCGCCATACGTCTGCGCGGCAACGTAAACATCAGACTGACGCTGACAGCACAAGTTCCCCACCAGGCAAAAGCTACCGGACAGCAGATTACGATGACCGGACATGCCACCGGCGACCCTGCTGAAAGCATACACTTCTGCACCATGCTGAAAGCCCAGACCGACGGCACCGTGACAGCCAGTGACTCTACGCTCACCATCAGAGAGGGCCATGAGGCTGTTATCTACATCGTCAACGAAACCAGCTTCAACGGTCCGCGCCGTCACCCCGTCAGCGAGGGAGCACCCTACATTGCAAACGCTACCGACGACCTGTGGCACACGGCCAATTTCACCTACGATGAGTTCCGCCGCCGCCACGTCAGCGACTACCAGCAGTTCTACGACCGCGTAAAGTTGAGGTTAGGTATGCCGTCACTTAGTGACGGCTCTCAAACCACCCCCACCGACCAGCTGCTGCACCAGTACTCACGAACGACGGGAAAAGGCACGAGGGAAGGCAGCACTTACCTCGAGACGCTCTACTTTCAATATGGCCGCTACCTGCTCATCAGTTCGTCGCGCACCAAGGGTGTTCCTGCCAACCTGCAGGGACTGTGGACCCCCTACCTCTGGTCACCTTGGCGCGGCAACTACACCATAAACATCAACCTGGAGGAGAACTACTGGCCAGCCTTCGTTGCAAACTTGGCAGAGATGGCAGAGCCGTTGGACGACTTCATACGCGCACTGGCTGAGAACGGCCAACATACCGCCCGCAACTACTACGGCGTGGACCAGGGCTGGTGCGCCAGCCACAACAGCGACATCTGGGCCATGACCAACCCCGTGGGCGAGAAGCGCGAAAGCCCCATGTGGGCCAACTGGAACATGGGTGGAGCATGGTTAGTGAACACGCTCTGGGAGCGTTACCTCTTCACACAAGACGAGAACTACCTGCACAACGTGGCCTACCCACTGATGTGGGGAGCCTATCAGTTCTGTCTGAACTGGCTCACCAAGAACCCCAAGCAGCCTAACGAACTGATAACCGCCCCCTCCACATCGCCCGAGAACGAATATCTCACGGAAAAAGGCTACCATGGTGTCACCTGCTATGGCGCGACGGCTGACCTGGCCATCATCCGTGAACTGATGGTCAACACCATTCAGGCAATGATGAAGGTAACCGACGATAGCCTTGGAACAGGCGACGGACCGCGCATCATGCTGTTGCCACTTTCGGCACTGCACCCTTACACTATTGGAAAGAACGGTGACCTGAACGAGTGGTACCACGACTGGGACGACAAAGACCCGCACCACCGGCATCAAAGCCACCTCATAGGTTTGTATCCTGGGCTACACCTCGGTGCTTTCGGAGCGTGCAACAACGAAGAACTACGGAAAATCAGGGAGGCCTGCCGCCAGACTCTGATTCAGAAAGGCGACGAATCAACAGGCTGGTCAACAGGCTGGCGCATCAACCTGTGGGCTCGACTGAAGGACGGCGAACAGGCCTACCACATCTACCAAAAGCTGCTGACCTTTACCGACGCACAGGATGACCAGCGCCCAGGCACCCGACATGCCGGCGGCACGTATGCCAATCTGTTCGATGCCCACCCGCCATTCCAAATCGACGGCAACTTTGGCGGCACGGCAGGCGTGTGCGAAATGCTGATGCAGAGCAGTGCCTCGGGCGAAATAGAATTGCTGCCTGCCCTGCCTTCAGCATGGAAAGACGGCAGCGTGAGCGGACTGTGTGCCCGTGGCGGCTACGAGGTAAGCATGGAGTGGAAGGACAGCCGCATCACCAAGGTTGCCATCAAGGCCAAAAAGGCAGGCACCATCGTCCTGTACTATCATGGTCAACAGCAGACGGTGGGACTGAAAAAAGGAGAAAACCTGATTGAGGTAAAAGAGTAACCGGCAAACACCATGGCAACAAGAATGCAACTTACAGGCTTTGCGAGACACAGGACACGAAGTGTGCTCCTCCTTTTACCTCTCTACCTCTTTACCTTCTTACCTCTACATGCCCAGGAGTTTGGCATGCGCTGGCTCTACTGTGCGCAGGCAGAGGACACCCGGCAGGTGTGGTTCAAACGAAGCATCCACATGAGCGAGACGGCCAGCAAGGCCGTGCTGAGCGTGGCCAGCGAGGGGCGTTACATCATCTACGTCAACGGCTACAACATCTCTACCGACCTTTTTTCCTCCAACCCCCGAGGAGCTATTAGCGTACGCGACTACAGCATAGAGCAGTTCCTCAACGAGGGCACCAACACCATTGCCGTATGGTATGCCCCCGTGGGCTATACCCGTAGGCAGCTGTACATCACGCTGCAAGGGGAATGGGAAAGCGGTCAGCCGTTTTTCTTCCCGGACGACACCGGCTGGACATGCCGTCCGGCCAATGCCTGCACGCTGCCTGACGGGCGGGAAGTGATAGACGGCTCGAACTACCAAAGCGACTGGTACGACTATGACTGGAAGGAAAGCAGTTTCCTGATGTCTGACTGGAAAAGTGCACAGATAGCCACCGACCTGCAGCCGGCAGTCATCGTCTTCTGCCACAACGAGGCTCCGGGTTTTCGCATGCTGCGCATTCTGAAGCATGCCACCGTGAGCCAACGCGGAGGCACATTGATTTATGATTTCGGCCAGCCGGTAGAAGGTTGGGTACGGGTCACCATGCGTGGCATGAAGAAAGGAGAGGTGGTCGAGGTCAACGGCCTGCGTTACGTCTGTAAGGGTGGTTCCGACGACCAGGCCTGCCGCCGTTTCACGACGGGTCCGGCCGGTGTGGCACGCATCACGCTGCCTGCCAACCGCTCACGCTCGAACATTACACGGGTGGAGGCCATCAGCGTCAGAGATTAAGCAACCTGACAACTTCGCACAACTCCTGATACCAGGCTTCGCCAAAGCGACGAATCAGCGGTTCCTTCAGAAACTGATAGACGGGAATGTCTAACGCCTTTCCCTTTTCGCGAGCATCACGGCATACGTCCCAACGGTTATAATTCAGTCCGACGAGTCCGTTGCTAAACGTTTTTTCGCGAATGGGATAGAGCGCACAGCTGATGGGTTTGCAGAACTTGGAACGCCCCTGACGGTAAGCGCGTTCCAGGGCACACAGACAGTTATCACCGTCGTAACAGGTAAAGACACAATCTTTCCCCCTGACAATGCTCGTCACGAGTTCGCCGTCACGGTCGGCATAGGCCACCCCCTGGCGGTCGATGACGCTTTGCGCCGAAGCAGAAAGCTCGGGCCACACGGTGTCGAGGCTGTCTTCGATGCTCGCCACCTCGTCCATCGTCACAGGGGCACCGGCATCACCCTCCACACAACAGATACCCTTGCACTTCTCATAGTCACAACAGAAGCGCTCCGTCAGAATATCAGAGGACACCAAGACACCTGCGACATCAAGGATGGGTGGTGGAGTGTTTTTTACCATTTTATGGGTTCTATTCCGTTTTCCTGTAAATACTGGTTACACCTGGAGAACTGGTGCTGTCCGAACCAGCCGCCACGGTTGGCCGAGAGGGGCGACGGGTGGACTGACTCCAGAACGAGGTTACGCGATTTGTCAATCATGTAGGCCTTGCCGCGTGCGAACCCGCCCCACAGCATATAGACCAAGTGTTGACGCTGTGTGGCCAATGCGCGTATAGCGGCATCGGTAAACGTCTGCCAGCCCAGCGTGGCGTGGCTGTTGGCCATGTGGGCCCGCACGGTCAGCGTGGCATTGAGCAGCAGCACGCCCTGCTCCGCCCAACGCGTCAGGTTGCCCGTAGGCGGCACGGGGGTGCCGAAGTCGGCCTCTATCTCTTTGAAGATGTTTTGCAGCGATGGCGGAAACTGCACGCCGTCCTGCACGGAGAAGCTCAACCCGTGGGCCTGACCCGGTTCGTGGTAGGGGTCTTGCCCGATGATGACCACCTTCACCCGGTCGAACGGACAAAGGTTGAAGGCGTTGAACACCTGCGCTCCGGGCGGGTAGCACGTTCCCTGCATGTACTCCTGCCTGACGGCCTGCGTCAACCGCTCAAAATAGGGTTTGCTGAATTCGCCTTGCAGTTGTTCTTTCCAGGTTGGCTCTATCTGTACGTTCATATCATGATAAAAAATGTTCAAGGAAACGATAAGAAGATGTTATGGTGAAACATATATTTGATAGAATAATCAGTATTAAGAAAAACTGGGAAAGTCCCTACCACAACACCTAAAACAGTCAAAATAAGAATTTTCAGGGAAAGAAGATACTCTCCTTCTTTTACTGCAAAATAAATATTCATCAGCTGCAACCCACAACATGCAACAATTAATACTAGTACTATCCATACAATAATAGGGGGAGCTCCAAAAAAGAAACAAAAAAATATTGGCATCCATTGCGCATAAAGCAAGAAACACATTACCTTCCAATTATTGTAAGCAAAATCCTTCATTTGTATATATAACAAAGTGGATATATCAAAATACTATAATTATGATAGAACAACGGATTTCGGAAATCCGTTGTTCTTATTGATGGCTTGATTAGTCCGTAATCAGGTTCTCGCCCGTCATGTCGGCAGGCTGCTCCAGTCCCATGATGTGCAGGATGCTGGGAGCCACGTCAGCCAGTCGTCCGTCCTTCACAGTGGCGCTGTTGTTGTTGGTCACGTAGATGAAGGGCACGGGGTTCAGCGAGTGTGCCGTGTTGGGTGTGCCGTCGGGGTTGATGGCATTGTCGGCATTACCGTGGTCGGCAATGATGATGGCCTCGTAGTCGTTGGCCTTGGCAGCCTCGATGACCTCCTGCACGCAGTGGTCAACGGCCCATACGGCCTTGGCAATGGCATTATAGACACCTGTGTGGCCCACCATGTCGCCGTTAGCGAAGTTGACGACAATGAAGTCGTACTTGTTCTCATTGATGGCAGCAACGAGTTTGTCCTTTACTTCGTAAGCCGACATCTCGGGTTTCAGGTCGTAGGTGGCCACCTTCGGCGAGGGCACCAGGATGCGGTCTTCACCGTCAAAGGGCTGTTCGCGCCCGCCGTTGAAGAAGAACGTCACGTGGGCATACTTCTCGGTCTCGGCTGTGTGCAGCTGCTTCTTGCCCAGCTTCGAGAGATATTCGCCTAAGGTATCTTCTACATTCTCCTTTGGGAAGAGGATGTGTACGCCCGTGAACTTGGCGTCGTACGGCGTCATGCAGTAGTACTGCAGGTTGGGAATGGTCTTCATGCCCTGCTCGGTCAGGTCTTCCTGGGTGAGCGCAATGGTCAGCTCCTTGGCACGGTCGTTACGGAAATTGATGAAGATGACGACGTCGCCCTCCTCAATGCAACCGTTGACGCTGCTGTTGTGAATGGGCTTGATGAACTCGTCGGTCACGCCCTCGTCGTAGCTTTCCTGCATGGCCTGCACCATGTCGGTGGCCTGCTTGCCGGTACCTTTGACAACGAGGTCGTAGCCTTCCTTCACGCGTTCCCAGCGCTTGTCACGGTCCATGGCGTAGAAACGGCCCACAATGCTGGCTATGGCAGCGTCGTTCTTCTCGCACTCGGCCTGCACCTGCTCAATGAATCCCTTACCCGAGTGGGGGTCGGTGTCGCGGCCGTCCATGAAGCAGTGTATGAAAGTCTGGTTCTTCAGTCCGTAGTGCTTGCCCACCTCAATGAGCTTAAACAGGTGGTCGAGGCTGGAGTGCACGCCACCGTCGGAGCAAAGGCCCATCAGGTGCAGCTTCTTTCCGTTCTCCTTGGCATAGGTATAGGCAGCCTTTACCTGCGGGTTCTCCACGATGCTGTTGTCCTTGCAGGCACGGTTAATCTTCACAAGGTCCTGATAGACCACGCGGCCGGCACCAATGTTCAGGTGTCCTACCTCAGAGTTTCCCATCTGTCCGTCGGGCAGCCCAACGTCCTCGCCCGATGCGGCAAGCTGTGAGTGGGCGCTTACTGCGGTTAAATAATCCAGATACGGTGTCGGCGTGTTATAGATGACGTCGCCTTTTCCATGCTGTCCGATTCCCCATCCGTCGAGAATCATGAGTAATGCTTTCTTAGCCATAATGTAATTTTACTATTTAACAATTTATTTTTTTACGTTTTCAAAATTTGCCTGCAAAGGTAAAAAATAATTATCAATTAACCATATCCGTTATCAATTATTCACACAAAAAGCCACCCACAGGCCGATGTCATGCCAACACCATCAGCACCGTGGGCGGTTTTTGCAGATTAACGTCATAACTTGTACGTCGGTGCAAAGATAGGCACTCCTTCCCAATTATGCAAGAGGGGTTTCCGCCTTGACACAACCGTTGCCACGTAAGACGTTGGGAACCAAGCTGTTCGCATGCCTAAGCCATCCGGCATTGACACAAAGGAAAAACTTTCCGCGCGTTTTTTGGGGTCATTTGTCGTGCTGTTTCAAAAAAATTTTGTATCTTTGCAAACAAGAAAGACAATCGCGGGTCTCCCGATATGACGAAACAGATGGGGAAACATAAGGGGTGCACCCGCCCGTGTCAAGAATGTGCCACGCCCGTGTCAAGATCATGACACGGGCGTGTCATTTGTTTGACACGGCCGCCTGTTTACCAGACTCCCCGGCACTCTCTCCCCGTCAGTCCGGCAGTTTCTCCCCGTTTCCCCGGCAGTTTCTCCCAGTCTCGGCGGGGGTGTCTGGCACGTTGTCAGGACATCACCGTCTGTGCCAGAAGCAGCGAAGGCATGAGGGCGTGCAGTAGCCGATATGGTTAAAAGTTAAAAAAGAATGGAATTATTCTTTATTAACTCTTTTTTCTTTAAAAATAAAACAGTATCTTTGCAACACAATATGAGAAAAATTACTATTCTGACCTGGGGCATCTTGACGACATGCCTGCTGGCATGCACCCCCGAAAAACGAGTAACCACAGCAGAAAGTGCTGAATGGGAAGCGCACCTGCATCTGGATAGCGCCATCGACTACATAGACCATCAGCACAACGACCTGGCCATCATACAGTTGAAAAAGGCCGAGAAGTTGTTGCCCATGATTGAGAATGACTCGTTGAGCTACCGCATTTGCCTGTACATTGGCTGGATGAACGAACAGGCGGGCGCCCCCCAGACAGCACTGCAATACCACAGGACGGCTGAGAAATATGCCGAAGGTACTGGCGTTCGGCACTACACCATCAACGCCATGATTCACCAGGTGAACATTCTGAACGACATGGGAAAGACCGAGGAGGGAAAACTGCTCAACGAAAAAGCCATGAACCGCTACGACAGCCTGGAGAACGGACAAATGGCCAAGCTGCTCTGCAACAAGGCATACTACCTGATGCTCAGCGACAGCCTGCAAGAGGCTGAACAAGCAGGCTACCAGGCTGCCATGCTGGCCGACGACTCTACCGACGTGGGTAACGCCCTGAGTATGCTCAGCCGCATCATGCTGCATAAGGGCGACGAGCAGCAGGCCCAGATGCTGATGCTCATGATGCCAAAAACGGAGAGCCTGACGCTGCGCATGAACCGGCTGGTAACGGAGGGTGAGCTGCAGGAGAGCCGCGGCGACTACAAGGCTGCACTGGAAACGCAGAAACTGCTGCGCCAGATGAGTGACTCCATAGCTCACCGGCAGGCAGAGCTCGACATTACCCGACTGCAAGACCAGTTCGACCAGCAGTGGCACCAACGCAGGAGTGCCGAACGCAGCTTCAAACTGAGCCTGCTCATCATCTTCATGCTGTTGGTCATGGGCGGCATCATCTACGTGTATTTCCGCAGACAGCAAATGCACCACAGGGAATTTCAGCAGCACATCAGCAACGTAAGACAGGACCTGAACCACCTGCTGGTCATGCGCAACACACGCATTGAAGACCTGAAATTAGCACTCGACACCCGCATGGAGGAAATAGAGAAGTTGAAGACGAAGCTGACCGGAGGACTGGCCGAGGACGAGATGTACCTGCAAATAAAAGAACTGAAGACGGGCATCGACGTGCTGAACGACATACTGAACCACAAGAACATCAGCCAGTATGGACGCAACGAGCAGCAGGCAGCCATGCGCGCACTCTGGATGGCCGACCGCCAGCTGGCAGCCCGGTTGGACAACCCCGACACAACGCTGACGCCAAAAGAAACCTTCTTCTGCATCATGGAGCACTACGGCATTATTGACGACCGGAAAATAGACCTCTTCTGCTGCACGGAACAGGCCCTGCGCTCCACCAAGAGCCGTCTGAGCAAGAAGATTGACCTGAATTCGCTAAAAACATAACTCAACACTTATTATCAAGAAAAATGCCTATGAGAAAGCTATTCATTACAACGCTGTGCGTGGTTGGATGCATAACCACGGCCGCAGCACAGGAAACCATTGCAATTAACACCGGCGACATTACCTCGCCCGAACTGAACGCAACCACGCGATGTGCCACCTTCCGCATGGCTGCACCCAATGCGCAAAAAGTGGAACTGGAAGCCTCGTTCCTGCCACAGCAGAAGGTGCAGACGCCCCTCGGCGAAATGGAGCAAACGGGGCGTGCAGCCATGACAAGGGACAGCCAGGGCGTGTGGAGCTACACGTCGGCACCATTAGAGAGCGAGATGCACACCTACTGCTTCTACGTTGACGGGGTGCGCATGCTGGACCCTAACAACGTCTATCAGCTGCGCGACATTGCCACATACACCAACTACCTGCTCGTTGATGGCGCGTGCTCGAACTATCTGGTTCACAACGTCAAGCACGGCACGGTGGCCAAGGTGTGGTACCCTGCACCCAAACTCGGCATGGAGCAACGCCGCATGACAGTCTATACGCCCGCCGGCTACGAGGACAACGCCAACCGCAAATACCCCGTGCTCTACCTGCTGCACGGTGCCGGTGGCGATGAGAATGCTTGGACGGAACTGGGACGGGCACAGCACATACTGGACAACCTGATAGCACAGGGCAAGGCTGAACCCATGATTGTGGTGATGCCCAACGGAAATGGCGCACAGAAGGCTGTCCCCGGCGAATATGAAGACGCTATGTACAAGCCCTCGTTCATGAACGCCAAGACCATGGAGGGCAGCATTGAAGCAGCATTCCCTGACCTTGTGCAGTGGGTTGACAACCACTACCGCACCCTGCCCGACAAACAGCACCGCGCCATTGCCGGACTGTCTATGGGCGGGTTCCACTCGCTTTACATCTCGGCCAACAATCCGCAGATGTTCGGCTACGTAGGACTCTTCTCGGCCGCTGTCAAACGTATGGGCAAGGGCGAGAACGCATACATTTATCAAGACCTTGACGAAAAACTGGCCAACCAGTTCAAGCCTGCTCCCTATTTATACTACATTGCCATCGGAAAGAGCGACTTCCTCTACAAGGACAACGTCGATTTCCGCCAGCAACTGGACCGGAAGGGCTACAAGCATGAATACGTAGAAACCGAGGGCGGCCACATCTGGAAAAACTGGCGCATCTACCTGAACCAATTTGCCCCGAAACTTTTTAAGTGAACAAATATGAAAAACAAACTATTATTACTCGGGCTTGCAGCAAGCCTAACCGCAACGACAATGAATGCACAACCAAAATTACAGGCCAACAACATCGACGAGGTGCTACAGGCCATGACTCTTGAAGAAAAAGCCAAACTGCTCGTAGGCGGAGCCAACAACTTCTTCGCTACCGGAGCAGTAGTGGGCGGCGAGGCTGACCTCGTGGCCGGCGCTGCCGGTACGACACCAGCCATTCCAAGACTCGGCATCCCCGCCACCGTACTGACTGACGGACCGGCCGGTGTACGTATCGACCCTACACGCCAAGGTACCGACCAGACGTTCTACGCCACGGCATTCCCCATTGGCACCTGTCTGGCCTCAACATGGAACACCGAACTGGTGGGCAAGGTGGGCAAGGCCATCGGCAATGAGACCAAGGAATACCGCTGCGACGTCATCCTCGGTCCGGGCATGAACCTGCACCGCAATCCGCTCTGCGGACGCAACTTTGAATACTACAGCGAAGACCCGCTGCTGACCGGATGGATAGCTGCCGCCTACATCAACGGCGTGCAGGCTGAGGGAGCAGGCGTCAGTGCCAAGCACTTTGCCGTGAACTCACAGGAAACGAACCGCACCAGCGTGGATGAGCGGGTCAGCCAGCGTGCCGCACGCGAGCTCTACCTGCGCGGTTTCGAGATGGCCGTACGCGAGAGTAATCCCTGGACCATCATGGCCTCGTACAACAGGATAAACGGCATATTCTCCATGGGCAACCATGACCTGCTGACCAGCATCCTGCGCGACGACTGGGGCTACAAAGGCATCGTCATGACCGACTGGTGCGGCATTCGCGAAGGACTGACCACCATTAGTGAAGTGCATGCCGGCAACGACCTGATGGAGCCCGGACAACAGGCACAGATTGACGAGATAATAGCCGGCGTGAAAAACGGGAAGCTCGACATGGCAGACGTTGACCGTAACGTGCGCCGCATGCTGGAATACATCGTCAAGACACCCAGCTTCAACAAATATCCTGCCTCTAACAAGCCTGACTTCAAGGCTCACGCTGCCATTACGCGTCAGTCGGCTAACGAAGGCATTGTGCTGCTGAAGAACAACGGTGCGTTGCCGTGGAAAGACCAGAGCATCAAGACCGTCGCCCTCTTCGGCGAGAAGTCGTACGACTTCCTCTCTGGCGGAACGGGCTCCGGCTGCGTTCACCCGCCCTACGTGGTCGATTTGCTGGAAGGCCTGAAGAATGTAGGCATCAGCTCGTCAGCTACCCTGACTGACATCTACCGCAAGTACGTGGAGTATGCCAAGGTGAAGTTCCAGGCCGAGCGTCACCCCGCCAAGTGGTTCCAGAGTGAAATGATGGGACAGCAAAAATATCCGGAAATCAGCATTAACACCATCTGCATCAACAATGAGGTGAAGACGGCTGATGCCGCCATCATCACCATTGCCCGCCAGGCTGGCGAGGGTGTTGACCGCGATATAGCCACCGAGTTCAACCTCACGCCCGACGAGCACCAACTCATCCTCAACACCTGCAACGCCTTCCACGCTGCCGGCAAACCTGCCATCGTTGTCATCAACAGCGGTTCCGTCATCGAAACGGCATCATGGAAAGACTATCCTGACGCTATCATCTGCGCATGGCAGCCTGGCATGGAGGGTGGTAACAGCATTGCTGACCTGCTGACAGGAAAGGTGAACCCCAGCGGAAAGCTCACCATGACGTGGCCCGTTGCCGCTACTGATCATGCCTCCACGAAAGATTTTCCAGGAATGATGGATCTCTACACCTTCCAGACATTGCAAAACTACACCAATGGCGTGCCTAACTACGACTTCACCAACCACGAGGAAGACATCTACGTGGGCTACCGCTACTTCGACACGTTCCGAAAGAACGTAGCATTCCCCTTTGGCTTCGGACTCTCTTACACTACGTTCAACTTCTCTGCCCTGAAGGTGAAGGCACTGAAAGACAAAGTGCAGGTAACCGTGACCGTCAAAAATACCGGCTCAGTAAGCGGAAAGGAGGTGGCTCAGGTATATCTGCGTGCCCCGAAGGGACTGTTAGAGAAACCCATGCAGGAACTGAAAGGCTTTGCCAAGACGCGTGAGCTGAAACCTGGCGAGAGCCAGACACTAACCATCGACATTCCCGTACGACTGCTCGCCTCGTTCGACGAAGCCGGCAGCCGCTGGCTCTTAGAGGCAGGAACCTATACCTTCGCCGTGGGCAACTCGAGCCGCGACATCGCACTCACCGCCCAGCTGAAACTGGCAGAATATACTGAGAGTGTCAGCAACGTGCTGAAGCCCAACGTTGAGTTGAAACTGCTGAAGCAGTAAAAGACCGGTAACGCCGATAAAATCAGTAAAGGCTGGCAACGTCACAAACGTCGTGCCAGCCTTTATTGTCCTGTCTGCTCAAAAGTCGAAACTGAGCTGGGCGGCATCGCCCAAGAGGTTAAAAGTCTTACGGTGATAAGGGGTGATGCCAAACTCGCGAATGGCATCACGGTGCTTTTTCGTTGGGTAGCCTTTGTTTGAAAGCCAGTCGTACTGCGGGTACTCTTCGGCCAACTGCTTCATGTAGTCGTCGCGGTAGGTCTTGGCAAGGATGCTGGCGGCAGCAATACTAAGGTACTTACCGTCGCCCTTGACGATAGTAGTATAAGGAATTGGTGAGTGGTGAGTGGTGAGTGGTGAATAGTAAGGCTTGAAGCGGTTGCCGTCAACAATGATGACCTCAGGGCGCACCGTGAGCTGGTCAAGCGCACGGTGCATAGCCAGTATGGATGCATTAAGGATGTTGATACGGTCAATCTCTTCGGGGGAAACAATGCCGACAGCCCATGCCAGAGCATCCTGTATGATGATGTCGCGTAGCTGGTAACGGCGGTGTTCCGTGAGTTGCTTGGAGTCGTTTAACAACTCGTTATGGTAGTCAGGCGGCAGAATAACGGCAGCAGCATAGACACTACCCGCCAGACAACCGCGGCCAGCCTCGTCGCAACCGGCCTCTGTCAGTCCTTCGTAATAATGGCTCAACAACATGGTGGGATGTTTCATTTTCGGTTTAGAACATCTGACTGACACGACGAATGCCGGCCACCAGCGCGTCAACTTCCTCCTTCGTATTATAGAGTGCGAAAGAGGCACGCACGGTGCCGCTGATGCCGAGGCGGTCCATGAGCGGCTGTGCGCAATGGTGACCTGTGCGCACGGCAATGCCCAGACGGTCAAGCAGGGTACCGATGTCGAGATGATGTATATTACCCACGTTAAAGGACACTACGGAACCCCTGCCACCATAGATTTTCATGCCATCGATGGTTTGCAGCTGCTCAACGCAGTAGCGAGTGAGTGCCTTTTCGTGGGCCTCGACACAGTCGAGGCCCACGGAACGGAGGTAGCCGATGGCGGTGGCAAGGCCATGGGTGGCCACATAGTCGGGCGTGCCGGCCTCGAACTTGAAGGGCAGCCGCTCGAAGGTAGTATGTTCCCACGTCACCTTGTCAATCATCTCGCCACCACCCTGATAGGGCGGCAGTTTCTCCAACCATTCCTCCTTGCCGTAGAGCACGCCAATGCCTGTTGGGCCATACATCTTGTGACCACTGAAGGCCAGAAAGTCGCAGTCGAGCTGTTGTACGTCAAGATGCAGGTGAGGCGCACTTTGAGCTGCATCGAGTAGCACGGGAATGCCTCGTTCGTGAGCTATGCGTATGATGTCTGTCACAGGGTTCTCGGTGCCAAGCACGTTGCTGACGTGGGCAAGGCTGACAAGGCGTGTCTTCTCGGTTAGGAAGGTTGCGATGGAATCGCAACTTACGGAACCGTTGTCGGTGAGGCACGAAAGACGCCCATCGTCAGTAATGGGCAGGTGGCGAACAACGATGCCACGTTGCATAGCCTGCAGCTGCCAGGGCACTATGTTGGAGTGGTGCTCCATATCGGTGACCAGTACCTCGTCGCCCGCCTTCATCTGCGACAGGCAGAACGAAGCAGCCACCAGGTTGATGGCCTCGGTAGTACCACGGGTAAAAACGATTTCCTCCGCCTTGCGGGCATTGATAAACTGGCGTACGGTTTCGCGGGCCGATTCATGCAGGTCGGTAGCCTGTTGCGAGAGGTAGTGTACGCCCCGGTGTACATTGGCATTCACGTTCAGGTACTCCTCGCGCATGGCATCAAGCACACACAGCGGTTTCTGTGTGGTAGCGGCATTGTCTAAATAAACCAACGGCCGTCCGTAAACCTCCCGCTGAAGAATGGGGAAGTCCTCACGTATCTTTTGGATATCGTACATAGGTATTATAGGGAGAATAGAATCATAAAAAAAGTCAGTAATTATCGGCAGAGCTTACAGCCCTTACACTTGCTGAGCTCACCGCGGAAGCGCTTTTCCACCAGATAGTGCAGACGGTCACGCAAGGGTTCCAGCTGCATTTTGTCAATCACCTCATTGATAAAGGCATTCTGCAGGAGCAGCTTTGCCTCGCGCTGAGAAATGCCGCGCTGCTGCATGTAGAAGAGGGCCGCATCATTGAGCTGGCCTACCGTTGAGCCGTGGGCACACTTCACATCGTCAGCATAGATTTCGAGCATGGGTTGCGTAAACATGCGGGCATCGTGAGTAGCCGTGAGGTTCTGGTTGGTCATCTGCGAAACAGTCTGCTGGGCACCATGCTCCACGAGCACCCGACCGGCAAAGGCGCCAACCGCCGCATCGTCAAGCACATACTTATAAAGCTCGTTCGAGGTGCAATGGGGCACGTGGTGGGTGATAAGCGTGTTGTTGTCAACATGCTGCTGCTTATCGGCAATGACACAGCCATAGCACTGGCACTCGGCTCCCTCGCCAGAGAAGGTGAGGTCGAGTTTGTTGCGCGTCACACCATTGTGCAGCGTGATGACATTATGGTTGACACGGCTGTTGGCTTGTTGGTCAATATAAACATTGCTCACGCGTACATTCTTATAATGGGTCTCTTCCAGACAGTAGAGGTCAAGGCTGGCATTCTCACCGACAAACGCCTCAATAACCTGCGTGGCGAGGAAGCGGCGGTCATCGGCAGCATGGTCACAGAAGAGCATCTTCAGCTCAGCACCTTCCTCAAGCACGATGAGCACACGGCGATTGACCATGAGGTCAACGTCGCTTCGCAGGATGTTGATAACCTGGACGGCACGGTCGAGCACTACGCCGCGCGGCACAAAGACATAAAGTCCATCCTGTGCCAACATGGTGTTCAAGTCAGTCACGGCATCCTTATCCCTGGCAGCCAGTTGGTTGTAAGCCTGGTTGGCATGTTCTTTCAGCGAGCCTATAATAACGCCTTCCGGCAGTTTTGGCATCTTCACCTCCTCACGCTTGGTGTAAAACGCATCGTTCACCACGAAATAGAGCCATGTGGAAAGGTTGGGCACGTCACAGCGAAAGGCATCATAAGGATTGACTGGAATGTCCAGCCGCTTGAGGTTCAAGCCATAGTCAGGAGCAAATAGTTCCTGCATGTCAGTATATTTATACCGTTCCACTTTCTTCGACGGGAAACCTTCTGCCTTGAAACGCCGGAAGGCAGCGTCGCGCTCCGCATTCATCACGCTGCTGCCGTGCTGCCAGATTATCTCGCGACACTGCTCGTATAGTTCTATGTATTGCTGCTCACTGCTCATTGGGCTTCCTCTTTTATCCAGTCGTAACCACGTTCCTGTATTTCCTTAGCCAGCTCGGGGCCGCCCGTTTTCACGATTTTCCCCTTATACAACACATGGACAAACTGCGGTCGAATCATCTCTAACAGACGGTCGTAATGGGTAATCACAATACAGGAAGTTTCCGGTGTCTGCAATTTATTGACACCCTCGGCCACAATGCGCATGGCATCAACGTCAAGGCCGGAATCCGTCTCATCGAGAATGGAGAGTTTCGGTTCCAGCATGGCCATTTGGAAAATCTCGTTTCGTTTCTTCTCACCGCCACTGAAGCCTTCGTTAACGGAACGTCCGGCAAGCTTATTGTCCAGCTCGACAATCTTTTGCTTTTCGCGCATGAGCTTGATGAAGTCACTCGTTTTCAGTTCAGGCAGTCCCTGGTATTTCCGCTTCTCGTTAATGGCGGCCTTCATGAAGTTAGTCATAGAGACACCAGGAATCTCTACAGGATACTGGAACGAAAGGAACAGTCCCTCGTGGGCGCGGTCCTCGGGTTTCATCTCTATCAGGTTCTTGCCATTGAACCAGGCTTCACCCTCGGTAACCTCGTAGAGCGGGTTGCCCACAAGCACGGCACTCAGCGTTGACTTTCCGGAGCCGTTCGGCCCCATAATGGCATGTGTCTCACCATCGTTGATGACGAGGTTGATGCCTTTCAATATCTCTTTCTCGCCAATCTTGGCATGTAAGTTCTTTACCTCTAACATATCAGAGTCCCCAAGTTAGGGGGACAGGGGTCTGAACAAGCGTAAAAACCAGACCTTTATTTGTTTTATACTGAGAGCCTGCGCCTGTTCAGACCCCCCTGTCCCCACTTCTTAGGGGAAACAATCATCCCACAGTTCCCTCCAACGAAACGGAGAGCAGTTTCTGAGCCTCGACTGCAAACTCCATGGGCAGTTTCTGCAACACTTCCTTGGCATAGCCATTCACGATAAGCCCCACGGCCTGCTCAGTAGGAATGCCACGCTGGTTACAGTAGAAAAGCTGATCTTCTGAGATTTTAGATGTCGTGGCCTCATGTTCAAAGATGGCAGTGGAATTATGCACATCCATGTATGGGAACGTGTGTGCACCACAGTAAGAGCCTAACAACAGCGAGTCGCAACTGGAGTAGTTACGGGCATTGTCGGCATTTGACGTTGCACGGACAAGTCCGCGATAGGAATTTTGCGAATGACCGGCCGAGATGCCTTTCGAAATGATGGTACTCTTGGTGTTCTTACCCATATGAATCATCTTCGTGCCGGTGTCAGCCTCCTGATAGTTGTTTGTCACGGCAACACTGTAGAACTCTGCCTGCGAGTTATCGCCTCTTAATATACAGGAAGGGTATTTCCACGTAATGGCCGACCCCGTCTCCACCTGAGTCCACGACAGCTTGGAGTGAACGCCCCGCAGGTCCCCACGCTTCGTCACGAGGTTCAGCACGCCTCCCCTGCCCTGCTCGTCGCCGGGATACCAGTTCTGAACGGTGCTGTATTTCACCTCGGCACGGTTCATGACAATAATCTCTACGATGGCCGCATGCAGCTGGTTTTCGTCGCGCATGGGGGCTGTGCAACCTTCTAAATACGAGACGTAGGAATCATCGTCGGCCACGATGAGCGTACGCTCGAACTGTCCTGTATTACGAGCATTGATGCGGAAATAGCTGCTCAGTTCCATGGGACAGCGCACACCTTTGGGGATATAGACGAAGGAACCGTCGCTGAAGACCGCAGAGTTGAGTGCGGCGTAGAAATTATCACGATACGGCACCACCGTACCCAGATACTGGCGTACCAGGTCGCCATGCTCCTTGATGGCCTCGCCTATGGAACAGAAGATGACCCCTTTCTCGCGCAGTTTCTCCTTGAACGTCGTTTTTACGCTGACAGAGTCCATGATGGCATCAACAGCAGTATTGCCACTCAGGGCGAGACGTTCCTCTAAGGGGATTCCTAACTTGTCGAAGGTTTTTTCCAACTCCGGGTCAATGGCAGGAGTATTCTCCTTCCCCTTGCCCCCTGCTCCTTGCCCCTTTTTCGCTGTCGGGTCAGCATAGTAGCTGATAGCCTGATAGTCAATGGGAGGCACATGAACGTGACCCCACTTCGGCTCCTGCTGCTGTTGCCAGTAGCGGAAGGCCCGAAGCCGGAAGTCGAGCATCCACTCCGGCTCACCCTTCTTAGCAGAGATGAGCCGAACGATATCCTCGTTCAGCCCTTTCTCTATGACTTCGGTATGTACGTCGGTAGTGAATCCGAACTCATATTTCTGTTCGGCCACCTTACGAACGTACTCATTACCCGCCTGGTTGGCGGTGGCAAATTCTTCACTCTTCACTTTTCACTTTTAGAGTTTCTGTTCTACCTCGATTTCCATGAAGGTTTCGATGATGTCGCCCACCTGAATGTCGTTGAAGTTGACGAGCGAGATACCACACTCGAAGTTGGTTGCAACTTCCTTCACGTCGTCCTTATAACGTTTCAGTGCATTAATGGCACCCGTATGCACCACAATACCGTCGCGCACCAGACGGGCTTTGTCTGTACGGTGAACCTTTCCTTCGGTGACCATTGCACCAGCCACAGTTCCCACCTTCGAAATCTTATAGACCTCACGCACCTCAACCTCGGCAGTAACCTGCTCCTTGATAACCTTGTCGAGCATACCCTCCATAGCAGAGCGGATGTCGTCGATGGCATCGTAGATGACGGAGTAGGTATTGATTTCCACACCGTTGCGTTCTGCCAGTTTACGGGCATCGGCACTGGGACGGACTTGGAAGCCGACGATAACAGCATCGGAGGCACTGGCCAACATCACGTCGTTTTCGCTTATCTGACCTACCGCCTTGGCAATTACGTTGACCTGAACCTTCTCGGTAGAAAGCTTTAGGAACGAGTCGCTGAGGGCTTCAATAGAACCGTCGGTATCACCCTTGACAACAATGTTAAGCTCATGGAACTCACCGAGTGCAATACGGTGAGAGATATCGTCAAGACCAAGTGTCTTCTGTGTACGCAAACCTTGCTCACGCTGCAACTGCTCACGCTTGTTGGCAATCTCGCGGGCTTCCTGTTCTGTATCCATTACATGGAAAGAGTCACCTGCCGTAGGAGCACCGTTCAGGCCAAGGATGATGGCCGGCTCGGCAGGACGTGCCTGGTCAATGCGCTGGTTGCGCTCGTTGAACATGGCCTTGATGCGACCATGACTGGTACCGGCAATCACCACATCGCCTACCTTCAGCGTACCGTTCGAGACGAGGACGGTAGAGACGTAGCCACGGCCCTTGTCTAACGACGACTCGATAATGCTTCCCGTAGCCTTGCGGTTGGGATTGGCCTTCAGGTCGAGCATCTCTGCCTCAAGCAGCACCTTTTCCAGCAACTCCTCAACGCCGATGCCTTTCTTGGCAGATATCTCCTGACACTGGTATTTGCCGCCCCACTCCTCAACAAGCAGGTTCATGTTAGCCAGGTCTTCACGTATCTTGTCGGGGTTAGCGCCCGGCTTGTCTATCTTGTTGATGGCAAACACCATGGGCACATTGGCAGCCTGCGCATGGGCAATGGCCTCTTTCGTAGTAGGCATGACGCTGTCATCGGCAGCAATGATGATGATGGCAATATCGGTTACCTGTGTACCACGGGCACGCATGGCGGTAAAGGCCTCGTGGCCCGGAGTGTCAAGGAACGTTATCTGGCGGCCGTCCTTCAGTTTCACGTTGTAGGCACCAATATGCTGCGTAATGCCGCCGGCCTCGCCGGCAATGACGTTGGTGTTGCGGATGTAGTCGAGGAGCGATGTCTTACCATGATCGACGTGGCCCATTACGGTAACGATAGGCGCACGGCTGACGAGGTCGTTCTCGTCGTCCTCTTCTTCCTGAATGGCGTTCTGCACTTCAGCACTGACATACTCGGTAGCGAATCCGAACTCGTCGGCTACGATGTTAATGGTTTCAGCGTCTAAGCGTTGGTTAATGCTCACCATGATGCCGATGGCCATACAGGTACCGATGACCTTCGTAACGGGCACGTTCATCATTGTTGCCAGTTCTGACACGGTCACGAACTCGGTCAGCTTGAGCACCTTGCTCTCTGCTGCCTGCTCGGCCATTTCCTCGTTCAGGCGTTCCTGTACGGCATCGCGCTTTTCACGACGATACTTGGCACCTTTCTTGTTCTGGTTCTTCGAAGTCAGGCGGGCCAGTGTCTCTTTTACCTGGCGTGCAACGGCCTCATCGTCCACCTCCAGCGATTTCTGCACGGGACGGTTCTTCTTTTTCTTGCTGCCCCCTTGCTGCTGGTTATTCTGCTGCTGGTTGTTGCCGCCATTTTTATTTTTCTTACTGTTGTTTGCATTTGGCTGGTTTCCGGCAGCCTCAATGTCAACACGCTCCTTGCCGCCACGAATACGCTCACGCTTCTTGCGCTCACCATTCTGCTGCGCAGCCTTCTCTTCGCGTTCTTTCCGGCGCTCTTCCTTGGTTTTCTTCTTGGGTCGCGTGCTTTGATTGATGCTCGACAGGTCTATCTTGCCCAGCACGTTCACCTTCGGGGCCATCTTAGCCTCACTTTTCAGCGTGTAAATGCGCGGGCCTTCGTTCGGAACGTTCTCTTCCTTGGCGGGTTTTTCGACGGTCTTCTCCGGTTCGTCTTCAGGTTCAGCGGCGGCGGGCTCCCGTACTGGCTCCGGTTCCGGCTCAACGGGTGCTTCTGCGACCGGCTCTGCGGCAACCGGCTTCTGGGGTTCCTCCTTCACCTCAATCACAGGTTCTGCCTTTATCTCCTGAGGCTCTTCTGCGGCGGGAGCCTCTTTCGGCTGTTCTTTGACTTCAGGCTTCGGGGCCGGTGCTGCAGGTTTCCTGCCGTTGAGTGCGTCAAGGTCTATCTTGCCCAAGGGCTTGAACTGGGGTCGCTGCTCCAGTAACTCTTCTGCCTTGACAGACTTCTTTTCGGCTTTCTCCTGTTTCTTTTCCTTTATCTTTTTGACGAACATTCTGTCCGCCTCGTGCTTAATGGCCTGGTCACCTTTGAACTCAGCCACAAGGGCATCATATTGCTCGTCAGTAATCTTGGTCGATGGCTTGGCGTCTTCTTCAATCTCTCCAAGGCTCTTTTTCTTCAGGAAGTCAACAGCCGTCTGAAGTCCAATGTTTAATTCTGATATGACTTTACTTAATCTGATACTCATTCTGTAAATTTAAAAATTAAAAAGTTTAAAATTAAAAATCAAATAACTTAATCAATCGCAGAACCAGTGCCACGACTGATCCTTTAATTTTTATAATTCTTCAATTTTTTAATTTTATTCAAACTCAGCCTTTAATACTTCCATGACGTGGTCAACCGTCTCTTCTTCGAGGTCGGCCTTCTCAATCAGCATTTCGCGCGGTGCATTCAGTACGGCCTTGGCGGTGTCGAGCCCGATAGCCTTGATGGAGTCAATAATCCACTGGTCAATCTCGTCAGCAAACTCGTCCAAATAGATGTCCTCATCCTCCTCGTTTTCATTCAGTACGCGGAACACGTCGATGGTGTATTCTGTCAGCATGGAGGCCAGCTTGATGTTCATGCCGCTGCGGCCAATGGCAAGCGACACTTCCTCGGGCTGCAGATAGACCTCGGCCTTGTGCTCTTCGGGGTTGAGTTTGATTTCAGAGACCTTGGCGGGGCTCAACGCACGCTGAATGAATAGCTGGGTATTGTTAGAGAAGTTGATGACGTCGATGTTCTCGTTGCACAGCTCGCGTACGATGCCGTGAACACGGCTGCCTTTCACACCAACGCAGGCTCCTACGGGGTCGATGCGCTCGTCGTAGCTCTCGACGGCTACCTTGGCACGTTCGCCCGGCATACGGGCAATGCGCTTGATGGTGATGAGTCCGTCGTTGATTTCAGGCACCTCGGCCTCTAACAGGCGCTCAAGGAACACGGGGCTGGTACGACTCAGAATAATGCGTGGGTTGTTGTTCTCGTTCTGCACCTCCTTGACAACGGCACGCACAGTTTCACCCTTATGGTAGCTGTCGTTGGGTATCTGCTCTTGCTTCGGTAAGTGCAGCTCGTTGCCCTCGTCGTCGATGATAAGCGTTTCGCGCTTCCACATCTGATAGACCTCGCCGCTGACAATCTGGCCTACCTTGTCCTTATACTTCTGGTAGAGGGAGTCGTGCTCCAGCTCCAAGATTTTTGAAGCCAGCGTCTGGCGCAGATTCAGAATGGCACGGCGGCCAAACTTTTGGAAATCCACTTCCTCACTCACCTCCTCGCCAATCTCATAGTCAGGCTCAATCTTCTGAGCCTCGGTCAGGGAAATCTGCTTGTTCTCGTCGGCCACCTCACCGTCGGCCACCACAATGCGGTTACGGTAAATCTCGAAGTCGCCCTTGTCAGGGTTCACGATGACGTCAAAGTTCTCGTCGCTGCCAAACATCTTGGCAATGACGTTGCGGAAACTTTCCTCCAGCACGCTTACCAGTGTTGTACGGTCAATGTTCTTGGTCTCTTTAAATTCCTGAAAGGTCTCAATCATTGAGGGGCCTTTCGCATCTTTTTTTGTTGCCATTTATTTATTTTTTAATTTTTAATCCTTCATGTTCCTTTACTTAAAGTCCAGGACATACTTCGTTGACTTCACGTCGTTCATGCTGAACTCCTTTTCAACACCAACCATCACGGGGCGCTTCTTGCCCTCTATGTGCTGTTTCTCCTGGACAGTGACCACAAACTGCTCACCATCCACCTTAGTCAGAAGGCCCACCACCTTCTTGCCGTCGGCGGTCAACACTTCCACCTGCTTACCCACATGGTTCACGTATTGCTGAGCCACTTTGAAAGGCTGGCCCAAACCTGCCGAACCCACTTCGAGTTCGTATGTGTCGAGTTCCTCGCCCAACTTTTCCTGAAGGAAGCGACTCAACTCGGCACAATCCTCAATCCACACGCCGTCAGCATGATCAATCTCCACCACTATGCGGTCATCGGCGGTTTCCATCACATCTACCAGGAAGTACTCATTGCCTTCCAACCATTCTTCTACTAATTGCTTTACTACGTTCTTGTCAATCATACACGTTTGCTAATTATAACAAGAATGAGGAGCTCTCGCGGAGCCCCTCATTCCTCTGAACGGCTGCAAAGGTACAACATTTTTTGCATTCCTGCAAGTTTTCTGACTGTTTTTTCACATAAAAGCATGTTTTTCGACTGTTTCTCCCGTCTGAAACGAAAAGAAACGGTGTTTTGAAAGCTGTTTCCTTCAAGGAAACACTCTCAGGCACAAGAAAAACGGAACTTCTTTTGGTTTTCTCTCTGCTTATTC
Organism: Prevotella sp.; assembly: GCA_017940545.1. GTDB lineage: Bacteria > Bacteroidota > Bacteroidia > Bacteroidales > Bacteroidaceae > Prevotella. Next base: position 26,083 of record JAGAYI010000063.1, read on the forward strand.
GTACCTTTGCAGCCAAAATGGAGAAAATACTTTACTACATGGTTGCAGGCCACGTGTTTACGGTCTGTAACGAGACTAACAAGGATGTTTCACAATGGCTTGACCATTATAAGCCGTTCGCCATTGATGTTGCCTGCAACGAACCAGTATTTACCCTGCACGTAAAGGACAGGGTGGAAGACAATGGATTCGAAAAGGAAATACATCAGGACGATGACGGCTCGGAAATCTTGGCTGGGCACCTGACGGACGGCAACCCTTGCTTCCGCTTTCTGCTGCGCCACGAGCACGTGGCAACCATGGTGACCAACAAGGAATACCGCAGGGCCGAGCTGTGCATGATGAACTGTGAACAGTTCGGACTTGACAATGCGCTGATGGTGATGTATGCCCTGGCAACGGCAACGCTTCAAACGGCGCTGTTCCACTCAAGTGTAGTCAGCTATCAGGGCTGTGGCTACATGTTCTTAGGCAAGAGCGGAACAGGAAAAAGCACACACTCCAGCTTGTGGCTCAGACACATTGAGGGAACGGAACTGGTCAACGATGACAACCCCGTGGTGCGAATCGCAGACGGGAAGGCACGCGTGTATGGCTCACCGTGGAGTGGGAAAACGCCCTGTTACCGCAACATTGACTACCCCGTTGGAGCCATCGTGCAACTGAGCCAGGCCCCCCATAACCGAATAGAACAGTTGCAAAAGCTCAGGGCATATGCCGCCGTGGTGCCTTCTATTTCCGGGAAACGATGGGACAGCCACATTGCCGAAGGACTACACCTGACAGAGAACTGGCTGGCACAGCATGTAAACATCTTCCATCTGGAGTGTCTGCCTGACGCTGAAGCCGCAAGGCTCTGCTGCAAAACCGTAAGCGGGAGGTAAAAAGAGATGCAGAAAACGGTATCCAACAACGTAGCCATAGCGGCAGTAGCAGACTTCATCAAAGAGGGACGCCACGTCATACTGCCCGTAAAAGGCTTCAGCATGCACCCGTTCATCATCGGAGGAAAAGAGAGCGTGGAACTGGTGCCACCCCGACAGGCACAAGTGGGCGACGTAGTGCTGGCATGGGTTGACGGTTGCCGATACGTCGTGCACCGCGTCATCAGCATTGCCCCCGACGGGAAAATCACACTGATGGGCGATGGCAACATCATAGGGACGGAGCAATGCACACAAAAGGACATCGTGGCAACGGCCATTAACGTAATTGCGCCCAACGGAAAGAAACGGCCACTGCCCAACGACAGCAACAGCTGGAAACTGTGGAACAAGCTAAAACCCGTTCGTCGGTGGCTGCTGGCCGTCTATCGCAGGGTGTGGCTATAACAAAAACAATGAATTGACATGAAACAAAAACAGGGATTCGTACTCCGCGACGTATGCGGCGAAAAGGTCATCGTGGGCGAAAGCATCGAGACTATAGACTTTGGTAAACTCATCAGCCTTAACGAGACTGCTGCATTCCTTTGGGAAAAAGCAGCCATTCTGAGTGACTTCACGGCCGAGCAGCTTGCTGACGAACTGCAAAAGGAATATGAGGTGAGTGCCGCGCAGGCATTGGCTGACGTCAGGGACATACTGGCCAAATGGACCGAGATTGGCATTATTGAGTAAATCAAAGGAAGTACAGAGATGAAGTACTTTGCATGGATATGGAGAAACACAAGGGGCATCAGGCTAAACACCCTCGTGCGCATACTGGCTGGCATCGGACAGGTGGGCTTGGGGTTGCTCATGGTGTGGCTTTGCCGGGAGTTCATCGATAATACGGTGATGCACGGAACCACTGACGATATAGTCAAAATGGTCATTTACCTGGTAGCTACCGTGCTGGCAGGCATTACACTACGACAACTATACTACTACATGAGCATCAGCGCCGGAGTACGCCAGACGAACGACATCCGGCTGCGCATCTTCAGCCACCTCTTCCGACGACGCATGTACGAGGGTTCGCTGCATTCAGGCGACATCACATCAAGACTGGAAAAGGATGTCTCGGTGGTCAGCGACGTGTGCACCTCGCTGCTGCCGCAGTTTACCATCACGCTGGTACAGCTGATCGGTGCCTTCCTGCTGATGCACTCTATGGACACCACACTGGCATGGATCCTGCTGCTGCTCACACCCATTCTGGTGGCTATGGGGAAATTCATCACCCGACAACTGCGCGAGATGACTCGCGACATTCGCGAACAGGATGCCAGCATACAGATGCTGGTTCAGGAAGGCATGGAGCACAACGTCGTGCTGCGCTCGCTGGAAAGCAACACGTGGATTACAGGACGACTGGACGACATGCAGCAAGACCTGAAGGGAAAGGTGAAGCGGCGCACACGATTCACGCTCATTACACGCGCACTACTGTCAGGATGCTTCGGAATGGGCTATCTGCTGGCGTTCGTATGGGGAGGACTGCAACTGCGCGACGGCCTCATCACGTTTGGCGTCATGACATCGTTCCTGCAACTGGTGGGACAAATTCAGCACCCTATCATGGGATTACTGAACATGGTGCCGCAAATGATTCACGCATCTGCCAGCATTGACAGACTGGTGGAACTGGAAAAAATGAACGTGGAGGAAACAAGCGGAAAGAAAAACAGAATGGAGGGCATGCTGGGAGTCAGCATGAAAGACGTCAGTTTCCAATATACAACCGGCGACAACTACGTGGTTAACCATTTCTCACACGACTTCCTGCCAGGCACAAAGACGGCACTGACCGGAGAGACAGGAGCCGGAAAGACAACACTTTTCAGGCTTCTGCTGGCACTGGCAACGCCCAAGAGCGGTAGCATTACACTCTACTCCACCCGCCAGGCATCTACCCAAAGCCACTACCCAGTCAGCCCTGACACACGCTGCAATTTCGTCTTCGTACCACAAGGGAACACACTCATGAGCGGCAGCATACGCTACAACCTGCTACTGGCAAAACCGGAAGCTACTGATGACGAACTCAAGAAAGTGCTGCACACGGCCGTGGCAGACTTCGTCAACGAACTGCCACAAGGACTGGATACTGAATGTGGGGAACGTGGAGCAGGACTCAGCGAGGGTCAGGCACAACGCATTGCCATTGCACGCGGCCTGCTACGACCGGGAAACATTCTGCTGCTCGACGAAATCAGTTCGTCGCTCGACGAGCAAACGGAGCGTACCCTGTTTTCACGTCTCTTCAAGGATTACCCCAACAAGACTATGATCATGATTTCACACCGCCCCAGTATTAGTCAGCTGTGCGATGAAATCATTAAAATCAAGGGGTGACCGAAGGATTCAGAAGTTTCTTGTATTCCTCTGGGTTGTTCAGTAAACGGACAGCTTCCTGGTATTGTTTGTCTGTTGCCAACCCAGATTCCACCACACCAGCTTGGTAATAATATGCCATGATGATATCCTGCTCCAACATCTGCTGCAGCGTATCACGGTGACGGTCAATATCACTGGCTATATTATGCTTCAACTTAGCCTTCAGAGCATCAAACTCAGCCTTGGCATCATCGTAATAGCCTTCAAACTGAGCAGCCTTCACCAAGTCGTCAAAACGCTTCTCACTGACAGGGTCATAAGTGAAGCCACTGTTGACAACGCGTTGCTTAAAGTCGGCAAAGTCGGCATCAGTCAGATGGAACGTCGTGGGAGTGGCAATCTGCGGGTGTCTTGCAATATACTCCGTCACGTAGTCAAACATCACTTCGGTAGAGTCCATGCGGTCTAAATAGACAGCAATGTTCGGCAGCGTGTCAGGCTTCACCTCAATATCAGGCTTCACACCGCCGCCATCACGGACTTCACGGCCATGCAGCGTACGAAAAACATGCGTCAGAGAATCTGGCACACGCTCCGTATAGCCACCGCCTGCATGACGGTAATTGATGGCCTGAATGCAACGCCCGCTGGGAATATAGTACTTCGAAGTCGTCAGTTTCAAGTTGGCATTATAAGGCAATTGGATGTTCGGGATCTGCACAAGCCCCTTCCCATACGTACGCGTACCTATTATAATGCCACGGTCTAAATCCTGAATAGAACCACTGGTTATCTCACTGGCCGAAGCTGTTTCACCGTTTACCAATACCACGATGGGCATCAGCGTGTCAACAGGCTCCAAACGTGTGGTATAGACAGAGTTGGCACGAGCCATCTTTCCACGCGTCTCCACCAGAGTCACCCCCTTAGGAACCCACAAGTTTACAATGTCTATACACTCAGACAAAGAGCCGCCACCATTTCCCCGTAAGTCAAGAATGAGCGACTTGGCACCACGCTGCTTCAAATCTACAAAAGCACGACGCATGGGTTTTGAAGGCTCACCAACGAAAGTTGACAAATTGATATAGCCGATACCATTCTCCTGCAACCCGTAATAAGGGATCTCCGGCAACTGAATATTACGACGGGTAATCTTAAACTTCATCTCCTTACCCGTAGAAGGACGCAGAATCTTCAGCACGAAACTTGTACCTGCATCACCTCGCAAATGCTCACTTACATAGCCCACGGCCTTGTCTGTCATAACTGTATCGTCAATTTGCAAAATGACATCACCCTTCCGCAAACCAGCTTCGGCAGCAGGCATGCCCGCATATGGCTCGTCTATCACGATGCGCTTCAGCCGCTGGTGGTAGCGGATCAAGGCACCAATGCCGGCATACTTTCCCGTCAGCATCGTCTTCAGGTCATTCTTCTTGCTGGCAGGATAGTAATCCGTATAAGGATCCAGCGAGCGAAGCATGGCATTAATGCCGTTACCTATCACTTCCTCTGCATTGAGCGTATCAACATACATCAGGTCGAGGTTCTTATAAATAGCATTAAAAGTCTCCAGCTGTTTGGCAACCTCAAAGTTATGGTTACTTGTGCTTTGTGCCAGCAGGTTCACAATTGTCAGCAGGCTGGCAAGGATAGTCAGAATTGTTCTTTTCATCTTTACGGTTATTTTCTGGCTGCAAATTTACATGTTCTTAGCCGAATATCACCCTAATTTGGCGTTTTTTTGTAAAAATTTTCACTTTCCGTTAATTTTTTTGCGAAAAAGTTTGGTCATTTCAAAAAAACAACGTACTTTTGCACCCGCTTAACAGCAAAACCTGCTTCAGTAGCTCAGTTGGTTAGAGCACCTGACTGTTAATCAGGGGGTCGTTGGTTCAAGCCCATCCTGAAGCGCCACGTAAAAGGCTGAAAAGCAAGGAGTTAGAGACAATCTAACTCCTTTTTTCATGCTTACAA
>JAGAYI010000064.1 GCA_017940545.1 Prevotella sp.
AAGGGAGAACTCACGGTCTGCCTTCAATTCAAAGATAAACGAGATGCCTGTGGCAATGAAGATAGCCATCAGAATGCCGATGGGCTCAAGAAATACCTCGTTGCCGGGGTTACGCAGGCCGAACCACTCGTTGTACTCCGATAGTGAGATGAAAATGGAGAGCAAGGCGGCTATCTCCAAAATGAATATCAGCGAGTCACCGTCGTCCCACCCCTTCAGGTAATGCCCGAAAGGACCTGACAGCTTCTCGAAAAAACGCTTCCAGAGTGATTCCTTTTCAGGTGACGTCAGCACATTGTCGCCATGTTCCGCCCTGCTGCGAAGCACCTCTTCGTCACTGAGTCCCTGGTAGTGCGGTTTCATTTAAGAAATGATTTTACTTTCCCGTCAAGGTCGCTGTTCTTCACGTCAACAGCCAGAATTTTCCCTTTTTGGTCTATCAGCAAGTTGCCGGGAATATTGGCAATGCCCAACTGCTGGACAATGGGCGACTCCCACAACAAGCCGTCGCAAACATGGCTCCACCGCATGGAGTCACGCTCCACGAAATCGCGACAGGTCTTCTGACTCGCCTCAACACAAATACTCACAATGGCAAGTCTGCCGCCATATTCGTGCTTCAGGCTGTTCAGCTTGCGCATCATCGACTGACTCTCGTAGTTCCATAACGCCCACACGCAGACCACGTTCAACTCAGCCTTCAGCGATTCACGCGAGACGCGCTTGCCGTTGATGTCTGTAGCCGAGAAACTGGGCAATTGCTGCCCCTCGCGGTAGTACTGCAGACCGGCAATCTGCTTCTTCAGGCGAATCAGACGACCGTTCTCCGGCTGTTCCTTCAACATCAGCTGCAACAGTTCGCTTGCCGTTTTGTAGTCCGGCGTGTCACCTAACAGCAGGTAGCGGCTCAGCAAATAGCTGCTTATGACGGAGCCCGGGTTCTCTCTGATATAGTCAACGGCCGATTTCTTCACCTCGGGTGGCGTCAGCCGGTTGGCATTCATGCGCCAGGCGGTCATGTCGTCATTGGCAGCCGTTCCCGTCACCTGCGTGTCCTTCAGATGTGAAGCGTCGCCCTCCACCTCCACCGTCGCTCCTGACTCTCCGAAAATCACCTGTTCTGAAAAGTTGGGATAGAGCAGCACGTAGGTGCCCTGACGTTCCAGGTCAGTTTCATAGATAAACCGTCCGTCGGCAACGCTGATGGTGTCGAGCCGTGGATTGCCACCCTCTAAGCTGTAGATGTAGAACTCCGCCTGATTCATGTTTTTCAGACGGCCCTCTATACGAAAACGGCCGCTCTCGGTCCCGCAAGAGACCAAGAGCAGCATACACACGAAAAGGAACGCGAAGTATCGCTTCATTTATTTTACGTTCTTCAATTCAAGGTCACGGTCAGCGTATGCCTTCAGCATGGCATCCTTTTGCAGGGCGCTGCGAAGGAACGTTCCTGCCACGCCGTTATTCCCCTTGCGGGCATAGAGCACGGCACGCAGATAGTCGGTCATGGCATCCTTGGCTTCAATCTTGCCTAACGTCTGCTCTGCCTTGGTGTAATCCTTGTTCAGAATCTGTACCAGTGCCGCATTGTTGCTCACCACGTCGGCCATGTCCTGTCCGGCCTGAGCGTAGTTGCCCTGTGCCAGGTGCAGCAGTCCGACTGCCTCACCAATCTTTGTTGACCCGGAAGCCTTGGCTATGTAGTTCTCGGCCTCCCTGACGTTGCCGTTCATCAGCTCTAAGAGTCCCAGGTTGGCATTGGCCTCGTCCAGTTGGCCATCTACGCCGAGAGCCTGCTGGAAGAACTTGCGGGCACGCTCATAGTTTCCCTGCTGGTAGTAGATGCGACCAATGTTGTTATAGGCACGTGCATCGGCAGAAAACTGCTTGACGGCTTCCTGATAGATATGCAGCTGCTCCGACTGGTCGTTGGTCAGCGTGGCGGCATAGAGCATCTCCTCTACGTTCAGCTGCGTGGGGTCTGCCCTGAACTGCTCGCGAATCTGCTCATCGCTACGGCCTACCACCTCGTAGTTGGCAATGAGGCGTGCACGGCGCAGCTCGGGCAGGATGCCCTCCGACAGCTCACGGAAGGCCTCGCTCATATTACGTATCTGCTGTTCGCGCTCCTCGGGGTCGTCGTACATAGACAACACACGCAGAATCACGTCCTTGTCCTGAATGTTCGAGGCACGCACCAGCTGCTGGAATCCCTCCCAGTCTTCTGCCGTGTAGCGGGTGTCAACGTATGAACTCAGGCTCGTCGTCTTCAGCTGCTTGCGTACGAAGTCGGCAGAAACGTCCTGACGGCCCATGGCCAGACGGTTGTTCACGGAGAATGTTCCCTCTGGTGAGGCGTATGCAGAAACCTCCACGTTGTTCAGCACCATCGTTTCGCGCTCGTTGTTAATCTGCTTCAGCAGCTTCACGAAGTCGGTCACCGACGTGCTCTGCAGCTCGCTCTTGCGCAGCTGCGTCTGGGCCACCAGGAACTTGATGTTTGCCTCTTGCTTGATCTGGGTGATGCGCTGGAAGGAGTCAGCAGCCAGCACAGGCGATGTGCCAGCCAGCGTCTTGTGGTACAGTTCTGACGTGGCTATCACGCCGTCGGCCACCTTCACGGCAGGCACTTCAACCATTTTCTTGCCCACCTTGGCCTGGAATGTCAGCCAGAGCTCGCTCTTCTGCATGTCCGGCTGGTAGACAAAGTCGGTCTTCATGGCATAGTGTCCACCCAACTTGTACGAAATGGTGCGGTCGTTTCCCATCACCTTCTCACCCTGGAACGTGGCAGCCTGTCCGCGCTCCGTCTGCAGTCCCTGCGATGTCATGAAGCGCAGTTCGGGGGTTACCTTCACCACGGCATTACGCTTCATGTATTTCTCCGGGAACGAGCCGTCGATGGTTGCCTCTACGTGGCCGCCACGCGACTCTAAGGGCTTGGGTGTAACCTTGAAATTGTCTGCACTCAGGGCTCCCAACTTTCCGGAGCAGGCTGTCAGCAGCATCAGCGACGCTGCCGAGAGCAGGAAAAGATTTGTCTTTTTCATTTTCTATCTTTCTCTATTTTTGTTGATATTCTCTTTTTCAAGACGCAAAAGTACGAACATTTGCGCGAATAGCCAAATTATTTAGTTTTTTTAATGGAGGCGGAAACTGACAGGGACTGTATATTTCACGCGGACAGGCTTGCCATCCTGCTTTCCCGGCGTCCATCGCGGCATGGAACGGATGATACGCAGCGCCTCCTTGTCAAGCGACGGGTCAACACTTCTTATCACCTTCGCACCACTGATGCTGCCATCCTTCTCTACAACGAAGGAAACGATGACAAGTCCCTGGGTACCATTCTCCTCAGCCACTGTAGGATACTTGATACTTCTGGACACATAGCTCATCATGGCCTCCTTACCTCCGGGGAACGAGGGCATCTGCTCCACAACGTCACGGA
>JAGAYI010000065.1 GCA_017940545.1 Prevotella sp.
CTCAAATTCATCATCAAACATCAGCAACTTTACATTGGTGCTATGACAGTATGGACATCTGGCTTGCCCACTATCAAGGAACTTATGTCTTTCTGCTTTCATGATGTCAGAAAGCCAATCGCACATTATACCATATGAAGTGTTCTCTGGTTTTAGCGCCATTCGCGGTGCAACTTCATAGGCTTGATTGGCCATATATTTATATGCTTCAGGCAGATAATGGAAATTCTCATACGTACCATCATATTTACTCATCACATCATCTTTATAGAGCTTTTCAAGACCTTCTATTGGGCATTTGAATAGTTCAGACATTTCCCTTAATGATTTGATTCGCTCTAGCAAATCCTCAATCTTTGTATAGGGGAAGTATGACTTTGCAATCTCCATTTCCTTATCAGATGCCGACGCAGAAATATTCGCATCTGGTGCCCCCAATTCCTTGTGTCGTTCCTTTAACCATTTAACCATCAAGGCTGATGCAGTGTTGCCCTCTCCAATGTGGAATGTTTCCATTTCCATAGACCGTTCCCTGCTAGTAGATTCAATCATTTGAGGAATGAGACGAGCAGGATATTTTTCGATTTCTTTCAAATAGTTTTCCTTAATTTGAGATATAGAACAATTCATGCCCTTACTCAATCGTTCAAGCGTTTCTTTCTTTTCTCTTGCATCCCTATCACTAAGTGTAGAGAAATCGAGTCCCCAAAGAGTTTCTATTTCTTTCGACTTAGTAGGATTACTTTCCTTGAATGATTCCCAATATGTTTTCGATTTAGGTGCGGCATACGAGGGCTGGGGATTAGTCGAGTTCTCCATTTTATCAGCACTGTAATGAAAGTAAAATGCCATTATGGCGAATATAATCGCAAGTATGAACCAAATCATAGAATACTGCAAGCAACCATTAAGGAAGTGAATATCAATATAACAAAGGAAACCATACAGCCAGTTCCGCTACCACTATTATTGCTCATGTGATAGTATTTTTCAAATTGTGGTTTTATGTTTTCAACATCTATCTTTTCCTTATACTCTGGCGAAAGATGCATCTTGGAAATCATTATTAAGGCTTCATTAAAATGATTGCGATCGGCATTTAAATTCTTCTCCGTTGGTTCAAAATGATAACCTTTAGAGAAAATATTAAGCCAAACTTTTGCATAGTCGTCTCCGTTTATGGTGGTCAACTGCTCGTCAGAATAGTTTGCGTATAAACCTTTGAGGAAATAATGTAAATGGAAGAATTCACTGCAAACAGTCAATATATACTTCTCTGGTGGTAAAACCATAAGGGCTGCAGCGACTTTCGTCTTTTCATTTTCCGAAGCGAGGTCTTCCTTAATTTTATCTTTAGCATATTTTGTTAAAATCTCATGACAAACTTTTGCAGCAGCAATCTCTTTTCCTGCATTTTCTTTCGTCAGATATATCGAAGGATAAGTTATCAAAGAAGTGTAACCCAATTGGAGCTCTAATGTCTTTTCATTTATGGCTCCTTCTTTTACCCAAGACTCGAAAATTTCCTGAAGTACAACAAATGAATGTATTTCACTCAATTTATTAACAAAATCCATATCCATAAGTATTAATTCATTTATGACCCATTCAGCACCTAATTGGGTAGTTGATTTTAGAAGCGTGGCACTGATATACCACTTCTTCTAATGGAGGCCGTAGGAATTGCCTTGAACTGAGAAGGAGTAATCAGTCCACGCTATATGCGCGAACCGATACACCGTCCTTGCAGTTCATTGGAAGTTTCCTACGTTTCCATTAGCAAGTCGAGCATAACGCTTCGTTGTTTCAATATGTCTTGAGTCTCTTGCGAAACTTGGTGCAAAAATACAAAAAAAATGGTATATTTGGTATTATTTCTTCAAAAAAATAATCGAATTCTTGCATATTTGAAGAAAAAACATTATTTTTGCAATCGAAATGAAGAAGATTCTCGGATAAGATAGTCCGAATCAAACGATAACAGAACCCGTCGGCATCCCGTAGATCTGCTGGCGGGTCACCTTTTTTATAGACAGCAATGAGCAATCAGAAGCCACGCACAATAGAAGAACAATTTCGCTTACTCCGTTCAAGGGGTATGGCGTTTGGCAATGAAGAGAAAGCCAAGCAGTGTTTGGCGCACATCAGCTATTTCCGATTGAAATACTATTGGACAGATATGAGGGATGAAGAAACAGAGCATGACTTTAAGGAAGATGCCTCTTTCGACGAGGTCATTGCCCGATACAACTTTGACCGCAATCTACGGCTAATTCTCTTTGATGCCATTGAGATAATAGAGGTAGCACTGAGGGCGAAGATTATCAACCATCTGTCACAGGCAAAAGGTAGCGGACTTTGGTACTTGGATTCTTCTCTTTTTGAGCGTAAGGACTACTACGAGGATTTCGTGCTTGACCTCAAACATGAGTTTGACCGTAGCACTGAGCCATTTGCCAAAGAGTATATATCTGAGCACCCTAACTGGGATTGGGAATCAATGGATGGTGACAATCCTGATGCGTGGATGATTCTCGAAAGTGCAACCTTTGGCACACTCTCCAAGATGTATAAGAACTTGAAGAGCCAATTGCCAGAGCGTGCTGCTATTGCCAACGACTTCGGGCTGTATTCTGCTAAAGAATTATCCAGTTGGTTGGAGGCCATTTCGGTACTTCGCAATATCATTGCCCACCACTCACGTCTCTGGAACCGAAGTCTTGCCAAACAAGTGACCAATCCCAAAGGACATCGTGACAAGTGGTTACTGAATCCATTAACGGACAATCAGAAGAAGAAACAATACGGAGTGATTTCCGCCATGATCTATCTTTGCAATGCAGTATATCCAGAGAACCAGATAAAAGAGAAACTGCTTGCCTTAATTGACAACAACACAAGCATACCTTATTACAAATACGGATTCACGGGAGACTGGCGAAAGGAACCGATATGGCGGTAAGCCCGTTAAATTGTATGTATAGGATTTGGTGCTTTCAAATAAAAGTATTACCTTTGCACTTGACAACGAGCCATTCTTGCGTCCCGCTGGTAGCAAGCGAGCGGAACTCGAGCGGAAACATGCTGGTGGCTCTGAGTCGGGAGTTCTTCGCGGAGCGAAGCGACCAAAGGTCGAGCGCATTGATAAGCAAATCACGACAGAATGAGGAAATGAGCCACGAGCTTGCTTGCTTATACCTTTAGGTGTAAGAACCGTTGCCAGTTCGTCGCTCGGCTTTCTTGCGTCCCGATGGTAGCAAGCCAGCAAAGCTGGAGCGGCCGCTTGCCTAAGCAAGAACCCAGATTTTTCTCAATCTTCCGAACTGCCTTTATTTACAAGAGGTTTGCGATTTCTTCCAAAGTTACGAAATAATTATGAATAATGAATGATGAATGATGAATTATTTTAGTACCTTTGCCACGCAAAATGAATCAGCGAGACCATCAGATACTGCAAATTGCCCTGCCAGCCATTGTGACGAACGTCACGGTTCCGTTATTAGGGTTGGTCGATACGGCCATCGTCGGTCACATGGGCGATGCTGCCTACATTGGTGCCGTTGCCGTGGGGTCGATGATTTTCAACCTGGTCTATTGGGCGTTTGGCTTCCTGCGCATGGGCACCAGTGGTCTGACGGCGCAGGCCTTCGGCCGGGGCAACCATGAGGAAATGCGCCTGTTGCTACGTCGGTCGCTGCTGACGGCGCTAAGCGTGGCGGCTGTACTTTTGCTGTTGCAGTGGCCGCTGTGCGAGCTGATGCTCTGGCTTATTGGACCTACGTCCGATGTCCGTCCGCTATCCGTTACTTATTTCTATATTGTCATTTGGGGTGCTCCGGCTTCGTTGGGGCTCTTTGCGCTGACCGGCTGGTTCATTGGCAGGCAGAACACCAGGGTCCCCATGATGGTGAGCATCATTCAGAACGTGGTCAACATCCTTGTCTCGCTCTTGCTGGTCTATGGCTTGGGCATGAAGGTCGAGGGCGTGGCCTTGGGTACCGTCATTGCGCAGTATGCGGGGTTCGTGCTTGCGTTGTTTTTTGCGGGTCACGAGTTGCGAGGTTCGAGTCACGGGTTACGGGGTGTGAGGTGCGAGAATGGTTTTCGAAGTCGTCCCCTACGCTCTATGCTAAAAATCAATACCGACATTTTCCTCCGTACGCTGTTTCTCGTCGGTGTCAACCTTTACTTTACGTCGGCCGGTGCGCAGCAGGGAGCCACCATCCTGGCCGTCAACACGCTGCTCATGCAACTCTACCTGCTCTTCTCCTACTTCCTCGACGGCTTTGCCTATGCCGGCGAGGCACTTGGCGGACGCTATTGGGGTGCTCAGGACATGACGGCTTTTCGTGACGTGGTGCGGCACCTGTTCCTGTGGGGCGCAGGGGTGACGTTGTTTTTCACGGCCCTTTATGTGCTGGGCGGCATGCCTTTCCTCCGGCTGCTCACCGACGAGCCGTCGGTCGTTGAGGCTTCGCGTCAGTACGTCTGGTGGGCTTACCTCATTCCTGTTGCCGGCGTGGCGGCTTTCGTCTGGGACGGCCTCTTCATCGGCACTACGCAGACGCGCGGCATGCTGCTCTCGTCCGTCGTGGCGGCAGTGGTATTCTTCGTAGGCACGTTCTTTTTTACAAAAACCATGGAGAACCACGGTCTGTGGCTCTCCATGTTGCTCTATCTGCTCGTGCGAGGCATTGTGCAGACTATTCTCTATTGGCGTTTCCGTAAGCGTTCCAGGAGATGTTCTCTGTCTTAAACTTCTGCTTGGGCTCCGGCTGTTCGTCAGGATAGCCTATATACACCACGCAGAGCGGAACGATATACTCTGGCGTGCCGATGACGTCGGCAATGCCGGCACAACGCTCCATGCGCGGATAGCCGCCCGTCCAGACGGCTCCCAAGCCCATGGCGTGGGCTGCCAGCAGCAGGTTCTCCGTGGCTGCCGAGACGTCCTGAATCCAGAAGTCGCGGCCAGGGCCCTGCAGGGCTTTCTCCATGTTGCCGCAGATGACGATGGCCAACGGAGCCTTGCCGAAGCGCTCGCCGCCTAACTTCTCGATGACAGCTGGCTGGGTGGCTACCACGAAGTGCCACGGCTGCTTGTTGACGGCCGTTGGTGCGGCCATGGCAGCCCGCAGCAAGGTGTCTATTTTCCCTGCCTCCACGGCTTTGTTCTGGTACTTACGAATGCTGGTTCGTGTCAGGATGTTCTCGATGGCGGCTTTCTTGCCGTGTCCACAGTGCTGTGCCTGTGCCGTTGTCACGCCGAGTGTCATGAGTACAGCGGCGAAAAAGATTCTCATTGTTTTCATTTTTTTGTACTATTACATATTACATATACAGACAATTAAACCGAGAGGACAAAACTTTCGGCTTTATTTCATTACTTTGATGACGGCATTGGTGCCGTTCAGTTTCTTGCCGTTGTTGCTCTCGCTGATGCCGCGTATGCGCAGTTCCCTCATGCTGGAGCAGCCGTTGAAGGCGTCGGCCGAGCATTGCGGTTTCTTGCCGCTGCACGTGGCAACGGTCAGCTTCTTGCAGTTGCGGAAGGCGTTTTTGTTGATGTTCGTCTTGTCGCCGGGTATGGTGACGCTGGTCAGTCCCGTGTTCAGGAAGGCATCCCCGGCAATGCCGAGTATCGACGTGGGAATATCTACCGCGGTCAGCTTCGTCTGGTCGGCAAAGGCCTTCGGCCCGATGCCCACCACCTGATACTCCTTGCCGCCGTGCTTCACCTTGGTCGGAATCTTGACGTGGCCCTCGTAGATGCCGCGCACCTCGCCTGTCACCTCGACGGTCTTGTCAGACAGGATTTTGTAGTTCATCTTGTCGGCGGTGAACACCAGGCCGGTGTTGCCCGTCGTCGCGGTTCCTGACGTTGATATGCCGTACTTCTTGGCCAGCTTCTTGACGTCGAAAGCCTGTATCTTCTGTTGTCCGTTGGCACTGACGGTCGATGCCTGTCCTGGCTTCAGAGTCACCTTCTTGCTGGTTTTCTTGCTCGTCACTTCCATGGAGCCGGTGAGCAGATAGACGCGTGACGTCTTGCCGTCGTCCTCAGCCACATAGATGGTACCCTTGGGGTAGGCGGAACAGTTGGATAGTTCGATGGTGGGCCTTACCTTGTTTACATGTTTCAGATGCTGTCCCACGATGCTTCCCTTATGCACGTACCAACGGCTGTTGCCGTTGGCCAGCGGTGCACAGATAACGGTTGAGTTGGGCTTGACGGTGACGGTGTTCTCCTGGTCGCCGTAAAAGAGCGTCACCTCACCGTCAGACTTGGTGATGATGTAGTCGTAGAAATAATAGGGGTCCAGTGCTGACATACTTGCAAAATTGCCGTGGCCGTCCTTACACCGTTGCCCAACGCTGCCATTGACGTGCAGCACATCGTAGCCGCTGTACGGCTTCTTGCATACGGGACAGTTCTCGTCAGGCGCAATGTCGTTCCACTTGAAATTGCCGGGCGTATTGGTGTTGACAGGTGTCGAGGGCGTTGACGACGAGTACTCATAGTCTGCCATTCGGTCACCCACATACAGCTTGACAATGATGTCTATATCAGAATCTGCTCCCTTGTGAGGCACCTGGTAGTGGATGAATACCTCCACGTATTCGGCATCACTGGGTACCCTGAAGGATTTCGAGGTAGTGGTTGTCTGTTCCGTCTGGTACATGATACCCATCATGTTAGGCATTTGTCCTTTCTTCTGGTAATCAAACACGATGCCGAGGCGGGGTGTGCCTTCTCCCTTCACCTTCGAGAGATCGACGCTGATTGTTGCTCCTGGCTGTACGATACCCTTGATTTTCTGGAGGTAGTCGTCATGCCCCCATTGGTCGTGTGTGACGTTTGCCTTCTCCTTTTTCAGGACGGTACCGCCGGCAATGCTGTACTTCATGGTGTGTCCTTCGCAGGTGGCCTGGTCCCTGTACGTCTTGGCGGGATTCACGGAAGTGCTCTCGTCGGGTCTGTTAGGTGTCGTCGTGTTCTCTTTCACCACGTTCCAGGTCACTTCGCTGGTAAGTTTGGTTCTCCACGAGCGGTACGACATAAATATGCTGACTTTTGTGGCATTGCCGGGCACGCTGACGGAAACGGAACACGAGCCGTCGCCTTTCTTCACATCTTCCTTTATCTGCCCGTCGTCAGTATGGATGAGGGTCGAAATGGTCACCTCCTTGAACGTCGCAAGACCCTGCATTTTCTTGCACGAGGCCGTGACCGTAGTGCCCGATTTTACCTCACCTTCGATGTTTACCAGCATTTCTGCATAGGGTGCACCGCCAATGACAGGCTCGTCTTTCTTCGTTACCTTACCACCGGAGAAACTATATTCCATCTTCACCCCGTGGCGTTGCATGGTGCCGGTATAGCTCTCTGCCGCGGCGCCTGCTGCCCATAGCAGCAGGGCGAGTGTCAGAAATAAGCCATAAAATCTTCTCATAATTATGATGTTTTTTGTTATTCTGTTTCGTTATCGTTATTGATTATTTAACCGTATATCCTTTGGGCATCTTGAACATCTTCGCATCTATGCTGGTGGGTTCCTCGATGCTGGTAACTTCGTGGATGGTGGTGGTTCCGTCCTTCTCCTTCTGCACCTTTTTTATCACCAGACCCTTCCAGACGTAGTACTCCACATTCCGGCCTACGTAGTGGTCACACTTCTTGCCCACGACCTTGGCGGTGCCCTTCTTCTTGAGGTTGAGCTTCTTCATCAGCGCCTCGTTCAGGTTGAGGAAGTTCAGGTCGGCATCCTTCGTCCGCTTGGCAATCTTCGTCTTTTTGTCGAGGGCGTAGCTGTTGCTGCCCTGCGTCAGGGCAATGCTGTTCACATTGCCAATCTTCAGCTCGCGGCGCTCGTATCGTCCGTATTTATCGAACGCCTTAGCCAGCACACCCTGACGGTTGCCCTTCGTCACCTTATACTTCACAATGGCGCGCTCTATTTCGTAGCGCTTTACCACAGTTTCCGTATTTCCTTGCAGGGCAGCATTGGATATACCAAACTTCTTGGCAACCTTGTTGACATCAATTTTCTTGACCACAATCTTTCCATTCCTGCCTACTGTTGCCGACTGCCCTTCCTTTAATATGTAGAACGCTTTTGTCTTCTCTGACACTACAGGCACGAAGCCACTTAACATGTTAATCTTAACTTCACTACCCTGGCTCTCAATGGCATAGACAACAGGTATTTCTGTGGTGGTACCTTTTTTCCGAAATGCAGGATTATTGTGGTCATTCCACCATCGTATCTGTTGCCTAATCTCATATACCTGTTCGCCAGACAATTCCATCCAATGCTTCCTGATTTTTTCTTCATCAAAGTCCGGTGGTAATTCATCAAGGTCTCTTACGCCAAACACAATATGCCCTTTCTCCTCGCATGGATCTTCAGGTTCGCGGCCTTCCAACATCCTCTTAAAGTTATGCTTTTCTATTGCCCACATCTTTCCGGCAACATATCCCCAATTAATCCTTCCGTCTTCATAATTCCGAATGTCACAGGGGTCTCTTGGCTTTATAGGAATTACAATAATGGATTCCTCACCCATAGTGAATGTCTGATCATGGTAGGGATTTTCATGATCTTCAAGTTCCCATACGAGTACTGCCCCCGATTCTTCCTTCGTCCGAATCCTGTCGTTTTCGTAGATAGGATCATCTAATCTGGCAAATTCATAGGCATCATCCTCCTCGTCATTACAGCGTATAGACACTTCTCCCCATAGGTCGAAAAATTCGTATTTGCTTTTCTTCATACGGCAAGTATCTTTTTTCTCAGGCTTAACAGGTGTGGGAGTCGTTGCTTCGCCTTTTACCTTCCATATTATTTCATAGAGCACCACGAAACTGTTAGGATCTCCGCACCACAACTGAACCTTTATTTTCTTCGCCATATTCTCCGAAGGCACCTTGAATGTCAGCTTGATACCTTTGGCATCTTCTGCGACTTTATGCCTTTGACCGTCAAAAAGCACACAACCACCAACCCTGTCATTGTTTGTGCCCTTTGTTTTTCGGGCAGTGACGGTTATCTCCTCGCCTACGGAAGCGTCGCACGTAATCGTGGCAAACTCTACAGGGCTTTTATAAGTAGTGTACCCTTCGTAAAAGCGGCCGGCCGTCCAACCCTCTGGCCATTCCACTTTCACGTTTTTGGCACTGGAGTACGAATATGCCATCTCCAAGTCGCCGTAGCTTATTTTTCCGCTTTGCGCACTTGCAAGCTGCACCACCATCAGCAGTGCGAGTATCACGATAAACCGTACAGCTCTTTTCATAGTCGTTGTAATTTTAATTATCCATTATCACTTCTTCCTATACCCTGCTGGCATGTTAAAGTACTTGGTATCCACAGAGGCGGGCAGCTCCACCGATGTGGCCTCGGTCGTGGTGATGCCCTTCTTGGTGTGGGCCACCTTCTTCAGCACGATGCCCTTCCAGACGTAGTACTCCGTGTCCGCGTTGGCATAGATGGTACACTCGCGGTTCAATACCTTGGCGGTGCCCTTCTTCTTCAGCTTCAGTTTCTGCATCACGGGGGCGTTCATGTTCAGGAAGTTCAGTTCCGCATTGGTCACCTGCGTATAGGTCTTTGCCTGCGTGTTGAGGCTGTACGAGTTGTTGCCCTGCGTCAGCTGCAGCGTGGTCTGGTTACCCATCTTCATCTCGCGGCGTTCCTGCTGTCCGTATTTATCAAAGACCTTTGCCATCACGCCCTGCGTCGTTCCCGTTGTCACCTTGTACTTCACCATGGCCCGCTCCACATCGTAGCGCTTCGTCGTTGCTGTGGTCGTGGTATTTGAATAGTGGTTGCGAATCTCGCTCATGGGGATGCCGAACTTCTTGGCGCCCTGCTCTATGTTGAACTTCTTGACCACAATCTTGCCATCCTTGCCTACGCTTGAGGTCTGCCCGGGTTGCAGCACTTGCTTCTTCTTCGTCTTCTTGCTCGTCACATCTACCTTGCCTGCAAAGAGATAGACACTGGAGACACCGTTCTTTTCCTCCCAAGCGACAATGGTGCCGGAAATTCCAGATACACATTGCGACATCTCGCATTCAACGCTCTTTCCCGTTGCCATTTTCTTAATTTGCCCCCAGAGAGTACCAACAATTAATTCAAATCTAGTGGTATTATCCTCTTCCGTACGGATAATAAGTGTTGTCTCAGGCTTCATGACGTAAGTACTCATATCCCACAAACCCAATATAGCTCCAGAATCCTCCTCGGTCTTAATGCGGTAGCACTCGTAGATAGGGGAGTCAATGTCAACAAATTCATAGGAGTCATCTTCCTTCCAGTTTGGACGCATCTTCACCTCTCCGTAAAAGTCGTTGAAGCGGATATGGCTGTCAATTAGATAATATCCTATATCACTTCTGATATAATCGCAGTTGCAATTATCTATTGTTATTGGCTGCGTTGGGGGAGTGGTTGTAGTAGGAGAAGTTGGGGTATTCGGCTTATTGATGACGTTCCATTTGATCTGAAGTACCATTGTACCGGTAAGATAAATATATGCTCGAGTTTCAATCCCTTTGAAACAATCAGCACTCTCAACCTTATATTGAAGCTTAACCGACTTGCCTTCTTTCTTGATTTCTTCTCTGGTAGAAGTATTAAAAGAATGCGATAAATGGATTTCCTTAATACCCTCTGGAGCAGATACGAGGTTGGCAGATACGGTGATTACTGACCCAACGAGGACATCGCACTCGTAGAAGTATCTGTTGTCACGCTCTTCCTTTTTTTTAATCTCGCCTCCTGAAAAGGAAAAGTCCATCTTAGCCTGACCATTCCATGCCATTCCTGTTCCACTTTCCACATGCTGCGCCCACGCTCCCAGTGTTCCCACCATCAGCAGGGCGAGTGTCAGAATGATGCCATTAATTCTTTTCATAATGATGATAGTTTTAATTGTGACGGCAAGGGTGAATCAGTAACCGACGAAGTCAAAAGCCCCAATGCTGCTTACGCAGTTCCCTCATGCGCAGGTAGCTGTTGTAGCTCATGTAGAGGTAGAAACCATTTGTTGCTATGCTGTATGGGCCGTTCTCGCTCGAAATGTTGTACTTTTTGCTCAGCGCATTCTGCAGTTGGTTAGCTGTGGCTATACGGACCTGCATGCGGCTGTCAATCGAGTTAATGGCCTTCACAAACCGCTCCTTTTCGGGTTCCGATAGTGAAGTGATGACGTCGAAGATATTCGCATTACGAGGACGTTTGTTGATGCCCGTCACGCCGTAGTAGTCGCCATAAGATACGGGGTAATTCATTAAGACGTACCATTTCTTCTTGTTCTCGCCTTCTTTGATAACCACAAACTTTGTAGAAAGTGATTTTAGGTACGTTTCTTTAATATTTAGGTTGCCCGTTATTATGACGGCATTCGTGCCGTTCAGTTTCTTGCCATCGTTATTCTCGCTGATGTTGCTAATGCGCAGTTCCATCATGCTGCTGCAGCCCATGAAGGCACTGGCAGAGCACTTGGGGTCTTTGCCGCTGACAACAGCAAGGGTGAGTTTCTTGGAGTTCAAAAAGGCGTTTTTCACGATGCTCACCTTGTCGCCGGGTATCACCACATCCTTCAGTCCCGTGTTACGGAATGCGTTCTCGGCTATGCCACGTATGGTTTTCGGAATGACGATGCTGGTCAGCTGTGTCTGGTCGGCAAAGGCGTTCTTCCCGATGCCCACCACCTGATAGGTCTTGCCGCCGTGCTTCACCATGTTGGGAATCTCCACGTGTCCCTTGCAGACGCTGCGCACATCGCCCGTCACTTCTACGGTCTTCTCGGAGAGAATCTTGTAGTGCAGGTTGTCATACTTGAAAACAAGGCCGTTGTTGCCCGTGTTGCCTGTGTTACCCGTATTGTCTGTGTTGCCCGTAGCATTCTTCTTGACATTGAAAGTCACTTCAACGAATGCATGACGGGGTGCATTGATAGGACGGCCCATATGCAATTTGATATGGTCGCAATTTGCGGGTACGGTGTAGCTGAAGTTTACTTGGGTGTCCATTTGGGCACTTGTGTGCGTCTCGTTCTTTATTTCTTTGCCTGCATCGTCAAAAGCCCTGAACACAAATTCTATGTAGGGTTTACTTTCGATACCCATATCGTTTACTATCACATGGTTGTTGGCCTTGGCTGAGGCGGTAATCTTCTGACCAGGGCTGATATCTACTTTGTAATAGTGCTCGAACGGGTGCTCTTCGTTACTCTCGGTAATCTTACCGCCTGAGAAGGAGTAGGTTATGGAACACTCGTGATTGGCCAGTGTTTCACTCTTCTGTGCCTTTACTGTTATCGCTCCTGCTAACAGTAGCGCAAGTGTCAGAATGATGCCATTAATTCTTTTCATAGTCGTTATAGTTTTAGTTATTTAATTACCTTAATCACGGCAGGTGTGCCGTTCAGCTTCTTGCCGTTGTTGCTGGTGTTGATGCCTCGGATGCGTAGCTGGCGCATGTTCTTGCATCCATAGAAGGCGGAAGCAGAGCATTGTGGCTTCTTTCCGGAGCAGGTGACGATGTCAAGACTTAGGCAGTTGCGGAAAGAGTACTGCTTGATGCTGGTCTTGTCGCCTGGAATGGTGACGCGGAAAAGGCTGGTGCCCTGAAAAGCATTGGTCTCAATGTATTGTAATGTCTTAGGGAGGGTGATGTCTGTCAGCTTCTCTTGGTTGGCAAAGGCATTTTGTCCGATGCCCACCACCTGATAGGTCACTCCCTTGTGCTTCACTTGCGAGGGGATATCCACACGTCCCTCGTATGAGCCACGTTGATCACCCGTCACCTCGACAGCCTTCTTCGAAAGAATCTTGTAGTGTAGCTTGTTGTATGTGAACACCTGTTCGTCGCCGCTGGTTGTTGTAGTGGTTATGGTGTTAGAAGGTGGCGTGTCTGTAACATCCAGGTTTAGCTTGATGATGATATCGGACCATTTGTTGCCATCCTTGTTGCGGAAGCTCATGGTGATAAAGTAAGCTTTGGCATCGTAGGCAATGCTGATGGACTTGCTGTCGGAGGTCTTAGGCTCAAGCTCATACATGTTGGCCATCAAACGCAGCTCTCCTTTCCTCTGGTAGTCGTAGTCAATAGCCATTTTCGACTCGCCTCCGCCTGCCGTCTTCTCCATGCTGACGTTGACGGTGCTGCCTGGTTTCACCGTTCCCTTGAATTCCCAAGTCAGGGTTCCGCCTGTATCCTCCTTTTTCTTCTCCGTCACGTAGATGCCTGATACGCTGAATTTCATGCTCACTCCGTTGCAGGTCAGCGTGGAACCGATTTTCTGCTGCGCCCATGCTCCCGGTGTTCCCACCATCAGCAGCGCAAGTATCAGAATGATGCCATTAATTCTTTTCATAGTTGTTGTAGTTTACAATTATTCATTGTCACTTCTTCCTATACCCTGCTGGCATGTTGAAGTACTTGGCATCCACAGAGGCGGGCAGCTCCACCGATGTGGCTTCGGTCGTAGTGGTGCCCTTCTTGGTGTGGGCCACTTTCTTCAGCACGATACCCTTCCAGACGTAGTACTCCGTGTCCGTGTTGGCGTAGATGGTACACTCGCGGTTCAATACCTTGGCGGTGCCCTTCTTCTTCAGCTTCAGCTTCAGCATCACGGGGGCGTTCATGTTCAGGAAGTTCAGTTCCGCATTGGTCACCTGCGTATAGGTCTTTGCCTGCGTGTTGAGGCTGTATGAGCTATTTCCTTGTGTCAGCTGCAGCGTGGTCTGGTCGCCCATGCGGAGCTCGCGGCGCTCCATGCTGCCGTAGTTGTCGAAACACTTCCCCATGACGCCCTGCTGGCTGCCTCGCGTCACCCTATATTTCACGACAGCCCGCTCCAGTTCGTAGCGTCTGGTTGTTGTGGCAGTCGTAGCGGTCTCGCCTTGCAGTTGGGCATCGGTAATGCCGAACTTCTTGGCCGCCTTCTTGATGTCGAACTGCTGCACCTTCTGCTGTCCGTCGGTGCCGACGGTCGATGCCTGTCCAGGCTTCAGCGTCACCTTCTTGCCAGTCTTCTTGCTCGTTACCTCCATAGAGCCGCTGAGCAGATAGACGCGCGAAGTGTTGTTGTTAGCCTGAATAACGAAGACGGTGCCAAACGGTATTGCCTGCACCTGAGGACGAGGGGTGTAGAAGAGGAAACTGCCTCCCGAACCCTTGAGCGGCTTCAGGTTGATTCCCCTGATGCCGCCCTTGTGGACGGTCCATATCTGTACTCCCTGGTCGTTGGTGAACTCCACCACCGAGTTTTTCTCGATAACGATGGCTTTATGCTGGTCACCATGGTCAATGCCAAGCTCCCTGTCGCCCGTTTTTATCATGGTGTTGCCGTAGATGGTTTTTCCCGGTACAATGTCGTGCTCCTCTTTTTTGGGGTCTTTCGTGCAAGTGTAGCTTCCGCTGTAGTCTGCGGGCTTAAATTCGGAATATTCGCTGCCGCAGACATTGCAGTTGTTGTCATAAACCACGTCGTTCCATTTAATGTTGGTGGCGGGTGTCGTGGTCGTGCTGTTAGGGTCGATGATGTTGACGTGCACGGTGACTCCTCCGCAATTCTGGAAGGCGATGTCGTCACCCATGCCCGACAGCGCATTCATGCAGCCGCGGATGTATATCTTGTCGGTATTCTTGTCGATGGTATAGGTGGCCGACACCGAACCGTTCAGTTTCTTTCTCTCGTCGTTGCCGTACTGTATTCGTGTCTCGTAGGGGTCTCCGGCCGAAGCAGTAGTGCCCTCACAGGTCACGGTCACCTTCTCGCCCACGAAGAAGTCGGCCTGCAGGTCATCCGAGTTGGGTCCGTACTTACGGAAGTTACGACCCGTAACGGTGTAGTTGATGTAGCCGTCAGGGTCTTCGCCAGCGATAACCACTTCTGCCTTTCCCCGGTAGGTCTCAGCTGAGGTGTTCACTTTTTTCTTCACCGTGTAGAAGATGTTGTATTCCAGTATCGAGTTCTTTCCGTAGTATATGAGCTTTGCCGTCAAGTCCTCCGCCGTGTCAGGCACCTTCATGGAGAAAGTGGCTTTGCCTTCTCCAACCACCTTTTTCTCGCCTATATACACCTCGCATTTCTTGTACCACTCGCTGGTGCCTTTCTCCCTTTCTGCCGTGAGGGTGATGACTTCGCCCGGCTCCACGTCCATTCTGATAACTCCCCATGCCTTGACGTCGGGTGAAATAATGCGGTCTGTAGGTGGCAGCCACGGCCCCTCCTTGCTGGTCACCGTTCCGCCTTTGATGGTATATTTCAATTTCTCGCCGAAGCGTTCTATCGTGCCGGTATAGCTCTCTGCCGCGGCGCCCGTTGTCCATAGCAGCAGTGCGAGCATCATCATGTTTCGAAGGGCCTGTTTCATTTTCCTATAGGTTTTTAGATATTTGTTCATGCGGGTTTACCCGTAGGCGCACATTTGTCTGCAAATATAAGCATAAAAATTGTAAACACAAAACTTTCGGCTGCTATTTTTTCTTTTTCTTATGTCGCTTGCCTTGGCAGTCAACCGGACAGGGTTGGGTCATTTGCATAATTCGCCGTCCGACGCCCGTTTTCCGACCGTCCGACTTCCGTCAAACGATTGTCCGACTTCCGTCAAACGATTGTCTGACTTCCGTCAAACGATTGTCTGACTCCCGTCAAACGATTGTCCGACATGATGTCAAACGATTGTCCGACATGATGCCGAACATGGTTTTCCCCGGCATAAACTGTAGGTTTCTCCGGCACAGTTGATGGGTTTCCCCGGCACAGGCAGTCGGAGAGGACGGCACAGGCAGTCGGAGAGGACGGCACAGGCAGTCGGAGAGGACGTTACTACTTCTTCTTGGTGGGATAATAGACGGCCGTGGTGCCTACTTTGAAGCGCCGGAGCATGGGTGCCGGCTCCGTCGTAAACTTACCGAGCCACTTGTCAGCCATGTATCCTGTAAAGCCGAAAAGCCCCATAAACCCCTTGCGGCTGATGTACATGTGGTTTTCCAGATAAGCCTCGAGCTTCGCGCGAACCTCCTCCTCGGTGTAGATGTTCGAGTGTCCCACGAAGCCACGTATGTAGAACTTCTCGAACGTGTAGGGTTTGTTCCTGAGTTTCTCCACCAGTTCCTTGTCGGGTGTGAAGCCGATGGTATCTACGCAGATGTCGTTGGCCGTGATGTCCATGGGGTCGGTGAACTTCGGCGTGTGGGTGTTTCCGTTCTCGTCGGTCTTTTCTGCGAACCCCAGTTTCAGGTAGAACGTGCCGATGCCTTCTATCTGAAGCCGGTGGTTGTTGGTGAGCTGCTCCACCAGCTGTTCGGCAATGAGCATGCAGGCCGACTGCAGCACTTCAGGCTGTATGCGCTGGTGTTTCTGCAGGTGGTCCTGCAGGAATCTCAGTCCTAAGGTTCCGCGTGTCTCGTGTCTGATGTGATAAGTCTCATTTCCGTCACCGTCCTTCTGCGGATTACGGTGTACGCTGTATAAAATATGTTGTCCCATACTGAAATAAATTGAAAAATTAATTACAAAGATACAAATAATATTTAATTCGACGCACGTTATTCATATTTTTTTATACCTTTGTATGGATTATTTAAATGTGCACGCAGTATGAAAAAAGCATTAATCATGGCGTTCATCACGTTAATACCTATGATGTTATTTGGACAGAGTTATAAGAAAATGTGGAAACAGCTGGAGGAGGCCGACCAGAAGGACCTGCCCCAGCAAGTGATTGACAAGGCGGAGCAGATAGCCGTCAAAGCCCTCGGCGACAAGGAGTGGGGCCACTTGCTGAAGGCGCGGCTCACCATTGCCAACGTGCAGGTGAGCATAGCGCCCGACTCGCTGCAGCCCGTGGTGAGCCGCATGGAGCAGGAGCTGCGCGGCGCCACTGACGAACGCCTGCGTGCCGTCTATGCCACCGTGCTGAGCAGATTCTACGACCAGAACGACTGGCGACTTGGCGACACGGCCGGCGAGCTCCGGAAGGAGTACCGCGACATGGCACTGGCCAACCCCGTGCTGCTGGCACAGACCAAGGCCAGGACCTTCGACCCGCTGGTGGTACACGGCGACGGCAGCCGCTGCTTCGGCGACGACCTGCTGAGCCTCATCAGCCGCACGCTGGACGACTATGAAGTGGCCCACCGCCACTACGTCAGCGCCGGCAACCGCCCGGCGGCCTGCCTGACGGCACTCTGGCAGCTGCGGAAGGACCGCCCGTATGGCGAGTGGAAGCAGTCGCCATACGTACAGCAGATTGACTCGCTCATCAGGGAGTATGGCGACCTGGACGTGGCGGCAGAGCTGGCCCTTGAGCGCTATGACTACATGGACAACCACGGCCGTGCCACGCAGGCCGAGTGCTATGCCTACATTCACGAGGCGGTGGGACGCTGGCCCAAGTGGCCGGCCATGAACGTGCTGCGCAATGCCGAGCTGGAAATGACGTGCCCGAAGTTCTACGTGCGCATGGAGCACGAGCTGCTGGGCTCCACACAGCAGCAGGAGGTGGAACTGGACGACCTGCGCAACCTCAGCGAGCTGACGCTGCGCATCAGCAAGACCGACCTGACGGGCGACGAAGAGGCCTCGGTGACGAGCGACCAGGACTTTGCCAAGCTGAAGAAGCGGCTCACGCCGCTGCCCGAGCTGACGCAGCAGCGCCGCTATAGCGGTCATGAGCCCTACGAGGAGTTTAGCGACACCATGACCATTGGCAACCTGCCCGCCGGCATCTACGTGCTCGAGTTCACGGGGCAGCCGTACCGGTTCAAGAATGGCAAGCCGATGGTGCTGCGCCGGCTGCTCCACGTGAGCGACCTCACCGTCATCAACGAGGCACAGCCCGGCGACAAGATGCGCTTCGTGGTGGTGAACAGCCAGACGGGACAGCCCGTCGGCGGTGCCACGCTGAAGTCGTGGGACAGGACCAAAAAGATATGGAAAACCTACCGTTGCAACGAGAAGGGCGAGCTGCTCTACGACGCGAAGGCCGAGGGTGAAGTGTATAAGGTGTTCGCCTCGACCGAGCACGACCACGGCTTCGACCCCGTCCGTCTGTACAGCGACTACAGCTACGATGGCGACGACGACAGGGAAACCACCGTCAACCTCTATACCGACCGCAGCATCTACCGCCCGGGGCAGACCGTCCACGTGGCAGCCATCGTCCACAAGACCAGCCGCTTCATTGAGACGCAGAGCGTGGAAGGCCGCCGGCTGACCCTGCGGCTGCGCAATGCCAACCATAAGGTGATTGAAGAAAAGACCGTCGCCACCGACAAGTACGGCAAGGCATCGGCCGAGTTCATACTGCCCACCGGACAGCTGAACGGCCGCTACACCGTGGAGACGACCGGCGCAAGCCAGAACTTCCGCGTGGAGGAATACAAGCGCCCCACCTATGAAGTGCTCTTCGACGACGTGAAGACCGACTACCGGGCCGGCGACACGCTGGCCGTGACGGGCCGTGCCCGCTCGTATGCCGGCGTCGGCGTGCAGGGCGCCACGGTGAAGTACAGCGTCAAGCGCCGCGTGGCCTACTGGTGGCTCTCCTATTCCTACTACTGGAGCCAGGGGGCCTACGGTCACGGCTACTACGACGGCGAGGTGGCACGGGGCGAACTGACCACCGGCAGCGACGGCCGTTTCGTGGTTGATGTGCCCCTCACGGTGCCCGGCGACACGGAGAAGAACACCATGTTCTACCAGTTTGTGGTGGAGACCGACGTCACCGACCAGGCCGGCGAGTCGCGCACCGGCAGCACGGCCATACCCCTTGGCACGCGCAGCGAGGTGCTGACCTGCGACCTGCCCGAGCAGATACTGCTCGACGACGAGAAGCCCTTTACGTTCCACCTCTACAATGCCGCCGGACAGGAAATGGAGCCCCGCAACGTCAGTTACCGTTTTGACGACGGCGACTGGCAGAACGCCAAGAGCAACACCCCCATACAGCTGCAGGCCATGACGAGTGGCCGCCACACGCTGGAAGCCAGATACGACGGTGCGCCTGCCGACGAGGACCCCCTGAAGCAGACGTTCACCCTCTTCACACTCGACGACACCAAGCCCTGCACCGACACCAAGGACTGGTTCTACCAGAGCGCGTCACAATTTACTGCCGACGGCAAGCCCGTCACCGTGCAGGTAGGCTCAACCGACGAGAACGTGCACACCGTCTATAGCATCTTTGCCGGCAACCAGATTATAGAGAGCGGATCCTTCGACCAGTCGGATGCCCTCTGGAACCGTAAGTTCACCTACAGCGAGGAGTACGGCAACGGCCTGCTGCTCACCTTTGCATGGGTCAAGGACGGCAAGGTGTATAGCCACCAGGCCACCATCAAGCGCCCGCTGCCCGACAAGCAACTGAACGTGCGCTGGGAAACCTTCCGCGACCGGCTGACACCCGGACAGAAAGAAGAGTGGAAACTCGTGGTGACCAACACCGACGGCACACCGGCCGACGCACAGCTCATGGCCGCCATGTACGACAAGTCGCTCGACCAGCTCTACCGTCACCACTGGGCCTTCGCCCCCTACATGTATGTCCCCACGCCATCTACCAGCTGGAACTTCTCGTCGTGGGGCCGACTGTGGGCCAGCACCAGTCACGACTGGGAGTCGTTGGCGGTCAAGCGCATGAGCTTCAGCCACTTCGACTTCTTGCCGTACGGTATGCTGAACCTTCCGGAGCTTTGGGACTATGACGACGAAACCCCCGTCGTGGTGGGCTATGCCGTGGCAGGAGGAGCCCGCAGGGGGCGTGCCAATGTCATGGTTGATGCTGCCCCGATGATGCTGGAAGAACATGCCGTGATGAAGGAAGTGGCTACTGAAGAAACTGCCGACGCTGACGACGACGACGACGAGACAACAGCCGACGGACAGGCCGTGCAGATGCGCGAGAACCTGAACGAAACGGCCTTCTTCTACCCCGCACTGACAACCGACGCCGACGGGCGCATAGCCATTAAGTTCACCCTGCCCGAGAGCCTCACCACGTGGCGATTCATGGGCATAGCCACCACGCAGGACATGAAGAACGGCTACATAGAAGGCGAAGCCGTGGCACAGAAGGAGGTCATGGTGCAGCCCAACATGCCGCGATTCCTGCGTCAGGGCGACAAGGCACAGCTCGCGACACGCATCTTCAACATTGCTGACCACAGCGTCAGCGGCACGGCCATGCTGCGCCTGCTGGACCCCGAAACGCAGAAGGTGGTACTGAAGCAAAGCAAGCCCTTCAGCGTGAAGGCCGGCGAGACGGCCGTGGTGAACTTTGAGGTAGAACTGCAAAGCACGCAACCCCTCTACATCTGCCAGGTATCGGCCAGCGGCAAGACGTTCAGCGACGGCGAACAGCATTACTTAGCCGTGCTGCCCAACCAGGAGCGGGTCACCGTCACCGTGCCGTTCACACAGCATGAGCCGGGCACGACGAGCATCAACATCTCCAAACTCTTCCCCTCGGGCACCGGCAGCCGGAAGCTCACCGTGGAATATACCAACAACCCCGCATGGCTCATGGTGCAGGCATTGCCATCAGTAGGCAATCCCGTCGAGCAGAATGCCATTGACCAGGCGGCATGGCTCTACTCGAACCTCATCGCCCGCACGCTCGTGGCGAAGAGCAGCAACGTCAAGAACGTCTTTAACCGCTGGAAACAGGAGTCGCCTGCCGACGGCTCGCTGCTCAGCCAGTTGGAAAAGAACCAGGAACTGAAGGACATCCTGCTGCAGGAGACTCCCTGGGTGAACGATGCCGACCGCGAGACGGAGCAGAAGCTGCGGCTGGCCGACTTCTTCGACGAGAACATGATGGACAACCGCATTGCCGAGGCGACAAAGAAACTGGACGGACTGCAGAACAGCAACGGCTCGTGGAGCTGGTGGCAGGGCATGCCGGGCAGCTTCTACATGACCGTCAGCATCAGCGAAATGCTCACCCGTCTGAACGTCATGGCCGGCAAGCAGCGGCAGACTGCCCAGATGCTGGACAGGGCTTTCCGGTTCATGGGTAATGAAATTGTCAAGGACGTTGAGGACATGAAGAAGTGGGAGAAGAAACACGGCAAGGACTACGGATTCCCCTCGTTCAAGGCCCTGCAGTACCTCTATATATGTGCCCTCGACGGCCGGCAGTTGCCTGACGACGTCAGGAAGGCCAACGACTACCTCATCGGCAAGATGAAGAAGGACATCAAGAACCAGACCATCTATGAGAAAGCCCTCTCGGCCATCATCCTGTCCAAGCTCGGCGAGACGCAGCGCAGCCGCGAGTACGCCCAGAGCCTGAAGGAATACACCGTGTTTACCGAAGAGAAGGGCCGCTACTACGACACACCGCGTGCCGGCTACTCGTGGTACGACTACAAGATTCCCACCGAGGTGATGGCCATTGAGGCCCTGAAGCTGATAACCCCGCAGGACGAGCAGACCGTAGAGGAAATGCTGCGATGGCTGCTGCAGGAGAAACGCACACAGGCGTGGGACACGCCCATCAACAGCGTGAATGCCGTCTATGCCTTCCTCTTCGACAACACCCGGCTGCTCGATGCACAGGAAATGAGCCAGTTGGCCATCGACGGCAAATCGCTGGAGCTGCCGAAGGAGACAGCAGGCATCGGCTATGTGAAGACAGCCGTCGAGCAGCCCAAGGGCACCCGGTTTACCGCCAAGAAGACATCCGACGGCACCTCGTGGGGTGCGCTCTATGCCCAGTTCATGCAGCCCGTCAGCGAGATAGAAAACAGTGGTAGTGGTATTACCATTAAGCGTGAGGTGGTGGTTCTGAATAATCAGAGTAATCAGAGTAATCAGAGTAATCAGAGTAATCAGAGTAATCAGAGTAATCGGAGTAATCAGAATAATCAGAATACTCAGAATACTCAGAGTAATCAGATTACTCAGAATACTCCGATTACTCAGAATACTCCGATTACTCAGAATAATCAGATTACTCCGATTACTCTGAAAGTCGGCGACCGCATTCGCGTGCGCATCACCATCAAGAGCGAGCGCGACCTCGACTTCGTGCAGGTGCTCGACCGCCGTGCCGCCTGCATGGAGCCTGTGCAGCAGCTGAGCGGCTACCGCAACGGTGCCTACTGCTCGCCAAAGGACAACTCAACGAACTACTACTTCGACATGCTGCCCAAGGGCCAGCGCGTCATTGAAACGGAGTACTTCATTGACCGTGCCGGAACGTACGAGACGGGCACCTGCACCGTTCAGTGTGCCTACTCGCCTGAATACCGGGCTACCACGAAATCGGTAGTGCTCAAGGTAAAAGAGTAAAAAAAAGAAAACAACAAGGAATATGGAAAGAAACAGGAATGTGACAGAGAAACAGCGAGCAACAAGGTGGGTAACGAGGCTTTTGCCCTTTTGCCTTTTCAGCCTTTTGCCGCTTACTGCCTCTGCACAGAAGCTCAGCGTAATCAATGGTGAAGTGAACTGCGGACCCTCCGGCTTTGAGAGCCCGGTGACGGCAGTCTTCGAACTGCAGAACAAAAGCAGCAAGAAGCTGCGCATTACCGACGTCAGGGTCAGTTGCGGCTGTACGGCCGTTGACTATCCGCGGACGGACATCTCAGGCAATGCCAAGTTCGAAATCAAAAT
Source organism: Prevotella sp. (assembly GCA_017940545.1). Taxonomy (GTDB): domain Bacteria; phylum Bacteroidota; class Bacteroidia; order Bacteroidales; family Bacteroidaceae; genus Prevotella. Next base: position 22,642 of record JAGAYI010000065.1, read on the forward strand.
GACGTACGATGCCCGGCAGCTGGGACACTTCGCCAAGCAGGCGGCCGTCTATAGCAATGGCTCGGAGAAACCCGTCTATCTGACGATGAAGGGCGTGGTGATGGCCGAGATGGCCGAATTTGCAGGTAACTACAGCTACACCATCGGTGACTTGCGCGTTGATGTGAACGAACTGGAGTTCGACGACGTGAACCGTGGCGATAAGCCCGTGCAGGAGATACATATATATAATGCCGGCAACACCGTCTGCCAGCCGAACCTGATGCACCTGCCACGCTATCTCACCGCCACCATGGCCCCACAGCGCTTGGCACCGGGGCGCGGCGGCAAGATGACGGTGACGCTGAACTCTGAGTCGCTGCTCGACTACGGACTGACGCAGACGGTGGTCTATCTGGCACAGAACCCGGGCGACAAGGTGAACAAGGGTAACGACATTGGCGTGTCGGCGGTATTGCTGCCTTCGTTCGACAATACGGCCGGTGTGCAGACGGCCAACGCGCCCCGTATGACGCTCTCGGCCGAGCAACTGGACTTTAACTTCCAGGGAAAGTCGAAAATGAAGGGCGAAATCATCATCACAAACCAGGGGCAGAGCAACCTGAAGATTTCATCGTTGCAGATGTTTACCCGGGGACTCAAGGTAACCCTCTCCAAGCGTGAACTGAAACCCGGTGAGTCAACGAAGCTGAAGATTACCGGCGTTGCCAAGTACCTCAAGAAGGTGCGCACCAAGCCTCGCGTGCTGATGATTACCAACGACCCCGCCAAGCCGAAGGTGGTGATAACTGTAAACGTTAAATGAGTAATGAGCAATGGAACATCCGGAAAATAGCGCAGAATATGCAGGCCTGCAGGTCAACAGCGGCGTGGAGCAGCCGTCGATTATCAACCCCTACCTGAAGCGCAAGAAACGCAGGGAGCTGACAGTAGCAGAAATGGTGGAGGGCATCCGGCGGGGCGACGTGACCGTGTTGAGCCAGGCCGTGACGTTAGTGGAGAGCGTGAATCCCGACCACCAGCAGCGGGCACAGGAGGTGATAGAAAAGTGTCTGCCCTACAGCGGGCACTCCATCCGCGTGGGCATCAGCGGCGTGCCGGGGGCAGGCAAGTCAACCAGCATCGACGAGTTTGGCATGCACGTGCTCAAGGAGAAGGGCGGCAAACTGGCCGTGCTGGCCATCGACCCCAGCTCAGAACGCTCGAAGGGCTCCATACTCGGCGACAAGACGCGTATGGAAAAGCTGGCGCTGCACCCTGACTCCTTCATCCGTCCCAGTCCTACGGCTGGCTCCCTGGGTGGCGTGGCACGCAAGACGCGTGAGACCATCATCCTATGCGAGGCGGCCGGCTTCGACAAGATTTTCGTGGAGACGGTCGGGGTGGGGCAGAGCGAGACGGCCTGCCACTCGATGGTCGATTTCTTCCTGCTCATACAGTTAGCCGGTACGGGCGACGAGCTGCAGGGCATCAAGCGTGGCATCATGGAAATATCTGACGGCATCGTCATCAACAAGTGCGACGGTGAGAATGTGGATAAGTGCCACATGGCTGCCACCAACTTCCGCAACGCGCTGCACTTCTTCCCCATGCCCGAAAGCGGGTGGCTGCCGAAGGTGCTCTGCTACAGCGGCTTTTATGGCTATGGCATCAAGGAAATCTGGGACATGATCTATGAGTACATCGCCTTTGTCAAGGCAAACGGCTACTTTGACTATCGCCGCAACGAGCAGTCAAAGTACTGGATGTATGAGAGCATCAACGAACACCTGCGTAACAACTTCTACCACAATCCGCTCATTCAGGAGCAGTTGGCAGTTGCGGAGCAAACAGTACTGGCTGGTCAGCAAACGTCGTTCACGGCAGCTCAGCAGCTGCTGGATACGTACTTTTCAAACTTACAAGTCCTCTAATATCCTCTAACATCCTCTAAATCCTATGAATCCTCTAAAACCTATAGTTGAGATTGACAACGGCAGTGGCTTCTGCTTCGGTGTCACTACTGCCATCAAGAAGGCTGAAGAGGAACTGGCGGCCGGCGAGACGCTTTACTGCCTGGGCGACATCGTGCATAACGGCATGGAGTGCGAGCGGCTGCGGCAGTTAGGACTCATCACCATCAACCACGAGCAGATGGAGCAGCTGCACGGCGTGAAGGTGCTGCTGCGTGCCCACGGCGAACCCCCTGAAACCTACGAGCTGGCACGGCGTAACAACATCGAGATTATTGATGCCACCTGCCCTGTGGTGCTGCAACTGCAGAAACGCATCAAGCGGCAGTATGAATCCTCCCCTCGGGAAGGTATGGAGGGGGCCTCCATCGTCATCTTCGGCAAGAAAGGCCATGCCGAGGTGTTGGGACTGGTGGGGCAGACCCAGGGGGAGGCCATTGTCATTGAGAGTCTGGACGATGCCAAGAAGCTCGACTTCTCCCACGACATCTATCTCTACTCGCAGACCACCAAGTCGCTCGACGAGTTCCACCGCATCATCGCCTATATCCAGCAGCACATCGCCCCCACGGCTACCTTCCGGAGTTTCGACACCATTTGCCGCTCGGTGGCCAACCGCATGCCGAACATCTCGGCGTTTGCTGCCAAGCACGACCTCATTCTCTTTGTCTGCGGCCGCAAGAGCTCTAACGGCAAAGTGCTCTATAATGAGTGCAAGCGAGTGAACCCCAACACCCATCTCATTGAGGGTCCCGGGGAGATTGATGCTTCCTGGTTACGGGGCATTCAGACGGTCGGCATTTGTGGTGCAACGAGCACCCCCAAATGGCTCATGGAGCAGTGCCGCGACGCCATTATGAACATTTCTCTCTGAAACGCTCCAGCAGCCATTGCTTCTGTTCGGCAATGGTCATGTGGCTGTTGTCAAGCAGCAGGGCGTCGTCAGCCTGACGCAGGGGCGACACCTCGCGGTGAGAGTCAATGTAGTCGCGCTCCTGAACGTTCTTCAGAATGTCATTGTAGTCTGCCGGCATGCCCTTGGCCTGCAGCTCGTCGTAGCGGCGACGGGCACGCACCTCGGGCGAGGCAGTGACAAACACCTTCAGCTCGGCATGGGGGAATACCACGGTGCCAATGTCGCGACCGTCCATCACCACGCCGCCCTCACGTCCCATCTGCTGCTGTTGGGCAACCATCGCCTCGCGGACAAAGGCCAGCGTGGCAATGGGGCTGACGTGGCTGCTGACTTCCATCGAGCGTATTTCCTGCTCTACCAGTTCACCGTTAAGGTAAGTGTCAGGGCGTCCCGTCTCAGGGTTGTAGCGGAACGAGATGTTTATCTCGGGCATGCGGCGGCGCAGTGCTTCCTCGCAGATGGTGTCACCTTCAAATAAACCGTTGCGCAGGGCAAACAGTGTCACACTGCGGTACATGGCACCGGTATCTACATATACATAGCCCACTTCGCGGGCCAGGTCTTTGGCCATGGTGCTCTTTCCGCACGAGGAATGACCGTCAATGGCAATGGTAATTTTTTTCATTGGATATTATTACAGAGAGTAAGTTACATTAAACAATAGTGAAGTTGCCGAGACGTGGTACTTGGCGTACGCCACGTTGAGTTTGAAACGCTGCAGCTGCAGGCCGCCGCCTACTGACAGGCCGGCACCGTGGGCACTGCTGTTTTCGCCGTCGCTGATTTTCATTTCGTCGGCCCGCCTGAAGTTATAGCCACCGGCAATATAGATGTTACGGCTGATGAACACGTCGGCTCCCAAGGCGAAGTGGTTGATGAAGCGGCCCTCCCAGTTGTTCAGTCGCGACATGGTTACCGACAGGCGTATGGGGGCCTTGCCAAACTCCTTGGAAACGCCAACCTGCAGGTCTAACGGTATTTTCTCATAGTCGTCGTTGTAGGCCTTCACCTGGCCTCCTAAGTTCTTGGCCGTGGCCGAAAGCGACCAGCCTGTCTCCTCGTCATAGTAGTTCAGGCCCAAATCCACACCAAGGGCAATGGAGTTATAGCCTGCAAGACTGGAAGAAACAAACTTTGCCGTGATGCCGCCCGACCAGAGTCCGCTCAGGTTGTATTGGAACGTGCCGCCCACCACGATGTCCTTGGCAGAAACTTTCCCCTGTCGGGTGCCGTCAATGCTTGTCTCTATGATGTCGCCGTAGTCCATGTACTGCGCCAGCACACCCCATGTGGCCAAATCGCCGGCTGCTTTGACGAACGACGCGCTGGCCGACTTCGTACCTTTCATGTAGGTCATGTAGTTCAGGTTGATGCTCTTGTCGCTGACACCACCTATCAGTGCCGGATTGTGGAAAATCAGGGTGGGGTCGTCCTCAATGATGGAGATGTTGTCGCCGCCCAGTGCCGACACATGGGCACTCACCGGCAGCCGCAGGAAGTTGTAAGCCGTCTGGCTCTCCTGGGCCGCCGTTCCTACGGCAAAAACAAGTGCAATAAGGGCAAAAACTACTTTTTTCATCTAAATTTGTCTAAATTCTTGGCAAAGATACGGTTTTTTTCAAAATCTCGCGCTATCTTTGTAGCATAAAATTGTACCATCACCGTATTTTATAACGAAAGGAACGGCATTTTTATTGTGGAACAGAAGAAATTACCACAGGCAGACATCAATCGTCGGCGCACCACAGGTTTCCTGTTAGGACTCATTCTGGTGCTGGCCATGCTGTTTGTGGCATTTGAGTTTAATATGTCCGAGGCTCTGGGCTTCGATGCTGACGGCCTGTCTGACGATGCTGAGGAGAATGCCGAACTGGCACCGCTCTTCAAGCCCGAGGAGCAGCTGGTGATGCTGGCTCCCGAGGAAGAGCAGAAGCAACCGGCCGAGAAACTGAACATTGTAGAGGAAGAGGTGGAGCTGCAGCCCGAAGAGCTGGACAAGCCCGAGACCGTTGACGACGGCAAGAGCGAGGAGGAGAAGGTGAAAGACATGCTCGACGAGATGGCCGACATTACACCGCCTGAGGTTAATCCGCGCGACAACCCTGAGCAGTTTCGCGTGGTAGAAGACATGCCGCAGTTTCCGGGAGGGCCCGTTCAGTTCCTGAAGTGGCTCACTGCCAGCCTGAAGTATCCTGCCGTTGCGCAGAAAGCCAAGATAGAGGGTAAGGTGGTGGCACAGTTCATTGTCAACGAAGATGGCTCCATCAGTGACCTGAAGCTCACCCAGCGCCTGCACCCGCAGTGCGACCGCGAGGCACTACGCGTGCTGCGCACCATGCCCCGCTGGACACCCGGCATACAGAACGACAAGCCCTGCCGGACGCGTGTCTGCATTCCCATCGTTTTTAAACTATAGCTAAATATGAAGACATCCAACGAAATTCTCAACCGCATCAATGCGTTCATCGAACAGCTGCCCTACGAGCGGCAGCCTTATTCGCTTTACGAGCCCATCAAGTACGTATTGTCATTAGGCGGAAAACGCATCCGACCGGCACTTATGTTGCTTTCCTACCAGCTTTATAAGGACCAGCCGGACGATATTCTCATGCCTGCCGTGGCACTGGAAACCTATCATAACTACACACTCCTGCACGACGACCTCATGGACAATGCCGACCTGCGGCGCGGACATGCCACGGTTCACAAGCGATGGGATGCCAACACCGCCATCCTGTCGGGCGACTCCATGCTGGTGCTGGCATACGAGCGTATGCTCTCCTTCTTTAACGACCGGTCACTGCCCGGCGCCCAGCACCAAGTACTCTCGCTTTTCACCGAGACGGCCCTCGAAATAGGAGAAGGACAGCAGTACGACATGGAGTTTGAACATCGGAATGACGTCACGGAAGACGAGTACATCGAGATGATACGCCTCAAGACCAGCGTCCTGCTGGCCTGTGCCATGAAGATGGGGGCTGTCCTGGCAGGCGCTTCCGACGAAGATGCCGACCACCTTTATAAATATGGTGAGCAGATAGGTCTGGCCTTCCAGTTGCAGGACGACCTGCTCGACGTCTATGGCAACCCTGCCGTGTTTGGCAAGGCCATCGGCGGCGACATTACCTCAAACAAGAAGACCTACATGCTCATCAACGCTTTCCTGCGTGCCGACGACCGTCAGCGTCAGGAACTGCACCGTTGGGTGGATGCCACGGAGTTTGACCGTCAGGAGAAGATTCAAGCCGTCACCGCCTTGTATAACGAGATAGGCATCCGTCAGCTCTGCGAGGAGAAGATTAATTACTATTTCGAGCAGGCACGTCAGTATCTGGCATATATCAATGTACCCCAAGAGCGTAAGCAGCCGCTAATCGACTTTACCAACGAAATGATGCATCGGGATAAGTAAATCATTAATCTTTAATGTTTAATGTACATTGACACCCATGCCCATCTGGACGGAGAGGAGTTCAAGGACGACCTCGATGCCGTCATTCAGCGAGCCCATGAGGCTGGCTGCCATCAGGTCTTCGTACCTGCCATCGACATAAAGTCGTCCGAGGCCTCACTCGAACTGGCCCGCCGTTATTCTGGTTTCTGCTATGCTATGGTTGGTCTGCACCCCGAGGAGGTTCGTGCCGACTGGAAGGAGCAGCTGGAGAAAATCCACTCACTACTCACCACTTACCAATCACCACTCACTTCTCACCACTCCCCTCTCATCGCCATCGGCGAGGTAGGACTCGACTTCTACTGGAGCCGTGAGTTCGAGCAGGAGCAGTTGCTGGCATTCGAAGAGCAGGTCCGTTGGTCGGTAGAGACGCAGTTGCCGTTGATGATTCATTGTCGCAAGGCTCAAAACGAACTGGTGGCCATCTTGAAGCAGTATGCAAAAGACCTGCCCGGCGGCGTGTTCCATTGCTTTACGGGCAACGAGCAGGAAGCCCGCCAGCTCCTGGAGTTCGACCGTTTTGTGCTCGGCATCGGCGGTGTGCTTACTTTCAAGAAAAGTCACCTGCCCGAGACGCTGCCTGCTGTCGTTCCCCTGAACCGCATCGTGCTGGAAACCGATGCCCCTTACATGGCTCCCGTCCCCTTGCGTGGCCAGCGCAACGAGCCCGCCTTCATCCGTCATGTCATCACTCGCATGGCCGAGGCTTACGGTGCGAGCGAGGAGGACATCTGCACGCAGACCACCCGCAATGCCCTACGGATATTCGCTTCTGCTGACAGGCATTCACACTGTCTTCAGTAATATTCAGAATTCCTAATTTCCTGTTGTAGCTTAAAGTGTGGCATCTAAGTATTGATAAAACGCTTCCGTTTCTCCAAGGTAGGCATTCAGGACGATGCCCTCGGGAGAGATCAGCACTTTGTAAGGATAGCCCTGCACTCTGAATTTCTGTTCCGCAATACCATCTTCACTCCTTACATGCAGCCAAGGCACATTGTGTTTCTTGACTGCAGTGGCCCACTTCTCGGCCGTATCGTTGCAATCGATACCCACAATCTCCAGTCGGTCCTTATACTTTGCATAGTATTCTTTCAGTTTGGGGAATCCCTTGATGCACCAGGTACACCACGAACCCCAGAAGTCAAGCACGACATATTTCCCACGCAGCGACTTCAACTCCAGCACATGGCCATGAAGGTCCTTTAGCCCAAGTTCAGGCACTTGGCTTCCTATCGTTATTGTGTCGTTCTTAACGACCTCGCGTGCTGCTTGCTCCTTCATGACTAATGTGAATAGCTTTTCGTAACGGTCTATTTCGCTTTTCATCCTGCCGTTTCTGACCTCTGGGGTCAGTTTGCCAATGGCTGTCAGCACTTGGTCGTATCCCACAAGCATCAACAAAGCAACTACAGCGTCTTCATCGGGATGTTCCTCGATATATTTCATGTATTCAGAATGGGCACGGCTGTTGATGTCGCGATTCTTTAGTTTTCTGATGCTGTCGGGCTCAGTTCTGGCAGCAGCAAACTCAGTATTGAAGGGGCGCTGAACATTGTTAACTCGCTCATACTGCTGATAAAAAGTGCTGCCACTCCAATGCTCTTCTACAGAGTTCAATCGACCGCTAAAAACAGCCTCTTCATTGGGTACAAAATAGGTGTAAAGCGTCTCTTTCGGATTCGACTTGAGAAACATGGAACCAGCATAGGCCTCAGGCAATTCCGCAGAGAACGAGAATTCACCTTTCTCTACAGCCACCTTACGCTTGACAATCTGCTTCTCTGGCTGCAAAATGACATACTCGATGCAGAGCGTATCGCTGTCTGCGCCGTCAATCTTTCCTGTCAGTTTAAAGTTGTCTTGGGCGACTGTTGTTAATGCCACTGCCCACAACAATGATGCACTTATCAATAACTTCTTCATAACTATTTTGTGTTGACACATTCTTTAATAATAGAGAATACTTCCGCCCGTTTCGCCTCATCGGTGCCGTGGACAGCATACCGGACAATGCCTTGCTTATCCACGACAATAGTTAGAGGGAAACCTTCAGTGCCAATCCATGCCATCATATCCTTCGCCCCAACGAGGTGCGTCCACGTAAAGTGGTGCTTGTCTGTGATACGCCTGACTGTCTCTGCATCGTGGTAGGTGGCCGAGAAGAACAATACGTCGGGCAGTTGCTCCTTCCACTCCGAAAGAATCGGCATCTCAGCACGGCAGGGCCCACAGCCGGAAAACCACAGGTTGAGCACCATGACATGTCCCAAAATGCTGTCGTTCGTCCACGTGCGCCCATCGATGTCCTTTTCCGAAAACTGGGGGAACGGCTCACCAACTCTTGGCGAGTAAAATGTGCCGTCAGCCTTCACGTTTACCCTTGTTAGTTCACCCACCTCGTGCATCATGTTGAGACCGTCGAGGAACTGGGTGGCATTGTGGACTTGCTCGCGCGGGATGGCCTGACGAATCAGGGACTTGGGCAGTGGGGCATCGACGTTGATGACAACAATGCTGTTGCCCTCCTTGTCCTTCAGCCGCATGATGGCCTTCTCTCCGTCGGGCAGATTTGGCATTTCGCGGAAGAAATAGCCATTGGATAAAAACTTTGGGATGACCGTGTCAATACGCTCCTCTTGGGACGCAACGGGTAGTGCTGCTGAGAACAGCAGCATCGACAATAGATACTTTTTCATACTTTTATTTAATTGTTAATTGCTAATCAGAATCGTCTTGGGTAAGCGTAACCATTAAGTTCGACTGATCTTGATGACAGACAAGGGATTCCGTGCCGACTCCGATGTACATCACATCGACCGTAGAACCCTGAGGAACAGAGATGGAGAACTCACCGTTGATGTCAGAAACCATGCCACGTCTTTGGCCACGAATCTTGATGACAGCCCCAATGACGGGTTCGCCTAAATGATCAACGACTGTGCCAGAGATACGAACAGATGCCGGAGCCTCGCCTGCCTCCATTTGGGGCTCTTCCAACGGGCTCTGCACTTGAGCGATGTCGTTGTCTGCCTCGGCAGGAATTGGGGGGACAGACACTTGCTCCTGAACAGAGGCATGCATCCCGTCCTCTTGATTCCTGACCTCCTGCTTATTTGGATTGTTCATATCCTTGATTATAATCTCTTCCTTATCTTTCACGTGACCCTGTTTCTCTGCAATAGATGGTCTCCTACTGTCAGCGGCAGTAACCTTAACAGTGCTGACACTCGGGATGAATCTTGTCTCAACCACTGTGCGGGCATTCAGCATCAAGGCACAACCGATGACGGGCAGGGCATATAGCAATCTGAAGATGTGTGAGGGCTTCGACCTGTGGCGGGCCATCATCAGGAAGCGACTCTTTAGGATCTTCTGGCTGATGCCGTTGGTCAGGGCATAGTGATTCAATGTGTTGGCACGCTCCATCAGCAACGAGAGGTAACGATGGGCATCAATGCCGCGAGCCAATACCGCTGCATCAGCCTCGTATTCATGGATGGTACGAAGGTCACGGCACATCAGCCAGGCAGCAGGGTTGAACCACTGCACTGCAAGCAGTATCTCCATCAGCAGGATATCGACAGAGTGGTAGCCTTGGATATGGGCCTGCTCATGGGCAATCAGGGCAGGGTCGTTTGTCTCGTAATCTCTGCGTGAGAGCACGATGGTGTTCCACCAACTGAAGGGGGCTATATCCTGATGGCTCACTGCAATCATTGTGCCGTCAGCCTGCGGATGCAGTTCCAAACGGCTGATGAAACGATGGAGGCGGACGGTGGAATAAATGGTATATAGCAGTTTGGCGGATAGTCCCATGACATAGATGATTAGCAAGACTACAGGCCAATAGGATGGTGAAGTTACTGGCATAGCAGTCGTTTCTGCCTGCTGCCCACTGACATCTGGCAGTGGAACGCTAACTACTTGATGCGTCGTGATGACACATAGAGGAAGGACGAAGGATGCCAATATCGACAAAAGCATTACGGCACGGTTCAGCCGGTGAAACGTCTCGCGCTCCATCAGCAAGCGGTAGAAAAGATAGAATACTGCCAAGAGCACCGCCACTTTGCCAATATACATCAGAAAAGCCGTCATCTGTTCTTTGCTTCAATCGTTTTCATCAGTTGCTTCAGTTCTTCCATCTCTTCTTTGTCGTATTGCTCTTTCTGCACGAAGAAACTGACCAGCGAGGCAAACGACCCATCGAAAAACGTATCCTTGACATCAGCGATATAAGAATAGGTATAGTCTTCCTTGCTCACCAGAGGGGAGAAACGGTTGGCCTTGCCAACCTTCTCAGGTTTCACGAAGCCCTTGTCCGTCAGTATCTTCATAAACGTGAGTATAGTGGTATAGGCAGGTTTAGGCTCAGGATACTGGTTGATGATGTCCTGTATGAATCCCTGCTGCTCGGGCAATGCCCACAGGATGTTCATCACCTGCGTTTCAGCCTTGGTTAATTGCTTCTTCTTTTCACTCATCATCTTTAGTTATTGATTCTGGGTGCAAAGATAAACTAAATATTTAGTAGGACAAAATATTCTCAACTAAACTTTTAGTATTTAACAATTATTAGACATCTTATCTTTCTTAAGTAGGGGAAGTGCCAGCCAGCAACACCTTTCCACCTTTGGAGGGTCGGAGGGACACCCTGGGGTAGCCACTTTCCGCTCGTGAAAAAGAAAAGTGGAACTGGAGAAACCTGAGTTTAACAGGATGTCATGGGGTGGAATGGCCAAAATATTTTTAGGTAAACGCAAATAAATCCTAATTTATTTTGTTGATACGCTCAGTGTCTGGCGGATGTCGGCCGATGAGGCTCCTATCAGGAAGCGGACAGTGCCACGCTCCTCAATAAAGCGGTGGGCGGCTGCATCCCAGTAGCTCAGGTCGTTGCGGTTCACGGTCAGCGTAACCCGTCGGGTCTCGCCGGCCTTGATGCTGACACGGCTGAAAGCACGTAGCTGCTTCTGTGGGTGCTGAACCGTAGCGTCAGGATAGCTGGCGTAAAGCTGCACCACCTCGTCGCCGTCACGCTCGCCGGTATTGGTAACGGGCAGGCTGATGGTGATGCTCTTCTTGTCATTCTTCTGCAGTTGCGGCGTTCCGTAACTGAACGTGGTATAGCTCAGACCGTGTCCGAAAGCATAGAGCGGTTCCTGCTGCTGATACATGTAGGTGCGCCCGTGGCGTATGTCGTAGTCCATCATGGGAGGCAGGTCGAGCAGGTCCTTGACCCATGTCTGTGTAGTGCGTCCGGCAGGGTTCTCGCGGCCGAAGAGCACGTCGGCCAGTCCGTGGCCTTGTTCCTGACTGCAATGTGCCAGGTGTACAATGGCTGGCAGGTGCTGCTGACTCCAGTTGATGGTGTATGGGAAGCTGCTTACCAGGACTAAGATGGTGTTGGGGTTGGCACGCTGAACGAGTCGCACCAGCTCCTCGTCAGGCAACGTGAGCGACTGCCGGTCAACGGCTTCACGCCCGTCGCTGGCCACGGGGCAGAACTTCCAGTCGGCCTTTGTGCCAAACGGGTGGTTGCCTGTGCAGACAATGACTACGTCAGCCCGTCGGGCCAGCTCTTCAGCTTCGCCCATGCGGTTGTTGGGGGCGTATGTCACGTTGAAGCCCTGTCTGGCACCCTCTTCGCGCAGTGCCTGCAGGATGGTCACCTCGTAGGGTGGGGTGCCGCTGTACCAGTCTTGCACAATGTGGTCGGCATAAGGGCCAACGACGGCAACGGTGGCCCCTTTGTGCAGACGCAGCGGTAGCATCTTCCGCTCGTTCTTCAGCAACACGATGCTCTTGGCAGTCACCAGGCGCACGAACCGGCGCACCTCCTCGCGGTCAAACGGTTTCGTCAGTGTCGTGTCGAGCCCTATCCGGGCGTATGGGTTCGGGGTGGTGGCAGGGTCGTCAAGCAGTCCCAGCTTCAGTGCCACAAAGAGGTTGCCGCGTATGGCACGGTCAATGTCCTGCTCGGTGATGAGCCCTTTCTGCAACGCTTCGCGTGCCTCGTCGGCCGAGCGGTCCAGTATTTGTCCTACGCCGGCCTTCACAATGGCTGCCGTGCCTTCGGCCCGGGTGGCAAAAGCCTTGTGGGCCTCTACGAGCAGGGTCAGCGCATAGCCGTCGGTACAGACGATGCCGTTGTTGCCCCACTCCCGGCGTACAATATTTTCTATGCAGGGATTGATGCACATGGGTACGCCGTTCCAGGCATTGTAGGCAGCCATCATGGCGCGGCTGCCGCCCTCGGTAATTCCTTTGTAGAAGGGGTACGAGTAGTATTCGCGAAACAGCCGCTCGTCGAAATTGCTTGATGTGGAGTCGCGTCCGTCCTCGTTGCTGTTAGCCAGGAAATGTTTCATCAGTGCCGCCGTCTTCCAGTAGCGCGGGTGGTCGCCCTGCAGTCCGCGCACCATGGCTACCGTCAGGCGTGCTGTCAGGAAAGGGTCCTCGCCGAAGCACTCCTCCGTGCGCCCCCAGCGTGGGTCGCGCCCTAAGTCGGCATTCGGGGCATACACCACCAGGCCCTTGCGTCGGGCTTCCGGACGGCTGACGTAGTAGCGTGCTTCCTCTGCCTCCACGTCGCCTATCTGCTGTAGCAGTTCCGGCGACCAAGTGCAGCCCAGACCGTACGACTGCGGGAACATCGTCGTGGGCAGGTCGTTAGGCACGTCGTTGCCGTCAGCATCCTTTCGCATGCCGTTGTTATGGGCCGGTCCGCCCAGAGCCAGTCCGTGCAGTCCCTCGTAGGTGTTCAGCCGGGGAATGCCCAAGCGTTCCACTCCGAGGCTCGTCGTCAGCAGCTGTATCTTCTCGTCGAGAGTCAGCTGTCGGAGCAGGAGCTCCACACGTTCCTCGTCTTTCAGTTTCAGATTCTGGAAGTCATACGTCTGTGCCGTGGCCCATGCTGTCCAGCAGCATGCCAGCAGTACTGTCATGATAAGTTTTTCCGGGTGTTTCATTTTCCTTATAGTCATAGTACGTGCAAAGATAATGGAAAAGGCTGTGATAACCAAAAATATTTTGGTGTAAACGCAAATAAATCCTAATTTATTTTGTGGTTCGCGTCATAATTAGTACTTTTGCATCCGCTTAACGAAAAGGAGAGGTGCTCGAGTGGTTGAAGAGGCACGCCTGGAAAGCGTGTAAACGTCAAAAGCGTTTCGGGGGTTCGAATCCCCCTCTCTCCGCAAAATGGCAGGTAGGAGGCGGGTTTGGTGCCCGCCTTTATTGTTTCCGCACCGTTCCGTTTTACTTCATTCTGCATCAAATTACTCGTGAAATACTCGTGATATGACCTCTACAAGATATTATCTCGACCGTCGGCACAAGGAGGCAAGCAGGCCACAGCCTCTGAAGCTCTGCATAACAAAGAAGGGGGCATCTGCATATATCCCCGTTGACATCGTTCTGTTGCCTTCCCAGTGGGACAGCATAAGGCAGCGTGTCATCGACCACCCCAACCGCAGGGGGATAAATGCGTATCTTGAAAGCAGGAAGGCCACAATCGACGGCCTCATTATGCAGATGACAATAGAAGGGAAGCTCGCAGGCAAGACAGCCGTTCAGATTAAGGACATAGTGCTGGAGCGTCTTGACCCGGAGGCTGACACGGCCAATCTCTTTGCCGTCCGCTTCAAGGCATACGGCGAGAGCCGGGAGGCCAAGCGTACCCGTGAGCTGTACGCGGCGACGCTGAAGAAGATGCAGGAGTTTGACGGGAAGCTCGGCACTATGTCCTTCGACATGATAACCAAGGCTTGGCTTGACCGTTTCAACGAGCACCTTATACGGCAGGGGCTGTCAAAGAACTCCCGCAACATTCACTTCCGCAACATACGCACCGTGTTCAACGATGCAATAGACAACGAGATCACTGCACACTACCCGCTCCGCAAGTTCGACATGTCCCCGGAGCAGACCGTCAAAAGGAGCCTGAGCGTGGAGAGGCTACGGGAACTATTGACGTACCCGGTTGAGCCTTGGCAGCAGAGGTACGTTGACTATTTCAAGCTTACCTTCCTGCTTATCGGAATAAATCCCGTTGACCTGCTGACGTGCGAGCCTGATGCGTATCGGGAAGGTAGGCTTGTCTATCAGCGGGCAAAGACGGGAAGGTGGTATAACCTGAAGGTGGAGCCAGAGGCCGCAGAGATGCTGGAGCAGTACCGGGGTGAGCAGCTGCTTGTCGGCTTTTCGGAAGGTCGCACATCCTACCGCAACTTCACGGGCAAGTGCGACAAGGGGCTGAAAGCAATCGGAAAGACTGGGCAGGTAGCAAATCCGGCATGGAAGCCCGGTTCCCAGAAACACCGCTACCACGTCCGTCGCGTCCCGGCCTTTCCCGGCCTGTCCGTCTATTGGGCGCGGCATACATGGGCTACCATTGCCTATTCGCTCGACATTCCTGATGAAACGATAGCTGCTGCCCTCGGTCACGGCCACGGCAACCGCACGACGGCCATCTACATTGATAAGTCCATTGCCCGTGTTGACGAGGCCAATAGGCGCGTAATAGACTGGGTACTCTACGGCAAAAGGTAGTTATTTTTCTCGAAAAATTGCGAGAACGTCGTTTCGGTGTCGCGGTTAGTAACTATGTAGGCAAGGCTTTTTTCGTTGTTCCTCGTTGTTTAGAACGCACTGACAACAAAACCCAGCCGATTGTTACATCAGCCGGGTTACTCAAAAGCAGGGATGAGCCTGCATCCCCACAACAACGGTGCAAAGATATTCAATTTTTCCGATATAGCCTCGCTTTTACCATAAATTAACAGATATTCCCAGTCCGACGAACGGCTCTATCTGTCGGCTCCTGAAGCCGTAGCCGTACCCGGCCACCACGCCTATATTTATCTTGCGCTGGCCTGCTGGTTTCGTCTTATTGATAGTGGTAGTAATCAGCGGGTAGCGTATGCGCAGGCTGTCAAGCTGCGGCATATAGCCGCTGACGTAGGCCGTATAGCAACTGTCCGCATAGACCTTCTGTACTTTGGGCAGAGTCACCTCATAGACGGAATCGGGAGGCTCGGTAGTTCCCGTGGTGTCCTTTGGGATGGCTATTTCTCCCGTTTTTTCCTTCTGAGGTCGTATTTTTACGGTAGCCGTAATATTGCCCACCTCACGCTCGAAAGTCGGCTGTGGGGCTTCTGATGCAACGTCGCGCCATTCCACCGAGGTGTCAACCGAAGTTATGACGGGTGGCTGCTGCGCGTCCCGGTACTGCTTATAGTTGAAGAACAGGCTCACAATAAGCGCAATAAACAGGGCTATCACCGCCCAAGCTAAAATCCTTGTTTTCATACCTTCTCGATTTTATAGTCACCATTCAAGTTCCAGGTTAGTCGTTTCTTCCCCTCCTTGCTGTTTATCAGCAGGCTGTTTTCCCTGATTGAATCGAGGCGGTTGAGCCACCCTTTCAGGAACACCTTCTGCTTCGGGTTTCGGGCAATGTTCATGAAGTGCTGTTCGCGTGCCTTCCACAGCAGCTCAAAGGTGGTAGGCTCAGCCTTGCCGTTGGTGCCGAAGATGGTCTTACGTCCGCGCACGGTGTTCAGTGCCGCCAGTGTCTTTTGGCCTACAATGCCGTCGGGTTTCAGTCCGAGAGCCTTCTGAGCGTACTTGATGCCTACCGTGCCGGAAGCCCAAGCCCAGTCAACGAGTATATTTGCCACTGCCTGGTCTTTTATTTCGTCGGCCTTGCACCGCTGCCAAAACAGCTTGCGGAAGATGGTTTCCCACTGCGCATCGGTCATGCGCTTCAGATCAGCAACGGTCTTGTTGCCGAATACGCTGCGGAACGTGCCTATCGTCACGCCCCTGTTCGTCGGGCCACCTTTATCGTACGGGTGGTTCACGTAGCCGCCCTCCCATGACAGGATGAACGGCTTCAAGATGTCTGATTTTGCCATAGCGTTAATGTTTGGTGCTATGAGGTGTATGGTGGGCGACCCGCAGAGAGCCGCCCACGCGTTCTAAACACCTCCTTCCTTCTCTTTGATTAGTTCCTCATTACCCTGCAAGGCGGCAATCAGTTTCTCCGGGCTACCGTAGTCCTTTATCAGGGTACGTAGAGCCCTCATGTACTCCTGCTGCTGCTTGCGTTCCTTGATGTCAGCAGGTTCCCAGATGGAATGTATCTCAACCCACGCCACGTAGCCGACGGCCACAATCGTAAACCAAGGTACCATCCAAATGTCAACCTTATAGAAGTAGTACAGGAAGAATATTATGGCCAGCTGCACGACATCTATCAGCGACAGGGCGAAGGTCATGTTGAAATAGCGTCCTATCTTGTCGATGGTGCGCTTACGACCGTCGCTCGTGATGTAGTCACCGCGCTGCTTGGCTTTCCTAATTCCTGCCCAGAGGTCTGAGAAAATCAGACCCAGCACTATCACGTATAACAGGAGCATGATAGCTCCGCAAATCAGAAGAGTTGTAATTCTTTCCATTGTTCTTTTCTCTTTTTTTTGGTTATACGCTCACACTTTTTACGCTCACATAGCGGCTCCGCTCACTGAGCCGTTAACGTCTATCTCCTGCGGTTGTACCGCTTAGACTCCCTTACGAGGTCGTCAAAGTCCGCATCCGTCGGACGTAGAGCGTCGGCAGGTGCGTCAATAAGGTAGTAGGCACGGTCTTCTCCTACGGTCACAATACAATCTTCAATCGGGAAGATAGACTGGCCACCTTCCTGCTCTTCAGCCTTGCAGTCTTCGAGAAAGCCAGTCAGCACCTCGGAGGCATGCCACGTGACACAAAGCATGCCGCCTATGCGTATCTGCATGTAGCAGAACTTCTCGCAGTCGCGGACACAGCTATCCTTGTGCGTGAAGTCCACCACGTCGAAGCATACCTTGCGCTCTATGAGCAGCTGTATGCAGATGAACGACCCCTTGAAGCCGCCACGGTACTTGACGTTTATCTGACTTGGCTTCACGGCGGCTACTTGTTAGAGAGTATCTTTCTGATATTTGCGGCTGTGTAGCCCTCTTCGGTCAGACACTCCGTCCATTCCGCATCCGTCGGCTCGTGGTCGCAGAGTGCGCTCACGTAGTCGTAGGCCGTCACTTCCACCTCGGTCTCCTGCCCCTCTTCGTCGGTCGATGGCTGGGTTTCCTGGTGCTCGTTGAAGTAGATGCGATACTCGTCTGCCTCCTGTACTGAGGGGAGTGGCAGTTTCTCCCGCTTGCTGGTCAGTGCGCTTGCTGGCACAACGCTCGACTCTGTTAAAAACTTCATAATGCTTACTTTTTAAGATGTTCGTAATACGTTCGCCGTGGCAGTGCCTCAGTAGTCCGAGGTAGCTGTAAACCGATGACCTCTCGGCCAGCGGGTCTGCCAGCGGTTTCTTATCCAACTGACGCAGCTTCCGCGAGAAGTTACGGAGCGTTCCCGTGCGCATCTTGGCAATGGCGTTGGAGTCCACCGTATATCCGCAGAAGTCTATCTTGCGACCGTCCAGCGGGAACATTTCGAGCGTACCGTATATGATACCGTGCGCCGGAGCCTCCCTAATCAGTCGGTCAATGACCCTTGCACCTTCCTTCTTTGAACGGACGAGCATCACGGTGTTATCTACAAGACGAGAGTAGTATTTCACCTTCAGCACCTCCAGCACAAAGTGGTCAAGCGGCGTGTAGTACATATTGCCGCAGTCCTGCGAGGTCAGTGCGCCGATACTCATTCCCAGCTCTTCGGGCAGGTAGGCGCGGATAACCTTCTCGAACAGGCGCAGGGCTTTCTCGCCCTTGTACATCCTGCGCAGTAGGTATATCATGCGTTCCTTGACGATGTTCGGGTAGTATTTCTTAGCGTCGGTGATAATGACATAGCGGAAACCGCTCATATACACGTCACGGCGCACCTGCTTTGACGCTGCCAAGGTACCACGTTTCTTGATGCTTCCGAATGTGCGGCGTATATAGCGACGCTTCATGTTGAAGAACTTCACGAGCACCTGGTGTACTATCCTGTCCTCGATGGGAACGACCGTGATGTCCCGCCATTTCTTTTCAGTGAACAGCTTGAACGTCCGGCCTGGGTCGGCCTGCCAAGTCCCGTTGCGCAACCGCTGTTGCAGACTGAGCAGGTTCTTTTTCAGTATGTCCGGGGTTTCGCCGAACTCGATGGCATCTTCCCGGTCGCCCTTGCTCCCCGATGTGGCTCTGATATAGCCGTTATACAATTCGTTGTACGAGGTAAGGGCTTCAAAATCTATATACTCCCTTTTCATTTTAAGAATGTTACCACCGCTTTGCCGTGCGGGTCAGCTTCTCGCTACCATTCTAACGGGCACTTTTCCAACGTATGGCCTACAACTGCCAAGGGTACTAACTGACCGTGCGAGCAACTTCTTCGACTCATGCCGTAGCATGGCAGGCGCAGGGGGCGTCCCTATATGTCCTGCAATTAGTCAGGCAGACAGTCCTGTTATATTCGTTATTACTTGTTTTTTCGTATGTTGCTATTACATTTTTGGAGTGTGAGCACCCCCGTAATTCGTGTTCGTGTTCGAAGCCACGTTGTTCGAGTTCAAATGCGAGACACCGCAGTTGGAGCCGTTGTTCGCACTACCCACGACGGCAGGGATGCAGGACTGAAAGCCCACGTATCGGTCTCGGCCAGCCCGTGGCGTACCCGGTACGGTTTTTATCAATCGCAACCGCCGTCCCGACAAGGTGAGGTTTCGCCCTGCCGGGCGACGATTTCGATTTTTCAGGCTTGCGGTCTTTTCAGACCGCCGATTTCAATTTCGTCACAACGCAATCGTGCCATCGGCCACCGTGTCGGTCGGGTCATCGGCAGCGAGAGCACCCCCGTAAACCGCGCCCGAGTACGAAGCCACGCGGTTCGAGTTCAAAGGCGAGACACCGCAGTCGGAGCCGTTGCTCGCACCACCCACGACGGCAGGGATGTACACGGTGTCCTCTGCGAAGGCGTGATAGTAATAGTCGGCATGGCCTTTGGATGCGTCACCGCCAACCATCGTAGGTATCAGGGTGTCCTCGAAGTCCTCCAATATCCAGCCATCATTCAGGCATTCGTCGCAAAGGTACTCCCACTTGGTTTCGTCGGTGGGGTCGAAGCCCGTGACGGTGTTGATATTCTTGGCGCGATACCACTTGTGGTTTTTCTTGACGTAGCCTGTAGCCCATATCCAATAGGGGCCAGCGAGCAGGTGGTCAATCCACAGGAACTTGTAGGCATGTACTGTAGCCTGAGTACCTTCGCTGTTGGTAAGCGTGAGTTCGCGCTGCCCCTCGTGGCCTGCAATGTCGTTGAGGTCGCCCGTCTTGTGGAACTGGCCGCGAGACGATGCGCCACCTTCAGATGAGCGGTCGAGCTTCTGCCACCACGCGTCGGAACATGTTATGCCGGGGAATACGCTCTGAGAATTGAACGTACCCTTCAGGAGCCAGAACATATCACGGTAAACCTCCTGGTCTTGGACGGCATGCTCTCGGAAGTTCTCACCGAGGTTCTTGGCATACTGGTGGAGATTGGCCAGCGAAACATTCTGGGTAGTCCATTTGCCGCTGTTGGAGATAAGCATGTTCTTGCTATCGTGGGTCTCCACGGTTCCTCCGTGCTGTGCGAGGAAGCGACGGCGCACATATCTGTAGCCGCGCACCTTGCGGGGTGACAGGTCGATGTACTTTTCGTTGGTAGAGGCATTGTAGCTGTAGTGTTTCCACCAGCCGCCCATACGCACCATACATTGCAGCGTCCAGTCGTCGAGAGTGGCCGTCAGCCCGTCAACGGTCTTGCGCACGTCGTTGCCGTTGAGGTGAGCAGCCACGATTGCATTGCGGTCAACGAGTACCGGGAAGCACATTGCCAGCAGCTCCTGTATCAGGGATATGTTGCCGCTGAGGGTCACAACGGTGCTGGCCTGCCCTACGAGGCGCGTGATGCGCACACGGTTGAGCGGCACGTCTGGATAGACACCGTTGGCATTGGGCATTGCAGCAAGTACGTCCGAGAAGGAAGCCTTGTAGAACACCCCGGACTTATCAAGCAGCACGTTTTCCGTGCCGTTGAAAGTCGTTAGTTTGGGAACATCTGATAAATTCATAATTCAATTCTTTTTGTTGTTATACTTCGAGCGTAGTGCCGTCATCCTGCGTCAGCTGTGTGCCGTCATCCTGCGCCAGCGGCTCCGGGACACGGTAGCGGATAGTTACCTGCTTCCACACCCCGGATTCCTCAGTGCTCACTACGTACAGGCTCACATCTGCGGCTTCAGCCGGGGACTTTACGAGTCCGTCGGGCGTTACCTGTGTAGAGCCTATAGGGATGAACACGACGCTCTGATTGGCCGTCGATGGCTGTATGGTCGCGCTGATCTGAACGTCCACGCCCAGCGGAGCCTCTGCGATATGCGTCAGCGTGAGAGTGGCAGGCTTTCCCGCCATAACGTCAACACCCTCTATCTGCGAGGCTATCGCGTAGGCATCGTTAGCGGCCTTGGTGGCATTGCGCACGTCTGCAACGAGAGCCGCCAGCTCATCTTCGAGAGCCTGCGCATCGGCCATCCTCGTCTGAAGGTCGGCCAGTGCGGCACGGGTCTCGGCTGTTACACCGCTTGCATCCTCGATGTTGACGATGGCGGCAGACAGCTGAACAAGCAGGCGGTTCAGCTCTGCGATGCGTTCAAGGCAGTTCCTTGCGGCCTCGGTGGCGGGCTTGCCGTTGGCGATGCACAACCACTTGTTCGTGTCGGTAAGGGGGTTGCCCTTGTTCTTGTCAGCCTTTGAGACGTAGCAGCTGTCCTCGGTAGTGATGTAGTGCAGCCGTCGGTATTCATATTCCGACTGATAGCCGCCCGGCACCTCGATGAAGCCGACGTAGCCAATCAGCACGCGCTCCTGGTTATTATTATCTGCCATAAGCATTAGCTGTTGTTAGTTTCACTCTTGCGGGGTAGGAAGTACAGGCCTCCGTCCGCGTCATCATAGTCGAAGCTTTCCTTTGACACCTCATTGGAGCCGCAGATATACAGCCCCATGTCGTCAAGGTCAATCTCGAAAGTAGGGTAGAGTATGCCGCCCTTGGCAAGCACACCCGTATCTTCGTACTCGTGCCTCTGAAGGTTCCACCGCCACCAGTTGCCGTTGTCGCCCACGCGGTCGGGGTGGCTGTGCAGCTCTTCCATTTCGGCTACGCGAGCCGTCTCTGCGGCCACCCTTGCGGCCTCGGCAGTCTTTCGCCCCGTCTCTGCGGACTTGCGCTCGACCTCCGCGCTCTTACGCTCAGTCTCAGAAGCCGACGCGTCGGCAAACCATCTGTCGTAGGCAGTCTTGACACCGCTGTACCACGTAGTCCATTCGGACTTGCGGGCAGAGAACCAGTCCGTCCACGCCTGCTTTGTTGCAGCAAACCATGTGTCCCAGGCGGTCTTGGTATCACTCATCCACTTTTCGGCTGTCGCCTTGAAGCCTGCCGTGCCGTTGAACCAGCTGCGGACGGTGTCGTAGATGCCCTTGGCATAGTCGCCCTGTTCCTCTGCGTAGTCGGCAGCGTCGAGAGCGGCCTGCTTCTGGGTCGTGATGTCGAGTATGGCAGCATCCACCCGGTCGCCCTGCTGCTTGGCATAGTCGCCCTGTGTCTTGGCATGGTTTCCCTGCGCTTTGGCATAATCGCCCTGCGTATTCGCGTAGGTCGTGGCCGTTCGGCAGGCGGCGGTTGCCGTTTCGCAGGCGGTCGTGGCCGTTCGGCAGGCGGCGGTTGCAGCGTCACAGGCGGCGGTCGATGCGTCGCAGGTAGCCTTTGCTGCATTGGCATTGGCAGCAGCCGTCATAGCGGCCTCTTTCTCCCTGCTGATGTCCGTAATCGCGTCCGTGGCCTTCTTTGCGGCGGCATTGGCGGTGGCCGTAGCCTCCTGGCAGGTGGCCGTCGCGCTGATGCAGTCCGAGGTGGCATCGTTGGCCGAGGCCGTTGCGGCATTGCAGTTGACGATGGCCTGCTGGACGCTGGCAATCTCACTGCGCTGCTCGCTGATAAGCTCGGTGGCTGTCTCGTATGCCTCCTGCGCCAGCTCATATACGGCATTGACGTTCTCGGTGGCCGTAATGGCCTGCTGGGTGGCGGTCTGACAGGCGGTAGTGGCCTGCTCGGTAGCAGCCTTGGCTGAGTTAACGTCCCGGATAGCCTGCTCTGCCCTGTCCGTGGCAGCGTCCGCACTGGCGGCAGCGGCGTTGGCAAGGGCAGCGGCGTTTACTGCCATCTGGGCTTTCTGCTCCGCGTTGGCCGACAACAGGGAAAGAGGCGCAAGCACGGTCTTCTGGACTCCCCCGTTCATGTACATTGCCGTCAGCGAGTAGATGCCGTCGAGGGTGTTGACCTTCTCAACGGTGCTCAGTCGGTCGCTGTGCAGCCGTACATAGTCGAGGAAGCCGGGCAGCGCATAGGCGAAGAACTGCTCCAGCTCTGCCTGACTTGTCTGTATTGCTCCTCCCATAGTAGCCTCCTATCTCCTGCTGGTTAGTCCTCGGTGGCTGCTGGAGCGTCGCCTGATGCCTCCTTAATCCAGCCGGGCACCATAGTGTAGATGGCCTGCACCTCTTCATCGGTGAGCTTGTTGACAGGCTTCAGCGAAGTAATGAGGAAGTTGCCTGCCTCTTCTGCTGAGATACTGCCCACCTCGGCATTGTCCTTTTCGATTTTGCCATAGATGGTGGTGCCCTTGGAGTTGGTGACCTTGGTAAACGTTACCTTGGTGTGCTCGCTGATTACCTCCGGCTCGAAGGTAATGGTGGCGTTCTGAGTTACTTTCTTCATAATCTTTTACGCTTTAATGGGTTACACTTATTGTTAATTGTTCTCGATGATGTCAACGACCTGCCCGTAGCCGCCTGCGGAAAGCACCTCGGCTGCAAGCTCCTTGATGAACGTACCTTCCTCGGTGGAAAGCTCAACGCTGGAAGCGTCGGCCTGTATGCGCTTCAAGAGCCTGTAGGCCGTGTACTTCTGCTCCGGGGTGGCCGGAGTGCCCTTTACGTTGGTGAGGTTGAACAGGGCGAAGCAGAGCTGCTCGCCGATGACCTGCGGCTTGTTGCCGACGATGACAGGGTTTCCATGTGCGTCCGTGAAGGACTTGCTGAAATCTACTTTCATAATCTTTGCTTTTTGTTGTTTTATGTTTAACCACAATAGAAATACACCCACTCCCATAGTGCAGAAACGAAAAACGCCGACCTTTGGCCAATGTTCACGGTGTTTCTTGTTTTGCAATCGTCAGGATCCATGAAGTTATATCCTCTTGTATCTCCGCTGACATACACATTAGTGGAGCTGGAGTTACTTGCAGTATTCTTGACGAAATAGACCTTACCGGGGCAGTCGCTCGGTTTTGGCAGATACAGATTATATGACGGATTGCTTACGCCTGTAACCGTTGAAAAGATAATCACTCCAACATCAAGCCCGGCTGTGTAATTCTGCTGGTTCAGATATACATATGGCATAAGGCTCGATATATCTGCCCATTTATCCACAAAGGAAGCATCTTTTGGCGAGAAAACACTTCTCATAATGCTTCCGCTCTGCACCCTCAACGC
Organism: Prevotella sp.; assembly: GCA_017940545.1. Classification (GTDB taxonomy): domain Bacteria; phylum Bacteroidota; class Bacteroidia; order Bacteroidales; family Bacteroidaceae; genus Prevotella. The sequence continues at coordinate 46,540 of JAGAYI010000065.1, forward strand.
ATTATTCTGACAGCGTATTTCCGTTTTGTCGCTTCCAAACCAGTTATATTTCGTAGCTGCACTTGCAAAAACAGCCCCGTCCGTGCCAAGTCTATTGATACCAGTATTGACGATGAGACAATACAAGGAAAGTCTTGAAATGAAATTACCTATATAGCTGATTGATGAACCACTGAACGTATATTTGCACGTTAATTCAATCGAATATGTTCCGGCATACGACAAACTCGAATTTGAATAACCAGTAAGGGCGAAGCCCCAAGGGTTGCGACTATTCGTTCCACGCGACACCGTTCCAGTTTGCGTTTTTATTGTTCGTACGTTATTTGATGAAATAGTACATTTTATCACGTAAGTATATCTGAGGGTTGCTTCTGTGTCGAAAGGATGGCTATTGAAATAGCTCTCTACGTAGATGTCATGTAAGTCCATCTTCTGGCCAACAGAATAACTACCGAGCGACAGGGAGTCGTGAACAACAGTGAGCGTACTGCCGCTTGATGAGCGGCTGGCTGTATTCTGACCGCTATATCGTTTGTCGCTTCCGAAGTCAAAGTTGCTCAGATAACCGATAGTTTTACTGAGTACGGAAATCTTCTCATTGCCGTAGCTGTCGTATATAATCAAGCCCTCGTTTGGGTTCATCAACCGAATATTGCCGTTAAACACGGTGTTTTCAGCGTTGATATATATCTTTTTGTTCGTTATATCAATACCAGTTTTAGACAGCCCGTCCTCAATACCGAGTTTGATATTGTTCACTGAAGCGTAGATGTACCCGGTTTGAGCTATAGACCCGTCAGAGTTGAAGTTGGTGTTGATGATTGTTACCTGTCCGGCGAGAATGTTAAGATTGCTATCAACCGTATTCAGCTTGCCGTGGTCAGCGTCGAAGTCGCTCTTTGAAGCCCACAGGTTGTTACCTTCTGCAGTAGTCGCAATGCCGCTGGCAGCGGTCACGTTGCCGTCCGCGTCGAAGTTGGCCACGACAGCCGAGATATGGTCTTTCGTCTGACTGATATATGTGGTGGATGATGCGGCGGCTTCCACCTCTTCCCAGCAGTTTGCGTTCTGTCCTCCTTGCGGGTCGTCACCACCTACATATCGGTAAATCTTACCAGCGACCGTGCTTGCATTTTGTAATGTCCCGTCAGCCAAACGGATATAGTATGAATACCCGCTTGTAGTTGCCTTCCACTTGCAGCCGATGTGTCGCCATTCGGTACCAGAAGCCCACGATTGCCACGGATTGCTCGACTGATTGTAGTATTCGCCAAGTGCTGCTTCGTCTGCAAGCTCCTTGGCCTTGGCCTTGGCACGTTCCTCTGCTGCTGAAGCGATAGCGTTCCTAATATATTCCTCTGCCTCTTTCACGCGGGTAGAGAACGTGCCGACCGCGCTATTGAAGGTGTCAAAAGCGGTATTGACAGCCGTCTTCTCTGATGAAGTCACCTTGCCGTCCGAAATAGCAGAGTTGATAGTGTTAACCAGCGTATTGTAGGCTGTGTTAAGAGCAGTCTTAGCGGCAGAAAGGTTGCTGTACTCCGTAGAACTTGAAGAGAGGTTTGAGTTGTTAATGAGCTTTGTATATACAGCGTCAAGGTCACTCTTTGTACTGGCAATGCTTTTAAGGTACTTCTCTATAGCCACCTTTTCGGCCTTGCTTATTATTCCATCAGCGAAAGCACCATCTACGTAGTCGCCAAGGTTGTCAACGTCGCCCTGAAGATTGTCAACGGCTCCGTTCGTTTCGTCTATCTGACTTTGCAGGCTATTGATGTCGCCAGCTATAGATGTCAGCGTGTTGTTTATGCCGACAACGGACTGGTTGATACCGCTGACGGTAACATCAATCTGGGACTTGGTGTAGTAATTTTGCAGCTCGCCGTCGGTATAGGCTTTCGCCCATTCTTCCGCATAGAGCTTGACGGCCTTTTCGGTGTCGCTGATGACGATACCCAGCCGACGCTCCAGGTCTTCGTCCTGCGTGTCAACATACAGGCGAATAGCCCTATCGGCAGCGTCGAGGTCAATGCCAAGTTGAGTGATGGCCGCGCCGTTTTTGCTGATGTTGGTACCCAGCAGCTTGATGTTGTCGGAGGTCTGGATAATCTGCGTAGTCACGGTGCGCTTGAACTCGTCGAGGGCTTTGTCCGTCACGCTGAGGATGGAAACGTACATTTCCCCGGTATAGTGCAGGTAGAAGTCGCCCAGCCCGTGCCATGTTCCCTCTAACTGCAATAGCTGCCAGTCCATGGATTTCGCTATCTGCTTTGCGCTGGTGTATGGCAGGGTGTTGGTCTTACCCTGTGGAACACTACCGCTGTACTTGAAGCCGACGGTGAGCTTCCCGGCGGTCTTGGGCAATAGCTTGATACTGAGGTACAGCGTGTCCTGCACGTCCTTCGACGCGTCGGTGGTGGCGGTACTGCCTGCCGCTGGCTGGTCGTACTCCTTGTGTGTGCCGGGCTTGCGTATGAGGGCATTGGCCTGCGTGATGCCCGTGGCCTGTATATGGAGCATCTGCTTGCCGTCGTATTCCTCGACGTTGGCACGATGCAGGCCGGATGAAACAACTGATCCGTTGAGCACGATTGGCGTACCGTCATCGTATGCAAGCAGGGCTGTATCTTCGTCAGCGTCGGGAGTCCAGCCGTCCATGTTCTCGGTGAAGGTGGCATTGGTGAGGTAGTTGTCATCCTCCGTCATTTCGTAGGTCTGCTTCTGGTACTGCGTGGCAAAGACGTTTTTCAGCATCTCAATCTTCGCGTCCACACTCTCCCCGGTTCGCCGTAGTCTGAAGTCACCCACGGCATATAGGTTAATCAGCAGCTCGCCGAAGCCCTCCAGCTGTCCGAACAGCGGATTGTATATGCCCTGCAGGTTGCCGATGCGGCCTTTCAGAGCCTCTTCCGGGTTGGTCTTTAGCCCATAGGCAATGTCGATATAGGGCGTTGCTGCCCCGACGGTCATAATCTGAATGATACCCTTGCGGTCTGCGTCCGTCTCGTTGTCAACGCGGCAGAAGGTGTCGCCCTCCTTGATGAGCGACAAGGCTGTGCCTCCGTCGATGGCCGTCGTGAAGTTCTTGAACTCCACCCAGTCAAGCCTGTCCTCCTTATCCGACAGGTCGCCCACCCCGGCGGCGGTGATGATAAGCTCGTAGTGCTTGGTGATGTAGTAGTCGTTTGAGCTGTCGGGCATTCCGTTGTACTGCTGCACCATAATATAGTCGCCCCTGCGGAAAGGATTGTAGAGCTTGCCGTCCTGTGTCTTGAGATACACCCTTCCCGTCGTCGGGTCGTAGTGGTCAACCTCCAGCATGGCCGTGAAGATGCGGTTGTCGTTCTCGCCCAGGAGCTGGGACACGACAAGAGTGAAGATACGCATTGCGCCCCTCACTATGAGGTTGTCGAACTCGCCCGTGTACTTCGTCTCGTCAACTCCGAGCGCGTTTTTGACGGTTGCCTGTGTAATTCCCCACCCGCGCCCGGAAACAAAGCCTGAGACAAAATCGCGTGAAAATAAGTTCCCGTCGAACTCCGACACGCCTTTTACACGGAGGGCATTCAGCAGGGTGTTGGTACGGACAATAAGCTCGTTCAGCTCACTGTTGCCTTCTGCGTCAATCCTGCCGCCCTTCAGTCCTTCGATGAACTGCCCGAACAGCGCACCGCCAAGCAGACGGCCTATGTCCTTTGCCGTGAAGCCCTTGTTGAGCGTCAGATGACCGCCCACAATATCGTCGCGCTGCTTGCTGACGAACTCTGCAAGCGCACGGGCTGCAGAGAACACGTTAGAGTCGGTAGGGGTCACGGTGTCATAGCGTTTCAGCACGTAGATGTTCGAGCCGCCACCGCCCATTTCACCGCCAGCAGATCCGTTGCCCGCGATGCTAACGTAGGTCTTGCCGTTGTAAGTGATGGTGCTGACCTGCTGCTCCTTCTTTGAGAAGAAGCTGTAGCGGGGTGACTGGCCGCACTCATAGCTGCACTTGTAGATGTTGTTGAGGTCTTTTTCAAATGCCCGCACACGGCTCTCGCGGTTCTCCGTCCCGAAATATGTCTCGTTCACGAGTAGGACGCTCTGGCCCACGTCAAGGTCAACAATGCGGTCGGCATTGAACATCTGCCCCTTCTGCGGGTCTATGTAGTAGCCTGCACAGGCCACCGGGTCTGTCGGACAGGTGTAGGTATTGTCATCCTTGACCATCTTCATGACCTGGTCGATGGCCTTGTCAAGCAGCTCGTTCTCAGCAGCCGGGAGGTATGTGTCACCTACAAAGCGGGTATCGAAGCCGTAGAGCACATATTTGTCGCCGTCCTGTGGCTTCAAGGTGTCGTTTGGCAGCTGTATGCCGTAGTCCTCATTGCGGACAATCTCGAACACCTGCGCCAGCGGGTCGCTCTCGTCTTTCTTTGCATCAGGGTTAAAGATTACACCGAAGTCACAGCCTGCCAGCAGCCCGGACTGGAACACAATGCGCAGTTCCTCGCCGTCGATCATGTAGTCAGTCTTGAACGTGAGGCCTGCATCCTTATATCGGTAGGCTTTCCACTTGTTCTCAGTGGTCGTGCCGTCCTCTTCCTCGATAGTGTCGGTATATTCCTTGGTAGTTACGCCATAGAGCGTACCGACGCGACGCGGGTAGATGTCGTCGAAGATGACGATGCCCTCTACAACGTCGTCTTTGTCCATGTTCGGCCATGCATCGACATAGTTGGTACCTGCGGGAAGCATGAGGCGTTTCTGCACCACGCCCTCGATGGCCGTCTGCGACTGCTCGCCCCGGTAGTTCTTCGGAATATTCCGTGTGGAGCCGAAAGCATACAGTCGGTTGCAGTACTCGCCGTCGCTCTCGCTGGCCGACATATCGGTAATGTAGCCGCCTATCTCAAAGCGAACGGCCTTGCCGAACTCGCATTTTCCGAGGTGTACCGTGCGTCCGTCCACCCACCATTCGCATCCCCATGTCTTGGCAATGGAGGTAATGCCGTCGAACAGGCTCACTCCGTCGAAGGTGATGTTCTTGATGGTGGAAAGCAGCTCCCGGTCATCGACCTGCCACCGCCAGTTGTCGCCCAGCCCTGCGGCCTTCAGGTTGCCGATGAACAGGTCAAGGAAATATGTGATGTACTGAGTGAGCGACCACGTCTTTTCGAGGTTGCCGTTCTGGCGGTTGAAGAAAAATTTGCGGTTCTTCCACTTTTCCCATTCCGCATGGAACTTCTGTTCGTAGTCCCAGCATCCCTTCGAGGTGTTCCACTTCGGGCGTGAGGTCTTGACCAGCTCGAAGTCGCCCACGCCCTCAACGGAAACGTGGTCGCCCTTACGCAGCCGGACGTGTTCCTTCAGGCTGAACTTGACCGACACGTATTCCTCGGTCATCAGCTCCTTGCGCCACTTGCTGCCGTCACCGGGCAGCACCTCGACGCGCAATGCGTTCCTGTTTGTAAATATCTTCATGCCGTATGCTCTCCCCTGTCTGCCGGGTTAGGCTCGTTGAGCTTCAGGATGAACTTCGCGAGCCGCCCGTTAAAGTCGCTGAACTGGGTGCAGCTTGTGTAGTTGCACCTGTATATCTTGCTGTTGTGCGTAGGTATGCGTATCTCCATGAGGCCGGAGCGTAGTACAGCCTCCAGTGCGTCAAGTCGGCTTTCCATCTGTGCCTCAGTCCTGCCCTCGATGCAGAGCGTGAGCGTGATGTCCCGCTCGTCAACCTTCGGTGCCGTCGGGTTCACCTCTTTGCCGTTGCGGAGGGGGCTTTTGTTGGTTACGTACTCCTTCATGGGCGCAAATTGCCGGAAGGGGCTTACGCTCTCTACCCACGCCCCATAGGTGGTGTAGGCATCGTGATTGTTGATAAACAGCTCTCCTTTGCGCATATCCTAATTGATTTTATCTTTGATGTATTGAACATTCTCGTCCATCTGAACGAGGTGCTTAGTGTACTTGCTGATGTCCTCCAGGTGCGACACCATGAGCACGGCAAGGTTGCGTATCTCCTGTGCAATGCTGATGTGCTGAGCGTGGAACTCGCGGATAATGGCGATGTCAGCAGCCGACGTTTCGATCATTCCCCGGCTCTGCTCCGCAATCATCATCAGCCCGGCAAAGCGTCCGTTCAGCTCGTCGATGCTGTCCTGCGAGGCGGTGGCGAAGCCCTTCTTGGTGGCAGACTGGTCTGCGGCCTCTGCACTGTCGCCCGTAGCGGCAATAATGCCCTCGCTGCGCATTGTCTCGATGTCCCGTTTCGCGCTCTCCACGTAGCTGTCGTACTGCTGTCTTAGGCTTTCGAGACGCTTGCGGTACTCTGCATCCGTCAGCTGGCCGTTGGTTTTGTCCTCGTTGAGCTTCGCAAGGCTCTCGTACCACGAGTTAAGCCTGTCCTGGAACTTCTTGCCCACAAGGTTGTTGATGACCATACGGTTAACCATCTTCTGCCAGTTCTCCGCAATGTCCTCAAAAACGTCCTCAGAGCCGTCCGCGAGGTCGTAGAGCGAGTTGAGGAAGCTGTCGAAAACGTCATCAGAGGTCGTGGTAGTGAGTTTCTGCCAAGTCTCTTTCTGCACCTCAACCATAGCCTTGCCAGCCTCGATGTACTGGTCGAGGTATTTCTGAGCCTCGCCGTGGAGCGACTGCCAAAACTTGCTGTTGCTGAATTTCAGCTTTTCAAGCTCCTTCCAGTCGAGGTTGAACAGATTGGCTACGTTTTCGTCCATACGGCGGTAAATATCCGGGTTGCCGTTGCGCAATGTCCACCAGTCCGTATCTTCATTGACGTTATAGCCGTTGGAGTGCGAGAATAGTCCGGCACCGCTACCAGCCCAGCCCCGGTAAATCTCAGCAGCAGCCTTCTGTGCATTCTTCAGGCCGTCGATAGTCTCTTTCTGAAGGGTGAGCAGGTCGCCACCGTAGGCTTTCTCCATCAGCTCACGCTCGTATTTCAGGTTATCCTCCCAAGAGTCGAGCAGCCACCCCCATTTCTCGACGGCCTCCTCATAGGGCGAGTTATCAACACCGAGGCCGAATATTCCAGCTACCAAGTTCCCGATGCCGCTGAACACACCTCCGATGATGCCTCCGACACCCTTGATGGCAGATGCAATAATCTCCGGGAGCTGGGAAAGAACGGCTTCCAGCACGTCTGCAATCTTCGTCAGCAGGTCGTCAATGAACTTTGCAGGCTCCGTGCCGAGGATGTCGATTAGCTGGAGGATGACACCAATAATGCCGCCTATCTGCTTCCCGGCCTCTCCGAATAGCTCTCCGAAGTCCTTGGCCACTTCATCGTTGCTGCCTGCAATCTTCTTTATGAGGTTTCCGACGGCTGTAGCAAAGCCAGAAAGGGAGCCAGAGGTAATCTGCCCGAGGACGGTGTTAAAGTCCTGTATTCCCTTCGCTGCGGCCTGCGTCTTTGTCTGAAGGTCTTGCTGTGCCCCGGCCACGTCGGTCTCAGCCTGCCCTACGGCTGTGTTTGCTTCCTCGAAGGTCTGCTTCAGCTTGTCAACCTGCTGCTGCATACCGAGGTCGGTAGGGTTCTTGGCCGCATCTTCCTCGGCCTTGGTAAGACGCTTCCTGACATCTTCCGCATGTTCGTTAGCCTCGTTGAGCTGACGGACGGATGCACGGTAACGCTCTGCCGCGTCGCCTATCTCTTTCCACACCCTGCCGCTGAACGGGTTGCTGGAGTCTATGCCGCCCGCGCTGACAAGCTGCTGGCGAAGGTCGGTGTATGCCTTTTTGTCCGTCGGGTTGAGCTTCCTGAACTCGTCGGACTTCATGTATTCGTCAACCTTCTTCAAGGTCTCCTGCGCAACGCCTTTCAGCACGTTTCCGACACCCTCGAAGGTCTGCCCCCAGTCTATGCTTTCGGCTATGTGCTGTGCGGACATCTTTGCCATCTGCGAGCGTTTCTCTGCTTCGAGCGAGCGGCGGCGGTTAGCGTCCTGCTCTTTGGCAATCTTTTCGTCATACTCCTTCGCAATGGCGTATTTCTTCTGCTCGATGTTGCCGTACTCCTTCAGGTAGTCGTACAGAGCCTGTATCTGGTCGCGGCTGTGGTCGCGGAGCATATTGGCATGCTGCTGCTCCATGGCCTGCTGCTTGCGCTGAAGCTGCTCCGTTTCCGTGGCGGTGAGGTCGTATCTGCTGTCGCTGATATTGCCAGCGAACGGCGTATTCTTGTGGCTGGGGTCAGCCTCCCATAGACGCTTGTCCTCTTCGAACTTCTCACGGCGCATATCCTCGTACTGGCGGCGCAGTTCCTCCTTGCGCTGTGCGAAGTCCAGCTCTATCTGCCGCAAGGTCTTTTCCGAGCCGTCAGCCATTGCTTCGATAGCGGCCTGCTCAGTGTCAGCCCACAGGTCGAACTCCCGGCGTTTGCGCTCGTCGGCCAGCTCCTTCTGCAAGTCGAGGTATTCGAGCTGTTTCTTACGCTCTTCAGCTCGCTTGTGTGCTGCCGTCTGCCCGGAGCGGTCGGTCTTATCTGCGTTTTCCGCATAGTTCCTCTTATGGCTGGCGAGGGTCTTGCTCAGTGTGCCAATCTCGGTATTCTTGGCCGTCCATTCAGTAGAGCCGTACACATATTTGTCGCGGTCATCCTTCAGCTGCTTCAGACGCTTTTCGAGGGCAGCGTCGGAGCCTTCCGTCAGCTGTTTGGGAATAAGGTTGTTAATCTGCACAAGCAGGTCGCGGAGGTCTTTCAGACGTGCGTCATCCGTTTCTACCTTCACGGACTTGCTGTTTATCTCGTCGATTTCCTTCTGAACTTTCTTCAGCTCGTCCTGTAGCTGCTCGTAGTTCATCTGGTCAATGGCATCGTTGGTAATATCTTTCGTGCTGACGGCAGCATTGGCTATACCGTTAAGCTGTGCCTCGGAGCGTCCAAGCTCACGGTAGGCGGTTTGGAAGCCGTCGGCAGAGGTCGCTACGTACTCATAGAGATTGTCGTGGAAATGAGCAATGGAACTATCGGATATTCCAAGTGCTTTCAGCATTTTCTCTATCTGAGACACCTCATTGTCGATGGCCTTTTTATATGCTTCCTCGCCCTGATCTGCTGCGGCTGCAAAATCACGGCTATGCTCCATGACCTCTTGCGATATGGCGTTCCATGTTGCAGAGGTAACTGCTTTCAAGTCATCAGCCGTTCTCGTGAACGTATGCGTGACATAACCGCCGTATTGAGACAGGAAACGTTCGGTTTCTTCCCACTTCAAATCTCCAGCAGCTTCAATGAGGCTGTCCATTGCATCCTTCTCAGCCTTCATGCTGTCCTGGTCTGCCTTGCTTGCGGCTTCGGCCAGCAGCTTCTGGGCGGCATTGGCCTTGATAGCGGCGGTCAGTTCCTCGTATTTCCTGCGCTGTTCATCTACGGTGTCATTCTCAGTCAGCAGCGTGGTGTTGTACTCAGAGGCCATTGAGTTAACCTTGTTCATGGTCTCGTGGTACTGTCGCGACTTCTTATCCACGGTATCAAGCACGGCACGGTAAGTGTTTAGCTTGCTGGTATCTTCCATGACCGTATCGCGGAGCCTGTCGAGTGCATTGGTGGCCTCTTCGGTTTCATCCGTGAACAGGGACAGCAGCCCGATTATTGACGTGACGGCCACAAGTGCAAGCCCGAAGGGGTTGGAGGCCATAGCAGCCTTCAGCCCTTGCATGGCGGCGGTAGCGGAACGTGTAACAGCCGCCCATATCCCGGTAGCTGTGGCATTGGCCTGTTTCTGATCGGTATCGACCTGCGTTTGGAACGATGACAGACGGGTGGCCGCTGCCTCCTTTGCCTTGGCTGCTGTAGCCACGTTGTCCTGTGCGGCCTGCGCTTCCTTGGCTGCGGCGTTCTCGTTGGAGGCTGCTGTGTTCAGGGCGTTCTCTGCGGCCTCAATCTTCTCACCGTCGCCAAGCTTCAGGACAGCTTCGTACTGCTTCTCGTAGTAAGAGAGGGAGCGTTGAGCCTCTGCCAGCCTGTTTGCGGCCAGCTGAGCCTCAGTCTGAGCGACTGCAAGGTTGGCCTCTGCCTCGGAGAGCTTTGCGGCCAGCGCACGGCCAATGGCGGCAATCTCCGCGTCGATGGCCGTAGTGTTCCCGTTCTTGGCTGCTGTATTTGCGTTGACTGCTGCGGTGTCGGCATTCTCAGCAGATGTCTCCACGGCATATTGATCTGCAACGGCCTGTAGGCTTGCCACGCGCTGTGCCTCTACAGCAGCGGTCTGCTTGGCTATCACGTTCTGATAGGCCACGACAAGCATCTGAGCCCCCTTCCAGCTACCGTATGCGGCAGCGACGGTCAGGATGACCTTGCCCAGTTCCTCGTAATGGTTGATGGCCTCGGTAACGAGGTGTATGCCGTCAACGACGATTCCCTGCTGCTGTTCACCGAAGCCGTTCAAGGCGTTCTCGATTGCACCTTCCATCTGGGCAATGGCACCCTTTACACCCTTGCCCTGCTTTTCCAGCATGCCGTTGAACTTGCCGCCCTCGGCTGTGGCAGAGCGGAAAGCGTCCTCAACCATTTCGACGGTGATTTTGCCCTTCGACATTTCGTCTTTGAGGTCAGCGACGCTCTTGCCCGTCTTTTCGGCAATGATAGTGAGCGGGTTGAAGCCTGCGTTAATCATCTGAAGCAGTTCTTGACCCATGAGCTTGCCCGTAGATGACATCTGCGCGAAGGCCAGCGAGAGCGACTGGAAACGCTGTGCGTCGCCCATACTGATGTCGCCTATCTGACGGAGTATCGGCATGACCTTCTCGGCTGATATGCCGAAGCCCAAAAGCAGCTGTGCGCCTTTGGAGAGGTCGCCCATCAGCATAGGAGTGGTGACGGCGAACTGCTTAATGTCGTTGTAGAGCTGACGGCCTACCTGCTTCCCGGCCAGAGTCTCGAAGGATATCTGCAGGCTTTCCATTTCACCCCGGACGCTGATAATCTTACGCTCGAACTCCACGAGGGAGCCGACGGCGAAAGCCCCGGCCACCTTGCGGCCAAGGTTGTCGAAAGCACTGTCAACACGCTTCCCTTCCCGCTCGGCTGTATCTCCGATGGTACCGAAAGCTTGATTGGCAACGTTGATGTCGTGCCTAAAGTTGGTTAGGTCAAGCCCTAAAGCGAAATGTTCCTTGCCTTCTGCTGTCTTCATCTTACAAACTCTTCTTCGTCTGAACCGTTGAAATTATCCGGGTTGTTAGCGTCTATGCTGTCATCCCATTCGTCGGCCTCCTTGCGCTTCTTGCTGTCGTAGCGTGGCGTGGCATAGCCGTACATGAGGACGTTGATATAGCTCATTTCATTCAGCACATAGTCAGGCGTGACACCGAGGTTCTTTGCCGTGCAGTACACTACTGACCAGATGCTGTCGTTCCGTTCTTCGTCTGTCTCAGCAGGTTCGCTTCGTTGAGGGTAGTGGTTATGTTCAAAAAAAAACCTATCTGCTGCAAGCCGAGGCACGTAGTGATGATTTCCTCCAGCTGCTCCGGGGTGTATTCCTCCAATAGTGCCGTAGCAAGCAGGGAGCGCACGTACACCTTGCGGCTGAAGAAGCGGAAGATGCAGTTATTTTTCCAAGAATTTGCCGAGAGCGGCTTTTTGATACGTCGCCTGATACCTTTCTTGCCGAGGATAAGAACGGCAGCGAGGTCGCCAATAACGCCGCAATCGCGGGCGTGTGCAAGGACGTACTGCAACGCCTGTTCCTCTTTCCCGCGTATCGTCGGTAGCTGGGGCAGGTTGCCGATAGTCTTTGAGACTTCGATGATGGTAGCAGTGGACGGGTGGGCTACCTGCAAGGTGCCGACACCTTTGATCTCCACGGGTTGCGCATCCTGTAGGATGGCCTCGCCTATAAGGGTCTCTATTCTACTCATAGTTATCTTCACTTCGTTGCTGGTGGAGGGTAGCGGACTCGAACCGCCCGGCCGTCTGAAAGGAGGAGTTAAAAGAACGGCCTGCCATGTCCCCCCAGATGGCAGCTGACCTGTATCGCTGCCGGGTATTTTATCAATCTAAAACCGTATGAACTACGTCGAGAGGGTTAACCGCCAGCGGCTGCTGCCTTGGTGAAGCGGCTGTACCAGTAGCCAGCCTCTCCGTGGAGGATTTCAAACTCCAGGTCGGCATAGTTGCCTTCCTCTTCGCTCCAGCCCGGCTTGTAGGTGATGTTGGTCTTGGGAGCCTTGATTCCCTTGGCACCAACGTTCTTCGGAGTGACCTTGACGGAGAAATCGCCATCGACGGTGTGCGTCTTGACGTTGAAGTCACTATCACTCACCTCGCCAAGTCCGAGGGTGGTAAGCAGGCTGTCCTCTGGCTCGATTACGCGGGTAACGAGCTTGAAACCGCCTTCCTGCACCTCCTTGGCCACGGTATGACCGCCCGTTGACTTCGCTTCGAGAGCGTCGCCGTCGGAAGGCTCAAGGATTGACGACTTGTCCTTAATGGTGCCGATGCTTGTGAGGTCGGTAGCCATAGCGTCGTTTGCGCCAGTCTTGCCAATCTCAATCTTGCACTCAGACCATGCCATAATCTTCTTTGCCATAATCTTTAGTCGTTAAAAGTTACACAATCAAATTCGAGGTTGATGTTTACGAAATGCTGTTCTATGTCCGCAGCAGCTATCGTCGCGGTGGTGGCAAACAGTCCCCACAGGTAGTCGGTGTCCGAGGCGTTCAGCATATCGACAATGACGGTGTCGAGCCTTGAAAGCTCTTCCAGCCGCCCTTTGTCCTTGACCTTGCGCCCGTAGCCGCAGTCGATGTCCGGCACGTAGATGTTGAGCCGTGCGCGTCCTGACTGCACCTGACCGGGAAAGCCGTTGCTGACGGCAATCACTGCATCTTCGAGCTTGGAGTCCAGCGGACGGCAGTCCTCCGGGTAGAGGTCGCCCGAGATAGTCCCGGCTCCCTGCTCCTTCGATAGAAGGGGGGCGAGTGCGTCCCAAATGAACTGTTCTATCTGCTCGTTGGTCTTTTTGCTCATATCTTCAGTGACTTAATCATCTGTGGCACCAGCCGTTCTGCAAGCTGCTCTGCGCTGTCGAGGACGTTGAGGTTCATTGCCTCCACGTACTGGGCATATTCCATTCCCGCAACCACTATCAGCACAAGCCCTGTCGAGTGTTCTGAAATGAGGCTGTCGAGGAACTTCCTGCCCTGCTGTGCGCCCTGCCTGCCGTCCTTTACAACCTTGAAGCCTCCGAACGTGACGGGAACTCCATCATCGAGAATGCAGTAGCCTATAGAGCTACGCAGGTTTCCCGTCTGGTCTTTGTATCTTCCACGCTGGCGGGCTTCCTTGACGGCTTCCTCGCCCACGTATATGAGGTTGTTCAGTAAGACACGGCGAAGGTCGCTCACCTTGCGCTCCAAGTACTGGCCGAGGGCGTTCCTCGGTGACATTCGCTTGATCGGCATAGTCAGACGGTAATCTTTACAGCTCCCGTAGCTGCCAGCGGCTCAACGGACTGCACCGTGAACTCGCCAAGGTCGCGCAGCTCCAGCGTGGTGTCGTAGAGGTGTATGGTCTCTGCGTCGAACACGTCCAGCTCAATGAGTATCTCGAACTGGGCCTGCGTGAAAACGCCGTCGATGACCTTACCCTTCTTGTCCCACTTCTGAGCCTTCCAGTTGCATGGAATGGGGTCGCTGTCCGTGACGCTGACGGGCTGCGGTCTGCCGCCCACCATGCCGCCCCCGGTCTTGACTGAACAGGTGATATATCCGTTTTCGATAATCATAAGTCCTCGCCCATCCATCCGTAGCTGTCGCCCATAGCGGAGGTATCGTCGCCGATTTCCTCCAAGAGAGCCTGCGCCTGCATACGGAAGTGTTTCTTATCCTCGTCACTGAAAGAATAGGTGATGCCACCCTGCGACACGTCGGGAGCCTCGGACAGCAGGATATACACCTGTGCCTTTGCCCGCTTGAACGGCTTTTCAGCCCGTTTCTCGGCAGTAGCTTCATCAGAAGCCGTCAGCCCGCATTCCTCGGCAATGTTCTCCAAGGAGAGCCGGGGAATGGGGTAGCCGGACAGACTTTTCAATGATTCAAGGATATTCATACCTTCGTAAAATCAATTAGTTACCGTTACTCCAAGTGGTCTTGGTAGTATTGATAAACACGAGAGAGGCACGGTTGATAAGACCGGGCTGCACGTATGCCTCCGCAAGAGTGGTCTCTACCTGCGGGTTGACATCAGAGTACACGGTGAGCTTGTAGAAAGCACCGTACACCTGGTATGCCTCGACGTTCTTTGCCATCGGCACACGCTTCCAGTACGTCCAGCCGAGCTGAACGGTGGGAGAGAGCGTGACGACCTTCACGTTCCAAGGCTTCAGGGTGTCCTGCTTGCCCTCCTTGTCCTCAACGGTGACGTAGCTGTCGATGTAGAGGATCTGCGGGTAGCCCTCCTGACGCATGTAGTTGTTGATGCGCTCCAGCGTAATCATCTCAGTCGTGATGAGCGAGAGGTCGCTGGTGGAGGGGTACAGGCGGCGAGCCACCTTCTTCTGGGCGCGGAGCTGCTGGAACTTCTCTTTCTCCATGATGGCATACATGGGCTTGCGGAGGCCTTTCTTGCCGACAATCTCTTGACCGTTGGCAATATCCTTCAGACCGTCAGCGTTCTCTGCGTCGCTCCAATCGACGGCCACGCCGATGAAGTTCTCAGCTGGAACGTTGAAGTTGATGGTGTCCTCGGTGGCCATGTCGCCGTCGAGCTTCTTAGAGAGTACCTGCTTGCCGGAGGAACCGATGCGCAGAGCGTCCAGCTCAATGCGGTAGTTCATGGCATTGTTGCAGAAGTCCACGTCGTCGTACACCATATCAACGAGATAGCGGGCTGTTGCGGTGTCCTCAGTGTTGGCTGCGGCAATCACCTTCAAGTCCTCATATTCGTTAATCTGGGTCTCGTCCTTATCGCGAGAGACGGCAATCTTACCGAGCTTACCGCTCCATGAGCCGACCGTCTTACGGGTCTTCAGAGGAGCCTTGGTGTTGAATGCCACACGGTCAGCCGATACGGGTATGCCCTCGTCGCCCTCGATACCCTTCAGGTCGAACTTCGGGGTGTACTTCAAGGGGAACAGGGTCTGCCAAGCGAGGCCTGCGCCGGGCTTGTAGCTGTTGACGGTCGCCTGCATTCCGGGAATGTCGAGGTCAAACAGCGGAGCGTTCATATTTCCCATATTCCTTATACACGTTTAATGGTTGGTAACAAGGCCGCAATCTCAGCCGAGATATTGGCCGTTTCTTTTCTCACGTTGGCACCGTTGATGAGCTTCACGCTCTGGTCGCCCTCGCCAGCGTACACCCAGTCGGTCTTTCCCGTGATGTACTCAGGCTCGTAGAGAGGTTCTGCATCCACAGCGGGATCATCGCCTGCTGCATCTGCGCTCTCAACCTTCGACTGATACAGCCACGGGTCTTCCGTCTCGATGTTAATGTCAACGCCCAGCGTGACGGTCACGAGGTCGTAGTCATCGTTGGTTTTGTCCACCTTGGTACACTTCACGCCCTTCTTGCCGTGAGCAATGATGTCACCCTTGGCGACACCGCTGTCCTTGGCAATCTTGATGGTCGCGTCGGCAGCAGCCACAGATGCCACGAGCTTGTAGCACTTGATGGGCTTGTAGTGCCCGGTGGCGGCATCGTAACCGACGGCAGAGGTGGGGGGCACATCATAGTCGGGGTTGGCCATGATGCCACCGCCCGGCTTCTCAGCGAACACCTGTTCTATGCGCACAGGCTCCGGCTTACGAGGCTTGTTGTGTTTGAAACCTACTTCCATTTCGATTTGCTGTTAGGTAGTTGGAAGCCCATGGATGGCCGGGGTTTCCGTGACGGCCTTCTTATCGTCAATACGAGCCTGCACCTGCGCTGGTACCTTGCCCTGTGATGCAGAAGCGGAGCCGCCCCCCTTCGTGCCGCCTACTTGTCCTTCGGCCTGCTTGGTTTCGGTCTCAATCTTCTCAATCTCGGGCTTGATAGCGTCGATGTACGAGTTGAACTTGTCATCTGTGTCGAACGACATGAAGCCGTAATCGCGCAGATAGCGGGTACGAGTCTCTTCCGGCACGTTCTTCAAGAGGTTGGTCAGGGTCTCCATCCTACGGTCAGTGATCTTCTCGGACTGAATGGTTGCGATTGAAGCTGTGAGCGTCTTGTTCTCCTCTCGCAATGCTTTCAGCTCGTTCAGCACCAGCTGCATTTCGGGGCTGACCTGTGCGCCACCCTCACCTCCGGGCTGACCGCCTGCTGCTGCACCCCCGGCTACCTGCGACGTGCCACCCCCTGCGTTGGTTGTGGTCTTAGTCTGCTCTCCACCCGGTTTGCCCTCAACTGGCTTTCCGTCCTTCAAGTTGTGCTTGGTCTCGTAATCCTTGATGATTTGGTCGCGGCTCAGATTTGCACGGGCATCGCCGTAGCTGTCAAGCAGCGACTCTACCGTGATTTCATCTACTGCGGCCTGGATTTCATCTTCGGACTTAATCTTCCTAACAAGATTGTCAACAATCCTGCTAAGCTTGCTGTCACTGACTCCCGGAAACTTGGTATTCAGTGCTTCTAAGATTTTCTTTCTCATAATGTTGCGATAAACTAATTAGTTGGCGCAAAGATAAGGTAAATTTTCGTAAAACGTTTACAATCTAAACGCATTTTTATATTAAAAAATCTTAAAACTAAATACTTTTCTTGATAAATATTTTGTTATTTCAAAATAACTTTGTAATTTCGCGGTTGAAATCAAAACTCACAACAACAATGAATAAAACGTTAAAGTACACTAAAAGGTTTATCAATATGAACTTTCGCCTGAAGGTTTATGGTAAGGATGAGAACGGCAAGCGCATCAATAAGCTGTTGGGTGTTGCAGGTCTGATAGCTCTGATTGGCGTTGAGCTGCTGAACAAGTTCATCGAGCGGGCATTGAAGGCCGGGCTTGACTGCTGCAAGTGCAAGCTCCGTCGCGGCCTGCAGGTATCGTTCTACGTGAAGTAAGTATTAACCCATAACAACAGACAATATGAATCAGCAAGAGTTTACAGACCGCACGGGCTACACGCCCTGCACTGAGGAAGAATGGAAGGCCATCGAAATGATGTACCTTGAAGCCGGGGAGTCGGTGGATAAGGACTTATTCTGCAAGGAGTGGCTGGAGCACAAGGACAGCAACCTGCTCCGCATATTCTACAAGCGGGCTATGGATAAGGCTGAGACGCTTGAATATTTCAACGACATGCGCACCGAGACCGCAAAGTTCCTCATTGACAAAGCCAATGACCTTGGCGACAACGACCTCTATTGGCAGGCCGTGAAGCTCATAGGGCAGAAACGCGTCATCCTCTACAAGATTGAGAAGGACTATGACCTCAACCGCGACGATAAGGAGTACATCAACGATAATATCCAATAGTCTATGACAAAGAAGAGTAACAAATTGACGGTAGAGCTGACCTACGCCCAGTGGTCGGCTCTCTCTCACGTCCTTAATGAGTGCCGCGACAAGCTGGCATGGGACAAAGACTGCAAGTGCTACATGGACGGCGGCGACATACTCATAGCAATGGACAAATCAGAATACATGGCTCTAAAGAGCATTCAGTTATAACTCAATTTATTCACATTTAAAACCACAACAACAATTATGGCACACAACATTGAAATGAACAACGGCGTAGCGAGCTACGTAGAGAACGGGAGAAAAGAACGTGCATGGCACAAGTTAGGACAGGTATTCGACGGCCAGTTGACCGTGAAGGAGGCGTTGGAACTCAGCCACGCGGACTATGAGGTGCAGATGCAGCCAGTGTTCGCCGTCACCCCGGCCATCCAAGCCGCTCTGGAGTATGGGACGGTTGACGCTGATCTCATTATCCAGGCTCTCGTGAAGAACCGCAAAGCTACTATGCGTATGGATAAGTGCAAGCCGCTGGGTATCGTCAGCGACAGCTACGGCATCGTTCAGAACGCAGATGCTTTCCAGTTCATCGACACGCTCTGCACGGGTGGCACCGGGAACACCCCGGTCATCGAGTGCGCAGGTGTCCTCGGCCAAGGCGAGCGTGTTTTCATCACGGCCAAGTTCCCGGAGCAGATTATCCTCGACAACAAGACTGATGACCGCGTAGAAATGTATGTCGTATTCACGACCAGCCACGACGGTACGGGAGCTGTAAACTGCATGGTGACACCTACCCGCGTCGTGTGTAACAACACGCTCAACTTCGCCCTGCGTCACAACGCTGGCAAGATCAGCCTCCGCCACACCTCCGGCATTAACAACCGCCTCGACCTGACGCGCAAGGAGAATGCGGAGTTTGCCTTCAAGACGCTGCACATGTACGAGGTGTATAAGAACTCGCTGGAACAGAGCTTCGAGCACCTGCGTAACGTCAAGCTGTCGGAGAAGGAGCTTGACAACATTCTCGCACAGGTACTGCTTTCCGAGAGCAACTACAAGCTGTTCCAGCAGGACGGTATCAAGTGCGAGGGTATAAGCAGCGTAGGCCGCAATACCTTCATCAAGGTAAAGGACACGCTGGAGCACGGCATCGGGCAGGACTACGGAAAGCGTGGTACCGGGCTGTGGGCTATCAACGGCCTCACGACGTACTACCAGAACGAGCATAACTTCAAGAGCGAGGAAGTCAAGCTTGACAGCATCCTTCAAGGCCATGCCTCCCGCAAGGTTGAGCAGATGTACGAGCTGCTGGCAGCAGTATAGCAAACGTTAAAGCGCGGCAGGGGCAAAATAAACGGCCTCTCGCCGCGTTTTATATACACGCCTACATAGTTGTTAGGCGAAGGTTAGAAAATCAATTCTCGACAAAATATGGAAAAAATAACGGTTGAAACCATCATCAAGGTGCAGTTCCTCAATCCTGACCTTCAGACCGGGCGCACGGAGTTCTATTTCGGTAGCCTCGCTGCAATCTTCGAGGTGTTTACCGAAGATGAGGTCGGCTGCAAGCTCAACACCCTGTGGGCTGCAAAGATTGACCATCAGCACCCGAAGGTAACGCCCAAGTGTATAGTGTCTAAGCAGTTCCTTTACAGAAAGAAGCAAAAAACTGCCAAATAATTTTGGAGTTTCAAAAATAAGTTGTAAATTTGCAGCAGAATTAGGGGCGTGTCACGCTTCGGGCGGCTCGCACCACACGTTCAGCCTCGCGGTTTCCGTGGGGCTGTCCCATTTTCAATAGAGAGTATCTTCCCTGCCAGTGAAGAAATACAGGAACCTAATACCTCGCTTTTTCAGTTTTTCAAGTTCAAGATAGATTTCTCGCGTCTCTTTGTCGAACTGGTAAACAACCATTTTCGCCCCCTGGCTCTTTGTAGCGTGGCGGGCATATTTCAAGATGTTTACATGGCTGGCCGTCCGCTTCAAGTCAGCTGGTATGCCGTTCACGGTGATGTCGGAAGAGCTTATGCCCGGTGTCTCTGCGAGGTGTTCGACGCGCTTTCCGTGAGAGGCAAGTACCCGGCACATGGCCTGCTCTTTGCGGAATTTCGCAAGCTCCTGTTTGTTTCGATGACCCTGTGCAATCCTATCGCCCTGCGTGGCGACATAGCCGAGGCTGTCATTGTCGAAATAGGTCTGCTGCCAGCTCTCATCGTAGCTCTCCCACTTGAAGCGGCTGTAGTTATCCTTTATGAAATAGGGGAGCTTTCTTGCTGACTCGACGCGCCCGGCGTTTTCCTTTGCCCATTGCGTGAACGTGTCCGGCATTTCCTCAACTTCATCACTTCCCCATTGCCATTCGCTCACGTCCTCTCCGTCGAGGATGGCCTGCTGATACTTGGTGAACTGCTCGATTGAAGGAAGCTTCGGCACGGCAAAGCACTTGCAGAACGGATGCCAGCCGACAAAGATAAAGTCCTTCGGGTAGTCGCCCTGCAGCTCGTCGCAGATGTCAACGACCGGGTGGTTTGTCGGGCTGGGCTGTATATGCTGACCCAATACGAACCCAATCTGCTGCCACCGCCTGCTGTCTGACATGCGGTAGGCCATATTGGTCTCGGTGGCCGTCAGTCTGAGGGCATTCTTGTAGCTGGAGCGATACACGCCCTGTCCGGGGTGGAATGCGGCAGCAGCCCGGCTCAGACGCAGGTTGCCCCTCTCGTCGCGTACACGTCGGAAGAGCTTGTCGGGGTGCTTCAGGTATGAGCGCACGTCGCGGCTCAGTTCGGCAGCGGCCTTGCCGCGTCCAAGTCCCATTTCGAGAGCCAGCTCCAGCTCCGTCTTGAAGTCATCGAGCCGCCACACGTTCCTGCTCAGTTCCATACCTTCCTCCTGACGGTGAAGGAAAGCATTGAGCGCACGGGTATTCTTGTTATACCAAGGCCGGGTGGCCTTCCTTGACATTTCGACACCTGAAGATGCCAGCATGAAGTCCACCATCGCGTCGTTTTTCGCGTTGGCCACGCCCCAGGCATCAGAACTTGCCTCTCGCACGTTTGAAGTGAGGCTGCTTGCTAACTCCCCAATCAGCAGGTCAATCTCACGCCTCGCTTGCGGGAAATCATCAAATCGGAAGTCTTTCGTGGTGTCGGTGTACCCGGTACGGACGGCGATACGTGTCGCCTGTGCTGCCGCTTCGTCAATAAGAGCCTGCACCTTGCGCAGCCTCGCGGAGAGGTTGCGTAGGTGCTGGCGGTCATAGACTCCTACCGAGAACTGCTTGGGCTTTCTGCTGTTCGCTGGCATGGCTCACTTGTTATTATTCGGTCGGCTCGTCAAACATGTCAACCTTCTCTTCATCCTCTATCAGCTTGATCTCTTCGTCAACGTCATCTACCATGCCGAGACGTGAGACGGCTGTGCGGCGTGACATGACGGCCTTGCCGCCCGTGGCGTTGCTGTAGTTGGTAATGCGCTCACCTTCCTCGCGTATGGTGTACGGCGTGATGACGTTCTCCACTTCGAGGGCGTTGAAGGCTTCGGCATAGGAAGGGAACATCTTGCAGGCGAAAGCCTTTACAACTGACAGCTCACGGTCGAAGTACTCAATCCAGATGCATGATTCGTCGAGCACCTTCTGCTGTGCGTCGAGGAACATCATCTTGCGAGCCTCGCCAGACATTGGGGTCTGCTTCATGGACTCCTGAGACATGTCGGGAAGCTGTAGGCCCATGAAGAAATTGCTCTTCAGCTCCGAGGTGTGGAACTTGATGGACTCGATGGACTGATCCCATGTCTTGTATTCTGCCTTGGCGTTGGCCGGGTATTTGAGGACGTTGCGCCCGAGACGTTCGTCATCCTTCTCCTGCCCAATCTTGACCTTGTCCTGCGGGTCGCAGAATACTACCCAGTTGGGGCGTGAGTTCTTGCGCACGTAGTTACCGTTGTAGCTGTACGTCCATTCAGCCTCGAACACATTCTCGCTCTGCTCTTCCCACACAGGCAGCTCGCGGTTGCCGTACACACCGTTAATCTTGCCAATCTTGATAGGCTCCGGGGTCATATCCTCAATCCATTCCGTGCCGCTGGCCTTCCAGCGGTAGTGCTGGTCTGCCGTATAGGTGTCGAAGTAGGTCACGCTGACCGTACCTTCCTTTCGGGTGTACTCAACGGACAGGGCTATCATATCGTCGTATTCGTCGAAAAGCGGGTAGAGCTGGTCGCCCTTCATGGGGCTGTAGTTCTTACAGCGCAGTTTGTACGGGGCTTTCTCGCCTGCATAGACGGCACCTCCCTCGACGTTCTGCGTGTACCATATCGTCACGACCTCACAAGAGGCGTACAGGAACTTAGAGCGTTCAAGGTTTACGCTGTTGATGTGGTTGCGCTTGTAGATGCTTTCGAGGATGGCAGCGGCTTTCTTCTGCCTGTCATCCTTCGGCTTATAGACGCGCTTTACGGGTATGCCGAAAGCGAGTGCCCCCATGCGACGCACGGCGAGCTTCTGCCACGGAAGGATAACGCGTGTCACCTTGCGCTCCTTGCCCTTGCGGTCGGTCTTGGAGTTGTAGGTGGCGTCGGTCATCACCGGATGCTTCTTCGGGTTGTATTCCTTTTCGAGCGTACTCCACGGAATAACCTCGATTGTCTTCTGCTTGAGGTCGGACACTATCTGAGTGGCATCCCTCCCGGCCTCTAAAATCTCTTTCAACGTCTTTGGCATAGCTTACAAAATTTATTGATTAGTACAAAACATCTTCGTCATCGTCGGCAAACTCATCCTCGTAATACTCCGAGGCATAGCGGACTGCCGTAGGGTGGAACGTGTTGGCCAGCGCGTCGAACTCGTCGGGAGAATAGCCGAGGCGTTCCTTGATGTCCTCTTTCGGCTCTATGATTATCTTGCCGTTACTGAGGAAGCTCCACTTGATTTCCGTGGCCTCTTCGAGAAGGGAGCCGCCGGGGGGCAGCATGGCGTTACTGCCGAAGTCGGGGTTGAGCCAGTCGCGGACTGCCCAGAAGCAGTATGCCCGCATGTTGGCGAACTTGTATTCCCCGGTAACGTCGGTAAGCTCGCGCGAGCCGATACGTGCGGCCTCGCTGTACTTACAGCTGATGATGCTGTCGAGTCGCGGCCTGCCGTTCTGCTCGACGCTTATTTCCTGCAGGCGCGAGAACACACCAGCACCTTCGCCTATGGTGTCTATGCTTGTGCAGCAGCCTGTGTGCCGGGTGAGGTAGTCGGTGGCCTTGCCTGCGACCTTCATGTGGTCGGCCTTGCCGCCTGAGTTGGTTTTCTTTATTTTCTCAACGTAGTCGCCATAGCGGTACACCTCGCAGGAGCTGTCACGACCCATACCTGCTACGTCAAGCCCCAGGATGCCGTCGTTGTGGCTGGTAAGGTTGTACTGTTTCCAGCGTTCCCTTGCTTCCTCGATCCACGACTGAGGAATAAGCACGTCTTCGTCAACCTTGGGGAACTGTCCCAGCACCTTCTTTCGGAACAGGTCGCTCGGTCGGTACCACTGGCCCTCAAACTCGAAGTCATCCTCTGAGGCTTTTGCATCTTCCCGGCTGATAGGCTCACACCATGTCTCTATCTTATCCACAACCCATTCGTAGTCCACCTGTCCCGGAATGACTATCTTGCGCTGTAGCACGTTGGGGGCTGTGAGGTCATTGAGACAGAACCGCTTCCAACGCTCCTGCTTCTGGGACTTGGCGGCATAGCCCGTCGTGATGTTGGGGTTGAACACAATGAGGATGCGGGAGTTACCCTGCAAGTTACCCTCGATGGCCGCGAAGGTGTCCTCTGTGATACCCGTAGCCTCGGTGACGATGAACATGGTGTTTACGGCATGGAATCCTGACCAGGCTTCGTGGTTATGCTCGTCGGCCTTGAAGCCCGTGAGAAACCATTCGTCGGAGTCCATACGTATGTCGTAGGTCGTGAGCCTGCCGGGGAGGTCAAATCCCCTGCGCTTTGCGCGGTTGTATAGACGGCTGATTTCCGGCATCATGATGTTCTTCACCTGTCGGTCAGTCGGTGCGGTCAGGGCTACCTTCGTATTCTCAACCAGCTCGTTATTCTCGTTCCAACGGGGCGTGAGGTAGAGGAAGCACATGGCAATGACAGCGGCCACAAAGTCCTTCCCACGGGCAGTGCCGGAACGGACGCTGACGCGTCGGTTGTGCTGTACGGCTGTCACGATGGCCTTCTGTTCGTCATCGAGGAAAACACCCAATGCTTCTTCCGCGAAGGTGTTCCAGTCCTCGCGCCACCGTCCAAAGATGCGGTCTGCGTTGCGTCGTGCCGTCTCGTTCCTCGTTGCCATGTCCTGATTGTTATTTATTGCCTACCTGCCCGGTCTGCATCAGCATATTATAGAAGCTCATTTCGCCGCTAATTTCGTGCTTGTCCGGGCTGTAGAGTCCGAGAAGCTTGCGACGCTCAATGAGCAGGCGGTTGATAACGTCGAGGTAGCGGGGGTCGCCGTAGCATACGACCTCTTCGGTGTTCTGCTTCATTTCCACCGTGATAACCTCGCTGGGCTTCATGTTGCCGTTCTCATCTTCCTCCGGCGTTCCTGGTATGCCCTTCTGCGCATTCTTGACGCGCTTGTAGCTCTCCTTGGATTTCTCCCACGCTTCCCACGCTTCCTTGATGAGGGTGTCGATACGCTCCAGCTCCAGCTGAAGGGCAAGGTCTAAGTCCTCAATGCGGGTCTCGCGCCACTCTGCCAGCAGGCTGTCGATGTCTTTCTTGACCGTTTCGAGCGAATAGCTCTTCAGATCAAGACGCGCCATCACCTCTGCCCGCATTTCCCGGTAGCTGTAGCCACGCTTGTATAGCCCGCTGAGTATATCCATACGCAGGAGCTTTGCGTTATTGAAATTGCGCAGTCGTCTCTTGGCCGCACGGTCGTTATTATTCTTTCCCATAAGCCGTTAGAATGTAGCTCCGTTGTAGTGGTATATGAGGTTGCCGTCAGCGTCTTTGCCCTGTGGCACAAGTGCGCCCTCGAAGAGCGTGTAGGGTGACTGCCCGGCCTGCGGGTTGTTCCACAGCCAGCGCATGTAGTTGGCCATCGACATATCCATGAACTTGGCACGTCGCTCTGAGCTGTTGGCGTTGTAGCCCGTCGCACGTCCCCAATCGTACTGATGGAGCAGGTCGATGTCCTTGCAGATGTCCGAATAGCGGACGGTGTGGTCTGCCGCGTTCTTGGCAATCTGAAGTGCCTCACAGAACTGCCCCTTGCTATAGTTCCAGTCGGCAGGCAGTCCACAGCACGAGCCGTTGCAGCACAGCTCCTTGAAGTGAGCGTCGGACACGTAGAAGCGCATGCCAATCTCGTCGCACACCTGTTTCATGTTCCTCATGAACGGCTCTTTGATCTTGCGGTTCAGACGCAGATATCCGCTGCTGACGGAATATTTCTTGTAGAAGGCCATGAAGTCGAAGCCGCAGAGCTGGTTGAAGATGGGCATACGCTCGCGGAGAGTGTTACTCCGTTGCTCAACGCACATGAACTCGGTGCTCATGGCCGTAGCACCGCGTTTCCCGGCCTCGCGAATAAGGTCGAGGTACGTCGGTGTGGTTATGCCGATGATGAAGGGGCGCAGGCGAAGTGTAGCACCCCCGGCACCAGCGTTGGCAATGCGCTCTATTGCGTCGAGACGCTTTTGAGGTGACGGCACACCCTTCTCGATGATACGGGCTTTCTCTTCCTCCAGCGTAATGATGGAGAACTTGAAGTTCCAGTTCTTCTGCCCGCGTATCAGCTCCATGTAGCGTTCATCCTCGGTAAACCAGGTGGCCTTGGTGGAGAAGCATAGCGGGTAGTCTATCTCCTTGAAGAAACGGAGCAGGTCGAGCGTCACGCCAAACTTGCGCTCGAAGCCGTCGAACTGGTCTGACAGACCACCCCACTGCATGACCTTGCGCTGCTTGATGTAGGTTGCAAACTGCCCGGCATATTTGTCGGGGTCGGTAAACATCTTCTTGATGCGGTCTGGGTTTACGTTCTTGACCTCCTTTGCGAGATAGTTGTCCTTTGCGCCACCGATTGCCCGCTGGAACTGCGAGAAGCAGTAGAGGCACCCGAAGGAGCAGTTGCTGTATGTGTCGAAGGTCATTGGCATGGAGCAGTCAGCTATCTCGTTGCTCCAGCGCGGTGATTGATAGTATGCCATATTCTTTGCTATTTGATTGTTATTTCCATTTCGTAATCATCATCTTTCAGCCCTGTAATGGTCGCGCCTACGTGAAGCCAGAAATCTTGCGCCTCTTCAGCGATTGGGGTGCGGAAGGTTAACTTATACAGGCCAGCCCGTTTCATTTGCGAGAGAAGCCTAAAAAGCACTTTCTTGCCAATGCCCTGACCCTTGCTGTCATTACGCACGGCGATCTCTACGAGCCTGACGTGGTTTTTACACCTGTTGGCGACGTAGAACGCACGGCCATCATATACCTCTGACCAGAACGTACCCGGAGAGCGGTGGAGCATCGTTCGGAAATAGGCGTAGGCTCTCCTGCTTATCTGACTTCCGCAGTTATAGCAGATGTCCTTCACTACAGCGTCGTTATATCCCGTCCACATAACTCACTGATGGTTGTTAGCACTTTCTCCAGTTCTTCGTCAAGCGTCACCTCTGCCGTGTTCATCTGAAGCACCCGCACACCAATCTCCTGCCACCTCCGGGCGGCAATCATGGCCTGACGCTGCTTCTTCCATATCAGCTCGAAGTTGCGCTTGCCGTTGCGTCCGTTGCTCCTTGCAGTCAGACGCTCGTAAATGAGCTGGGGCGGGCAATAGAGTGACACGACGAGGTATCGCTGTGCCTTGAACATTGCATTAGTAAGATTGAGGCCGAAGGTGTTCATGAAGCTGCCCTCGCAGATTACGACCTCCGCATTGCGCAGTGCCTCTTCGACAACGTCTGCAAGGCGGGAGGTACATGAACTGCCGTTCTCATTGGTTATCCTATCCACGCCGCCGTAGCGGGTCACGCCGTACTTCCCGGCGAGGCTTATGCTCCCGGTCTTGCAGTAGGTCACGTCATTGGTTATCCTATCCACGCCGCCGTAGCGGTCGATGATAGCCCATGCGAGGGCTGACTTTCCTACTGCGTTTGTTCCTGTTATGAACACGCAGGTCTTCATTGTCAGACGTTGTTGTAGATAAGTTCACGCCATTTTGAGTTGTCGGCTTCGTTCAGCATTCTCTCGGTGTAGTAGCCGTCGTAGCGCGTTCCCTTGAAGAACTTAGCTACGGCGCAAAGGGAGGTCTCGATGGCAAAGCAGTTGTCTTTGGTGTCCATCTTCGCGGACTCCAGGAAAGCGTCGAGCACTTCCCTGTTGCCGTTCTTGGTGATATAGACGGCTCCCTTGGTGTAGTTCTCGTCGTGCTCCCACTTGAAGCGCAGGTCATCGACCCACTGTGGCTTGAACACGTTCATGTAAACTTCGAGGAAGAGGAAAGCAGCATATCGCCCAAAGAAATACCACGAGGAAACGACGCTGTACGCATCTGAGGTTGTCTTGACGGCCAATAGAGCGGAGAGCATTCCCCGGTTCAGCTCTTTCAGCATGCGGTCGTATGCCCCGTTACAGCGGACATAGCGTCGGTCAGTACGGAAGTGGAGCTGCTTCATGTCTCGCTGGCCCTCGAGCAACATGGTTAGTGCGCTGGGTATGTGGTAGGTCATCGTGTAGAAGTAGATGAGCCTGAACGAGTCCCATTGATTGAGCTTCAGCGAATAGGCGAGGGAGGCTATCATGCGTTCCTCAACGCCTGCGTCGCCGCGCTTGTGGTAGCTGATGTATTCTTCGTAGGTCATTGGCTTACTCTTCCGTGTTAGTGTCCACAGCAGCTCGCTCTTCCTCCTTCTTTGTCGGGTTGAGTATCTCGTCGAAGCGGTACACCACCTTGTCGATGCCTATTCCGATGATCCCTTCCAGTGCTTCCTTCTGTTCCGGGTGGTACACGATGATGATGCGCTCGGTGGCCGTGCGGTCGTCGCCCTCAATCTTCGGAAGGTCGTCGGGGTTGAGGTCTTGCCCCTGTAGCTCAGGAGGCAGGTTGTTCATACCGGGGATGGTCTGTCCTGCCCCGTCATCCTCTGAAGGTGCAGGCGGGTTGTCCTGACGTGCGGGCTGGTTGGTGGCTGCTGGCTGCATAGGCTGGTAGGCCTGCGGTGCTGTGTTCCATACGTCCATGCCCCAGTCTCCGAGCTTCTGATTGTCCCACGAGTTGGCCAGAGCGTCATAGTCCCATGTACCGAAGGAAACATTGTCCTTGATGATGAACTGCTTGCGTTCATCCTCCGAGAGCGTGGAAGCATCTATTACGTAGGCGAAGGGCTTGGCGAGCCATTTGCCCCACCACTCAATGAGCTGCTTGCGCTCACCTTCGGTCTTACGCCTGTAGTCATCGAGGGATGCAAGGCGGGCTGCAATCTGTTCCGGGGTCATCTTGGAAATGGCCACGAGTGCCTGCCTGCGCTGGTTGCCTCCGAGAGCCGTCATCTTGCCGTCGTGGACTATAGGACGCAGCTCCAGCATCTTGGGAAACACGAGAATGCTGTCAACCAAACGGTTGAATTTGTCACCCGTGATACTACGGGGATTGGCAGCATTCGTCTTAATCTGAGAAAGTTTTACCTGTTCTATCTTCATAAATCAAACGCTTAATGCTAAAAATTACGTAATTTTGCCGCAAATTTAGCAAAAAGCGTTTGTATTATAAGCGTTTGCGGCTCAAAAAATGCCGTTTTTAACTCAATTTAAGATAAACCAAATAGTTTACCTTTGGCCAACGGGAGCCACCTTGATGGGAAGACCGGAGTATTCCCACGCTAACAGGGCGGCATCCCTTCCCTCTTGGTTGGTGTGTCCGCTTATCCCGGTGAAGTAGGCCAGCTCCTCGTGAGTAATCTTGCCGTCCTTGCCCTTCCACACCTTACGCAGCGGTCTCATGAACTCGTAGCGCAGTCCGTAGCGTTCGCACATCTGCCCGATGATACGGCTCACCTGTTCGTTGCGCCCGGTGTTCTGCCCGGTCTTGGCTGCTGCCCTTATGGTCTGCCCGCGTCCTATGTGCCAGTTGCCCCGGTTGAGCCACCCGGCCTCTACTATCACGGTGACGTTCCTCTGCGTGACCTCTGCCTGCCGCTTCTGATACAGCAGGTAGTCCAGCAGGTCGGGGAAGGTGAGCGTCTGAATTTCGAGCGCGTGAGTGTTGCAGTCGAGCAGAGCCACCCCGTTCCTGTCAACGTCCGGGTCTATGCCTATCACGGTGTCGAGGTGCATCAAGTTCCCTTTTTGTGTCAATTTTCGCATAACTTTCTGATTATCAATTATTTAAGTAATATTCTCTCGACGTGTGCGCATGTGTACGAGCGTGTATGTACGTGTACGCTTGTGCGCCCCTATCCCCCTATAGTCCCCCTTATCCCCTCGTCAGTGGTAGTTCCTGCGGTACGGGTTGGAGCGTATTCTGAGCCAATAGGGCTTGACGTAGCCGTCCTTGCGCGGGTGCAGCCTTTCGGTGTAGTGTATCTGCAGGAATGGAGCCTCGAAGCTCATTGGTATGTCCTCAATTACGTAGTCAATCCGTTCCATCATTCTCTCGAACTCTTCTGCGAGCTGTTGCAGCTTGTACGTGACAGTCTCTTCATACCTGGCAGGCTCGCCGTAGATCAGGGTGAAGGAGTCGCCCACGGATAGAAGCAGCTGGTGGTATTCTATCAGACTGTCGATGTATTCCCGCACCCGCTCCTGCGAGGCTCCGATTGCGTTGGCAATGGTCTGGATGGCCTCTTCAATGTTGTTGCGGTCGATAGTTATTTTTGGCATAGTCTATTCTGGTATTTGTCCGTTTCCGTCGATGATGTGGAGGTTATATAGCTTTGCAGCCCGGTATTCGAGGTTGCAGCCCTTCGAGGCCGTCCAGCCCCGGTCGAGCAGGATGGTGTCGCAGGTCAGCAGCAGGGAGATACATTCCCCGACGGCCTCGTGTTCCTTCAGGTTGGAGTCCAGCGGCACAGCGTCGAAGGGTGTCACCACGACCGCATGGGGGTATTCTGACTTCATGTAGGCTTTGAGCATCTTTGCCCGGAGGTTTGCCGCCTCTCGCTTTTCCTGTAAGGTGCTCTCTTTGCGCCCGTTGATTGGTGTTGAAATAAAAATCTTCATAACGTAGGTTTCTTTTGTTTGAAATGTTTGCAGTAACTTTTCCAGCTGAGAAGGGTGCAGCGGCTCTCAGTCCAGTAGGGGCATGTGCCGAGGGTTGGCTTTCCTTCGAGGGAAAGAAGGTTCTTCGGCTCCAACACCTCCGTGCAGTTGGCGCAGTCGCCGCACCTTCTCAGTACTGGCTTTTCTTCTTTTGTGGCCGTAGCTCTGTTCGTCTTTGCCATCAGATTTTAGTCAGCTCGTCAATGGTCATTACTTGCTCCCAAGGGAAGAACATCAGTTCCTCGTACTTATCACTTCTCTCAGTTACGTAAGGTTGCCTTCCGAAGTGTCCGTAGGCTGCTGTCGGCTCGTAGATAGGCTTGCGCAGGTGCAGCATACACTCTATACCGTAGGGCGAGAGGTCGAAGCGTCTCAGGATGAAGTCGGCAATCTCCTCGTTTGACCGGGCAAAGTTGGGGTCAATGCCCTCTGCCTTTACGCTGACGCTGACGGGCGCAGATATTCCTATTGCGTAGGAGAGCTGAATGAGTACGCTGCTGCATAGCTTGTTGGCCACGAGGTTTTTCGCAATGTAGCGGGCAGCGTAGGCAGCGGAGCGGTCAACCTTCGAGGGGTCTTTGCCGCTGAAAGCACCGCCGCCGTGTGCTCCGTAGCCGCCGTAGGTGTCGCAGATAATCTTGCGGCCTGTCAGCCCGGTATCTCCGGCAGGGCCACCGATGACGAACTTGCCCGTCGGATTGACAAACATCCTGAAATGGCCGCGCTCGATGTCGTACAGGTCTAACAGCCTGCTCTCACCTGCTGCACAGAGCTTTTCCGACACCCGTTGCACAACGTGATTACCGATGTCCTCGATGATTGTGCCCAACATATATTCGTCGCTGCCGAACTCGTCGTGCTGGGTGCTGATGACGATGGTATCAACCTTGAAGGGCTTGCCATCTTCGTCGAACTCCAGGGTGACCTGCGATTTCGCGTCTGGTCTGAGGTAGGTCATCACCTTGCCCTCACGCCTTATCTCTGCCAGCGTCTTTACGTAGAGGTTGGCGAGGTAGAGCGTTGCGGGCATACAGCTCTTGGTCTCGTTGCAGGCGTAGCCGAACAGGATGCCCTGGTCGCCAGCACCCTGAAGGTAGTCGGCACTCCGCTTCACGCCCTGCCTGATGTCTGGCGACTGTTCGTGAATGGCCGTCAGCACACCGCAGCTGCTGGCCTCGAAGCCGTACTCAGGCTTGGTATAGCCTATCCTGCGGATAGTGTCGCGCACAACCTTCTGAACGTCCACGTAGGACTCGCTCGTTACCTCTCCGGCGACGATGACCTGCCCGGTCGTTACCATTGTTTCTACTGCGACGTGGGCGTTATCGTCCTGCGTCAGAAAATTGTCGAGGATGGCATCCGATATCTGGTCTGCCACCTTGTCGGGGTGTCCTTCCGAAACAGCCTCCGACGTAAAAAGTCTCTTGTAACTCATAATGCTATTTGTTTTGAGGTTCGTTTTCTTCTTTGTAGAGCGCACAGGCCGGGAGCGTGACCTTGATTTTCAGCAGCCCGTTCTTAGTGCGCTTGCTCTTTCTCACTCCGCAGTACTGAATCCAGGTACCACCGCATTGCCACCGCTCGCGGTTGGCGCAGGTACGGCAGAACTTTGTAGGCTTCACGGGTTCAACGTAGCCTTCGCCGGGGAAGAGGTCAGTTTTCATCATCTTCATCACCTGTTAGCGTCGTGAAATCCTCGCCCTCTTCTTCTGCCAGTTCGCGGATAGTCTGCATATCCTCTTCGTCGAACTCGAATTGTGGCATATAGCGGAACACGGGGGAGGCTATGGTTCCAGCCTCCGTTTCCGTGTCAATATCCATTTCCGTAGTGGCATCTGCCATCGTTCTAATAATGTCCACCAGCAATAGGTGTTTTCTGTCTGCGTAACTTCTCATAGTCAGTACCGAAATTTAGTGAAGTGAATAATTGCCATTGGCTTACTGAGGTCGTAGCCCTTAAACCATTCGAGCCATTGATTTAGAGATAGGCCGTCGTTGTTAGCCAGCCCCTCCAGCGGACAGGATAGGCGACGCTTGCCCCAGTCAATCCACGCGGTTGAGAGTGTACCGTGTACAAACTCCAGCCGTTGTAGGCCGATACCGTCCTCACGGGTCAGCCGGGCAATCTCGCGTTGCGTAGAGCCTTTGCCATACGGCCTGCCTACCCATTGACGGATAGATAGCACGGCCTCGCCAGCTTCTATCTTCTTGAAGCGTTTAGCCCAAAAGTCGTAGTTGGCTCGGATGGTGTGCCGCTTTAGGTAGCCAACGACACATTCGCCCATGCACATTCCCTTGGGCTTCTCTTGACACTTGGCGCACATTCGGGCATTATTGAACGCGGCCTCGAAATTGGTTGGTTTTCCTGCATATGCGTGGTATGTGGGAAATACCGGGGATAGGGTCAGATAATACGTAATCATATAGCTTCGTTCATAAAGTCAAACAATGTCGGAGAGGTCATTTCCTGCTCTGCTTCGCGCAGGTAGGTCAGCCCGTCCTTCCAATAGTTGTAGTTCAGCTCGGTACTCAGTCCCTTGCGGCCTAACTTGACGGCGCAATACGGTACTGACTGAATGCCTCCAAATGGGTCGAACACCACGTCGCCCTTGTTGCTGTAGCGTTCAATGATGCGCTCGCAGATGTCGAGCTGGAGCGGGCAGATGTGGTTCTGGCGGTTCTTCTGCGACTGCCGGGTGTTGAGC
Organism: Prevotella sp.; assembly: GCA_017940545.1. Classification (GTDB taxonomy): domain Bacteria; phylum Bacteroidota; class Bacteroidia; order Bacteroidales; family Bacteroidaceae; genus Prevotella. The sequence goes on from JAGAYI010000065.1 coordinate 78,881, forward strand.
GTCCTCATGCGGGTAACGTCATCCCAGATATAGTCCTTATGGCTCACGGGATCGACGGCCATGAAGGTCTTGGGCAGCTTCCCTGCAGCCTCCATATCCTCGGCAAAGCGGACGTGTGCCTCGTAGTTGTAGATGTGCTCCTGTCCGAACTTGCGGAAGTAAGCCCTTACGGTCTCTATGCCGAGGCCGCGCACGTCATCGTAGGACAGCAGGCGGTCGCCGCTCGACTTCCAGTCTGCGTGAGCGTCAATCTGCCAGCGGGCGAGACTGTAGTCCTCGATACGCTTCACAACCGGGTCATCGGCATAGGCACGGCTCGTGTCCGTAGGCAGCTTGCGGAACAGCAGAATGTACTCGGGACAGCCAACACCCATCTTCGAGCCGTCCTTGCGCATTTCTGAGTAGCCGAGGCGGTACGTCTGGTTATTCTCCCGGACAACGTCTGTATCGACGGTAATCATGCCGAAGAGTACAAAGCCGTGCTTCATGTAGTGGAACATGCACATTGCATGGAACGGGTCGAGCGAAGGCATGCCAAGCCCGGTAGCGTTCCCGAACAAGATGCGGTCTTTGACGTGGACGGCCAGCACCCTGCCCGGCTGTAGTATGCGCAGCAGCTCAGGCGTGAGGTAGTCCATCTGACGGAAGAAGTCGTCATTGCCGGAGTTGAAGCCGAAGTCGTTGTAGCTTGCGGTGTACTCGTAGTGGTTGCTGAATGGTACCGACGTGAAGATCAGCCCGACGGAGTTATCCGGCATCTGCTGGCACTCCAGCACGTTGTCGTTATTGATTGCCCGCCACAGCTTGCCGCTCTGTTCCTCGCGCTGGCTGAACATGTAGCGCATGAGCTTGTTTTCCACGTCAAGCCCGAAAAGCCCGTTGTCCCGGACTATCTGAGCCATACGCTCCACCATTTCGCGGTGCTGCTTCCATTTGAGCATGAAGGTCTTGTAAATCTCCTGCTCGCTTTCGGCATATACGAGGTACAGGTCAACCGGGTACTGCTGCATGAAGCGATGGATGCGGGCTATTGCCTGGAACTTGTCATTGAAGCGGTAGTCGATGAACATGATGGCCTTGTGGCAGTGGTACTGGAAGTTCAGTCCCTCGCCCAGCATTTCGGGCTTGGCGGCAAGGTACTTCAGACGGCCTTCCTTGAAGTCGAGGATGATTTGGTCTGCCTCTTCCTCATCTTGCGAACCATAGACGGCCTTGCAGCCGGGAATGGCCTTGCAGAGTGCCGTGCGCTCGCTTTCGAGGTCGTGCCACAGCAGGAAATGGTCATCCTTATTCTCCGGGCGGCTGATTATCTCAACCACGCGCTGCACACGGGCATCTATGCTCTCGCGCTTCTCCCGTGCCGCATCCTTCAGCCCAAGTGCGGCCTCGCGGAACATGCGCTTCTCCCCGTCAGCGTCGTACCCGGCGGTCTCGTTGTCAACCTCCACGACCTCTTCGTGGGTGTTCAGCGGTGGCAGCTCGTAGCCCTTGTCGGGATAGCCGAGGTCTGAGGGCTTGGTGAGGAAAAGTGCCCATGTGCTGACCCATAGCCAGAACTCGCGTTCCTTGCCGGGGAAGAGGGTGAGGTTGTTGGCCTTGGTGCTGTCACGCTGGAAGAAGCGCGTGAGAGCCTGCCCGGTGTCCATGATGCCGAGGTAGCCAGCGTAGTGTATCAGCTCCTTGTAGCGGTTGGGCGACGGCGTGGCCGTGGCGACGAAGCGGTACTGCACCCCGGCGAACAAGGGAAGGAACTCTTGGAATGTCTTGGTGCCGTAGCCGCGAAGCACTGAAGCCTCGTCGAGCGACGTGACCGTGAAATAGTTGGGGTCGATGCGCACACCCGGCTCCCCGTCACGGACACGCTCGTAGTTCGTTACCATGATGGGTGTCTTACATGCTCGCACCTCGTCCATGTTCTTTACGTAGCTCACCTCCATGTCAAGATGCAGCTTGGCCTGCGTGATGAACTCCACGACTACACGTTTGGGGCATACAATCAGACCTACCCCCCCCACTTTCTCGATGATGACACGCTCAATCTCCAGCTGTGTGCAGGTCTTCTGCATTCCGAAGCTGGAGAATATGGCGCGACAGCCTCCCTTGACAGCCCAGCGCACGGTGTCCTTTACGTGCGGGTAGAGCGTCGGGGTGAGGTCGCTCTCGCTTACGTCGAAGCCCGTTTGCGAGCTGATGGCCATCTTTGATTTCAGAAAATCAATATATGCTTGTTTCATATTGCTGCTTTTATTTTGTTGGACTTTGCTTGTTTGAATAGGCCGATGTTCTGATTCACCAGCCCTACAATCTCGTTATGGTATGGCGTGACGCTGTTCTGAACACCTCTTGACTGCATCACTGCGAATGTCTTCAGGTTTAGCTCCACGGTCTCGACACGCTGGCCGTCCCCCCTGTTACGGGCTGAGAGGATAAGAGAGTCGCGCTTCTGATAGTACCCCATTTCGTAAACACAATGGTGCATGTGTGCGCCTTCCTCGGCCATTTCTGCGACGGACTGGATAACCGTGATAACGATATGCTCGTTCCCGAAGCATATGCCGAAATACCTGCCCTTGGCTTTCTTGTATGCAGCCTCATGGCTCTTTGCCTCGGCAATCTTCCGCTCACGTTCCTGCCTTTCCTTGACGCGCTTCATACGCGCTACGTAGAGGTCGTGAGCAGCTTTTAGGTCAGCCGGGCATACGTAGTGTGCGTTGTGGGTGTCGAGGTTGAGGAAGGACAATGCGTCCAGAAGGTCGTACCACATTGCTGCATCCTTCACCTTGTAGCCGTTGCGGTTGGCAATTTTGATGGCATGGAAGAAATCGTTCTCCCTGTCCTGAGAGAGATAGAAGCCCCGGCGCATCCAATATTGCAGGATGTCATGCTGCCCGGTCTTGGCAAGCATTTCCACGTCGCTGTTCTCCAATAGGGCGTTCATCAGGTCGATCACGTTCACGCCGCCCATCTTCAGGAAGCAGTTCTGCCAGCCGTTCCGCTTCAAGGCAGGAAGGACGTTCGCACGAGGATAAAACCAGTTGTCCGTGATGTTGAACACGTCAGGCATGGCATAGCTGCCCGTTGCGCTGTCATTGTGACGCTGGATGCCGAAGTCAGAATAGTGGTTCCAGCGGAAATAGAACGGACTGCGGTTGTAGGAACGGCTTACGATGACCTCGTTGAAATGCTCGTCCAGCCAGTTCTGATATACTTCCCTCGTAGCGTATATGGTGTCGCTGCCTTGGCGGTTATACCTCATGGCCTCGAAGGTACGGAATACCTGATAGCCCTTGAATGTAGTAATCACGGTATAGTTTACTCGCTCGTCGCACTCTTTGCCGCTGGCTTCCCGGTAGTGCTTCAGCTTCAGGTGACAGCCACAGCGGGGACACGTCTCGCTTTCTATCTCCAGGCTTATTGCGAGTGATCCGTGTGTCTGGTGGTACATGTGGCCGCAATGCTGGCACCACACCTGCCCGTTCTTCCAATAATAGCCGACGGGTTTGAAGATGTGTTCCTTGGGGTACTCGCGCTGTCGTTCGGTGAGCGCAGGCAGCTGCCCGGCAAGTTCCACAATCATGTGCTGTTTCTTTGTCTTCGGCTTCATAGCTCTTTTCTCCTTGACTTTTCCGATACAATATCCTGATAGGCACATAAGCGTTACATGTCGAATAGTGACAGTTGGGTTCCCTTCATCTTCTCAGCTTTCTCCTTCTGCTTCTTTATACGGGCTTCACGCGCAAGCCGTTCCTTCTCTTCGCGCTCCTTTTCCTGCTTTCGGAGTGCAGATAGCTGCTCGCTCTTAAAGTCCTGTAGTGCCTGTTGGCGCATTTCCTCCTTCTCGCTTTCAGAAAGCTCGATGGTGTGGTTGACTACGACGCGCTCGGCACCGAGTGGCTTGATGTCCTTGATGGAGTCCTCGTCGTAGTAGTGTACGGCCATCCCGTAGATTTCCTCGTCTGCAAAGCCAGCTCGCCCGGAGGCTCTGACCTCCTGCAATATGTAGTTGCAGCACTCGTCGATATTCTTTCCTGGCTTGGCGTATGAAGCGGCAAAAAGTTCATCATTCTTTGCTCGCCCGTCGAGGTAGCTCTTAATCGCATTGGCAAAGGCTGGAGATACACTGCCTTGCCTCGAAGTTGTTTTCTCTTTTGTTGCCATATCTTGTTGTTGTGGGAATGTGCCGCCCACCGGGAGGCAGGCGGCTGGTTAATATTATTCTTCGTCAGATTCAACCTCGGCAGTCGCCTCGATTGCGTGTTGCGGATTGCCAACGATGTAGTCAATCCAGATCTCGATAAACTGTTTTCCGAAGAAAACAGCGAGTTCGCTTGACCGGGTAGCGAGAGCACCCCCGTAAGTCGAGTCCGTGTACGAAGCCACGTCGTACGAGATCAAATGCGAGACACCGCAGGTGGAGCCGCTGTACGCACTACCCACGACGGCAGGGAGAGGGATAATGTTGCGCTCTTTCTTCCATTCATCGCTCTTATCTTCAAGCTCTTTCTCCCACCATAAGGTAAACAACGGGAAATAGCGGTATTCCTCATAGGTGAACTGAGGCTTCCAGCCCTCGTTGAGAGCTTCAGCGATAACTGCGAGCTTTGCATATGCGAGGATATGAGGCGTACATGTTACTCCGGCCAGCGCATAGTAGTCGATGACGGCCTGATTGTCGTTTCCGAGGATTGCGACAGCGTCATCGAAGGTCTTGCACCGCTCCGTGATAGGCAGGCTCTCGTCGAGTGCCCGGCGGTAGCCGCTGATTTCCAACTTGCCGCCAAATTCGTTCTGAATTTCGTGCAGCTTCTTCTCAAACTCCTGTGCCAGCTCTTCGGGCACGTTGACATTGAATTTCTTCATAATGCTTTTGTTGTTGTAGGGTTATTATTTTTGTTGAAATTTGTCGAGGCCGTGCGATTGTGGTAGCGGTTAGGCAGTTACCAAGCCGTGAGCCGAAAGGCCGTCCTCGTTGTTCTCTGTTACATTTCAGCTTCACGTATCAGGTTCACCACTTCGTCGCAGTCCTCTATGACTTGCGCGTGTTTGCCGCAGAAGTAAACATGGCTCCCGGTTCCGATGTTCACGCTGACGTGGTCGGCCTCCTCGTTAGTTATCACTTCCTGCTCGATGGCCTCAATCTGTGATGCTCGTACTATTATCTTAGCTTCGTTGCCCTTGGCGTGAAGCTCAACAAACTCACTTCCTATCATAGCTTTGCGACCTCCTCTTTGAGCTTGTTTATCTCCACGTTGATCTGAGCCACGACGTTGTATTTCATGGACAGCGGTAGCTCTATCACGCCCCTATTTCCGTCGTGTACCTCGATGAAGGACTGCTGCTGGGAGAGTACCCGGCGAGCTTCTTCAAGTTTCGGCAGCTCCTTGGAAATCTGCGCTGCCCGTTCCAAATGCTTGATGTTCATAATTCGGTTGTTATTTATTGTTCATAATGCTTCTTTGTCTCAATATCTCGTGTACCCGGTTAATCTCAGCGTCAACCTGTGCTTCGAGTTCAATGGAGTACTGGAGTGCCTGTTTCTTTGCCACCTGGTCGTTTGACTTGCGGATGGCGAAATAACTCTGCTGTGCTGACCTCATTTGCGCTACGAGGTCGAAGAACTGACGTGGACTCATATCTTACCCTCCTTTTTCATCTGTTGGTATTGTTCATAAGTAATAGCGTTTTTGCGGCTCTCAGTTTCGCGCTGCTCCCTCTGTGCCTGCTCGTGGCGTTCGTAAGCGTTCCAGCGTTCTGTGCAGAACGTCCGCAGGCTCTCGGTAATGATTAGCGGGTCAACCGTGCCATAGAAGCGACCGTAGCGGCCTGTCTTGAAGCGGTGGCAGAAAAGCATAATTTCCGACACCTTCAGATAGTGGAACTCGGTGCTGATGACAAATGCACATTCTGTGTACTGCTTCTCTCCGAGCTTTTCCCGGCTCCCGCAATAGGTGGCGAGGTTCTGCAACTGAGGAATGATGAAGGCCATAGCCGCGTTCTTCCCGTATTCAGCTCTCAGCGTCGAGAGCGTCGGGTAATTGCCGAAGTAGCACTCTTCCGGGTTGCCGCATATCTCTCGCTGATAGTCCGGGCTGTAATGCTCGCAGAACTGCACAAGCAGCTCCGTCCTATTCGTTCTCTGCAAGGAGCTTGGCGACTGCTGATGCTGCTGCAAGTGTTGTCTGCTCTGCTGAACTATCTCTCCTATTTGTTCCATTGTTCTCATTGTCATAGTTGCCTTCCAGTACCTTGATGAAGTTATTGGGTAGTACGAGCCAGTCGAAGGTGGCCGTGAAGCCCTTCTGGTTGTAGCCGTTGAGGAACTGCGAGCTAGCCGCCTTGTCTATCATCTGAAAGATAGCGTCGCGTCCGTGCTCCCGGACTCTCGCTTTCAGATACTCCGACCTCTTCGTGCCGTCGGTGATGGCCTTGATGGGCTTGATGCTCTTATCAGCCATCTTCTCATTGAAGTAAATCAGCACCTTTTCCCGGAAGCTCTTCGGCTGAGTTGCATCGGCTTTGCCGTGCGACGAACCTTCAGAGCGTAGCGATGAAGGTAATTTATTGGTTACTTTAGTAACCTCACTATCACTATCATTCTCATTATCATTATCGGTGCTATTCGTGTTCGTTCGTTTACGTTCGTGCACGTTCGTGCTCTGTCGTGCTTCACGTTTACGCTGTTCACGGGCAAGTGCTATCTCCCTGTTTTTCTCACACTTAGCAGTATATTTCTCTGCGTCCCGGTCTATCTGCTTGCGGAGTACGACGAAAGCCATCTTTAGCGCAGGGTCGCCCTCTATTTCGGTGACAGGCTCCTCGTTGACGTATGACAGAACGGCCTTGAATAACCGCCCGGCCTGCTCATAGGTAAGCTCTTCCAAGATAGCGATGCAGTCAGCGTATATAATGATAGATTTCTTCATAGTCACTTGAAATATACGTTTGTGAGCTGACGCTGGCCGTTGAATACGGCGTACAAGCCCGGTTTGGTTTCTCTTATCTCCAGCTCGTCAACACGTCCGAAACGTCGGTAGTTACCGCAAAGGTCAACAATCCAGCCTTCCTGCTTGGAGGCATGGGGGCGTATGGCACGGCCTACCATCTGATAGTACAGGGCGAGCGACCTTGTAGGCCGGGCGAGTACTATTGTGGCCAGCTCCGGGAAGTCGAAGCCAGTAGTGAGGACACCGACGTTCGCCACGACCTTCACGCGCTTGCTCTTGAAGTCACGCAGGATGCGGTCTCGCTCCGACATTTCCATTTTAGAGCTGATGACTGCCGCCTGCTCTCCGAGCGTCCTAACGAGGTTCTCAGCCTCTTCGACGAACTTGGTAAACACGAGGATGCTGTCACGCCCGGCCACGAGTAGCCTGCGTATAATGTTCTCCAGCGTGTCGTTATAGCGGATCTCCCGGTAGAGTGCTCTCAGGGAAGCGTCCGTATAGTCAGCACCTGTGCTGTTTACTTTGAGCCTCGACGTATCTACGACGTTCAGCTGGTAGTAGTTCAGGCGGGCAAGAAAACCTTGCTCTAAGAGCGTCCTAACCTGCACATAGTAGATTAGGTCATTGAAGATGCGGGGATTGGTACGGGTGATGAAGCGGAGCATTGCACCGTAGAAGCGGCTCGAATAGAGGCGGTACGGGGTGGCCGTCAGTCCGATGACCTTGCACCCGGTAGTCTTGATGAAGTCGTGATACATACCCTCTTCCGCATTGACCTGGTGGCACTCGTCGATGATGACGTAGCGGAAGCGCATGAAGAACTCCTTGCAGTTGTTCACGCTGCCGATTGTGGCGAAGGTGATGCGGCTTATGCGCTTTGAGTTGCAGGACGCTGAGAACACTGAGCAGTCCACGACACCGTAGCTGCAAAGCTTCTCGTAGTTCTGAAGTAGTATCTCCTTAGATGGCTGGAACACGAGCACTGGGCAGTCGAGGCGGTTGATGATATTGGCTATGACGAGCGATTTGCCGCTGCCCGTAGGCAGGACAATAAGCCCGTTGCGCCTGTTGCCGCTCGTGAAGTAGTTCACGGCAGCTTCAACGGCCTGTTGCTGATATGGTCTTAATTTATACATTGCTCGTTGTGCTGTATGAAGTGCCGCCCACCCCGGCAGAAAAGAAGATTGGGGCAGGCGACACGGTTAGACATCAGATTTCGATGATTGCCACGCCGGGCATTGCTTCCTCGATGCGGTCTAAGACCTTGTTGATCTCTTCGTCACGGTAGCGTTCCACGATGTCGTTAGCATCAGGACTGATAAGCTGGCAGCTCCAGTCGTCGGGGTCAACGTACACCTCACACACCACGTCCTCAGCTTCCAGTCCCTTGAAGATTGGCAGGTGCAGCGTGAAAGCCTCCGGCAGATTGCTCTCCACGGCCTGAACGAAATCAACCTTCTTGTTGCCACGGTTGTCATTGGAGGCTTCGAGGTCTTTATTTACCTTGCCCTTGAAGTTCTGCAACGTGGTGACAAGCTCCATGGCCTTCTGCTTGGTCTCGAAGAAGGAGCGGTTCATCTTGAACAGCTTGGCCAGCTCGACCAGCGTGAAGCTGTGGCCGTCGTTGATGTGGAACTTCCTGAATGCGTCGGTGAGTGACAGCGTACCCTTAATCTTGGTGCCGTAGTAGGCATTCTCGTTAATCTGCAGGACAATGAGCAGCATTTCGCGGTCAACCCGCACATGGCACTTGTTGGTTATCTGCTGAAGCTCCGGGCGTTTCTCCAGCCAGCGTGCCGGGCTGTCGAGCACACCCGATATTTCCACCTTCACTGGCTCGTGCAGAGGGAGGGCTTCACCCTCGCGCATAATCACCTCCAGCTGGCCGCTACCCTGTGCGCCCATCTGAGCCACCATTTCAGCCACCTGCTTGTTAATCTCCTTTTTCAATTCTTCATTCATAATCTTAATGTTTTAATTGGTTAATACTATTCATCCTCAGTGCCGCTCTTGCGGAGGGTCTGAAAGATTGTTTTCTGCATCTCTTCCTTGCGAGCCGGGCGGGTATAAACCAATATACCCTCCGCGCTGTAGTAGCCGACCTCGCGGCGTTTCTGGTCAACCATCTTGTAGCAGTCCTCTTCGACGTACTCGGAGCGGGACTTCAGCTTGGTGGTGATGGACTTGCGGGTCATCTTCAGGCTCTTAATCTCATCTTTCAGAGCCTTGGACTTTGTGGCCAGCTCGTCCTGTTTGTCCTCAATCTTGATCTGGACGCTCGAAAGCCCTTCTTTCAGGGTGTCCACCTCATCGGACGGAAGCAGGCGGCTGTAGCCGAGGTGCTCGACGGCATCAGCGTTTGCGTCGAGCTGTTCCTTGCGCTCGGCAAGGGGAAGGTCTTGGAATAGTTCCTTTTCCATACTTCTTACTTGTTTTTGGGGTTGTTACTAATGTTATTCTCACATTCTATCGGCTTACGCTTCGACAGGGCTTTGATAAGCAGCCGCGCACGGCGATAGCGGTTGTATTCCCGTAGGGAGCTGGCTGTACCTCCGTCCGTCTGAACATAGGCGGTCAGCATCTCAATCACTTCGTCGTACTGTCGGTTGCTTATCAGAAACATAGCGCGTGATAGTCATTTAAGCAGGAAACGACGGGAGCCGGGCACGGTCTTCAGATAGCTCTGATACATATTAGGCTCGGAGGCAGCGAATGACTTCTCGTCAAACTTCTGGCTGTCCTTTGCGGCCTTCCATGTCGCGATGATAAGAGGCTTGGCCGGGGTACCTCCGGGGGCTGTCAGTGCCTCCGCGTCGCCCATCGACATCTTGATTTTATCCTCCAACTCCTTCTTTCGGCTGTCGAGGTCAGATAGTTCCTCCTTGATCTCCTTCAGCTGCTTGCAGGCCTCAATGATGTCGGCATCGGCCTCGACCAACTTGCCGGGAAGGTGGCGCGGGTTGCGCAGAAGCACGTCCTCGACGTTCACCGGGTCAGGCTCTACATTACCGACGATGTTGTCAGTCCAGAACTTCTCGACCTCTTCCACCATCCAGTCGTAGAACTCCTTATCAAATGTGAAGTCCCGGTAGCCGAAGTCGCGTCCCATTGTCAGCCATGCCAGCGCACCCTGCTCCAATTCGGCCACTCCCAGCTGGTACTGGAGCTGGCAGAACCAATGCTGCGGCGGGTTGTCATAGTCAACTTCCATCTGCGTGGTCTTACACTCCACGATACCCTTGTTACGGTCGCTCTTGGGCCTGCCCGGTATCCAGTACGTGCGGTCGGGGCTGACGCGTAGGAAGGGCTTCTCTTTGTTGACGATAAGCCAGTCACCTGCCGAAGCCTTGATGATGTCCTTGCCCGTCTCGTCAGCGTAGAACTTGCTGACTGCATCTTCGAGGTAGTGTCCAGCCTTCATTGCGAAGTTCTCAGCCTTGGGCGGGTCGATACCCTTTTTGCGTCGCCACAGCTGGAGAGGCGTTTCCCACGGGTTCAGTCCGAGGACGGTAGCCACCTCAGAGGAGCCGATGCCGCCGGAGCGGTCTTTCAGCCACTCTTCGCGGTTCTTTTGTCGGATGATAGTGTAGCTCATTTCACGTCCTCCTCTTCCTTGGTTTCCTCGCCTTTCTCAGATTTCAGCCGGGCTTCAAGCTCGTTTGTAAGGCGCTCCAGCGACTCGCAGGCACTTGCGAGGTGATGTATCATCATTGCACGGCGCATCAGTCTCGCGCATTGGTTTTCCTTGGAATAGTCGCTAACGGTGTGGTGGAGAGCGTCTATCAGATTGGTACCTTTGCCGTTGATGAAGTTCTCCACGTGCTGCTTGTCACCGTCACTCTCAAGAGCAATCACGATGATAGCGCGGTTGTCGGGGTCTTCGTCGTGCCACTTGGTAAGCTGTTCCATGACCTCTTTTGCGATAAGGTCATCATTCTTCTGTTCGTTTGCCATAATTCAATTGTTGTTGTGGGTTATACAATGTCAGTTACTTTCCTGCCTCTTCGGGCTTAATCTCGCCAGTCTCGGTGTCCACGTTGGCCGGGGCTTCATCTTTCTTCGCGGTCTGCTTCTTCATGGCGGCTGCGGCCTTGCCTTTCGTCTCTTCGGACTTTTTCTTGGCCTCGATAGCCAGCTTGCGCTCCTCGACGGGCTTCACGAATGCTTCCTGTACGCTGGTGGTACCTTCCTTGATGGCGTTGTAGAGTCCTTTGAGTATCATCACCTTCTCCTTGTCTATCTCGTCGCGCAGCTTAATCTCGAACAGGTCGAAAATCATCTGCTCGCTGACGTTGAACTTGGCGAAGTACTGAATGAGGGTCTGACGCTGACGCTCCAAGTCCATAGCCTGCCCCTGTGCAACCTGCTGCACCTCGGTAATGACCTTCTTGGTGACAGCTTTGGGTATGACCTTCAGAACGGCGTTACGGAAGGCGATAGCTGCTGCGGCATTCCCGGTAACGACCTGCATATCCTGCGAGAAGGTGTAGCCCTTCTTAGTGAGGATGCTACGCTTGACCTCGGTACTGATGGCCACGTTAGTTTCGAGGTCGTGACAGACGGCCTGCGCCGTGATCGTCTTACCATCGTTGCCGATGATACGTGTCGCAATGCGGAGGTTGCCCCAAGCGTTTGCGATAATCTCGGCCATGCGGACTGATAAGCCCTCGATGACCTGGTCGGAGCCGTCTGCGTTCTTACGGTAGAGTGCGTAGAAGCAGTCGGATGCAGTCTCTACGTCCATAGTGGCGTAGGTCTGAATCTGATTGAGCACGGTCGGCAGGTGACGGGGGTACTGCTTGGCAGTTGCCACCTGCATGTCAATCTCTGCGCGGTTGATGGCGTTCAGCACGTCAGCCTGCGAAATCACTTGAATTGCTTGTTCTTGTTCCATAAATCATTGAAATTTGTGGGCTGAAAGCCCGGTTAATATTGATGTTAACTAACTCGCGTCCTTTAGGTTGAGCGTCTTGAAGTAGTAGTCGGGATAGCCCAGCTCCATATAGCGCAGCTGGTAGTCAATTCCCTGCTGCTGGCAGAACTCGCGCAGGGTCTGCTCGTCGCGCTTGGTGGCCAGCAGGCGGTTAATCACGATGACCTTCTGCTCCGGGAAGAAGCGGAAGAGCGCGAGCGCACCGTTTCCGTTGTTGAACACCTTGCTGACGGTGTTCTGATGAAGGTCGTAGCCCCGGTAGTTCTTAGAGGCGTTTACTAATTGCTGTAGCTGCTGTCTCATATCATCCATACATATAGCGGTTGAAGTCATCCCAAGACGAGAAGCCGGGGTCGAGGTAGGGGTCACCCAGCTCGTAGTCCTCATCATCGTCGAACTCATCCCATTCGTCACGGTCTCGCCTGCTGGGTCTAATGTCCCCATTCTCGTCATAGGGCTGTATCTCGTTTCCCCAATCCTCTTTCTTGCTCATACAATCATTCTCCATAGTCTGAGTATCTCGCTGCCCTTGAAGAACGGGCGCATATTAGCCTTATGGTAGCCGGGGTGTATGCGCCCAGCCCGGCAATAGCGGTTGAGGGTGGAACGGCTGATGCCTATCTCGGCACAAGCCCGGTTGGTGTCGTAGCGGCCTTGCGGTGCTACATGCGGCTCAAATGGGTTCATTGCATACCTCCTTCCATAGCTCCGGCAATTCCGGCGATAATTAAGAAAGCTACGAGGACAATGTGGGCAATGACAACCTCGCCGTGGGTGAAGGTCTCGCCCAGCTCGGTGGCACACATAGTGGTAAACAAATCGCTCTTGGCGTACCACCATTTCTTGATAGATGTTGTTGTGGGTCTCATAGGTTTTAGCGTTTGGGCTGGTAGAGGCCAGCGCGTTCAACAATGCGCATTACACCCATTTGGCTCATATTGTGCCTGTCGGCGATTGCGCTGAAAATGCGATAGGGAGCGGCCTGCGGCTGCTCGTTGCGGAGCTGTAGGTAGAGCTGGCAGACGGACTCGTTGCGGTTGTCTCGCTCACGCTCCTTTGGCGTTCTCAAATCTACTTCCATTGTTCTTTAATTATAAATTAAGTTAAACTATTCGGTTTATTCAAATTTTTATTGTAAATTTGCTGCCGAGTTTTGAAATGAATTTTATAAATTCGGGTACAAAATTAAATAAAAGTATTGAAATATCCATAGAAGTAAGTAAAATTTTATATTTTTTTAATAAATTGTTTCGATAAAAGTATTGATATGAGCGGCGAAGAGTTGAAGAAGAAATTGGCTGAGACAGGCATTAGTCTGACGAAAATCAGCGGGATGCTCGGTAAGACACCGCAGCAGCTCGACCAAGCTCTCAATGCCAAGGACGTAAAGACAGGGCTTGTTGAAGACCTCTGCCGGGTACTGAACGTGGATATTGCATTCTTCTATGGGGCTGGGGACAGGATTGTGGCCGTGGATAACTCTACAGCCTTCAAGGGAAACGGGAACACCGTCGGAGCCGGGGCTGATAAGTACCTCGACCTGCTCAGTAAGAAAGATGAACAGATAGACAGACTCCTCGGTATCATCGAGGGGATGAACAAATGATAACGATACAGGAGCTGCTATACAACCGGGGCTTAGACCGTTCGGCAAGTACAAAGCTGGTGAGGCACAAGGACAGGCGGCTCGACTTGTATAATCTATATCGCACCGACAGGGCGGCGTTCCTGCGGTACCAGTGCCATCAGGAGCGTGACGTGTTCAGCAAGGTGGACTATATTGTTTCCTTCGTCGGAGAAGATGGCGTACAGGCTCGTTTCGTCGGCGTTTGGAAGGTAGAGGGGAAGAGCCTCGCAGATGACGGGTGCTACATATACACCATGTCTGAGGTTGCAGGCTATGAGGACTTGAAGGAGCGAGTTATTATCCGCTGGGAGAATGCCATTTCTTGGCACCAATGGATTAAGAACGAAATGGAGGTGCTGGAGATTAGCCCCGGCCTGCACTACAAGCGGTTCACGGACTACTCCGACTTGATACTCGACTTTAACGAGCTATGCGAGATAGTTGAGTGCAACTACAAGGACTGGAGAAACGTGCTGAGTGCCATAAGAGGCGTTTACTTGATAACTGACCTCCACACGGGAAAACTCTACGTCGGCTCGGCTTACGGAGAGGACGGCATTTGGGGCAGATGGTCAGAATACGTAGCTACAGGTGGTCACGGCGGCAACAAGTCGCTACGGGAGCTGATAGCGCAGGATGAATACTACGCAAGTAAGTTCTTCCAGTTCTCCATCCTAATGCTACTGCCAAAGACGGTTACTTCGGAAGAGGCAATCAGCAAGGAACAGCTTTTCAAGCGTAAACTTGGCTCCAACTCGTTCGGACTGAATAATAATTGAAGATGAAGAGGTTGATATATATTATGTTCGCGCTCGCGCTGTGCGCCTGCAACGGCAAGCGGCAAGGTCATTCAGAATATGACCCGGTAGCCGTCAGCCGGGGTGCAGACTCCATCAATGCCGCCCGGTTTATAAAGGCAATCCGTGACGGTGGCTTCTGGGCGCAGCTGGAGTTTGACCGCCAGCACCTCATAATAGGCACGGACACAACGGGAATGGTAAAGAGCGTTGACAGCCTCGCCCGTGACTTCCACAGGCTCGCTGCGGAGCAGGGCGTGAAGGTCAGACGGTGTACCGTGATTGACTTTAGGACAAAAGATACATTGGCAGTATATGAATAAGAGGCTTGCGACATTCATCGACTACAAGACCGGGGGCAATCAGAAGGAGTTTGCCCGGCTGCTTGGATGGTCGCCCCAGTACCTGCACAAGATGCTGAAGGGCGACTCGATGGGCATCCAGCCCGTTATCAGCCTCTTGCAGACCTTCCCGGAGCTGAATGCCCGGTGGCTGATACTCGGGGAGGGCGTGATGGTTGACAGCGTGAGGAACTATGTGCTTAACATGTTGCGGCTTGAAAGGTATATCCCCGTGATGACCCGTGAAGAGCTGCAGGCTCTCGAAGCCGGGAAAACCGACTTTGACAGCTGTACAATAGAGGCATGGGAAAAACGCCTCGAACAAAAGGAAAGTGTAATCCGGCAACGTTTCGACGCTGCCTATAAAAGACAAAGTGAATATGCAGACAACATCAAGTCAGATCATCGTGAGACGGTTCTTTGAGGCCGTCCGCGAGCTAAAGAGCCGTAAGGTCATTCGTGGCATTCAGACGTTCACGACCCGCTATGGCATCAACAAGCGCAACTTCTACACATGCGAGGCACAGCCAGAGCGTGACATCTTTCAGGTGGCATGGCTTGGCTATCTGGTCAACGACTACAAGGTCTCGGCCACATGGCTGCTGACTGGCGAGGGCGACCATTTTGCAGAAAACTCGTGAAATACTCGTGAATATAAATAGTTAAATCCCGCAGTAGTAATAAAATCAAGCGGAACAGGGCATAAGCCGCACGCCTGGAAAGCGTGTAACCGGCAAAACCGGTTCGCAGGTTCGAATCCTGTTCTCTCCGCAGGAAGAAAAGGATTCAAAGCCTTGAGGAAAAACCTCAAGGCTTTTTTGTTCTCTCCGCTTTCGGTAGTTTATCAAGACTTTTTTCAAAAATACCGGGGAATCTCTCTTTTTTTGTTTACCTTTGCACCGGTTGAGAAAACAGGAACGAAATGAAACTCATTATTTTCGATTTTGACGGCACGCTGGGTGATACTCGGCACATCATCGTCACGACGATGCAGATGACAATTGCGGAAATGGGCCTGCCGGCACGTACTGACGACGAATGTGCCTCAAAGATTGGTCTGCCGCTTGACGGCTGCTTTAAGGCACTTTACCCGGAAGAGTGTAGGGACACAGCCCGTCGTTGTGCCGACATCTACCGTAGAATCTTCGAGGAGAACAAAGCACACCTCAAACCGCGGCCCTTTCCTGGCGTTGTGGAGACCCTGGCATCGCTGAAGGAGCAGGGCTGTCAGCTCACGATAGCCTCCTCGCGTTGGCACAGGTCGCTCAACGAACTGACGCGTGATATGGGCATTGCCGGCTTTTTTACCTACTTGGTTGGGGCCGATGACGTGGAACAGGCAAAGCCTCACCCCGAACCCGTGCTGAAGACGCTCTCACACATGGGCATAGAGCCCAGCCAGACCCTTGTGGTAGGCGACATGAACGTCGATATACTGATGGGCCTGAAGGCCGGCTGCAAGACTTGTGGCGTGACATACGGCAACGGCACCAGACAAGAACTGGAAGAAGCTGGAGCAGACTATGTGATCAGCAACATTGCGGAGCTGTCGGAGATTAGTAAAACTTTTTAAGTCGGCGCGTCCTATTCTTAAATTATTATAAGAGGTGCCACGGTAAAGGTAGATTTTTGTTAATTCATTCTTTTTCTCCATTTTTTTGCTTACCTTTGCGCCGTTAATTGAAGAGGAAAGAAAAAACTGGATAAAATGAAACACTTAATTGCACTTTTGGCAATTATTGGTTTGTTGACATACAGCCAGCCGCTGCAGGCTCAGGACAAACCGACGCAGGACACGACCGAAATCGTTGAACAAGCACAGGCTGTTGCCGATACGGCAGCGGCCGACGCGATGGTGGTTGATGATGCCATGTTGGGCGAGGAATCACCGGAAGAAGGTGGCGGACTGCACCAGATACTGAAGACGAAGTTCATAGAAGGCTCCACGGGGTTCATGTCGTTGGTGGCTCTTGCGTTAGTATTGGGTTTGGCGTTCTGTATTGAGCGCATCATCTACCTGACGCTGTCGGAAATCAATGCCAAGAAGTTTATGGCCGACGTTGACGCGAGGATAGAGGCTAACGACATTGAGGGTGCCAAGCAGCTGTGCCGGGAGACGCGCGGTCCGGTGGCCAGCATCTGCTATCAGGGTCTGCTGCGCATTCATGAGTCGCTCGACTCCATAGAGCGAAGTGTCATCAGCTATGGTTCGGTGCAGACGGCCAACTTGGAGAAGGGCTGCACGTGGATTACCCTGTTCATTGCGCTGGCCCCGTCGTTAGGGTTCCTGGGTACGGTCATTGGTATGGTGATGGCCTTCGACCAGATTCAGCAGGCGGGCGACATTTCCACCAGTATTGTGGCCGAGGGTATGAAGGTGGCACTGATTACCACCATCTTCGGTATCATTGTGGCAGTCATCCTGCAGTTGTTCTACAACTTCATCCTGTCCAAGATAGAGCATTTGACGTCTCAGATGGAGGAGTCGGCCATCACGCTGATGGATGCCATTACAAAGTTTAAGTCAGTTCACTGTTCATAATTCATAGTTCACATAGTTATGGATATTGTTGATCTTCTGTTGTGGGTGGTATATATACTGCTGGGCACCGTGACCATACTGGCCGTATGGTCGGCTGTACATGGGCTGCGCTGTCGTCAGAAGACGGTAGAACCCACTCCCGGTGTCCCCGGAAGAGCCATTGCCTGGGGTACGGCGGCGTTGCTGGTTGTGTCGCTGGTGGTAACGTTCCTGTTAGGGTCGTCCGAACCGATGCTCATCAACGGACAGTGGCTCAAGGATGCCTTCTGGCTGAAACTCTGTGACATGTTTATCTATACGGCATTACTGTTGCTGTTGGTTGCTTCGGCAGGCGTTGTCGTCGGCTCGTCGGGCCTGATGAGGAGAAAAGACGGCCGAAGGATGCCGGCTGGCCGTGCTTCGGCGGCTAACGAGGGGAGGACCGCCTGATGATTACGTTTCGCAGACGCAAACGTAGGCGTGTGCCTGCCCTGAACACGACGGCAACGGCTGACATCTCGTTCATGCTGTTGGTGTTCTTTCTCGTTACCACGTCGATTGACTCAGACAAGGGACTGAACCGCACGCTGCCTGCCATTCCCGACGAGAACACGGAGCAGACGATGGACGTCAGCGAAAAGAACGTGTTGCGCATTACCATCGACGACCGTGACAGCCTGTGCTGCGAGGGTGAGAGCGTGTCGCCCCAGCAGTTGCAGGAGCGCATCGTCACCTTTATGGCAACGGCTGAGGTGGAGAAGCACGTGCTGAGCATTCAGGCCAACAGCAAGACCAGCTACGATGCCTACTTCGCCATGCAGAATGCCATTGTGGCAGCCTACCGCCGCCTGCGTAGCGACTATGCCCGCCAGCGCTATGGCATTCCCCTTGAACAGTGTACCCCCGAGCAGCGTGACTCAGTCATGGCGCACTACCCGCAGCGCATCAGTGAACGGGAACCGGAACAGGTGACTGCACCCTGATTGACAATGATAAAGAATTCAGAAATAGTAAAAATAGCAGATGGTGAGTAGGTTTAAACAGTTTGAACGCGAGGTGCCGGCACTGAACACGGCATCGCTGCCCGACCTGATTTTCACGGTGCTGTTCTTCTTCATGATTGTGACGCACATGCGGCAGGCCGACCTGAAGGTGCAGTACCGCGTGCCACAGGGAACAGAGCTGGGACGCCTGACCCACAAGTCAACGGCGCAGTATGTCTATATAGGACCGCCCAGCAAGGAGCTGCAGCCAACGTTAGGCACGGAAACCATCATACAGCTGAACGACCGTATTGTGACGACCGATGAGTTGTGCGACCTGCTCATCAGGCAGCGACAACAGATGAGCGACGAAGACCAGGAGCGCATGGTGGTGTCTATTCGTGCTGACCGGAATACCGACTTCGGAATCATTGCCGGAGTCAAGCAGGCTCTCCGCCAGGCAGGTGCCCTGAGGGTGAACTATTCGGCTGTTGACACCGACGAATAGTGATTATATGTTGCCAAACAGCTATTTTTACTTCCGTTTTGTTGCCCAAATCAATTTTTTGTTTTATCTTTGCAAGGAAAACAAATAATAACGAAAAATGGCAGTACAGAAAATAGACCAATTAGACCAACAGATTCTGCGGCTGGTTTCGGAAGATGCCCGAATACCTTTCCTCGAGGTTGCCAGAGACTGCAATGTGAGCGGGGCCGCTATTCACCAACGCATACAGAAACTGAAAAGCCTCGGCATTCTGAAAGGCTCACAATTTGTCATTGACCCCGAGAAGATAGGCTACGAGACCTGTGCCTACATGGGGCTGAACCTGAAGAATCCTGAGAACTTCGATGCCGTAGTGGAAGAGCTAAAGAAAATTCCCGAGGTGGTGGAATGCCACTACACCACGGGAAACTTCGATATGTTCATCAAGCTTTATGCGCGAAACAATCACCATCTGCTTGACATCATTCACGACAAGTTGCAGCCCTTGGGGCTATCCAGCAGCGAGACACTCATATCGTTTAACTCTGCTTTCGAGCGGGTGCTGCCCATCAAGGATATTCCCTTCGGCGACGAGCTGTAGGCACACTTATCTGACGTAATCAACAAAGGCGTATTCGAAGGCGTGACGCTCATCCTTCGGGTGCGCCTCTTTCGTGGCTACATGCCAGTCGCTATAGTCAGGAAAGAAGGTGTCGGCCTCTTGCGGCGTGTCGTCAATCTCCGTCAGACAGAGACGGTCAGCCTTGTCAATCAGACTCTTATATAGGCTTGCTCCGCCTATAATGTAGATGTCTTCGCCAGGCTGACAACTGCTGATGAACTCCTCCCAGTTGCGGAAACACTCGCAGCCCGGAAGCGTTGCCGTGCTGCGTGTCAGCACGCAGTTGCGGCGGTTGGGCAGGGCGCCTTTGGGCAAGCTCTCAAACGTGCGTCGCCCCATCACGATGGTGTGGCCGGTGGTCAGCTGCTTAAAGCGTTTCAGGTCGTTCGGCAGCCAGTATATCAGTTTGTTCTTATAGCCTATCGCCCGGTTGCGGGCCACGGCAGCAATCATACTTATCATACGCTGACCTCCGCTTTAATGTGTGGCCACGGGTCGTAGCCCTCCAGTTCAAAGTCTTCGTAGTGGAAGCTGAAGATGTCTTTTACGTCAGGATTAATCTTCATTTTAGGCAGTTGCCGCGGGGTGCGCGTCAGCTGCAGGCGAGCCTGGTCCAAGTGGTTCAGGTAGAGGTGTGTGTCACCTGTGGTGTGAATGAAGTCACCGGCCTCGTAGCCCGTCACCTGCGCCATCATTTGCAAGAGTAGGGCATACGACGCGATGTTGAACGGCACGCCCAGGAAGGTGTCGGCCGAGCGCTGATAGAGCTGCAGCGACAGGCGGCGTTTCTCCCCTCCTTCGGAGGGGCAGGGGGAGGTATAGAACTGGAAGATGGTATGACAGGGTGGGAGTGCCATCTTGTTGACCTCTGCCACGTTCCATGCCGAGACAATCATGCGGCGTGAATCGGGGTTAGTCTTCAGCTGATCAACCACATACTGTATCTGGTCGATGGTGCCCCCGTCGTAGTCGGGCCAGGAGCGCCACTGATGGCCATAGACGGGTCCCAGTTCACCCTGTTCGTCAGCCCACTCGTCCCAGATGTGTACGTTGTTCTCCTGCAGGAACTTGATGTTGGTGCTGCCCTTCAGAAACCACAGCAGTTCGTAGATGATGCCCTTCAGGTACAGTTTCTTCGTGGTCAGTAGAGGGAATCCCTCGCTGAGCGGGTAGCGGCTCTGGGTGCCGAAGATGCTGATGGTGCCCGTTCCCGTGCGGTCGCCCTTCTGGGCTCCCTCCGTCAGAATACGGTTAAGAATGTCTAAGTATTGCTTCATATTCGTTGGGTATATGCGTTGTTTTGATTCTCCATGCTTTGGGGTATAGGTTGTTGGCACGGCTTCCGATGTTCTTCATCTGTCCGAGCGTATGGCCCAAGAACGTCACTTCGACGATGCCGCGTGGCGTTTCCTCGGGTAGCACCAGCGCCTCACCGCGCAGATAGGCGATGGCTTGCTGGTAGGGAAGCTCCACTTGGGCGTTCGGTCCCTCCGTGGGAACGTTTTGGTCCCTCCGTGGGACCGTTTTGGTCCCTCCGTGGGACCGTTTCGGTCCCTCCGTGGGACCGTTTTGCAAAATCGCCATAAACAGCCCTTCACCGCGGGTAATGCCGGGGATGAACCGATAGACGGGCTCCGTGAATCCTTCGAGCAGCGAACCGGTGATGCCCCACTCAGGTCTGGTCTCTATGGGCAGCAGCTTGGCACCCAGCTCCTCTGTGAACCAGCGGACGTTCTCCTCGTTCTCCTTTGTATTAAAGGTACACGTACTATATATAAGGATACCGCCATCGTTCAGACAGCGCCATGCGTCGCTGACTATCTCACGCTGCAGCTGCCAGCACCGCTCCACGTTCTTCGGACTCCACTCACTGATGGTGGCAGCATCCTTGCGGAACATGCCTTCACCAGAGCAGGGCACGTCACACAGAATCAGGTCGAAATGCTGTTTCTGCCTGACGAAGTCGCGCGGATAGAGATTGGTCACCTCGTGGTTTGCGTAGCCCCACTTTGCTACGTTCTCGGCCAGCACCTGGAAGCGCTTTGGGTTAGGTTCGTTGCTGATGAGTCTGCACGTGTCGGGCAGCACGCTTCGCAGCAGTGTCGATTTGCCGCCGGGGGCAGCACAAAGGTCAAGGCATTTACAATTTGACAATTTACTATTTACAATTTGCCTCATCACTTGCTCCAGGAACATCGACGATGCTTCCTGTACATAGTAGCAGCCGGCGTGTAGCAGGGGGTCCATGGTGAAGTTTGGCCGTCGTGGCAGGTAGTAGCCCTGGCTGCACCAGGGCACGCGCTCGCCGTCAGCAACGCTCCATGCTCCACCGTCTAACTTCCTCGGGTTCAGCCGGATGCTGACAGGCGGCTCGTCCTCAAACGCTTTCATGTAGCGTTCGAAGCGCTCTTCGCCCAGCAGATGGCGCGTTTCAACTGCAAATTCCTCGGGTAAAGTCACCATAATTGCTTGCAAAGGTAAAAATTTTTTTGCATCTTTGCAACAAAATTGGTAATAGTTACGTCAAATGAATGAAGAAAACAAAAAAAACTACAAACGAATATGAAAAAGTATCTCTTTGCAATGACCCTGCTGCTCACGCTTGCCGCCACGACGCAAGCCGCAGCGCAAAAGCACAGACACGGACAGGCTGTGACGGCTGCTGCCACTACAGCTACTACTGACACGACGGGGGTTGAGGCTTTCTCTGACACCACCAGCGTGGCTGATGAAGACTCAACTTACAACTACAGCAGCTATGGAGGCTCCGGCAACTACTCGGTAAATGTTACCACACCGGTAGATCATATCCTCAACAGCGTATCTTGGAACGACGTGGCTGGCGGCTTTATGATAATTTGCGTGGTGGCCATCATCTTCCTGCTCTCGCCGGTACTGATTATCATAGCCATCTTCTATTTCATCAACAAGAGCCGCAAGGACAAGCTGAAGTTAGCGCAGATGGCGATTCAGAACGGACAGCCTATTCCGGAACAGCTCATCCGCAAGTCGCCTGTCGTCTATGATTACAACTACCGTGGTGGCCTCAAGCAGATGTTCTTAGGCATCGGGCTGATGATTTTCTTAGGCATGATTCTTGGCAAGTTCGGCTTCGGCATTGGTGCCCTGGTATTTTTCATCGGACTGGGTAAGTTTATCATCGCCCTGCTCGACAAGCATCAGGCAGAGCGCGGGGACAATTCGACGCCTACGCGTCCGACCCCTCCGCCGGTGAATCATGAAACTACCACAACAAGTTCAAACGACATATAATATAGGTATTATGGATAAGAAATTGGTTCGTTCCAACAATAAGATGATAGCCGGCGTGTGTGCAGGGCTTGCCGAATACATGGGCATTGACATCACAGCAGCCCGTCTTGGATTCGCGGCACTGACGCTCTTCACGGGTTTTGCAGGTATTCCGTTCTATATTGTCGCATGGATAGTCATGCCTGAGTCAGAAACATACGCATAGACTATGGCATTGCTCAGTGACCTCTCTCTCGTTACACAGGTGGCGGTGTTTGGCAACCGGCGAGCTTTCGACAAGCTGGTGGTCAAATACCAGTCGCCTGTGCGCCGGTTTTTCCTGCACCTGACGGGGGGAGACAGTCAGCTGAGTGACGACCTGGCTCAGGACACGTTCATCAAGGCATACACCCACATCGGCCAGTTTCGCGGAACGTCCTCGTTTTCCACATGGCTCATGCGTATTGCCTATAATGTGTTTTACGACTACTGTCGTAAAGAAGACGGATTACGGACTACGGATTACGGATTGAATGCGACAAACAGTCCCTCATCCGCAATCCCTCATCCTTCATCCATCAAAATGGACATCCACTCCGCCCTTGCCATTCTGAAGCAGGAAGAGCGTATGTGCATCACGCTGCAACAGATAGACGGTTATGCCATTGACGAAATAGCGACGATTACGGGCATGCCGACAGGCACCGTCAAGTCGCACCTTTCAAGAGGTAAGGAGAAACTGGTAAACTACTTAAAACAAAACGGTTATGAACGAAAATGACAACATACTCTTAGAGCAGTTCTTCAAGGAAGCGGCCATGCCGCCATTGGAAGATGACGGATTCAGCGAACGGGTCATGCAGCGGTTGCCTCGCCGCAGCAACTGGCTGGTGCATCTCTGGACGCTGTTCTGCGTCGGAGTGGCTATGGCCATATTCATTCAGACGCAGGGGTGGAAGGCGCTGGCTTCGTATGCGATGCTGTTCCTGACCCATGTGGAAGTGCTGGTCAGAACGCTGCCTACGATGCTCGACCTGTCAGCCATTGACCTGTCGGGCCTGATGCCTCAGACTTCGATTTTGGAGATTGTCCTGTCGTTAATGGTGTTGATGGTGCTGTCCGTCATTGGCCTGACCCGTTGGGTGAGTCGGTGGGCGTAGTAATCATTCCGTAGGTAGTACGCAGCACGCGGAATTCCGTGCGGCGGTTCAGCTGGTTGCAGGGCTCCTGCTG
This sequence comes from Prevotella sp., assembly GCA_017940545.1. Classification (GTDB taxonomy): domain Bacteria; phylum Bacteroidota; class Bacteroidia; order Bacteroidales; family Bacteroidaceae; genus Prevotella. Next base: position 102,621 of record JAGAYI010000065.1, read on the forward strand.
GTCCTCGGGAAGTGCTTCGATGAATTCCTGTGTCAGCACGTCGCCCTCCTTCAGGAACGTGTAGCGTTCCGTCAGTTTCTTACGAATGGTTTTGGGCGTATCCTCACCATAGCCTACCGGTGTCAGTCGGTCAGCAGCTATGCCGTGGGCAATCAGATAATTGACCACCGACTCTGCACGGCGCTGCGAGAGTCGTTTGTTGTATTCGGCAGAGCCCTTATAGTCACAGTGTGCACTCAACTCGATGGTGACGTTGGGATTCTCGTTGAGCAGCAGTACCAGTGAGTCGAGGGCTGTCTCTGACTCCGGGCGCAGCGTTGCCCTGTCATAGTCGTAGAAAATATTGTCAATGAGTACGGGAGCCGTGATGCTGGCCAAGGGGAATTGCAGCACGTGCTCCTTCGACTCCTCCACCTCGACTACGCTCAACTGTTCGGCATGGTTCAGGAACCCGTTGCAGGTAGCCAGCAACACGTAGTCAACACCGGGTTTGACCTCCTGTGTGAACGAACCGTCGCCACGTACGCTGAGCCTGACGTTCGTGCCGTCGTTGCCCACCATGAACACCTGTGCTGCCGTCAGTTCGTAGCCGTCTTTCTCATACACCCAGCCTTTGACGGTCTGCATGATTTCCGGGTGCTCAAAGCTGAAGATATGGTCCCAGCCCCGTGCATCGCCCCTGTTGCTGGAGAAGTAGCCTCGGTTGAAGATTCCCTCAAACGTCATGCCGAAGTCGTCGCCATTGGAGTTCAGCGGATATCCTGGATGCTCCAGCACCCACTCCCGTAGTGTATCTGGGTGGGCAATGTAGATGTCCAGTCCGCCCATACCTTCGTGCCCGTCGCTTGAGAAGTAGAGGTCTCCGTTGGGCCGGAATGTGGGGAACTCTTCGTTGCCGGGCGTGTTGATGGGCGCACCGAGGTTCTCCACGCCGCCCGTTCCGTTCGGTGTGATGCGTACGCGCCACAGGTCCAGCCCCCCCAGTCCGCCGGGCATGTTGCTGGTGAAGTAGAGCCAGTTGCCGTCAGGGCTTACTGCGGGGTGTGCATATAGCGAAAGGGTGTCCTTGCTGAGCGTTACCTCCTGTGGTTTTCCCCATGCCGCATCCGACCGTGCTGCCTTGGCAATGGTGGCATAACGCGGGTAGTTAGGGTCGGTTTTGCAGACGGTCAGGTACATGGTGCGCCCGTCGGGTGTCAGGTTGCATGCCCCCTCGTCGTTGTTAGAGTTCAGCTCGGTGTCTATGGTCACGGGTCGTTGCCACTTTCCCTGTTCGTTCTTCGTGGCCATGAAGATGTCGCCGTTCTTGGTGCCGGTAATGCCGCTGTATTCGTCGCCTTGCGCCTCGTTTCGTGTAGAGGTGAAGTAGAGCACGTCGAATTCCGTACCCCCTAAGACCGGCGAGTAGTCGGCACGTCGGGAATTGAAGATGTCCATGCGTTTCACCGTATAGCGTGAGCCTTGTTCCTTCCACTGGGGGGCTAAGGCCGCAGAACGCAGTCCGGCTCTGATTAATGCTCTTTGTTCGCTGCTGCCATCTCCGTCGTGCAGCGAGTCAGCTGCTGTCTGGTACATCTTTGCGGCCTCTTTGTATTGGCCGGTCTTCAGCAGCTGCTGTGCCAAGAGCAGGTAGGTCAGCGAGTCCTGCTGCTTGTAGCGTATGACGTTGTTATAGGCAGCAATGGCTCGTCCGGTGTAGTTCATGCGCCGGTAGCACTCAGCCAGTTTTGCAGCGCGTTGTCCCCTTAGTGCGCGTTGCTTGGTGGGTGTCTGCTGGTAGGCTCGCTTATATTGATTGGCGGCATCGAAGTATTCTCCCAAGGCAAAAAACTTATCACCTTTTTTCGCAGCCTGGTCAGCTCCGCACGACGTGAGGAGCAACAGGAGTCCTATCAGATATGTTATGCGAATCCTTGAGTTCATACCTATATATAACGAAAGAGCAGGCATTTTATTGCCTGCCCCCTTTTTTTTCGAGGTGCGAGGTTGCTCCCCCCTTCTTCCTCTTTTGTTCTTCTTCCTCTTGGACCATGGTGATGCGACGGTTGCTGGGGTCGGTCATTACCTCATTGACAATGGCCGTCACCTGTGCCTTGAGTTCGTCAATGAACTGCTGTGCGTCGTATTTCCTGTGTTCTATGTCGCGCAGTTTTTTCTCCCAGATGCCTGTTAGTTCGCAACTCTTCAGCAAGTCTTCGCGAATCAGGTCAATGAGTTCAATGCCCGTTTCGGTAGCCACTAATCGTTTCCGCTCACGGCGTATGTAATGGCGCTTGAATAGCGTCTCAATGATGCTGGCTCTGCTCGACGGTCGGCCGATGCCGTTCTCCTTCATGGCGGCACGCAGTTCTTCGTCCTCCACAAATTTGCCTGCCGTTTCCATGGCTCGCAGCAGCGTTGCCTCGCTGTAGTAGGGTGGTGGGGTGGTCATTTTCTCCGTCAGGGTAGGCTTGTGCGGTCCGCTCTCGCCCTTGGTGAAGTGTGGAAGATGGGTAGTCTCCTCGGGGGCCGAGGAGGGGGCTTCAGGTGCTGCCACCACCACGCGCCAGCCAGGGTCCAGGATTTCCTTGCCAGTAGCCTTGAACTCAACGGTCTGTCCTGTAGGTTGCGACTCTGTCGCAACAGAACGCACCTCCCCCAGCACCGTCGTGGTAGAGAACTTGCAGTCCGGCAGAAACACACCGATGAAGCGACGTGCAACCAGGTCGAACACCTTACGCTCGGCATCGCTCAGGCCCTGGGGCCTTACCCCCGTGGGTATGATGGCATGGTGGTCGGTCACCTTCGACGTGTCAAAGACACGCTTCGATTTCTTCAGCGGCTTGCCACCTATAGGGCGTATCAGTTCGGCATATGGTGCCACACCGGCAAACTGTGTCTGATAGAGGCCGTTCATGGTCTGCGGACACTTGGCGTAGATGTCGTCAGAAAGGTATTGCGTATCTACACGTGGATAGGTTGTGTATTTATGCTCGTAGAGTGACTGTATGAGGTTCAGCGTCTGTTCGGCAGAGAATCCGAACTTCTTGTTGCAATCGACCTGCAGACTGGTCAGGTCGTAGAGCTGCGGGGGCTGTTCCTTGCCCTCCTTCTTCTCTACCTTCGTGATGACGAAGGGCTTCCCCTCAATGGTCTGAAAGGCAGCTTCGCCCTCTTCTTTATTGGTGAACTTACCCTTGGTGGCTGTGAAGGTGGTGTCGCGATAGATGGTTGCCAGCACCCAGTAAGGCTCGGGTTTGAAGTTGTCAATTTCTTTCTGGCGGTTCACGATGAGGGCGAGGGTGGGGGTCTGCACGCGACCGATGGAGAGCACTTGCCGGTTCTGTCCGTATTTCAGCGTGTAGAGGCGTGTGCAGTTCATGCCTAAGAGCCAGTCGCCTACGGCACGCGACAGTCCGGCCATGTAGAGTGGTTGGTAGTCCTGCTGGTCTTTCAGCTGGGCAAAGCCCTCGCGGATGGCCTCATCGGTCATGGACGAAATCCATAGTCGTTTGACGCTACACTTGGCTTGTGCCTTCTGCATGACCCAACGCTGAATGAGCTCACCTTCCTGTCCGGCATCGCCGCAGTTGACGATGCTGTCAGCGTTCTGCATGAGTCGTTCAATGATGGCAAACTGCTTGGTGATGTGTTCCTGCTCAATAAGCTTGATGCCAAAACGCGGTGGAATCATGGGCAGCTGTGTCAGTGCCCAGGGGCGCCAGGCGGGCGTATAGTCGCCTGGCTCCTTGAGTGTGCACAAGTGTCCGTAGGTCCACGTCACCTGGTAGCCGTTGCCTTCCATGTAGCCTTCGTGTGCTGCCGTTGCTCCTATGATGCGGGCAATGTCGCGTGCCACACTGGGCTTCTCTGCTATGCAAACAATCATTTAGTATCCAAGATTTTCTCCGACAAGTACCACGATGATGCGCCCCGGCTTGCTGCTGTTGCGCAGGAAGTGAACGTAGTTACAAATGCTTTGTGGGGAGTGGCAGTTGTGGCACCGGCCGTCTGCCTGGCAGGGTGTGTTGATGTCGAAACGTGCCGCATTGATAGGCGATGCCGTAGAACGGGCACGCTGCAGGGCTGCCTGTACGTCCTGTGCCACTTTGTTCATGCCTACGACGAAGATGACGTGCTTGGGCCCCCATGTGATGGCTGCCACGCGGTTGCCGTTGCCGTCGATGTTGACGATGATGCCGTCTTCACTAATGGCGTTGGCACTTGACAGGTAGTAGTCTGCATGGAAGGCACGGTGATAGATCTCTTCCTTCTCCTCAGGTGTGCCGGCGAGGTCACGGTCCCACACGTCCAAAGTGCCGCGTCTTTTCAGCTGCTCAGGGATACCCATGTCGCGGACGGTCATCGTACCGCCCCATGTCACGCTGCTTCCGTCTGGAATCAGTACATTCACCTTAGCTATCGCCTCCTCGGCGGTGGCACAGTAGTAAGCCTCAAAATGTCGGGTCTCCATGGCTTTCACCATTTTCTCGCCCAGTCGCTTGTTTCGTTGTTCTGTTGGAGTCATGCTTGTTGAATTTGGCTGCGAAGGTACGAATAACTGCGCGAAAAACCAAATTAATTGAAAAAAAAGTACCCCCCTCGGGGGCCGAAGGGGGCTACTCAATTACAAACTGAAGGGGAACGTCACGCGCAGGGCAAGGTTTCTGCCCATGTTGGCGTAGCCCGTACGTCCGCTGCTGCTGACATAGTCCAGATACTTCAGCCTTGAGAGGTGGTTCTGGTACGTACGGTTAAAGACGTTCTGCAGTGTCAGATAGATGGAGCAGAGGTGGCGCTTGCCAATGTGCAGGTCTGTTCCTGCCGAAAGGTCCCACAGGGCGTATGCCGGTGTGCGCGTCTCCGTCAGGTCAGCCCGGTAGTAGTTGTTTTGTGCCAGGTTCAGTTCCATTTGCAGCGCAACGTATGCGTTGCAGAATCTGGGTGACCTGTGGTGGGTAGCGGGTGAGGCGTGATGAGTGAGCTCATACTTCAGCTCCGACGTCCAGCGTGGTGCCGGAGTCATGGGCAGGTACTTCGTCTCTTCGGGCTGGTCCAGCTGTTGGGCATTGACGTATGAGAACGTGTTTTCAAAGTGCAGCTGGTGAATGGGGTGCAAATCGACCGTAGCCTCAAAACCGAGCAGACGGGCGTCGCCCTGCACATAGTGATAATAGTGCAGACCGTGTTCTGCAATCTCGCCAGTCTCCTGGCCCATGTTGCGAATGGCGTAGATATAGTTGTTAATACGGTTGGCAAAAAGTGTGAGCTGTGCCGAGAGATGCTCCGACGAGAAATCCACGCCGAGGTCAGCTTGCAGACTGTGCTCAGCCTTCAGGTTATGGTTGCCCTGCTCATAGCGCTCTGTGCCGTGGTGAACGCCGTTCGACCCTAACTCGCTGAGGTTCGGCGCACGGAAACCACTTGCCAGGTTCAGACGGACATTCAGCTGCGGCGTTGCCTGCCAGACGGCACCTATGCTGCCCGTCAGTCCGTTGAAGTTACGGCTGAAGTCGTTGAAACGCTCTTCGCCTATGACAATGTCATGGTGGTGTTCGTGCTCCCCTGCTTCATCTCCGTGCTCCCCTGCTTCATGTTCGTGGTCTCCCTCGGCAGCCAAAGCATAGCTGTGCAGCATGCGGCGGTCAAAGCGTATGCCACCCTCCACATGCACAGGACCGACGTCGTGGGCCGCTGTCACAAAAGCACCCACGTCCCACAGCCGGTAGGCAGGAATAAGCACCTCTTCGCCCAGGTTCTGCGAGCGTTGCCACATACCCCCAATGCCCGTTGCAAATTTCCAGCCGTTCCAGTCGCTAACCAGGTAGCGCACGTCGTAAGTCAGCGTGTGCAGACGGAAGTAGAGCGAGTATTCGTCGGCGCTTTCCTCATACTCCTTGCGCCGGTTCTGCTGATAGCCTATGGTAGCCTTCAGCTGGTTCTCGCCCAACCAGAATGAGTTGTCCCACACAGCCTTGTAGTGGCTCACGTGTTGGAAGGGAGTGTAGATCCCGTAGCTGTGGTCTTCGCGCTTTCCACCCTCATGCTCGTGTTCGTGGTCAGCATCTGCCTCTTGCTCATGTCCGTGGTCAGCATCTGCCTCGTGTTCGTGGTGGTGCGTTTCCGTGATGCCAGGCTGCAGATGGTAATAGCCTAACGTCAGATGAGTGAAGCCCCACTGCTTGTTAAAACCCAGCATCGTGTTGAAGGCCTGCTCCCGGAATTGCGTGCCGGGCACGTAGCCATCCTCGTGGTTGCGGTATTCGTGAGCCAGCTTCTGGCTCCAGCGGGCGTTCCACACAAAACCGTTATGGTTGCCACCGGCAGACAGAGAGTAGTCAAACAGCCCGTTGTTAGTCTGGTAGCCCGTCGTCAGGCTGCCCTGCAGGGTGCCCATCGGGGCAATGCGGGCAGGGTGAAACAGCAGCACGCCTGCCATAGCGTCGCTGCCGTACATCAGCGAGGCAGGACCTTTCAGAATCTCCACCGAGCTCACCGCCTGCGGGTCAATCTCAATGCCGTGCTCATCGCCCCACTGCTGGCCCTCTTGCCGCACGCCGTCACTGATGGTGACTATGCGGTTGAAGCCGAGACCACGAATCACGGGTTTCGATATGCCGCTGCCCGTAGTGATTTGTGCCACACCGGGTTGCTTGGCAATGGCATCAATCAAATTGGTGGCTGCCGTCGATTGCAGGTCACGGTTGCTGATGAGGCTCACGGGTGCCGGCGAATGGCTCAGGCGTGTCTGGCCCGTCAGTCCTGTTACTACTATCTCGTTGAGTTCCAAATGCTGGAAGAAGACGTCGGTCGTGTCGGCCACGTCCTGTGCTGCCATGCTCACGCTAACGGTGAGCAATGGCAGAAGAAAATATCTCTTTGTCATTGTGTCTTTTTGCTGTATAAAGTTTTTTTGATAATAATAAAAGTCTCAAAAAAGCATATACGGCGGGGCACGCGATGTGTGGAGGATTATGGGTCGCGATGGACAGCCCTGAATAACTGCCAAAGACGACATCACTACGAGGCTAACGGCAACGATGAGCGTTACTGCGGCTGCCTCAAGGTACTGCAACGAGAAGAACTGGCAGAGCACACAGTCAGAAAATGTGACTGTCGAGGCCGTCAGGTGGCCTGCATGCGGCTGGTGGTGTACGCACTCCACACAGGCATCGGCAGCTGTCGGTGCCACTGCATGCGTATGCAGGGCTGACAGCATAAGCATCGGCAGGAACACTGCCAGCAAAAGCCATGCGGAGAAGCGCCGTTTAAGTCCAGTTCTCATTTCGCGTGCAAAGGTATAACAAAAAGGGAAAGTGGCCAAATAATATTGGATTTATTTTGCAGTTGTTTCGCTTTATAGACATTTTACGTGGAACAGAATACTGATAACGATTTTTCTTCCAACAAGACCAAATAGCTTTCAAAAAGCAAGGAAAACTCCTACCGAACGGATGGAGTTTCCTTGTTTTTCCCTGAGACGCAAATCGTTAACTAATAGGCGTGGTCGTTCTTGATTTCTTCTTTGTCGAGCTTCTTCTTGTCGATGGCCCGCCAGGCATAGACGATGTAGGCCAGCACGAAAGGGACAAGGAGCGAAACGTAGAACATGGTGCGCAGGGTGAACTCACTGCTGCATGAGTTGGCCAGTGTCAGCGACGACTGCAGGTCGGCAACCGAGGGGTAGTAGGCCGTATGGTTCCATGCTGAGCAGAGCAGCAGGGCCAGAACGGTGAGTACAGTACCGATGCCTGCAGGCCAGATGCCACTGATGTAAGACTTCGACCAGACGGTCTTGCCAATGCCGTAGAGCACTAGCACTACACCTACTAATAATATAATGAGCAGGTACCACATGTCAAGAAAGTTGTGCAGGTACTTGTAGGGCTCCATGTAAATGACCCCCTCGTCAGTGTAGGCAAAGCCGTCCTTGAGCAGCAGGTGAACCAGATAGGCCACGAAGAGCAGAACGAAAGGTACGGCAGCCCCGATGAGACGTACGGAACCGCGACTGCGGATGTCCTCGTCGTTGACGTTGTTCATGACGTAGAGGATGCCGAGCACGCGGGCGAGGAACACGACGGCAAAGCCGAAGACGAGCACCCACGGGTTGAGCAGTGCGTCAAGACCGTGCGAGGCGTTGGCCCAACGGCTGATGATGGGTGTCATGGCAGAAGCATCAATCAGGTTGTCCTTCTCGATGACGAAGTTGGAACCTTCGAAGAACGTTGCCACGGCACCGCCTAAGAGCAGTGGCCCTAAGATGCCGTTTAGCGTGAGAAAGAACTGGAAAGTCCTTGGACCCAGAATGTTGCCAATCTTGTTCTGAAACTCATAGCTCACCGCCTGTAGCACAAAGGTGAAGAGAATGAGCATCCAGAGCCAGTAAGCCCCGCCGAAACTTGTTGAATAAAACAGCGGGAAGGAGGCGAAGAATGCTCCTCCGAAGGTTACCAGCGTAGTGAAGGTGAACTCCCACTTGCGGCCAGTGGAATTATAGATGAGCCGGCGGCCTTCCTCAGTATAGCCAAGACTGCGGGCTACGGAATTAGCTCCCTGCACGAAAAGCAGGAATACCAGCAAAGCCCCTAACAGTGCTACGATAAAGCACCAGTAATGTTGCAGAAATGTATAAGTCATCGTTGTTAATATTTCAATTGTGGTAAATTAGTTTTCAGCATAATCCGGTCCTTTCTTGATTTGCTTCAGCAAGATACTTATTTCCACGCCGAGCAAGACAGTGAAGAGCACGAGGAAGATAAAGAAGGTAAGTGCCACGGAACTGGAGTGCAGGTCGCTGACAGCCACCCACGTGGGCAACATGTCCTGAATGGTCCAGGGCTGACGTCCGAACTCGGCTACCAGCCAGCCGCTCTCAGAAGCGATGTAGGCCAGCGGCACCAGTGCAATAGCCGCGACGTAGTGCCATGCCGGCAGCTGGGCAATGTCATACGAATCGGTCTCTGTCTCGGGTAGCAGACCTATCGAGGCAAGCAGGCGGCGCACGATGACTGACAGGTATGGAATTTTAAAGGTCAGCACGATGATGACGGCAAAAAAGACAATGAACACACAGCCCATTCCCACCATGATGCGGAATGCCCAAAAGTTGATGGGTATGGAGGGCACGAGGTCGCGCTTGTCCTTGATGTAGCCATAACCGAAGTAGGGCATGTTCTCTTTCAGCGTAGAGAGCAGCGCGTCAAGTGCAGCTTGGTCGGCTCCGTTCTTCATGCCCTTCCTGTATTCTGCCAGCGCGTTGATGGCTTGTCTTCCACGTGCAATCTTCTCGTCAACCGACGGTTCCACATGTCCGTCGGGCGTCGTGTAGCCATTCAGAATGTCGTTGATGCCAGGCACGAAGCCGTGCGGCTCGTTGGTGGCCATGATGCTCAGGGCGTAGGGCATGTCAAGCTTTAGCGGGGGCTCCTGCTCGTTCAGGTAGTCTGGCTGTCCGAAGGGGCTCACCCAGGCCACAGCCGTCAGTCCTTGGTCGGTGCCTCCGTTGTAGAGTGCTTCCATGGCAGCCAGCTTCATGGGTTGCGCCTTGGCTACCTGCTGTCCGCTGATGTGTCCGGTGAAGGCAGCGCCGAGCGATGCTATCAGACCAACGACGGCAGCTATTCTGATGCTCTCTTTGGCTAAGCGCACCTCGCGCTTCTTCCACAAATACCAGCATGATACTGCCACTACAAATACGGCTCCGATAATCCATGCGGAAATGACCGTGTGACAGAATTTTCCCACGGCAAACGGCGAGAGAGCCACTTCAAAGAAACTGACCATCTCGTTGCGCATGGTGTCGGGATTGAACTCGCAGCCCACGGGGCACTGCATCCAGGCGTTCGCCACCAGAATCCACCATGCCGAGATGGTGGCACCGAGTCCTGTCAGCCATGTTGAGGCCAAGTGGAAGCCTGCCGACACCTTCTTCCAACCGAAGTACATGACCGCAACGAACGTTGATTCCATGAAAAAGGCAATGATACCTTCCACGGCCAATGGAGCACCGAAGATGTCGCCTACGAACCAGGAATAGTTCGACCAGTTGGTGCCGAACTCGAATTCCAGGATGATGCCTGTAGCCACCCCCATGGCGAAATTAATACCGAACAGCTTTTGCCAGAATTTGGAAACGTCGCGCCAGAAGGGCTCCCTGGTGCGATAATAAATGGTTTCCATGATAGCCATGATCACTGCCAGACCCAAAGTGAGCGGCACAAAGAGCCAGTGGTAGATTGCGGTGAGTGCAAATTGTGCCCTCGACCAGTCAATGGTACCCGCGTCAATGTTTAACAGTAAGTTTGTCATAGTTATTTGTTATTTATAATTATATTTCTGATTCTTGACATTCAACACTCAGTTGGCCCGTTCTGTCATTTCCGTAGCCACGTAGTCGGCTTCCTCACCTCCTTTGGCATGGGTCTTGAGAAAGTCAGGGAAGAAGAACACTTTTAAGATGGCAAACATGATGAAAAGTTTTATCAGAATGATGGCCCACAAGGTTTTTCCAAGCGTCATGTTGCGGAAACCATCCACATAGAGGTCATAGGCTCTGTATAGAAAACTCTTCTTGTTCATAGCATGGTTGAAATAGGATTAAACAATGTTGCAAATATACGGAATTATTTGGTATTTCCCAAAATTTCCGCCCCTGTTTTACTAAAAAATGTACAAATTTTCAGTAATTGTCTTAATTTTTAGAAAGGAGAGGTGTTTTCAGGAGGTTATTTTTTTTGTCATGTCAGCAGAAAACTCTATCTTTGCACCATTGTAAAAAAAGAGATAACGTAAAATCACAGAAAATACTCAAAGCGACAATTCATGAAGAAGTATATTTGGATACCCCTGTTACTGCTGATGCTGCTGCTTTTGGCAGGTATTGGTTTTTTGGGGTACAGCTACTACCAAGAGCGCGAGGCCAACAAGGCCATGCAGGAATTGGCGGCGCTCGACAAGCAGGAAATGGAAAATGAGTATGAGCGGTTCACGCTGCAATACAGCGAGATGAAAAAGCAGATTAATAATGACTCTATTGTGGCTCAGCTGACCCAAGAACAGATGCGCACTCAACAACTGCTGGAGGAGCTGCGACGCGTGAAGAGCGACGACGCACGTGAGATAGCCCGTCTGAAGAAGGAACTGGCTACGGTGCGTGCCGTGCTGCGTGACTACGTGATGCAGATTGACTCGCTGAACCGGCTGAACGAAAACCTGATGGCCGAAAATACGCGCATTCAGGGACAGTATGATGAGGCTACCCGTACCATTCAGGGGCTGAGCAGCGAGCGTGAGACGCTGTCAGAGCGTGTAGCCATAGCAGCGCAGCTTGATGCCAACGCCATTACCATGACTCCGCTGAAGAAGAATGGTAAGGTGGCAAAGAAGATGAAGGACTGCATGAACATTGCCGTGGCATTCAACATTGCGCGCAATGTGACGGCGGCCAACGGGCAGCGCACCGTTTATGTGCGCATTGTCACGCCTACGGGCGAGGCGCTGAACGGGGGCGGAACGCTGGCGTTTGAAAACCGCACGATAGAATATTCCATGAAGAAGGTCATAGAGTATTCGGGCGAAGAGACTCCGGTGAAGGTGTTCTGGAATGTTGCCGAGTATTTGGGAGCCGGCACTTACCACGTGAGCATTTTTGCCGACGGGCACATGATTGGTTCGCGCTCGTTCGAGTTTAATTGATGGGGAAGGAGATTTTAATTAGAATAGATATTTATGAATAGATTCCTTGGAATGATGGTCTTGCTCGCCGGTGCCTTTGTGCCGGTGGCTGCCCAGCGTCTGCTCAACCTTGACTCCTGCCGGTCGTTGGCCTTGCGCAACAACAAGCAGCTACAGGTGTCGAAGGTGAAACAGGATGTCGCAGACAACTTGCGCCGTTCTGCCCGCACCAAGTATCTGCCTCACGTCAGTGCGTTGGGTGGATATATGCATACGAGCCGTGAGTTGTCGATACTGAGTGACAGCCAGAAGGAGCAGCTGAAAGGTTTGGGAACGACAACGGCTACCGGTTTGGGTGCCGAACTGGGACAGACGTTAGGCGCACTGCCGCCTGCCACGCTGGCGGCTCTCGGACAGATGGGGCTCTCGCTGGAAGGCATCAGCCAGATGGTGATGCCGGGTCTGGGCAATCTGGCCACGACGCTGAACGGGGCGGGTCAGCAGATTGTTGATGCGTTTCGTACCGACACCCGCGACGTGTGGGCCGGTTCGGTCATGGTTACTCAACCGGTCTTTATGGGTGGAAGCATTATTGCCCTCAACAAACTGGCCGACCTCAATGAGCAGTTCTCGCGTAACAGTGCTGACGCACAGTTGCAGTCAACGCTCTACACCGTCGATCAGGCTTACTGGATGGTGGTTTCGCTGACGCACAAGAAGAGGTTGGCCGAGGCTTATCTCGACCTGGTGGAGAAGCTTAGCTCTGATGTGAACAAGATGATTCGCGAAGGCGTGGCCACCCGCAGCGAGGGACTGAGTGTGGAGGTGAAGGTGAACGAGGCTCAGATGCAGGTGACGAAGGTGAACGACGGGTTGTCGCTCTCCAGAATGTACCTGTGCCAGCTCTGTGGCTTGCCGCTCGACGACCAGGTCGTGCTGGCGGAAGAGAACGTGCAGGACCTTCTCACTGACGAGAGCGTGCTCTCCTATAACGTTCAGGAGGCCATTGACAACCGGCCGGAGATGCACATGCTGCAGAATGCTGTTGACATGAGCCGTCAGGTGACCAGAATTCTGAAGGCAGGCCACCTGCCGCAGGTCGCCTTGATGGGCGGTTATACCGTTACGAACCCCAACCTGTTCAACAGCTTCGAGAAGAAGTTTGGTGGCATGTGGAATATTGGCGTGCTGGTGCGTGTACCCATCTGGAACTGGGGCGACGTGGCTTACAAGGTGCGTGCCTCGAAGGGGGCAACCACTATTGCCCGGCTGAACATGGATGAGGCCCGCGAGAAGATGGAACTGCAAATCAGCCAGGGCCAGTTCCGCGTGAACGAGGCCTACAAAAAGCTGGAGATGGCTCGCACGAACATTACGCGTGCCGAAGAGAACCTGCGCACCGCAAACCTCGGCTTCGAAGAGGGCGTCATTCAGAGCACCACGGTGATGGAGGCCCAGACGGCCTGGCTGCAGGCTCAGTCGCAGAAGATTGATGCCGAGATTGACGTCAAGCTCAGTCAGGTCAACCTGAAAAAGGCTTTGGGAACGCTGGCCTATTGAATAAAAAAGTGAAGAGTGATAGTAAAAATATTAAAATCGTAAAAAAATAGAAAGATGTCTGCAAAAACTCAACACAACAATATCTTGTTTGCCATTCTTGGCTTTGCCATCGTAGTGATTGTTGTTGCCTTGATTGGCTATTTTGCCCTTGACCGTGACCCGGAACTCATACAGGGACAGGTGGAAGTAACTGAATACCGCGTATCGAGCAAGGTGCCCGGACGAATTCTTGAACTGCGCGTCAAGGAGGGTGATTTCGTGAAGGCGGGCGATACGCTGGCCATTCTTGACGCACCGGAGGTGCGCGCCAAAATGACACAGGCGCAGGGAGCCGAGAGCGCTGCCGCTGCCATAGAGCTGAAGGCACAGAACGGTGCCCGTCAGGAGCAGATACAGGGTGCTTACCAGCTGTGGCAGCAGGCAAAAGCTGGTCTGGAGATTTCACAGAAGTCGTACGACCGCATTCAGCGACTGTTTGACGAGGGTGTCATCAGTGCTCAGAAGCGTGACGAGGTATATGCCCAGTATAAGGCCATGGAGGCCCAGGAGCGTGCCGCCAAGAGCCAGTATGACCTGGCCGTGAACGGTGCGCGTCGCGAAGACAAACTGGCCGCTCAGGCACAGGTGAGCCGTGCCCGCGGTGCTGTGCAGGAGGTCAATTCCTACATCAGCGAAACGGTGCAGATTGCCCAGATGGATGGCGAGGTCAGCAGTGTTTATCCCAAAGTGGGTGAACTGGTCGGTACAGGGTCGCCCATTATGACCATCTCCATCATGGACGACATGTGGGGCACGTTCAATGTGCGCGAAGACCAGCTGAACGGACTGGCCGTGGGCTCTACGTTTACTGCCTTCGTGCCGGCCTTCAACAAGGACGTGCAGATGAAGGTCTATTACATGAAGGACCAGGGCTCTTTTGCTGTGTGGAAGGCCACAAAGTCTAATGGTGAGTACGATTTGAAGACCTTTGAGGTAAAGGCCCGCCCCGTTGAGAAGTTCGATGGTCTTCGTCCCGGAATGTCGCTGATTATCAAACAATGAATTTCCTGCGTCAGATATATCATATAACGCTGCGCGAACTGCAGATATTGCGGAGAAACCACATCTACCGGTTTTCCATGGTGCTCTTTCCGCTGCTGGTGATTTTCTTCTTCACCTCGCTCATGGAACAGGGTCAGCCTGTCGATATGCCTGTGGGTATTGTCGATCAGGACAACACGTCAACCACCCGCGCACTGACCAACCGCCTCGACGCTTTCCAGATGTCGCATGTCGTAAATCGCTATCATGACTTTAATGAGGCTCGCAAGGCCATTCAGCAAAACGAAATATACGGATTCCTCTACATTCCCAAGGGAACGACCGACAAGCTGCTGGCCAACCGCCAACCGAAGATTTCCTACTATTATTCGAATACCACGCTGGCTGCCGGTTCGCTGGTCATGAAAGACTTGAAGACCATCTCAACCTTAGGCTCGGCCAGCGTAGGACAGGCCGTACTGCGTGCAAAGGGTTTCACCGACAAACAGATAGAGACGCTGATACAGCCCATTAAGATTGACCTGCACCAGATAGCCAACCCGTGGACTAACTACAACATCTACCTGACCACTATGATGGTGCCAGGCATCATCATGCTTTTCATCTTCCTGATTTCGGCCTACTCCATAGGTACGGAACTGAAGTTCGGTACGTCGAAGGAGTGGCTGGCAGCCGCCGACAACCGTATCATCGTGGCCATGCTTGGAAAGTTTCTTCCGCAGACCCTCATCTTCCTTGCCATCGTCTTCGGCTATCAGTACTACGTGTTCTACGTGCTCAACTTCCCCCATCAGGGAGGGCCGTGGATGCTCATTCTGCTGGGGCTCATGGAGGTGTTGGGTGCGCAGGGCTTCGGCATCTTCGCCTTCGGTCTGCTCCCGTCGCTCAGAATGTCCATGAGCATCTGCTCCCTGTGGGCAGTGCTCAGCATCTCCATGGCTGGCTCGGCATTTCCCGTCATGGGCATGGATGCCCCGTTGCAGTCACTCTCGTGGCTGTTCCCCCTCCGTCATTATTGGATGATATACCAGATTTGTGTCTTCAACGGCTTCCCGCTCATTGACGCCTGGTTCCATTTTGCTGCCCTGGCTGCATTCATTTTGCTGCCCTGGCTGGTAATCAACAAAATAAAGAATGCAATGCTGAATTATGTATATATTCCGTAAAGCATACGACTATCTGCAAGACCTGTGCTTTGTTTGGTACAAAGAAGTGTTAAACATGGCAAAGGACGAAGGAGTCATTATTTTCTTCTTTGTCGTGCCGTTGGTCTATCCTTTACTTTACTCATGGGTCTATAATAACGAGCAGGTACACGAGGTCCCCGTGGTGGTGGTTGACATGTCCCATTCCAGCCTGTCGCGCCAGTTCATCCGCATGTGCGATGCCTCGCCCGATGTCAAAATCAGCTACTATGCCCAGGACCTTGACGAGGCAAAGTCCCTGGTCAGCCGACAGTTGGCCAAGGGTGTCTATTTTATTCCACCTGATTTTGAAGTGAATCTGAACCGGATGCAGCAGGGCGTCGTCAGCGTTTATTGCGACATGAGCCTGATGCTGACGTATAAGGCCATCTTCCAGACGGCGCAGATGGTTTCCATGGAGATGGGCACGCAGCTGAAGACGCGCATGGCAGGCCTATACACCGCCAGGGAAGAAGTGGTGCAGGCCAAGCCTCTTGATTTTGAAGACGTGCCCCTGTATAACCCTTCTGCCGGCTATGGCTCCGCCATTTTACCCGCCGTACTGGTACTTATTCTGCAGCAGACCCTTGTGCTGGGCATTGGCTTGGCGGCCGGAACGGCACGCGACGAAAACCGTTTCCGTCATCTCATTCCCGTCAATGCTCCACACTACAGCCGAACGCTGCCCATCGTGTTGGGCAAGTTCCTGTGCTATTTTATGGTCTATGCCATCATGGGCACCTGGCTGCTCATCGTCGTTCCTCGCCTGTTCAACTTCCCCCATCTGGCATCCTGGCAGTCGTTGCTCACCGTCATGCTGCCCTACGTCATTGCGTGTATATTCTTCGGCATGATTGTTTCGTGCATGGTGAAATATCGTGAGAATGTCATGCTTATCATGGTCTTTGTCAGCGTGCCGCTGCTGTTCATGACCGGCATCAGCTGGCCTCAGAGCAACATTCCCGGCTATTGGCAAGGCGTCAGCTGGCTGTTCCCCAGCACGTTCGGTGCCCGTGCCTTTGTCCGTCTGAACTCCATGGGCGCCACGCCCGCCGATGTGCTCACGGAGTTCCGCATTCTCTGGGTTCAGGCAGGTGCCTATCTCATCATTGCCTGTATGGTCTATCGCTTCCAGTTTTTCCTGGCCAAGCGCGACCTTAAGAAATACGGGGAATCGGCTGAGTAATGCCGCTTCCCCGCTTTTATGTTCTTATAACCGGTACCCGCCGATTATTCTCCTTCGGAACGAGATTATCAGAAATGCATTCAGTTTCATTCTAAAAATGGATTACGAGAGTCGCCGACGATATTTGAATCCCGGCAACCTCAACAGGGAATACGGACATTTACAATCGAAAGAGCAATGATGGTTGCTCCATTACCCATAAGGAAACAGGGAGAGAGTGCCGGGGAACGAGGGAGAAAGGTAGGGGAAAACGGGGAGTTTCTGCCGGGGTAGCAGGGATTTCGCGGGCGGTGCCATATCTGGCAGCGCCCGCTGCCAGATATGGTAGCGGGCGCTGCTAAGTTTGTCATCGGGCGGTGCTGTCCCTTCTTGTTCAGTTGCGTTCTTCACTCCTGTTTTCCGCAAAGTTACAATATTGCATTGAAACTTCCAAACATTTCGTGAATTTTTTTACACGGACGGAAAGGCCTGTGGTCTGCAGCAACGGTTTATTTGAACTCCATGATGGCGCAGGACTCGTCGCCAAGGGCAAGTGAGACTTTGTTGCCGCGACATTATTTCTTACTTCTTGATGTCCACTATTTTCGTGGCAGCCAGTTCGCGGTTGCGCTTGTTGGTTACCGTCACCACGCTCTGTGCCAGGTTGATGAAGGCCAGGCCCGTCATGGTGTCGCTGTTCAGGGCGGCAGGACAGCCCTGGTCGCCGCTCTCGCAGATGCCCTGTACCAGCGGAATCTGGGCGAGCAACGGAACGTCCATTTCCTGAGCAAGCTGGCGGCATCCCTCCTTCCCGAAGATGTAGTATTTGTTTTCAGGCAGTTCAGCCGGCGTAAACCAAGCCATGTTCTCCACTAGCCCGAGGATGGGCACGTTCACCTTCTCGTTTCGGTACATGTCAATGCCTTTGCGGGCGTCGGCAAGTGCCACCTGCTGAGGTGTCGATACGATGACGGCACCCGTGATGGCCAGCGTCTGTAGTAGCGTCAGGTGAATGTCGCTGGTGCCGGGCGGTGTATCGAGTATGAAATAGTCGAGCTCGCCCCAGTCGGCATCGGCAATGAGTTGTTTCAGGGCGTTGGTAGCCATGCCGCCGCGCCACAGCGTGGCGGTGTCGGGCGACACGAAGAAGCCTATGCTGAGCAGCTTCACGCCATATTTCTCGATGGGCTCAATGAGGTCGCGTCCATCTACGTTGACGGCGTATGGCCGGGCATCTTCCACCTCAAACATTTTCGGTACTGACGGTCCGAAGATGTCGCAGTCCAACAGTCCCACGCGGTAGCCCAGTCGGGCCAGCGCAATGGCCAGGTTGGTTGCCACGGTCGATTTGCCCACGCCTCCCTTGCCGCTGCTGACGGCAATGATGTTCTTGACACCGGGAAGCAGTTTGCCCACTTCCGGCCGTGGCTTCGACTTAAATTCGGTTTCCACCTCCACCTCCACGTCCTTGCCGCAGTGGTACTTGATGGCTGCCTCGGCAGCCTTGACGGTCGATTTCAGGAACGGGTCGGTGTCGCGGGGAAATTCTAATACTATTTTCACCTTGTTGCCGCTGATGGCAGGTGTGTCGGCCACCATTCCGCTTTCTACAAGGTTTTTCTTCGTGCCGGCATACGTTACCGTAGCCAGTGCATCCATGATGAGTTTTGGGTATAGTGTCATAGTCTTATCTGTTGTTGTTGTCTTACCGTTAGGATTGTGCAGGGAGAATGGTCTTGTAGAAGTCGTAGAGACAGCTTCGCACGAAGCCTTGCTCAAAGCGCTGTTCAATCATGGGGCGTGCGTTCCGGGCCATCTCCTGACGCATGGCCTTGTCGGTCAGCATGCGTTCCATGGCCTCCTGTAGCGTTTCCACGTCTTTTGAAGGAACCATGATGCCGTTCGTCAGGATAGACATCTTCCCGTCCTGTCCCGGTCGGAGGGTATCTGAAATCCTCGACTCGCGAGATGCAGATTTCAAATCCGCATCAACGGCCGCACGGCAGACTATTTCGCGGCTCCCGTTAATGTCGGTCACAATGCTTGGCAGTCCCATGGCACCAGCCTCTATCACCGTGTTGGGGAATCCTTCGCGATAGCTGGGGAACACGAAGCAGTCGCTGGCTGCGTAGTAGGCTATCAGCTCGTCGCCGCGCTTCGGTCCAAGCCACTCCAGGTTGGGCATGTCCTCGATAATCTGGCGTGTCTCGTCGGAAACTGGGTCCAGGGTCTCCTCGTAATTCCCCACCAAAAGGAGTCTCGCCTCGGGGTGCTTCTTGCTGAGTTGCTGGAAGGCTTTTGCCAGTTCGTTGATGCCCTTATCTCTTACTATTCTTCCCACAAAGAGGAACGTGAATGTAGCACCTGAGGTGGGTATCTGGCGGCTGATGGTCATGACCTCCTGCCGGCGTGAGAAGCGCTGCATGTCAATGCCCTTCACGTTTCCGTAGCCCAACACCTTCAGAGGCTTCTTCGTAATGCCGTTGTTCAGCAGGTCGGCCTTCACTCCTTCGCCTTCAGGGATGACGTGCGTGGCACAGAAGCAGGTCATGCCGTCGGTCAGCATCAGTATGCGGCGCTTCAGGCCGGTGGCGGTGGGGAACACCAGACCTGTAAAGGTGTGCACCCGCAGGGGGACGCGTGTCAGCCAGCCGGCCATCATGCACAACAGTCCGGCTTTGGGCGTCATGGAGTGTACCATGTCGGGTTTCTCCCTGAGCATCACCTTGACCATCTTCCACAGCGACACGATGTCGTGCCTGACAGAGATGTGCCGCTCCATGGGCAGCGCAATGGTTTTCACGCCATACTGCTCACGGACAGCGTCCATCTCAGGGCCGGGCGATGACAGGATGACCACTTCATATTTCTTCATAAGGTCTGGCAGCATTCCCTTGACAAATCCAATAGACTGGGATACCGTACAGGCCCGAATAATCTTCTTTTTCTTTTCTTCCATCATGAATAACCGCTACAAACGCTGGCAGTGAGGTACTGTCGGCATGGGTGAATAAATAGAGTGTGCAAAGGTACACTTTTTTTTCCTGAACCGGCAAAATAATCTCTGAAAAAAGTTGTATGCCTGCAACTATTTTATTATTTTTGCAGCCAGCAACCCATATAAACTCGTTTTGTTATGAAAAAATATGCAGGCTTTTGGGCTATTTCCTTATCGGCGTGGATGATGGCGGCTGTAATAGGCTGTACAAACCTGCCGGAGTCGGCCACCATAGACTTGGAACACTACCAGCCGGTAGATAAGTTCGTACCGGCATACGAGGCACTGACCAACCGAACGGACTTGGCAACCAACAGGGATTACGACATTGAGCAGACCGTGCGTGTGCTCAATGCACTGGAGATTGCCCAGGCCAACAGCAAGAACTTCAATGAGTTTTTGGAGTACATGGCCAAGCAGGACTACACAGGTGTGGCTCCCGACGTGATGGAGTCGAAACAGAAACTGCTACCCATTCTGCAATATATGTACAAGCTGCAACGGCAGGACAAAGACCTGAACGACCTGTGGATGCTGGCACGCTCGGCCGCCAGGGGGGCTGCGTCGGCCGACGACCCTTTCCGGCTGGCAGGTGCAGTGTTCGGCAATCCGTTGGCCATCCTGGACATCATGCATAGTGACGATGCCTCGAAGGCTACCGATGCCGCCTTCGAACAGTATGAAAAAGACAAGGAGCTGAAGGCCTCATTGAAACGCGACATTGAAAAACTCAGGGCATCGTACCTGCAATACCTCACCGACTATGCACCGATATACCATAAATACATGAAGGAGTACGACGCGCTGTGCGTGCAAAAGGACAGGGCCTATCTGGACCTTTATGGTGGAAGGGTGGGCGATGCCCTGGGGCATACGCGGCAGATTCTGAGCAAGTATCCGCATAACTCTGAGGCCATGTTGCTGCAAAGCATGGCACTGATTATGAAAGCGCCGGCAATGGCCCTCCCTTCGTCCCCCGAGGGGGACACAATAGTAGGCAAGCCCGGCATAGAGTCATATGTGTCCCCCTCGGGGAACGAAGGGGGGGCTGGGGTTTCCTTTGGGGAGGCTAATGCCACTCTTGACTATTACATGCAGGAGTATCCCGGAAAAACGGCTCCCGCACTGGTGCTGAAGGGACTTATGGCGCAGAAAATGGGCAACGAACAGGCTGCGATGAGCTATTTCGACCAGGCATCGATTGAATATCCCAGACAGGCTGCGCAGCTGACGGACATGCTGGACTCCTATCGCACGCGCACCTATTTAAACAAAACAACTGAGGGGCAGTTCCTGCAACGCCTGTACTCATCGACCATGGAGGGCTACGGCATGTTTAGTCCGAACCTGCTGAAGGCAAAACACTTTGCCAATCAGGGCAAGATGGAACAGGCACGGCAGGAAATCTACAACCACTTCTTCCGAAGGGGCAACCAGGGCATTTACTCGGCTCTGCTAAGCGACATGCAGTTCTGCGAGGAGCACTTGTACGGACCGTTTAAGCAGCTGCTCATTGAGCACTCCTACTTAGACGTGGAGGTGAGCCCCAAGCGGGAGTGGCTGTTCTGGAAGAGTGACGACCTGCTGAACGTGAAAATAATCAACCGCTCCGACATTGACCTGCAGAATGTCAGGGTGTTCCTGTGCATTCATTATACCGATATGTATAAAGACGAATATGACGTGGTGAAGGTGCCCAGAACCATGAACATCATTCCGAAGCATTCGACAGCCGACTTAGACACGCTGCGCATTACTTACCCCGGCAAGAAATATGACGACATTACAAGAATCAGGGCCATTGCCGTAACCGACGACCGCATCTGCTGGGTGGATGACGTGAACTATAAGCTGAACCATGTGCTCGACTTCCTGCGCGGCGGGCGCTCGCAAAGTGAACAGTTGCAGCAAGCACGCGAGGAATACCTGACCAACTATTCGCTGAACCCTGACCAGCTGCGGCAAACGTTAAAGGAGGGCAGCTCAGTCTTGCCGCCAGAGGAAGACCCTGGCGAAGAAAAGAGCTTCTGGGACAAGGTGGAAGGCTGGATAACCTTTCCCGACAACAACCTGAAGATAGAGCTGCCGCGTGTGCTGACCATGCTGGACCCCGTGTTCTCCCTGAGAGCCATCGACGGGATGGATGCCCTGTCGCCGAAGGAGAATTATCTGGCGGGGACAGCCATCCACTTGGAGTTCGACTATGTGCCGCAGTACGAGGAGAAACTGCCGTTGTACATATACAGCGACTTCGTCAGTTTCCGTGTCAATATCTTATATAAAGGAAAAGATTCCGTAGTTGAACAAGTGGAGATTCTGAAGTAGTTGGCGGCTTTTGCCTGCCGACTTCCTGCGTGAGATTACTTCCTACCTGCTGACTTCCAGCGAGCTGCGCTTGTCGCGTCGGTAGCTGCGGTAGTCGTCAAGCGGAATTTCAATGTCGGGCTCTGTCAGTTCGCCCTCGTGTGGCAGCCGGAACTGCTGGTAGCGTATGTTGAGCCCGCGGTCTATCCACATCTGCTCGTAGTAGGTCTGGATGGAGGCTACTTCAGCGTATGCCGGGTTTGCCCGGACCTCTGAATACAGGTCTTCTGTTCTCAGGAGCAGTGGCAGGTGGTTGTGGTCAACCATGTACGACGTGTAGGTGAAGAGGAAGTTGGAATCGGTCTTCAGGTGGATGATGCCGTTATCGACGAGGAAACGGCGGTAGCGCTCCATAAAATAAGTGGAGGTCAGGCGCTTGCGCGGGTTCTTCATCTGAGGGTCGCTGAAGGTGAGCCATATTTCCTGTACTTCGTTCCCGGCAAAGAAACGGTCGATGATCTCGATGTTGGTACGCAGGAATGCCACGTTCGTCATGCCGTCGCGGACAGCCTGTGTGGCACCTGTCCACATGCGGGCTCCCTTGATATCGACGCCAATGAAGTTCATGTCGGGATACCGCTTACCGAGTCCTACCGTGTATTCGCCCTTGCCGCAACCAAGTTCCAGCACAATGGGGTTCTGGTTGTGGAAATACGCCTCGTGCCACTTGCCACGAAGGGGAAAGTCAGCGTGTTCCAGCGCCCCGTAGGGGAACTGGAACACGTTGTCGTAGGTCGCCATGTCGGCGAATTTAGCCAGCTTTCCTTTGCTCACTTCTTACCTGCTTTAATCCTTAAACAGTAATTATTAGTCAATCACCACGGTGGTCCAGCCGTGCTTGTCCTCAATCTCGCCGTACTGAATGCCGCGCAGCGTGTCGAAGAGCTTCTTTGAGACGGGACCGGGCTTCTCGCCAAACGAGTAGCGCTTGCCGGTGTCGAGGTCGTCAATGTAGCTGATGGGGCTGATGACGGCGGCCGTACCGCAGGCACCTGCCTCTTCGAAGGTCTCCAGCTCTTCCTCAGGAATAGGACGGCGTTCTACCTTCATGCCCAGGTCCTCAGCCACCTGCATCAGGCTCTTGTTGGTGATGCTGGGAAGAATGGAGGTTGACTTCGGCGTGACGTACGTGTTGTCCTTGATGCCGAAGAAGTTGGCGGCACCGCACTCGTCGATGTACTTCTTCTCCTTGGCGTCCAGGTAGAACTCGCAGGCATAGCCCTTCTCGTGTGCCAGGTTGTTGGCAAAGAGGGAGGCAGCATAGTTGCCGCCCACCTTGTACTTACCGGTGCCGAGCGGTGCCGAGCGGTCGTAGTCGCGGATGATGACGTAGGGATTGGCAGCGAAGCCGCCCTTGAAGTAGGGGCCTACGGGAGTGACGAAAATCAGGAAGCAATATTCTTTTGCGGGATGAACGCCGACCTGGGCACTGGTGCCGATGAGCAGCGGACGGATGTAGAGCGTGGCACCGCTCTCGTAGGTGGGAATCCACTCCTGGTTCAGGCGGACCACCTTCTTCACCATCTCTGTGAACAGCTCTGTTGACACCTCGGGCATCAGGATGCCGCGGCAGGTGCTCTGCAGGCGGGCGGCATTCTCGTCAACACGGAACACGCGTACCTTGCCGTCCTTGCAGCGATAGGCCTTCAGTCCTTCGAAAGCCTCCTGGCCGTAGTGCAGGCAGGTGGCTGCCATGTGCAGGTTCAGATACTCGTCGGAGCATACTTCTATTTCGCCCCACTTGCCGTCACGATAGTAACAGCGTACGTTGTAGTCGGTTTTCATGTAACCGAACGACAGGTTTCCCCAGTCTAAGTTCTTCATAATGTCTATGTTTTAATGTTCTCTGTTGTCTAATTGCGCGCAAAATTACATAAAATTATGCGGCTGTGCAACAAAAAGAAACAAAAAGTGGTTATTTTATTTTGCATGTCAGGGGAAAACACGTACCTTTGCATGTCGATAATGAAGAATTTTTAATATTTAGACAAGCAAAAAGAAAAGATGAAGAAATTATTTGTTTTATGGGCGTTGGCCTGTTTTTGCGTGGCAGCCGTCCATGCTACCGAGGTGAACGACACCACCATCATGGCACAGGCTCAGGACACCACCCTGATTACGTCGGGTGAGAAAGTGGTCATTGTAACCGGCGACAAGCCTTATCATGTAAAGGTGGTCAAGAAGAAGAAGGACGAAGAGTGCAAGGTGCATAACTTCAGTACGCATGTCAGCGTGGGTGTGAACATCGGGTTGGGCACTCCCGACGGAATGAGCGTCAAGCCCTTCAAGTCGTGGGACCTCAACTGGACGGTGTTCCAGTATGACTATTCGCCCAAGAAGGCGCTGCAGACCTATTCTGCCGGTGTCGGCATAGGCTGGCACAATTACGGCATAGGAAGCGGCAGCATGTTTTCGAAGGATGCCGACGGCGTGGTCGTCGTGGGAGACTATCCTGCCGGTGTCAGTTCAAAGTATTCGCGCTTCCACAGTTTCAGCATTTCCGTGCCGTTGCAGTTCACGCAGAAGTTCGACCGCAAGGGCAAATACGCTTTGAGCGTGGGGCCGGTCATCAACTTCAACGTGAGCGGCCATCTGACCACTGGCTACGATCAGGGCGACGTGGAACACAACATGACCACCAAGAAGATTGACTACCGCCCGGTGACTGTTGACATCAGGGCCATCATGAAATTAGACGGCATAGGCATCTATGCACGCTATTCGCCCATGACCGTCTTCAAGAAAGACCGCGGCCCGGAGTTCCGTTCACTCTCGCTCGGCTTGTATTTTTAAGAGTTCCTCTTCTGTCTTGGTCAACTTGTCCTTGCAGAATTTTATGAGTCGCTGTGCAGTTTTGAGCTGTGCAGCGATTTCGTCTATATTATACTCGTTGGCCTCTAATTTGCGGACGATGGTTTCCAGTTGGGTAAGCGCTTCTTCGTATTTCATTGTTCATTCACTTTTTTCACTCTTCAATTATCAGGAACCAGCACCTTGGAGTAGATAACGCCCTTGGCAACTCGCGTTTCCAGTTCGTCGCCGGGTGAGAGCATCGAGGCATCAGTTACGGCATGTCCCTCGTGCAGCGTGATGCTGTAGCCCCGGCTGAGCAATAGCTGCGGGTCGAACCCTTTAAGTGTTGTTTCTATTTGCATGAGCTGATGGCGCCGTTCCATCAACATGCGTTCAAGGGTCATGGGCAGTCGGCTTTCTAACAGGTCCATGCGGTGACGGGCATTGGATAGCTGATGAACGGCCAGGGTGGGAATGAGCGTTGACAGTTTCTGCAGTCGGGTCTTCATGTTCGAGATGCTGTTGTTTACTGATAGTGTAAGACGTGTTTGAGCCTCTTCAATGCGTCGCAGCGTCTGTGCTAAGTTGTCAATGAGAAGTGCTGCTGCCGCAGTGGGCGTTTTCACGTGGGTGTATGCCACCATGTCAAGTACCGACTCATCACGCTCATGTCCAATGCCTGTGACGATGGGAATGGGAAACTGAGCCACATTCTCAGCCAGAGGCAGCGTGTCAAATCCACTCAGGTCGCTGGTGGCTCCACCACCGCGGATAATGACGACACAGTCGAAGGCTCCGTCACCACCGTCACGGACAGAAGCATAGACCTGGTTCAGTGCCAGGATGATGCTCTGCTCCGTCTGCTCACCCTGCATGACGGCAGGAAACAGACGCACGCTGAAAGGGAAGCCATAGTCGTTGTTTGCCAACTGGTGGCAGAAGTCGCCATATCCGGCTGCCTGTTCGGCACTGATGACTGCTATACGCTTGGCAAAGGGCGAGAGGGTGAGGTCTCGCTGCATGTCGAAGACTCCCTCGTCTTTGAGTTGACGAATGATGTCTTGTCGTCGCTTGGCGAGGTCCCCCAAGGTGTAGGTGGGGTCAATGTCGGTGACAATCCACGAAAAGCCGAATGCCTCGTGAAATTGTGCATGCACCAGCAGAAGCACTTTCATGCCGGCTCGCAGAGGTTGCCCCGTCTGCCGCTCAAAATAGGGTCGAATCATGTTCCATGAACTTCTCCAGCATTTGGCTGATGCACGGGCTATGGGCGTGTTGCCCCTTTCGTCCTTTTCAATGAGCTCCATGTAGCAGTGCCCGTGGCTTTCACGACAATCAGCGAGCTCCGCCTGAACCCAATACTCGTCTGCGAGGTCAGTTTCAATGACATCGCGGACGAGCAAATTGAGTTGGTGCAGGGTGTAGTGCATTTACTTTATCTTGCCAAATTGCTGATGTAGGCCTTCCAGAAGTTGGGCAGTCCATAACCATAAATGTTGTCGGGATGCTCATAGTTGTCGGCCGACTGCCTGACAATTTCTATCAGCTCGTGGGCTGTCAAGTGGGGCAGAGCCTGCCAGAGGCATGCCACCATGCCGCATGCGGTGGGCGAAGAAAACGAGGTGCCATTGGCACGTATAATCTCTCCCTCGCCGTACATTAGGTACGACGGGTTGCCGATGGCCATAATGTCAGGCTTGACGCGTCCGTCCTGCGACGGCCCGATGCTACTGAAGTTGGCATTGACCAACTGGCGGTTCAGGGCTCCCACGGTCAGCACATGGTCGGCATCGCCCGGCGGGGTGATTTTCTTCCAGGGCTCATCACCTGAATTACCTGCGCTGCAGACGAGTACGATGCCCTTGTCGGCCAACAGCGAGGCTCCGCATGAGATAAATGCCGTGCGGCCGTCGAGCTCATAGTATTTATGGCTGGTTGCCTTGTCGTCAAAAATGTTATAGCCTAACGACGTGTTGATGACGTCCACACCCACGCTGTCAGCAAATTCGGCAGCCATCACCCAGTAGTCTTCCTCCACTTCCTGCTCTGTACGGCCGTCCTCACTGCGCAGAAGCCAGAAACTGGCCTCGGGGGCTGTGCCAATGAAAACGTTGGGCTCGTTGAGTCCCATGCACGAGAGTACGCCCGTGCCGTGGCTGGTATCGAGATAAATGTCAGGCCGTGGCTGGCAGACAAAGTCGTGCGTGCCTAAGACGTTGATTTTCTTGATGCTGGGGATGACATCGGCATTGCAGAACCCTCCGTCGATAACGGCAATGGTCATGCCACGTCCGCGAAATCCCTCGGCGTGAAGACTGTCGCCACCCATGACGCTGATCTGGCGGAATCCCTTTCCGTAGAGGTTGTCGGGAACGGAGTCCTTGGCAGTGAACATCGTCTCGTACTTGCCACGTTCCGGCATGGGCTGTTCCTCGTCGGGCGACGTCCACACGCGGCGCACGTTGCTGACAAACTTCATGTCCTCGATTTTCTGCATAGTCGTCGTGTCTGCCACCTTTACCAGAACGGTGTTCATCCAGCGGCTCGTGCCTGCTATCTGAGCATATTTCGAAATCTTTTTCAGGTATTTAGGGCTGACGGGTTGGTCGGTCTCGTTCAGTGCAAGGCGTTGTCTGGCTCGTCGGTCGAGGGCTTTTTGAGAGAGAAACTCCAAAGGCTTTTCAAGCGAGGTGGTTCCGCGCTTGTCGGTCAGATAGACTCGGTACATGTAAGTCTTCTGTACGGAATCTGCTTCGGCAGCAGTACTTTCCTGTGCCTCTGCAGTTTGGAAGATAAAAGCCATGAGTATGGCCATGATGATGTTTTGTTTCATATTGGTTTTGTTTGGTTTCAGGTTGCAAAGGTACAAAACTATTTTCAAACGAACGACACTTATTCCAATAATTCAGTTCCGTTTTGAGCAATGTCTTGTCAAGGCGGGCGCGGGTCATCTGCAGAATCATACTGTAACATCGTTCCGAAACGCTTGAAACTCCTGAAATTCCGAATAGTGAAGAAAAAATAAATGTCCAATTGTTTTGCTTTTCGATGAAATAGTTGTACCTTTGCCCTGTTAACACAAATATGGATAATAAACAAGCAACACTTGAACTCGGAACCAAACCGGTAGGCCAGCTGTTGGTGCAGTATGCCCTGCCGGCTATGGTGGCCATGACGGCGTCGAGCCTCTACAATATTATCGACCGTGCGGTGATAGGCCAGGTGGTGGGTGCTGAGGCCATTGCGGGACTCGGCATTACGTTTCCGCTGATGAACCTGGCGGGAGCCTTCGGGGCTGCCGTGGGCGTGGGGGCCTCAACCTGCATTAGTGTGAAGTTGGGTCAGCGAGATTACCAGACAGCCGAGCACCTGCTCGGGAATACTGTGACGCTGAACCTGATTGTGGGATTCCTTTTCATGGTTGTCTGTCTGGTGTTCCTGGACCCCATCCTGATTTTCTTCGGAGCCAGTGAGGCCACGTTGCCTTATGCCCGTGAGTTTATGACCGTCATTCTGCTGGGTAACCTGGTAACGCATATGTATTTCGGCATGAATGCGGTGCTGCGTGCAGCGGGAAAACCCCGGCATGCCATGTATGCCACGCTGTTTACGGTGGGCATGAACATTGTGCTGGTCATTGCCTTTGTGTGGTGGTTCAGGTGGGGAATTAAGGGTGCGGCCATGGCCACGGTTACTTCCCAGACCCTGGCCTTGGCGTGGCAAATGTGGATATTCTCTGACCCGAAGGAATTGCTGCATCTGAGAAAAGGCATTTACCGGCTGAAGGCAGACCTGGTCAGGAATATCATATCCATCGGTGTCTCTCCCTTCCTGATGAATACTACGGCCTGCGTCGTGGTCATCTTCATGAATAATCAGTTCGTGCGTTACGGGGGTGACATGGCTGTGGGGGCCTACTCCATTGCCAATTCCATCGTGATGGTTCTCTTCCTGCAGGTTATCGGAATCAATCAGGGCATGCAGCCCATTGCCGGTTATAACTTCGGAGCCGAGAAGTATGACCGCATGTTCCGTGTGCTTTGGTTGGCCATTGCTGCTGCCACGGCCATCCTGCTGATAGGGTGGACGGTGTCGATGCTCTTCCCGGTGCAGATAGCCCGTGTGTTCACCAGAGATGAGGTGCTGATGAACATGGCTGCCCGAGGCATCAGACTGAACATGCTGGTGTTCTTCGTGGTGGGCTCGCAGGCCGTCATCACTAATTTCTTTCAGTGCATCGGCAAGGTGAAGGTCAGCATTTTCCTTTCGCTCTCGCGACAGCTCTTTCTGCTGATACCGATGGCCTACATCATGCCCTTGTTCCTCGGACTTGACGGTGTGTGGTACTCTATGGCAGCCAGCGACTTCGGGTCGTTTGCCATGACCATCCCCATGTTGTTATGGTATATGAAGAAACTAAAAGCTAATGGAAAGTAGTCAGAATATCATTATTTGTGTCGGACGACAGTTAGGGGCGGGTGGTCGTGACATAGGACGTATGCTTGCCGAGCAGTTTGAAGCAAAGTATTACGACAGGGAATTGTTGAACCTTGCCGCTAAGGAAAGTGGGTTCAGCGAACGGTTCTTTGAACAGAATGATGAGAAAAAGGGGTTCTTCCGCTCATTACTCAACTTACAGGGTACTCATCTCGGAAGCAACGGCCTCTATCGGTCAGATATCTCACAGGAAAGCCTCTTCCAGTTCCAGAGTGATGCCATCAGGAAGGCTGCTGAGCAGGGCTCCTGTGTTTTCCTCGGCCGTTGTGCCGACTATGTGTTGCGCGACTGTCCTCGCTTGGCAGCCGTGTTCATTACGGCCCCATTGGAGTTTCGTGCTCGCCAGCTGATGGAAAAAGAAGGCATTGACCATGCTGCTGCCCTCAAAAGAATAGAGCAGGGTGAGAGCCAGCGTGCTGCCTATTATAATTACTATACGGGCAAGCGGTGGGGACAGGCTTCCAGCTACGACCTGTGCATTGACTCCTCTCTGCTTGGAATCCGGCAGACCGGGGCTTTTATCACAGAGTTTATACGTAAGAAATTCTCTTTGTAAACAATATAATGAAGAAGATAGGAATTATCAGCGACACGCATTCTTACTGGGACGACAAGTACCTGCACTACTTTGAGCCGTGCGACGAGATATGGCATGCCGGCGACATCTGCTCTACGGAACTGATTGAGCGGCTTGCCGCGTTCCGCCCAGTGAGAGCCGTCTGTGGCAACTGCGACGGCGGCGACCTGCGTCTCATGTACCCCGAGGTGCTGCGGTGGAAATGCGAGGAGGTTGATGTACTGATGAAGCATATTGGCGGATACCCCGGGCGTTACGACCCCTCCGTAGCCAGTCAGATTTATGCCCGTCCGCCACAGCTGTTCATCAGTGGCCATTCTCATATATTGAAAGTGAAGTATGACAGGACGCTCGGGCTGCTGCACATCAACCCCGGTGCAGCAGGACTGCAGGGATGGCATAAGGACCGCACATTAATAAGATTAACCATTGAAGGCAATAAATTTGCTGATTGTGAAGTTATTACATTAGGAAGTAATCAAAATAGAATATAAGCTTATGAAGACAATTGTCATTACCGGTGGCGCTGGTTTCATTGGAAGCCATGTAGTACGCCTCTTTGTTAACAAGTATCCGGAGTATCACATTATCAATCTTGATAAACTGACCTACGCCGGCAATCTGGCTAACCTGAAGGACATCGAGAACCGTCCTAACTACGAGTTTGTCAAGATGGACATCTGCGACTTCGATGCCTTCTACCAGCTAATGCAGCAAAAGAAGGTGGATGGCATTATCCACCTGGCCGCCGAGTCGCACGTGGACCGTTCCATCAAGGACCCTTTCACCTTTGCCAAGACCAATGTCATGGGAACACTGTCTTTGCTGCAGGCTGCCAAGCTCTACTGGGAGTCACTGCCTGAGAAGTATGAGGGCAAGCGCTTCTACCACATCTCAACGGATGAGGTATATGGCGCACTGGAACTGACGCACCCCGAGGGCATCGAACCGCCGTTTACCACGACTGCTTCTTCGTCGGAGCATCACCTGGCCTATGGTGACAAGTTCTTCCTGGAAACCACGAAGTATAATCCGCACTCACCCTATAGTGCTGCCAAGGCATCGAGCGACCACTTTGTCCGTGCCTATCATGATACTTACGGCATGCCCGTCATCGTGACCAACTGTTCGAACAACTACGGGCCCTACCAGTTCCCTGAAAAGCTGATACCGCTGTTCATCAATAATATCCGTCACCGCAAACCGCTGCCCGTCTATGGCAAGGGCGAGAACGTGCGCGACTGGCTCTTCGTTGAAGACCACGCCCGTGCCATCGACCTCATTTTCCATGAGGGTAAAATTGCCGAAACCTACAACATCGGCGGCTTCAACGAGTGGAAGAACATCGACATCATCAAGGTGGTCATCAATACCGTTGACCGTCTCTTAGGTCGTAAGGAGGGCGAGGACCTGGATCTCATCACGTTTGTTACCGACCGTGCCGGCCATGACCTGCGCTATGCCATCGACTCGTCGAAGTTGCAGAAGGAACTCGGCTGGGAACCTTCGCTCCAGTTTGAGGAGGGCATTGAGAAAACCGTCCGCTGGTATCTCGATAATCAGGAGTGGCTCGACAATGTCACCTCTGGCGACTATCAGAAATACTATGACAACATGTATAAGAACAGATAAAGCATGCTAACTTCAAGGCTAAATAAAAAGTATATTGGGCAGACATTGGGTCTCATTGCGCTTGGTGTTTTGTCTCTGTGTGGCGTTTCGCTATTCAATAAGGAAACCTTCCTGCCTATCTTGTTTGTCTGGTTGGGGTTCACTTTGCTTTTTTCTGCTTTCTATTTGGCTTCCATCAAGCGCATCATTGTTGTTGCTGATGGGTTGGAGACACAAAACTTGCTGTTGCCATTCTGGAAACGGTTCTATCGCTTTGCTGAGTTTGACTATGCTCAGAGCGATTATCGTAAGACAGGCGAAGTGCTCAGATTGATTAAGAACGGTGAAAGGCTGCTTAGCATAGCTTCTAATCTATACCTGAATTTCGAGGAGATAAAGCGCGCTATAGCGGTTAAGGATAAGTCTGGCTTCTTTGTCAGAGACAATGCCGAAGTCGTATCGGAATACAACAAGGTACGCTTGTATGGGATTACAGGTTTCGGGCTATTCTTTGTGCTCATTGGTGTTGCTGTTGCTCTTTCAGATGTGATTGATGGTAGGCCTCTACGACTGGGTTCCATCATTATAGGTGTAAGTGCAATATTGCTTTTTGGAAGCTTGCTTTTCATCTATCTCTTTTCCTATAAGGAAATCAAGGTATGGCGTGGACAAGTAGAGGTGAAACGGTTGTTGTGGCCGTTTAAGGTTCGATACTATGACGTGTCCGACTTTGATGGCTCCTATGATGTGCTGGAGAAGTCAAATGGTCAGTTAGGTTCAAGAGACGAGGAATCTATTTGGCTCGTTAAGAATCATAGACTGGCAGTTTCTGTGACCGAACCGATGTACAGGAATTATGAGGAACTGAAAACTGCGTTTCAGCCTGTTCTAAGCCTGGGAAGATTGGAGTTCATGGGCTTCCAGTCATTGAAATATCATTTAGGTAAAAAAATTAATTGGAGATGAAAAAGATTCTGTTATTAGGCTCAGGCGAACTGGGCAAGGAGTTCGTGATTGCCGCCATGCGTGCTGGCCAGTATGTCATTGCCTGCGACCGTTATGATAATGCCCCTGCCATGCAGGTGGCTGACGAGCGTGAGGTGTTCTCTATGCTCGACGGTGACGCGCTCGAGGCTGTTGTCAACAAGCACAAACCCGACATCATCGTGCCTGAGATAGAGGCCATCCGTACGGAGCGCTTGTTTAAGTTCGAGGAGCAGGGCATACAGGTGGTGCCTTCTGCCCGTGCCGTCAACTACACCATGAACCGCCGTGCCATACGTGACCTTGCTGCCAAAGAACTTGGTCTCCGTACGGCAAAATATTTCTATGCCAAGACCTTTGAGGAGTTCAAGGCAGCTGCCGACGAGATTGGTTTCCCCTGCGTGGTGAAGCCCCTGATGTCGTCTTCTGGACATGGCCAGAGCTACGTCCATAATGACAGTGAGCTGGAGACTGCTTTCAAGGAGGCAATGGAGGGTAGCCGTGGTGACGTGAAGGAGGTCATCATCGAGGAGTTCATCGACTTCGAGTCGGAGTTCACGCTCCTGGCCGTCACTCAGCAGCACGGCTGGCCTACGCTGTTCTGTCCGCCCATTGGACATGTGCAGAAGGGTGGCGACTATCGTGAATCGTGGCAGCCATATAAAATCAGTGACGAAGCGCTGAAGCAGGCGCAGCACATGGCCGACCAAGTGACGAAGGCGCTGACCGGTGCTGGCATCTGGGGTGTGGAGTTCTTCCTGACCAGACAGGGAGAGGTCATCTTCTCGGAGCTCTCGCCGCGTCCGCACGATACGGGTATGGTGACCCTGGGCCACACCACCAATCTCTCTGAGTTTGAACTCCACTTCCGTGCCGTCATGGGACTTCCCATTCCTGCCATCCATTTGGAGCATGCCGGCGCGTCGGCTGTCATCCTTTCTCCTGTTGAGGCCAACACACCCGTTGACCGCTCGTTGCTGCCTTATAATCTTGACGAGGCCCTCAAGGAAGACCGCACCCGCATCCGCATCTTCGGCAAACCCGAAGCACACAAAGGCCGTCGCATGGGTGTCGTCCTCTGCTATGGAGAGGTGGGCGATGACGTCAATGCCCTGCGAGACAAGGCCAAGCGTCTGGCAAAGACGGTGCTGGGAACGGAACCCTATATGAAGAAGTAGCTATGAGGCTTTCGGAGGTAAAGATTATTGACATCAAGAAGATTGAAGACCGGCGCGGAAACCTGTCGGTCGTTGAGGAACTGGCTGATGTCCCCTTTCATATTGCCCGTGCCTATTGGGTCTATGACGTGCCTGGCGGTGAGAGCCGAGGCGGTCATGCCCATAAGAGACTCAGACAGTTTGTCATCGCATTGAGCGGATCGTTCAATGTGACGCTCGACGATGGGACAGAGAAACGTACGTTCCATCTGAATCATCCCTATCAGGGACTTTTGATAGAAACGGGCATCTGGCGAACTCTTGACGACTTTTCTTCGGGGGCGGTGTGCCTCGTCCTGGCATCAGAACGTTACAGGGAGGACGACTATATTTACGATTACGACGAGTTTCAGAAATACGTAGGATGTTCGAAATAGTTAGATATACCTCCGCATGCGCTAATGAGTGGAACGACTTTGTTGCTGCATCCAAGAATGGCACGTTCCTCTTTGACCGTAACTACATGGATTATCATGCAGACCGGTTTTCTGATTATTCATTGCTGTTCTATACCAAAGGCCGTCTGAAAGCCGTTCTTCCTGCCAATGCTAAGGATGGCGTGTTGTATTCCCACCAAGGATTGACCTATGGCGGCTTGGTGATGAGTGAGCAACTGACAATAGTCGAGACAGTGACCCTGTTTGCTGAGCTGAATAATGTGCTGCATCAAAAAGGCTTCCGGAAGGTGGAGTACAAATGTATTCCGTCTATTTATCACCGGCTTTCTGCCGAAGAGGACCTGTATGCTATGTTCCATGTATGCAAAGCCCGTTTGGTGGCTCGCGACTATGCCACGAATATCTTTCTGCCCAACAGCCTTCGTTGGGAAAGGGTAAGGCGACGGGGCATACAGCGTGCTAAAAATGCAGGGCTGGTCGTGGAGTGTTCTCAAGATTATACGGACTTTTGGCAGGTGCTTTCCGATAACCTGATGAATAAGTATGGCGTACGTCCTGTGCACACCCTCGATGAAATAACCTTGCTGCACCGGCGTTTCCCTGACAATATTGTCCTGTACGTGGCAAAACGCAACGGGGAAGTAGTCGCAGGCGTTGTCCTCTACATGACTTCACGAGTGGTTCATGCACAATACAGCTCTGCTACCCCGGAAGGGAAGAAAATGGGTGCCATTGATTTCATCTACGACCATATCATGAACCATTGTTGTGAGGGATATGCCTTCTTTGATTTTGGACGTTCTACGGAGAACCCTGACGGAAGCGGCCTTAACGAGCAGCTGGCGTTCCAGAAGGAAGGCTATGGCGGGCGTGGCGTTTGTTATGATGTCTATGAGTGGGCGCTATGAAATATTTGGAGCTTAAACGGATAAATGCCCCTTATGAAGAGGTGTTTCGTCAGGCCATCGGCCGCGTTGTTGACAGCGGTTGGTACTTGCAGGGTAGGGCAGTGGCTGACTTCGAACAGGCTTACGCTGACTACATTGGTACGCAATACTGCGTGTCCTGTGCCAACGGGCTCGACGCATTGACGCTCATGCTCCGTGCCTATAAGGAACTGGGCAGGCTTCATGATGGCGACGAGGTCATCGTGCCGGCTAATACATACATTGCCACCATCCTCTCCATCACCGAAAACCGACTGGTGCCTGTCTTGGTAGAACCCGACATCAGTAACCTCCAGATTGACGACTCATTGATAGAACAGGCCATTACAGGAAAGACCCGTGCCGTCATGATCGTCCATCTGTATGGTCAGTGTGCCTATACCGAACGCATCGGCGACCTCTGCCGTCGTTACCATTTGCTCTTGCTTGAGGACAATGCTCAGGCTCACGGCTGTCACTTCGTCCCCAGCCGTCACTTCGTCCCCAGCCGTCGCTTCGTCCCGTCTGTTGCGACTTTGTCGCAACAACAAAAAACCGGCTCCCTCGGCCACGCTGCTGCTCACAGCTTCTATCCAGGAAAAAACCTCGGCGCCTTAGGCGATGCAGGAGCAGTCACCACCGACGATGTCCAGTTAGCCGAAACCATCCGGGCCATTGCCAACTATGGTGCATCCCGCAAGTATGTCCACGACTACCTCGGCCGCAACAGCCGAATGGACGAAATCCAGGCTGCTGTCCTGTCCGTCAAGCTCCGCTACCTCGACAATATCAACCGCCGCCGACAGCAGATTGCCGCTATATATATAAATAAGGTGCATAACCCACTGATACGCCTGCCGCTGATGCACAACAGCGTCTGGCATATCTTCCCCGTCTTCACCGAACAGCGGGACAGCCTCCGGCAATTCTTGTTGCAGCACGGAATAGAGACGCAAATCCATTACCCCATACCGCCTCACCATCAGCGCTGCTACAGGGAGTGGAACAGCCGGTCTCTCCCCCTTACGGAGCAAATCTGCCGCGAAGAACTTAGCCTGCCTTGCAACGAGGCGATGACTGATGAGGAGGCGCTTCAGGTTGTTGAGGCATTAAACGCATTTATACCATAAAGAAAGGTGTCAGACAAGTGCCTGACACCTTTATACCTTATTATATATAAGAAGGATTAGTATTCCATCACGCCGGGAAGTTCCTTTGCCTGGTCAATCATAGCCTGTATCTCGCTCTCAACGGGAACGCGACGAACCAGCTTCTTCTCTTCGTTCACCTCTGCCAGCTTGGCTGCAAGGTTGGCTGCCACACGGTGCTTCAGCTCCTTCACGGTGTCAACGCCGGATGCTTCCAGCAACTCTGCAAACTGAGGACCTACACCATTGATGCGGAACAGGTCGCAATGGTTTGCCCACTTCAGAATCAGCTTCGGACTGATTTCTGTTGCCTCTGCCAGCTCCTTGCGGCCTGCCGGCTTTGCACACTTCTCCAGTAACTCTGCGTCAGTCTTGATACCTGCAGCAATCAGTTTCTCTGCATAGACCTCGCCTACGCCTTCAATGTCAACTACTTTGTAAGTCATAATCTTTTGTTTTTAGTTATTGAATGATTAATTCGCGATTCTGCTTGTTAAGCAATGGCAAATATACTTAATATTTCAATTCCAAGCAACTTTTTTATCGTTTTTTATGAAAACAATGATTGTCATCCTCAAATAAATGCTTAACTTTGCACTCTGAAAACATTAAATAGAGTAAGAAAATGAATTACAACGATTATGAAGTGAACGTAGCGTTCCGCGAACGCGAATTGCAGGCATCGGCCGCTCTGCCGGCACTGATGCGTAAGGTATATGTCTGGATGACACTGGCTCTTGCTATTACGGGCTTCACTGCCTATGCCGTAGCCACCACACCCAATCTGCAGCAGATGGTGCTGATGAACAGTTGGGTGATGTGGGGACTCATCATTGCTGAGTTCGCACTAGTCATGGGCATCAGTTGGGGCATCAACAAACTCTCGCTGACCACGGCGACACTCTTGTTCGTACTTTACTCCGTCATTAACGGAGCCACTTTGTCTGTCATCTTCGTGGCTTATTCCATTGGCACTATTTCTACCGTCTTCTTCATTACGGCGGGCACCTTCGCTGTCATGGCCTTCATCGGCTATGTCACCAAGACTGACCTTTCCAAAATGGGGAAGATTCTGTTCATGGCCCTCATCGGCATTATTATTGCAACGGTGGTCAATATCTTCGTGAAAAGCAGTGGACTTGACCTCATACTCAGCTATCTCGGCGTGCTCGTCTTCGTCGGACTCACCGCCTACGATACTCAGAAAATCAAACAAATGCTTTGGCAGGCCGGCGACATGAGCGAAGGAGCACAGAAAATTGCCCTGCTCGGAGCATTGTCGCTATACCTTGATTTCATCAACCTGTTCTTGTATCTGCTCCGCATTTTTGGTCGTCGTGACTAATCAGCGATTGTCAAATAAAGGACAATAAATACATGCCTCCGAGGCGAAAAAGTCTTCAATTTGCACAAATTGGAGACTTTTTTTATGTTTTTATCAAAAAAAGTTGCGAAAATATTTGGTAGTTCGAAAAAAGTTCGTACCTTTGCATCCGCTTTCGCTCAAAAACCAAGCATCAAGTTACAGGGCGAGGCAAATGAAGAAGAGTTCTTTGAAAGATTTACATAAACAGACAAGTAGTACAAGAAGCGA
>JAGAYI010000008.1 GCA_017940545.1 Prevotella sp.
GTTTCTTTCGTTATTGCCATGATGCATTTGTATTGAAAATATGAAAACGTGGGCAAAGATAATACTTTTATTTGATGCCAGCAAACAAAAAAAGTGATTTTTGTTCGATGTCAGCAAACAAAGCGCAATAACAGGCATGTAAATTGATCATTGTTGTTTTGTAAAATCTGTGGCTAAACCTTGCCGAAAGTGATATCCTTTCGGATCATGCTGATGGTCTTGGGAGTGACGTTCAGGAACGAGGCGATGTCCTGTAAGTCAAGATGTTCAACAATGCCGGGACAACGCTGCAGCAGCAACTCATAGCGTTCGCGGGCTGTGGCGCGGTGAAAGTCCAAGTAGCGGGCCCGAGCCTGACTAAGCAGATGCTCAGCTATGATACTGCGCAACTCCATCTTTTCAGCGTCTTGACGGAAAAAGTCTATCAGCTGTTCGCCGCTCACACGGAGCATGCGGCTGGGCACCATCGCCTCGATCGTGGTCTGCGATGGACGACCGTCGAGGCAGGCGGGATAGTCGCCCGCAAACTCACCCTCGAACGAGAACCATGTGATATGCTCCCTGTCATCACTGATGCCATACGTTACATACTTGAAGCACCCCTCGGTGACGAAGCCGAACCACCGTGCGGGGTCGCCCTCACGCTCCAACTGGTCGCCCTTGCGGTAAGCGATTTCTTCACCCTCCCGTTCGCAGAACTCCCGAAGTATCTGCAAATCCAAGCGATTATTGTTGAATTTCTGTTCCATTGTCGTCGAATTTGTTGGCAAAGGTAATGAATTTTACCAAGAAATCGTTTCTTTTTGTTGTAGTAGCCTTACCTCCGTCACCATCGGTAGTGGAGTGAAATGCATATTTAATTATGCTTTTGCTGACTGCTCCCCTGGAGAAGGTTTGGGACTATAGTCGGTCTATCTGACACCCAAGTGCGCCACCTTCACCGAAACGACGCCTGCCACAGCCATTGAAAAAAGTGCACACGGGGTCGGTTCCGGTGTGCACTTGAAAAAATGGATTCAGGCCAAACACTTCTTGTTACTTCAGCGTCAGCACCACCAGACTCTTGGCCGGCACCTTGACGGTCAGCTGGTTCTTCTTCAGCTTGGCATCCTTGAAGTCGGCAGGTGCCACCTTGTTGGGGTTCTGGAAGTCGTTGTAGTCGTCAACACGCTTGGAGGTGAGTATGCGGCCGCTGACGCTCTTGGCCGAGAAGCCCTTGATGTTCAGGTCTATGGTCTTGTCGGCATCAAGACTGACGTTGGTTAGTGCTATGACAATGCTGCCGTCCTTGGTCTTGGCTGCCGAGGCCGAGAGGAGTGGGAGCGGACGGTAGCCGGCATTCTCTTCGTCAGCCTTGTCAGGGAAGTAGGCTTTGCTGACGGCCATGATGTCGCTCTGCAGGTCGATGGGCAGATAGGTGGCCTCCTGGAACGGGGTGTACATCTCGAACACGTGGTAGGTTGGGGTGAGCACCATGTGGCCCGTGCCCTGCTGGTCGGTCAGAATCATGGACTGCAGCACGTTGACCACCTGTGCGATGTTGGCCATCTTCACGCGGTCGGTATGGCGGTGAAAGACGTTGAGCGAGAGGGCTGCCACGAAGGCGTCGCGCAACGCGTTCTGCTGGTAGAGGTGTCCGGGAATGGTGCCGGGCTCCTCGTCCCACCAGGTGCCCCACTCATCGACGAGCAGTCCTATCTTGCCCTCGGGGTCTTTCTCGTCCATGATGGCCTTGTGTTTTTTGATGACGTCCTCAATCTCTAAGCATTTTGCCAGCGCCCAGTAGTACTGGTTGGTGTCAAACTGCGTGGCGGAGCCCTTTGAGCCGGTCCAGCCGGAGCAGGTGTAGTAGTGCAGGCTGACGCCGTTCATGAGCTTGCCTATGCGGTCCATGAGTACCTCGGTCCAGGTGTAGTCGTAGTCGCTGGCACCCGATGCAATCTTGTAGAGGCGGTTGCTGTCGTAGTTGCGGCAATAGGTGCTGTAACGGCGGTAGAGGTCGCTGTAGTACTCGGGGCGCATGTTGCCGCCGCAGCCCCACGACTCGTTGCCCACGCCTAAGTATTTCACCTTCCACGGTTTCTCGCGGCCGTTCTGCTTGCGCAGGTTAGCCATTGGAGTGCCCTCTTCTGACGTCATGTACTCAACCCACTTGGCCAGTTCCTCGACCGTTCCGGAGCCTACGTTTCCGCTGATGTATGGTTCGCAGCCCAGCATTTCGCAGAGGTTCAGAAACTCGTGAGTACCGAAAGAGTTGTCTTCGATGGTTCCGCCCCAGTTGTTGTTCTTCATGGACGGACGCTGGGAGCGCGGGCCGATGCCGTCGCGCCAGTGGTACTCGTCGGCAAAGCATCCGCCCGGCCAGCGCAGCACGGGAACCTTCAGTGCCTTCAGCGCGTCGAACACATCTTTGCGATAGCCCTGAATGTTGGGGATGGGGGAGTCTTCGCCTACCCACAGTCCGCCGTAGATGCAGGAGCCGAGGTGCTCGGCAAACTGGCCGTAAATCTCTTTGTTGATGGTAGATTTGCCTTGGTCGGCATGCAGCGTGGCAGTCACGTTCTGTGCGGTGGCAGATACGGTTGTTGCCAAAGTAATAACAGCTGATAACAGTAATTTTTTCATCTTGTTAATCTTTAATCTTTAATGTTTAATGTTTAATGTTTAATCTTTCATCTTCACAGCCTGATGCCCAGCGAGGCGTTGACAAACCAGTCAGTCAGTCTGACGCGGTTGTTGTCAATGCTGTTCTTGAAGTTGTTGAGCTGTCCATAGACGTTCAGGAAGTAGCGGTCGATGTTGTAGGTGACGGACAGACGTGCGTCGATGTTTACCGAGACATTTGCATGGCGGACTGAGGTGCCCACTTCGCGGAGGGTGATGTCCTGCATCCACGATTTGTCGTCGGGGACGGCCTTCTTGCCGGTGGGCGACGTCTGCCCCTCGTCGAGGAACAGGTCGTAGTTTGACTCGTAGAGGCGGACTTTCGCGCGGTTATAGACGGCCAGCATCGGCATGGCAGTCACGTTGACGAGCAGGTTTCTGGTGGGCACCCAGTTGAAGGCGTAGCCAACGCCGATGCTGCCTTCCTGAATGCTGGTGCGCCCGACGTCGCCCAGCGCCTGGATGAGCAGGGCGTTGTAGGGTTCGACGTAATCGAGCGAGGTGCTGTACCACATGACGCCCAGCATGAGCGAGCCGGCAGAACGTCGCTGAATGACCGACTGGTCGTAGGCGGCAGCATAGGAGAACCGTTTGCCGTTCAGCATGTAGTAGGCATCGAAGATGGTTGACCTGATGGTGACTGGCTCATAGAGTTCGAGCATGTCGTTCAGTTCGAATGGTCCGTTGTCGTCGTGGCCCCATAGCCGGACGTCCATCTCGCTGGTGTTAAACTTGCGCGTCCTGAGGTTGATGCCGAAGTTTGAACCTGTGGCACCAATGGTGAAGTTGCGGCCGGTGTTGTTAGAGATGGAAAGGCTGTAGCCCAGTCCGTAGCCCCGGTAGCCTACCCAAAGACCCATGTTGGTAGAGGCGTGCGGCCTGACGCGGGCTTCCCAGTTGAGCTCGCCGTCAATTCCTCTTTTGGCAAACTGCTCTTTGCTGATGAGGGTGTAGGACTTCAGGTCCATGTCGTTCACGTTGAAGCGCAGCATGACCTGCCAAGGTTTCTTGGGAACCTCGATGTAGCGCTGGTCTATGCCCCTGGCAGACAGGCTGTCAATGAACGTGCCGATGTTTGACAACGTCCGCGAGAGCCAGGGCTTCCGCTCCTGTGCTGTCAGGCTGGTGCAGATGAGTGTGAGCGAAATGAATGCTGCGAGTGTCCGTCTTCCCGTCATTTCCGTCTTTGTAATAAAAAAGCCCCCTCCGAAATCCCCATGGGTGCTTGACCTTAGGGGGGATAGGAAGGGGCTCTTCAGGATTATTTCTTATATTCTACAGCACTTTGCTCAATGGGCAGGCATTGCTTGTAGTTGGCAATGTACTTCTCGAAACCGGCAACGTCCTCCGGCGTCGGGGCGATGCTGACGCCCGTGTTGCCTGCGAAGACCACGTCCTCCAGATAGTCGGCCAGCGACTTGCCGTTCTTGTTGATCAGGTAGCCGGCCAGCAGGGCGATGCCCCATGCGCCGCCTTCGCCTGCCGTCTCCATGACGGAGATGGGGCTGTTGAGGGCTGCTGCCAGCATGCGCTGACCGACGCCGGCAGTCTTGAAGTAACCACCGTGACCGGTAATGCGGTCCACCTTGATCTGCTCTTCCTTGAACAGGATGTCGTTGCCTATCTTCAGCACGCCGATGGCTCCGTAGAGGTGGCTGCGCATGAAGTTGGCGAGGTTGAAGCGGTCGTTGGCAGAGCGGATGAACATGGGACGGCCTTCTGCCAGTCCGGTCACAGGCTCGCCGCTCACGTAGTTGTAGGCCATCAGGCCGCCGCAGTCGGCGTCGCCCTCCAGAGCCTTGTTAAACAGCTTTCCGTAGAGTTCGTTCATATCGACGGGTATGCCCAGCAGCTGCTGGTACTCCTTGAACAGACCGACCCAGGCGTTGATGTCGCTGGTGCAGTTGTTGCAATGTACCATAGCCACGAGACTGCCGTCGGGCGTGGTCACCATGTCAATCATCTCGTAGGGCTTCGACAGCGGTTTCTCCAGCACAATCATCGAGAAGCTGCTGGTGCCGGCCGACACGTTACCCGTGCGCTGCTTGACGGCGTTGGTGGCTACCATGCCCGTACCGGCGTCGCCCTCGGGAGGACAGACGGGGATGCCTGCCTTCAGGTGGCCTGAGACGTCGAGGCGCTTGGCACCATCGGGAGTCAGGAAACCGGCATTTTCGCCTGCGTTGAGCGACTTGGGCAGTATGTCGAGCAGCTTCCACGAGAAGCCCTTGGAAGCAATGAGCTCGTCGAACTTCCTGACCATTTCGGCATCGTAGGTCTTCGTGGCGGGGTCAACGGGAATCATGCCCGAGGCGTCGCCCACGCCCAGCACGAACTGGCCTGTCACCTGCCAATGGACATAGCCGGCAAGGGTGGTCAGGTA
The DNA here is from genome assembly GCA_017940545.1 of Prevotella sp. Taxonomy (GTDB): domain Bacteria; phylum Bacteroidota; class Bacteroidia; order Bacteroidales; family Bacteroidaceae; genus Prevotella. The sequence continues at coordinate 5,048 of JAGAYI010000008.1, forward strand.
CTTGATGTCGCCGACGTGTTCCTCGTTGTCAAGAATGGCCTCGTAGAGGTGGCTGATGCTCCAGCGCAGGGGGATGTTGTAGTTGAAGAGCTTGGAGAGCTCAGCAGCTGCCTTGCCCGTATTGGTGTTGCGCCAGGTGCGGAAGGGCACCAGAATCTGCTGCTGCTCGTTGAAGGCCATGTAGCCGTGCATCATGGCCGAGAAACCGATGGCAGCCAGGCTCTCAATCTCGCAGTCGTATTGCTTCAGCACGTCCTTGCGCAGTTCGGCATAGCAGTCCTGCAGACCGTACCAGATGGCCTCGGTGCTGTAGGTCCACAGACCGTCAACTAACTGATTCTCCCATTCGTGGGAGCCTTGTGCTATAGGCTTGTTCTCCTCGTCGATGAGGACGGCCTTGATGCGGGTGGAACCGAACTCAATACCAAGGATGGCCTTGCCAGCCTCTATTGTCTGTTTTGCGTTCATAATTTATCTCAATGCTTTGTTCAACATAAAGTACATCTCATTGTTCTGCAGCTGCTGCTTGAACTCGTAGGTCTTCGTGTCCTTGTTAATCTTGACATACTCGATGCCCAGCATCTCGGCGAAGTCCTCCCAATACTCCTCGGTGATGTCATAGGAGAAGGCAGAGTGGTGCGTGCCGCCAGCCAGAATCCAGGCTCCGGCGCCAATCTCGAACGTAGGCTGCGGAACCCACAGGGCGCTGGCAACAGGCAGGTTGGGCATGGGCTTCGGCTCGATGCACTCCACTTCCTGAGAGATGAGACGGAAGCGGTTGCCCAGGTCAACGACGGTAGCCTTGATGCCGCGGCCGGTCTTTGACGTGAACACGAGACGGGCGGTTTGCTGCTTGCGGATGCCGATGCCAAGGAAGTGCACTTCGAGCTTGGGCTTGTCGGTGGCTATGAGCGGGCAGACCTCCAGCATATGGCTCTGCAGGCATGACGACTGGCTTCCGGCGAAGTTCAGCGTGTAGTCCTCCAGGAACGAGCAGCCGGTAGGCAGGCCCTGCTGGATGACCCATAGCGTGCGGTAGAGACAGGCGGTTTTCCAGTCGCCCTCGGCTCCAAAGCCGATGCCCTCGGCCATCAGGCGCTGCGAGGCAAGACCGGGAATCTGGTCGAAGCCGCAGAAGTTCGGGTCGTTGATGTCGGCATCGCCCAGGTCGTCGAAGTTGGTGGTGAAGGCTGTGGCACCCTCGTCCTTCAGTACGCGGCGCAGGGCTATCTCGGCTTTGGCGGCGTTCTTCACCTTCTCCCAATAGACGGCCTCGCCGCTCTCGTCAATCTTGATGGTGTAAGCCTGCTTGTACTCCTCGACGAGCGCATCGGCCTCGGCGTCGGTTACCTTCTTGAAGTACTCCATCAGGGAGCTGACGGGATAGTAGTCCACATGGTAGCCCAGGCGCTGCTCGAACTCCACGCGGTCGCCGTCGGTAACGGCTACGTTGTTCATGTTCATGCCGAACATCAGGCAACGCACCTGACGGGCATCGGCAACACCGGCTGCCACACGTGCCCAGACAGCAATCTTCTGCTGAACGGCCTCGTCCTTCCAGTAGCCGCAAACCACCTTGCGAGCTATGCGCATGCGGGTGCAGATGTGGCCGAACTCTATGTCACCGTGGGCACTCTGGTTCAGGTTCATGAAGTCCATGTCGATGCTGTCCCAGGGTATCTCTGCGTTGTACTGGGTGTGGAAGTGGAGCAGCGGCTTCTGAAGCGCCTGCAGGCCCTTGATCCACATCTTGGCGGGTGAGAAGGTGTGCATCCAGGTGATGATACCCACGCACTTCGCGTCGTTGTTGGCGGCCTTCATTACGTCCTCGACTTCCTTCGAGCTGTTAGCCGTTCCTTTATATACAACCTTGATGGGAATAATGCCGCTGTTGTTCAGGCCTTCTACCATTTCCTTGGAGTGGCCGTCAACGGCTACAACGGCATCACCTCCGTAGAGAAGCTGTGCTCCGGTTACCCACCATACTTCTAAATTTTCAAATGTCTTTGTCATGTTAGTGTTGTTCTAAATTAATTGTAATTAATAGTTTGTACGTTTGTTTCTCACACACTTCGGGATTAGTGCTTCTGACCCTTCTGTCCGTAGTAGGCGTTCGGACCGTGCTTGCGCATGTAGTGCTTCTCGATGAGCAGGGGGTTCATAGTAAGTTCCGGATTGACCGAGAAGGCCACGAAGGCCATCTTGGCACATTGCTCCATGACCTTGGCGTTATAGACGGCATTGTCGGGCGACGTTCCCCATGAGAACGGACCGTGGTTCTTCACCAGGACGGCCGGTGTGTGGTCGGGGTTAATTTTGCGGATGTTCAGGATTTCATCGACGATGACGTTACCCGTCTCCAGCTCATACTGTCCCTTGACCTCTGCCTCCGTCATGTCGCGGGTGCAGGGAATGTCCTTGTAGAAGTAGTCGGCATGGGTAGTGCCGATGTTGGGGATGTCACGGCCGGCCTGGGCAAAGGCTGTGGCATAGGTGCTGTGGGTGTGGACAACACCCTGGATGTTGGGGAATGCCTTGTAGAGCACAAGGTGTGTGGGGGTGTCGCTCGAGGGGTTCAGGTCGCCTTCCACCACCTTGCCCGTCTCCAGGTCAACGACAACCATGTCGCTGGCCTTCATCTCGTCGTAGCTGACGCCGCTGGGCTTGATGACCACCAGTCCTTTTTCGCGGTCGATACCGCTGACATTACCCCAAGTAAAAATAACCAGGCCCTGTTTTACAAGGTCGAGGTTAGCCTTGAATACTTTTTGTTTAAGTTCTTCTAACATAAGTCGTTATAGTTTAAAGTTCGGGTCTTCATAGTATGTGTTGCTATTGAAGCGGTAAAGGTATGCACCACGTTTCGACCCTGTTTTGTCAATAAGTTCTGTTTTTTCTATGAATTCCATCTCCTTGACTCGTTTGCGGAAGTTACGCTTGTCAACTTCCTCACCGTTGACAGCTTCATATAGTCGTTGCAGCTGAGTGAGTGTGAAGAGCGAAGGCAACAACCGGAAACTGATGGGTTCTGTCTTGATTTTTTCCTGCATCATCTTGCGTGCCCTGCGAATCATGTCACGATGGTCTGAATACATGGGTGGCAGGTCTTTGATATTCACCCATTCCACTCCATGGTGTTTTCGTAACTCGTCGTCGTAGTCCTTGACATTGATAAGTGCATAGTATGCAATGGAGACGACGCGTTCACCCGGGTCGCGGTCGATGCTGCCGAAGGCACCCACTTGACGCATGTAGAGATTGCGGAGGCCTGTCAGCTCAAACAAGGTTCGGTTGGCAGCGTCATCTATGCTTTCGTTTGTCCCTACAAACCCGCCATATAGTGACCATTCGCCCCGCCCGGGGTCCAGCTGACGCTTGCCAATCAGCACGCGTAGCTGGCCCTCGTCGAAGCCGAAGATGATGCAATCTACTGACACATAGACCTTCGAGTACTCACTATAATAAGTTGTCATAGCTTATATATTTTTTTTATAATATTACCACAGCAGAATGTAGAGCAGCATGGTAATCAAACAGATTCCGAGAGCACCCCATGTGTATGCGCGTGACGTGTGGAAAAGGTCAAGACGGATGGGCAGTGCCTTCGGGTCCTTGATGCCGTCGCGGGCATTACTTCTCAGCCAGATGGCATTCACACCCACCAGTACACCGAAGAAGATGAAGGCCGATACGCCAATGTCGCCCATGTAGTCAGCAAAGTTCTCGTCGGGCATGTCAACGCCGTTGGTAGAGTCAACAATCATCAGCGCTCCGGCCATGAACATGAAGAACAGGCCGACGATGCCCAATACGCGTGACCACCAGTACATCTGCATCTTGTCCTTTTTGCTTACTTCCTCAGCCTTTACGTAGTTCCTGTCGTAGTAGCTCATGTAGATGAAGAATGTTACCAGGATGATGAAGATGTAGCCGGCACGGAACTGGAACGGAACCTCGGGGAAGAACACCTTGAACAGCACACCCATGGGGATGGTGAGAATGGCTGTCCAGACGGCTGCCCTCGACGATGCACGCTTCCACAGCAGGCCAAGGCCGAAGACGGTGATGATACCCGGATAGATAAAGCCGGAGTACTCCTGAATGTACTGGAATGCCTGGTCAAGACCGCCTAACAAAGGCTTCACGGCGATGAGGGCAATAACGAGTGCGCAGACAGAGGTCAGACGACCGACGTTCACCAGTTGCTTGTCGTTGGCATTCTTGTTGATGTACTTCTTGTAGATATCCATCGTGAAGAGGGTAGAAGTAGAGTTGAACATCGAAGCCAGCGAACTGATGATGGCTGCCGTCAGGGCGGCGAAGCTCAGACCTTTGATACCGGTAGGAGTAAAGTTACGGATGAGCCAGGGGTATGCGTCGTCGGCTACATTAATGTCGCCGGCCAGATTCATAGAGTGGAAGGTGTCCTGATTACCCATGATGTAGTAGGCGCAGATGCCAGGCAGCACGACGATGAAGGGAATCAAAATCTTCAGGAAACCGGCGAAGATAAGACCCTTCTGGGCTTCCTCGGTGCTCTTGGCAGCCAGACCCTTCTGGATGATGTACTGGTTGAAGCCCCAGTAACCTAAGTTGGTCAGCCACACACCGCCTACCACTGCTGCTATGCCGGGCACGTTGCTGTAGGCATCGGCATTATGACTCTGCTGAATAATCAGATGGAAGTGTACGTCTTGTGCATTCTCGCCTGTCGTCAGGTCGGTAAATACCTTTGTGAAGGCTCCAAGAGCATCGGTGCCTAATACCTTACCCATCTCGCTCAGGGCTACATAGGCTGTAATCAGACCGCCACCCACGAGGAATGTCACCTGCATAACGTCTGTCCATGCCACAGAAGCCAGACCTCCGTAAATGGAATACACGCCGGCTACGACGAACAGAGCCAGGATGATAACCATACGCATGGAAACTTCCCAGCCGCCAATGTTCAGCATAGCACCCTGCAGACCCAGAATCTGCTCAATGGCCAGGGCACCCAGCCATGCTACTGACGTCAGGTTGACGAACACGTAGAGGAACAGCCAAAGAATAGAGAATGCCAGTCCTACACCGTCGTTGTAACGCTCGCGAAGGAACTGCGGAATAGTAAAAATCTTACGGTCGAGCATGACTGGCAGAAGGAATTTACCGATAACAACCAGCGTTACGGCGGCCATCACCTCGTAGGCGGCAATGGCAATACCGTCGCGGAAACCGGTTCCCGACATGCCGATGAACTGCTCGGCAGAAATGTTGGCGGCAATGAGTGAGGCACCCACAGCCCACCAAGTCAGCGTGTTACCGGCGAGGAAGTAGTCGTTGGCACTCTTCTCCTTGCCGTCCTTGTTGCGGCTCAGGAACAGTCCTAAGCTGACCAGCAGGATGAGATAGAAGACAAGAATGATAAAGTCAATGGATTCGAAACCCGAACTGGTGATTCTCTCCCAAATAGATAGTGATTCCATGTTTTACTTTTTATTATCTTAATTATGTTATTGTTACTTCACAGAGAACTTGTATGCCACGTGGCTGTGATAGGTCTCACCGGGCTTGACGATGGCAGTCGGCCATTCGGGCTTGTTGGGCGTGTCGGGATATTTCTGGCTTTCCAGACAAACACTGACGTGCTTGGGGTACTTCAGTCCTCCCTTGCGAATGATGTCGGCATCACGTCCTACACCTTGGAAGTTTCCGCTATATACCTGTACGCCTGGCTCGTTGGTAAACATCTCAAGGAAAATGCCCGACTCGGGAGAGTAGAGTGAAGCACATACCTGCGTGTCATCACCCTTGCCGTCCTTATAAGTGTTCAGGCACCAGTTGTGGTCAAAGCCTGTAGCGTTCTTTATCTGGTCAAATTCCTGGTTGTTGATGTTCAGGCTGAGTGGGGTGGGGACGCGGAAGTCCATCGGTGTGCCCTCAACGGGCTTAATCTCGCCAGTTGTCATGTAAGTGGAGTCGCTGGGAGTGTAGTTGTCGGCATTCACCATGAGTATCATGTTGTCGCCCTCTTTTGACGGATTACCATTCAGGTTGAAGTATGAATGGTTGGTCATGTTGATTACTGTTTCTTTGTCGGTTGTTGCCTCCATCACGATGTCAATCGTGTTGTCTGGCAGAATGGTGAACATTGCCTTGGCGTGAACCTCTCCGGGGAATCCGTTGTCACCATCGGGGCTGACCAAAGTCAGTACCAGTGTAGTGTCGTTCAGCTGGTCGGCATCATAAACCTGGTGCATCCATCCTGTGTTGCCACCGCCATGCAGGCAATGCTTGGCACCGTTGCCCGTATCGTTCTGACGTAATTGGATGGTGTCACCGTTAATGACTATCTTACCGTCGTTAATGCGGTTGGCGTAGCGGCCTACCGTAGAACCATAGTCACTCGGAGAGTTCAGCGTGTCAGCATACTGGCGAATGTTGTCGAAACCCAGCACGACGTCAGTCGGCTTACCGTCTTTGTCGGGCACTACCAGCGACACGATACGGCCGCCATAGTTGGTAATGCATACCTCCATGCCGTTCTTGTTTTTCAAAATGAATAACGCGGTCTTTTTGCCGTTGATTGTAGAATCGAAAGCGGCAGGATTCAGACCTGATACTGTGGTTGCCTGCTTGTCAGCAGACGAACATGCGGTCAGCATTGCAGCGGCAACACCAACCCCCATCATAAATCCTTTTAGGTTCTTCATTAGTTAGAATTGTTTTAGTTGTAATATCTGTGTATTTAAAATTTGGGTGTAAATTTACAACTAATTTTCGAAATGACCATAAAAAAAGTCAATTATTTTTATCTGGTGTGTGCTTTTTACACTCTTTAACGGTCGAAGTGCTGGTAATCCTTATGGGAAGTCCAATCTCCTCCCCACCGGAAACCGTGCTTCTTAAACAGTTTATACGCTAAGTCGTTCTTGTCGATTTTGTAAGGAAAGTTTGCGGCCCTGTTGATGTATTGAGAGGCGTTGCTTGGTTGTATGAACAAGGTGCCGTTTTTGCGGCGTCTGACATATGGGTTATATAGCGTGTTTAAATCGACGGCCATGCCTAATGCATGTTTGGATAATGTTTTGCTTCCGGCAATGGGGCGGTAGCAAAAACACGATGAATTATTTGCTTGCATCTGACGTTCGTCGTCAGCGTCGTATTCATCCGGCAACACCATTCGCTGAATCGGATATCTTGCTTCGTAAAGTGCTTTAAAGATTTCTACTAAGTCGTTGGAAATATCTTTGTTACAGACCATCTCGCCAATGTGTATCTTCTGGTCGTAATCCCAATGTAATGTGCGAATGTGCCGCAGGTCACTACGTCCGATATGTGGATTCTCCTTATAGGTTTTTCCTTGCATTCGCAGCCATACCCTGTCGGGTATTTCTTCTGCCATGAAACAGCTGTCAATGCCAAATGCCCTGACTTCTTCTGTTGTTACAACTTGTCCTGCCTCCCAGTTCTTTAATGCTTGCAGACCTTGCGCCGTGATGGCCAGGGGAGTGCCGGTGAGCAATCCATACAAGATAAAAACTGATAATACTGTCTTTCTGACTGAATACCTCATGCCTTACTACCGGTTATTGCTTGTCAGCATGTTGTTCGGCCCATTGTTGCAAGGCATTGATGTATTTCTCTGCACGTTCATCGTACAGTCGTTTTTCGCGCTGGCGTACTATGAGCTTATATATGAGCCAAATGACGATGCATGGCGCAAGACCGACGAGGAAACTGAGCCAGAACAGGGTGTCGTTGTCGGGGTTCTGCCATGTAATGAGTACTGGCGGTATGCAGAAAATGATGACCAGCCATAAAGGACCGCGTCGTTTCATGTCCTTTTGCCATTCCAAGAGATCTTGTTTACGGTCAATGTAGTCTTCAAATTCTTCATCGGCCATTCCGAATTGTTCGACATGGGGTAATGTCCGGTCGTTCTTATACTTGGACCTGATGGTGAAGAGACGGCTCTGCAGGGTCTCCTCAAACTGTGGTGCATCAATATAGCTGCGGTCAATGTTAAACATGCTTCTCTTTTTGGTAATAATCATTGAGGCCTTCGTTATAAAAAAGGCTTTTACTTAATAAATAAGTTTGAAGCTTGAGACTGGGGGATGAGATTTGTGTAGCTCACACACAATTCCCATGCCTCATTTCTCAAGCCTCAAACCGTTAGCTGTTAGCAGAGTTTACGCGAGCCGTCACCTATGACTACGTCATAAACCTTTGGCTCGTGACCATATTTCTCGTTGAAACGCTTCTTGGCATCAGAGATGAACTGGCGATACAGGTCGTTGCGTACCAGATTGATGGTGCATCCGCCAAAGCCGCCGCCCATGATGCGACTGCCTGTCACGCCGTTTTCCTTGGCAATGTCGTTCAAGAAGTCAAGTTCTTCGCAGCTGACCTCATAGTCCTTTGAGAGTCCTTCATGCGTCTGATACATCAGCTCGCCCACCTTCTCGTAGTCACCTTCGTTAAGTGCGTCGCACACTGCCAGTACGCGGTCTTTCTCGCCTAACACAAACTTGGCACGCTTGTAGTCTTCTTCGCCAACCTCAGCGCGAACCTCGTCTAACTGTTCCCATGTGCAGTCGCGAAGAGTCTCAAATTTACCCTCCGGGTGTTTTGCCTGAATGTGCTTCACCACGTTCTCGCACGAGTTGCGGCGGTCGTTATAGGGCGAACCTGCCAGTTGGTGCTTCACAACGCTGTCAAGCAGTACGAGGCGGTAGCCGTCTGGCTTGAAGGGGAAATACTCGAACTCACGACTGCGGCAGTCGAGACGCATCAGACAGCCGGCCTTTCCGAAGACAGAGGCGAACTGATCCATGATGCCGCAGTTGACACCGCAGTAGTTATGTTCCGTGGCCTGACCTGCAAGCACCATGTCCCATTGTGACACCTTGTTCTCGCCAAAGAGGTCGTTCAAACCACAGGCGAAGCAGCTTTCCATAGCGGCTGACGATGACATGCCTGCCCCGAGGGGTACGTCGCCTGCAAAGGCAATGTTGAAACCTTTGACGGGTACGCCCAATTTCATCATCTCCAGTGAAATGCCATAGATGTAGCGTGCCCATGAAGCACGGGGGCCGTCGGGGTCGCTGAGTTTAAAGTCAACGCGATCTTTCAGGTCAATGGCGTATGCCATTACCGTGTCCTCTGTTCCGTTGGGGCGCATTTCGGCAATGATGCCTTTGTCAACAGCTCCAGGGAATACGAAGCCGCCGTTGTAGTCGGTATGTTCGCCAATGAGGTTAATACGACCGGGTGATGCATATACGTTACCCGTTTTTCCATCAAAATGCTTGATGAAACGGCTTCTTACAAATTCAATGTCCATCATATTTGATTCTCGTTTTTTTATTACCTGTTTTCTTATTTGTTTTTTACTCTACGGGTATGTCGGTATTTACGTTCTTCGAACCGAACATGGCGTAATAGAACATGTATGCCATAGAGAGCAGGGGAATGATGTAGCTTACCATGTAGCCCACGTTGTCAGCAATAAAGTTTTGAACGAGTGGCATGACACCACCGCCAACCACCATCATCATGAAGATGCCGGAAGCCTGTGCGGTATATTTGCCCAGCCCTTCAGTGGCAAGGTTGAAGATGGAAGCCCACATGATGGAGGTACACAGGCCGCAAAGAACCAGTAGCATGGCACTTACGGGAACTTGAGTCATTTCGAAGGACTTGCCCGTGAAGAGCGGCATGCTGGTCATTACCTCCTTAGGAATGAAGATTGCCAGCAGAATGAGCAGCATGCCAATTCCGTTAGTGGCAATCATCATTTGTTTTGAGGACACCTTGCCGGCAATGAACGTGGAGCACAGACGGCCCACAAGCATCAGGAGCCAGTATGTACCGGCCACGAAACCGCCGATGGCGGCGGCGTTAGCCAGAAGGCCAGCACCTTTCTCGGTGGTGTCGGCAATGTAGAAGTTCAGCGTGCCGGGAATGCCCACTTCAACGCCCACATAGAGGAAGATGGCGATAACGCCCAGCGTACAGTGGCGGAACGACCAGGGTGAGTGTTCGAACTTGGTGCTTGATGTTACGCGTCCCAGCTCGGGATCTCTGATGGGGATGAACACCAGGGCGATGAAGGCTGCTGCGAAGACTGCCATGGCGATGTAGAGTACGAGGTTGATTTCTACGAAGTCGGTGCTCTTGGTTACCTCGCCGATGAGTGCACCTACCAGCATGGGTGTGAGTGTGCCGGCCAGCGAGTTCAGCGTACCGCCGATGAGGTTCAGCTGGTTACCGCGGTTACCGCCTCCGCCGATGAGGTTCAGCATGGGGTTAACCACCGTGTTGAGCAGACATACTGAGATACCAGAGACAAAGGCTCCTAACAGGTAGATGGCATTGTCGCTATAGCCTTCCAAGGCCTCGAAACCGGAAATCCACTGTACCATAACGCCGATGAAACCCACCATAATGCCCAGCAGGGCCGTCTTCTTGTAGCCGATGCGGGTCAGCATCTTTCCCGCAGGGATTCCCATAAACAGATATGCAAAGAAGTTCATGAAGTTACCCAGCATGGCCAGCATGTTGGAACCGCCGACTTCGGGGTCGTTCTTCATGACTACACCGATAGGAGCTGCCAGGTTTGTGACGAAGGCAATCATAGCATATAGGAACATCATGGTGATGATGGCTATAATGCTACCATTCTTTTGTTGATTACTCATTTTTTTGTAAATATTAGTCAGTTATTGTTCTTGTGTCCTTATTTTTCTACCCCAAATCTGTAGATGGTCTTCTGCTTGTAGCGCTGACCAGGATTCAGCACGACGCTGGGGAAATAGGGGCGGTTTGGCGTGTCGGGGAAGTGCTGGCACTCCAAGCATACGGCTGAACGGCGTGGGAATGTGGCGCCGTTGGCACCTTTGTAACCGTTTGCGTAGTTTGCCGTATAGAGCTGCATGCCCGGTTCGGTAGTGTAGCATTCCAGCGTCCGTCCGCTCTTTGGGTCTGTCACCTTGGCGGCGAAGCTCAGCTCGCCCTCTTCCTTCTTGTTGAGCACATAGTTGTGGTCGTAACCCTTGCCAAACTTGATTTGCTCGTGGTCGGCGTCAATCTCCTTTCCAAAAGCTTTGGGGGTACGGAAGTCAAACGGGGTGCCTTCAACCTTCAGTATCTCACCAGTAGGAATGGCTGTGGCATCGGTCGGCAGATAGAAGTCGGCATTGATTTCGCAAATCTGGTCTTCAATAGTCGGGGTGGGGTCGGCGGTACCTGCCAAGCTGAAGAAAGCATGGTGTGTCAGGTTGACAATGGTTTTCTTGTTGGTTGTTGCCAGATATTCCATGACCAGTTCGTTCTGGTCGGTGAATGTGAATTCTACGGTAACATCCAGTTCTCCGGTGAACCCTTCTTCGCCGTATGACGAAATGCGGTGCAAGGCAAGCGAGCGGGGCCCCATCTGGCGTGCATCCCAAACCTTGCAGTGGAATCCGGTAGGTCCGCCGTGCAGGTGGTTGGGGCCGTCGTTGAGGGCCAGCTGGTAGTCTTTTCCGTTCAGGGTGAACTGTCCTTTGCAGATGCGGTTACCCCAACGGCCAATCAGTGTGGACAGGAAGGGCTCCTCTCCGCTCATCAGCTGCTGAATGTTGGCATGGCCTTGAATAACGTTAGCTACTTTACCGTCTTTGTCAGGAACCATGATGGCGACGATGGCTCCGCCGTAGTTAGAGATGGCTACTTCGAAACCGAGACGGTTCTTCAAGATGTATAAATCTGTTTTTTTACCATTAATGGTGGTCTGAAAGTCCTTGCGGTTCAAACCACACAAGGGCGCTGTTTCTGTAGTGTTTGTCATAATTTAATGTCTTTAGTTACAGTTGTTGTTTGCAAAGTAACTGAAAAAAGTCGAGATGAACAAACTTAACGCCCTAAAAAACGTTCAATGGAGTGTTAAAAACACCTAAATGCAATTTTTAAGGAAGTCGGCAACCACATAACTGCTGCCTCCAACGAACACGAAATCATCGCCTGAGGCTGTATTCATGACCATTTTGTAGGCTGTCGGAACGGTGGGTACGGCCCTACCGTCAAGTCCTGCCTGTGTGCCCTTCTTCAGGAGTATTTCTTCGGGAATGGCCCGTTTGTTGTTTGCTTTGGTAAAATAATAGGTGGCATTGGTTGGAAGCAGTTTCATGACTCCGTCAATGTCTTTGTCGTCCACCATGCCGAAGACGATGTACATGTGCCGGCACTTCACGTTCTTCAGTTGTCGGCTCAGGTATTCCCACCCTGCAAGGTTGTGCCCCGTGTCGCAAACCACGTGCGGAACAATCTTCACTGTTTGCCACCGGCCTTGCAATCCGGTGAGCTCGCAGACATGCATGATTCCGTTTTCTATTTCCTTCCGGCATTTCTCTTGGTCCTCGGGCTTTGAGCATTTGCACATGATGCCCATTTCCTCCAGTTTGCTGACAGCACATAGCACGGTGTTGGTGTTTTTCTCTTGGTATATTCCTCCCAGTTCGCCGTTCAGCTCGCCATAGCTTCTGGTCAGGTAGTGCATGGTGCCGTCGTTTTGCGGCTTGGCACCCAGTACCTCCTGCTGCTCTTCTGCAAACGTGATGGGGGCCTGTTCTTCCCGTGCCTTTGCTTCGAACACGGGGCGTGTCTCCTTGGTCGTTTCGCCTATGACGACAGGAATGCCTTTCTTGATGATGCCTGCTTTTTCGGCTGCTATCTTGGCCAGCGTGTCTCCAAGAAATTTAACATGGTCGAAACTGATGTTGGTTATCACCGAGAGCACTGGGGTAATGATATTCGTACAATCCAGTCGTCCTCCCAGTCCTACCTCGACGACAGCAATATCAACTTTCATGTCGCTGAAATACTTGAATGCCATGGCGGTAGCCAGCTCAAAGAATGAGGGTTTCAGGGGTTCGAAGAAGTTGCGTTCTTTCTCGACAAACTCCACCACGTATTCCTCGCTGATGCATTGCCCGTTGATTCTGATGCGCTCGCGGAAGTCCACCAGGTGCGGCGAAGTGTAGAGTCCTACCTTGTATCCGCAGGTTTGCAGAATGGCTGCCAATGTGTGCGAGCAGGACCCCTTGCCGTTGGTTCCTGCCACGTGAATGGTTTGGAAGTTCCGGTGCGGGTGCCCCAGGTGCTCGTCAAGTGCCAGCGTGTTGCGCAGTCCTTCGTGGAAACCAGTTGAGCCGTCTTTTTCAAATTGCGGCAACTGGCTGAACAGGTATTGGGTTGTTTCCTGGTAGGTCATGGGGTGGGGGAGTTTTTTGAATGTTAAGATCAAGCGCTTTAATTAAAGTAGTTCTTGAACTTCTGGAAGATTGACTGCTTGGTGGCGGTGTCGCCCTTGAAGTTGTCGCTTTGCCTGAACTTTTCAAGTGTCTCTTTTTCCTCTCTGTTTAAAGTTTTTGGAACATAAACACTTACGTTTACCACTAAATCGCCTCTTCCTCTGCCGTAGCCTTGTACGGCGGGTAGTCCTTTACCGCGCAGTCGCAGCGTCTTTCCCGGCTGCGTTCCGCTTTCCATCTTGATTTTCAGTTTGGTGCCCTCAATGGTCGGAATCTCCACTTCGCCGCCGAGTGCTGCCGTGGGGAAGTCAAGCAGCAGGTTGTATATCAGGTCGTTCTCGTCGCGAATGAAGGTGTCGTTTTCTTCTTCCTCAATAAACACCTGGATGTCGCCGTTGATGCCGTTGTTATGACCTGCGTTTCCCTTGCCGGGCACGTTGACCACCATTCCTTCGGCTACACCTGCCGGGATATTTATTTCCACGACCTCTTCACCCTTTTCGACGCCTGTTCCGCCGCAGTGCTTGCATTTGTTCTTGATGACGTGTCCCGTTCCGTTGCAGGTGGGGCAGGTGCCCTGTGTCTGCATCATGCCGAAGATGCTTTGGGTGGTGTGGGTGATGACTCCCGAGCCGTGACACGTCGGACATATTTCGTCGGTGCTGCCAGCTTCTGCACCTGAGCCGTGACAGTGAGAGCAGGCAATGTCCTTGCGCACCTTGAATTTCTTGGTGACGCCTTGCGAGATTTCGTTCAGCGACAGGCGCACCTTCAGGCGCAGGTCGCTGCCGCGATGTTTCTGCGGGCGGCGTGATGCGCCGCCGAAGCCGCCGAAGCCTGCGTGTCCGCCGAAGATGTCGCCAAACATGGAGAAGATGTCGTCCATGTTCATGCTGGCACCGCCGAAGCCGCCGAAGCCGCCGCCCATGGGGCCGTCGAATCCGAACTGGTCGTACTGCTGTCTCTTCTGTGGGTCGTGCAGCACGTCGTAAGCCTCGGCAGCCTCCTTGAATCTCTCTTCGGCCTCTTTGTTGCCGGGGTTACGGTCGGGGTGATACTTGATGGCGATGGTGCGGTATGCCTTTTTTATCTCGTCTTCGGTAGCGCCTTTGCTGACGCCCAGCACCTCGTAGTAGTCTCTTTTCTGTGCCATATTATTGTCCTACAGCCACTTTGGCGTGGCGGATTACCTTGTCGTTCATTTTGTAGCCTTGCTGCAGGCAGTCAATAACCTTGCCCTTCTTGTCGTCACCCATGCCGGGCACCATAGCAACGGCTTCGTGAATATCGACGTCAAAGTCTGCATCCTCTGTCTCTATCTTTTTCACGCCGAGGCCTTCCAGTACTTTCTGGAACTTCTGGTAAATCAGTTCCATGCCTTCGCGCAGCACCTGCGGGTCTTCGGTTTTTGAACCGTTCTCAATAGCCCGCTCCATGTCGTCGAGCACGGGCAGTATGGCCTTGATGGCGTTGGCACCGCCGTTCAGAATCAGCTCTGCCTTCTCCTTGGTGGTACGCTTGCGGTAGTTGTCAAACTCTGCTACCGAGCGGAGGTACTTGTCCCTTAGCTGTTCAATTTCTTCCTGTGCAGCCTCCATGGGGTCTTTCTCCTCGGCTTGCGTGGGGTTTTCCTGATTTTGGTTGTCGTCAGTTTGCTGTTCTGAGTTCACTTCTTCCTCTTTCAGAGTTTCTTCCTCTTCCAGGTTTTTCTTTTCTTCTTCTTTCATAGCAATTGGTGTTTTTTCCTGCTGTACTGCAAAAAGTGTGCCTAATTGTACATTTTCTCCTTCTGTTCCCTGATGGCCTCGTCATATATGTAGTCGTCGTAGGTCATCAGCTTGTCAATGGTTCCCTTCGGTGTCAGTTCAATGATGCGGTCGGCCACGGTGTTGATGAACTCATGGTCGTGCGATGCGAATAGGATGTTGCCCTTGAACTGAATCAGGTTGTTGTTGAAAGCCTGAATCGACTCCAGGTCCAGGTGGTTCGTCGGCGTGTCCAGAATCAGGCAGTTGGCGTTCTTCAGCTGCATACGTGCTATCATGCAGCGCATTTTTTCGCCGCCTGAGAGTACGCACACCTTCTTCTGCACGTCCTCCTCCTTGAACAGCATGCGCCCTAAGTACGACTTCATCAGCACCTCGTTGCCCGTGCCGTACTGGCTGAGCCAATCCACGAGGTTCATCTCGCTCTGGAAGAATGCCGTGTTGTCGAGCGGCAGGTAGGCCGTGGTGATGGTCACGCCCCATTTGTATTCGCCTGCATCCTGCTGCCGGTTGCCGTTGATGATTTCAAACAGTGCCGTCATGGCCTTCGGGTTGTGGCTCAGGAAGACGGTCTTCTGTCCTTTCTCAATCGTGAAGTTCACGTTGTCAAACAGTACCGTGCCGTCAGCGTCAACGGCCTTCAGCCCCTGCACCTCTAAAATTTGCGTGCCCGGTTCGCGCTCCATCTGGAAGATGATGCCCGGGTATTTGCGCGTCGATGGCGTGATCTCCTCCACGTTCAGCTTCTCCAACATCTTCTTGCGCGAGGTGGTCTGCTTCGACTTTGCCACATTGGCAGAGAATCGGCGTATGAACTCCTCCAGCTGCTTGCGTTTCTCCTCGGCCTTCATCTTCTGGTTCTGCTGCTGGCGCAGGGCTAACTGCGACGATTCGTACCAGAACGAGTAGTTGCCCGAGAAGAGCGTCACCTTGCCGAAGTCTATATCTACCGTTTGGGTGCTGACGGCATCCAGGAAGTGTCGGTCGTGGCTCACCACGAGCACGCACTGCTCCAGGTTCGACAGGTATTCCTCCAGCCACTGCACGGTGTCCAGGTCCAGGTCGTTCGTCGGCTCGTCCAGCAGCAGGTTGTCGGGGTGTCCGAACAGTGCCTTGGCCAGCATCACGCGCACCTTCTCGTTGTTCGAAATGTCACTCATCTGTTTGTAGTGCTGCGGCTCGCCCACGCCCAGGTTCTGCAGCAGCTGGGCGGCCTCGCTTTCGGCTTCCCAGCCGTTCATTTCGGCGAAAGCCATTTCCAGTTCGGCAGCGCGGTTGCCGTCCTTCTCAGTCATTTCCTCCTTGGCGTATAGTGCCTCGCGCTCCTTCATGTTCTGCCACAGCGGCTGGTGACCCATCAGCACCGTGTCCATCACCGTGAACTCGTCGTACTTGAAGTGATCCTGTTCCAGCACGCTCAGCCGTTCGCCCGGGGCCAGCTCCACGCTTCCCTTGTTGGGTTCCAACTCGCCGCTGATGGCGCGGAGCAGTGTTGACTTGCCGGCACCGTTAGCGCCTATGATGCCATAGATGTTGCCACTTGTGAACTTGAGATTGACGTCTTTATAAAGCGTCTTCTTGCCGAATTGTATCGCCAGATTTGTTACTGTTATCATTCTTCTTTTATACCTTATTATATATTTGGGGTGCAAAGGTACGAATAAGTGAGCAAAAAGCAAAATATTTTTTTGCTTTTTCGAATGGAAGTACCTTCGACGGAAAGTGAAGAACGCACTACTGAATGAAAAATGGACTGACAGCAGGTACCGGGTAACTGCTGTCGGTCCTCTTTTTTCCCCTTGACGTTCTACGGTGCCAGGAACTTCAGCTTGTCGTAGATGGCGGGTTTGCGTGCCACGAAGTATTTCATGCCGCGGGTGCAGACGAAGAGGGCAAGGAAATAGAGCAGGAGCAGGGGCAGCAGGATGGCGGCAGCGCTGGCGATGAGGGTGAGCCAGGTGTCAACATGGCTGTCAACCCAGGCGTGGCGCAGCCATATGGCTATGGCGGCGAAGAGGAAGAAGATGCCGTAGTAGGTGGCCATGGGTCGCCAGAACTGCCACACGCTTTTGTGGAAGCCTTGCGAGAAGAGGTAGTAGGGTTTCCAGAAGACGTTGAAGAAGAAGACGCTGACTATTTTTCCCAGCAGTATGCCGACGATGCCGAAGTAGGGGGCGAGTGCGACGGTGACGGCGATGTTGATGATGAGTTCAGCCCACGATGTCCAGACATCGCCGTAGAGTCCTGCCGAGCCTACGAAGAGATAGACGGTGGCGTACTGCAGTCGCAGGAAGAGGTTGATGATGAACAGGTAGGCTATGAGTGTGCTGAGCTGATATCCAGGTCCTAACCAGCAGCTGATGAGCGGCTGCAGGAAGAGTATGAGTGGGAAGATGACCATGCCCATGATGTAAAAGCGGGTGGCGGTCATTTCCCAAAACACTTTCATGGTGTTTCGCTCGTTGCCCTCGGCCAGCAGGTTGCCCACGCCTGCGCTCATTCCGTCGCCCAGTATGTTGACCAGGAAGATGAGCTTGTTGAGTATCATGGTGTAGTTGCCGTAGAAGGCCACCTGTGCGACCGAGACGAAGGCTCCGACCAGCAGTTCGTCGCTGCGGTTCAGTATGAAGTCCTTGATGCGCAGCGCGAATATCTGCCGCGTCTTCCTGAGCACCTCGGGGTATTGTCTGAGGTTCTGCTTGCCGGCGTGCAGGTCGATGTGCAGCCAAGGGTACTCCTTGCGTATGCGCCGATTGAAGACGATGCAGCCGACGAGTGTTGACACCACTCCGACGCTGACCCAGAGGTAGAGGTTGCGGTAGTAGTAGGCCAGGACAATCTGCAGCACTATCTGCACGATGTTGATGGTTTGGAAGTAGGCGTTCACCACGTACTGCTTCTGGTTGGCCGAGACGAGCAACTGCCGGTAGTTGAACACGTAGCCCATGACGGACGAGGCCAGGAACGAGTAGAAGGCGAAATAGACGAGGAAGAGTCCTGTGGAGAGGTTGCCGAACCAGAACGGGAAGAACAGACTGAGCGTCACGCCGGCAGCGCCTATGATGTAGCCGATGCAGCGGTAGAGGTAGGCCAGCATGGACATGACTTCGTTGATTTTCGCGTGATTGTCTTCCTGCAGCGGCTTGTACAGGAAATAGACGATGCTGGTGCCGATGCCCAGTTCGGCCACGCTCAGGAAGCTCATGATGTTGGTGAGCATGCCGGTAAGGCCGATGAACTCCGTACCGAGACATTCCAGGAACACCCGGCGCGAGAAGAACGTCAGCACGATGGTGAGCACGTAGAACAGCATGCCCACCTTGATATTCATCACACTTCTGTGTACGCGTTCGCTCATATTTTTTACTGGTGTGGTTTCAGGGGTTCCAAGGCGTTGAAGAACTGCTGCGCATACTGGTTTTTGTCGTATTGTAGCGATGCCGCGAGGGCTGCCGCCCCCATGCGCTTGCAGATGTCGGGGTGGTGCTGCAGGTTGAGGATGGCCGATGCCAGCTGTGCGACGAAGTCTTCTTCTTTGTCGCCGCCATGTGCAGGCAGCAGTATGGCGTACTCGTCGTGCAGCACTTCGGGTATGCCGCCGCGCCGGCTGGCTATGATGGGTCTGCCTGCCGCCATGGCCTCCAGGCAGGTAAGCCCAAAGGGCTCCTCCCACTGTGAGGGTATGATGGCGGCATCAGCCAGGCGGAGGTAGGCGGGTATGCGGTGGTAGGGCACGAAGCCGGTGAACGTGATGCGCCCCTCTAACTGTGCTGCCTGCTGCTTCAGCCGGCTGATGAAGGGGTCGTCGCTCACGTTGTCGCCGAAGAACGAGCCGCCCATGACCAGCAGCTTGACGTCGCGTGCGTCCTTGATGAGCGTCATGGCCTGAACGAGCTGGGCAATGCCTTTCTCCGCGTTGATGCGCCCGCTGTATGCCAGCACGAAGTCGGTGGGCAGCAGCCCCAGGTCCTGACGCGTGGGGCCGTCGGCCGTCGGGTTTGTGAAGGCTTCGCGGTTAATGGCGTTCTTGACGGTCACGCACTTCGTGCCGCCGCCCGTCTCCAGCGTTCTCACGCGGCTGGCAATGAAGTCGGACACGGTGATGACGCGGCTCAGCGCGTTGTATATGGGCAGCGCTTCGGGGGTGTCGGCATTCAGGAAGTCGTTGTGCAGGTGGCAGACGAGTCTCGCCCTGGTGCGCCCGGCCACCTTCAGGCTGTAGGCGGGTCGGTTTTCCAGAATGACTACGTCGTAGTTCTTGCGCGCGATGTCGCTGAGCGCCCGTTCCAGGTAGTACTCAATGGTGTAGTGGAAGTACTGCTGCTGCGGGTGGCTCCATTTGTAGATGCGCTTGCGAATCTTCGCCCACGGGCTCCATATCTCTATGTAACGGTAGTGGTTCACCTCCGACTGCAGTGCCTGGTGGCCGGCGGTCAGCTTGTCGCCCACGCTATAGACGGTAATGTCGTGCAGCCGGTGCCGCTCGTTGTACTCCAGATAGAAGTCGATGAGGTTTTCGACGGCTCCGCCCTTCACGGCCGGTATAGGCAGTATGCCTGATGTCAGTACGGCTATTTTCATGTTTCTTTCCCTCTTCCTCTTTACTTGTTGTGCGTGGTGTGAATGAAGTCGCGGCTGTTCTTGTCAATGTGTGCTACGTTGCTCACCATGCGCCACACAAGTCTGGGCAGCATGCCCACGCGGCTGAACACCGCCCGGGTGCGCAGTTGGCGGGGAATGGCCAGGAGCAGCGCCAGGCAGAAACAGCCCGTCAACAGCCACCACTTGAGGCCCCATACGGGAACCAGCAGCGTGACCAGCAGCGACAGCAGCGGCAGCAGAGCCAGCAAGATGCTGCGCGGCAGCAGTGCCTGCTGAATGGTCTTGTCGATGAAGTTGACGTTGCCCGTGGCGATGGCCTTAGGCAGCGACGGCAGCATGAGCAGCAGCGTCTGCACCTGTCCCGTCATCCAGCGCAGTCGTTGTCGCTGGAAGTTGTCGCTGCTGCTGACCTTCTCGTCATAGACGGGAATGTGGTCTTCGAACCTGACGAAGACGCGCTCCTTCATGAGCATGGCTTCCAGTTCACGGTCTTCGACGGCCGAGTAGAGCTGACCCACGTGCGTGCAGAACCACTGGTACGAGAAACACATGCCCGAGCCGATGAGTGCCGACGAGAGCCCCACCACGTTGTGGGCGCGTCGGAACAGCGTGTTGTTGATTTCCTCGCTGACACCGTCGAGCACCGCAATGTCGTTGTCAGAATTCTTGGCGCAGCGGTGACACTGTATGGCCCTGTGGCCCTGGGCGCACGAACGGTTCAGCTGGTGCAGGAAATCGGGACGCACCACGTTGTCGGCATCCAGTATCACCACGTAGTCGAAGGCTCTTTCGTCCTTCCCCGAAAAGTTCTGAACGGCGAACTGCAGCGCCTTGGCTTTCGAGCTTTTCTCGAACACCGGCTGCAGCAGCGTGATGGGCAGTTCAGCCAGTTGCCGGTTGGTGTCAGGCTCCATGTGGTCGGAAATGACGGCCACGTGGTACTTCTCCTCAGGGTAGTCAGACAGCAGGAACTGGCGCACGGAGTTGACGATGACCGCGTCTTCGTGGTAGGCAGGGTAAAGCACGAGGAAGGAAGCCTTCCTGACAGGCTCTTCCTCTCTTGTCCCCGTCACTCCTCTCTTGTCTTCTCTCTTAGAGAACAGCGAAGCCAGCGCGAAGGAAACCACGTAGCCGACGGAACCCGCCAGGGTGAGCCACAGCAGCCAGTCGGTAATATGTAGAATTGTCCAAAGTATCATGTCATTGTTTCTTTTTCGGTTTTGCGTAAGTCAGTTTTTCTGCCTCCGTCTGCACCGCCTTGGCAGGGCTGAACAGTGAGCCCAGCATGATGAACGGTGCTTTGGCGAACGACTTGTTCCACTTCTTGTCAACCAGATAGTCGGGCGTAGCCAGGGCGAAGATGAACATGACGAAGGCGAACAGCAGCCACCACTTGATGGCCAGTGTGAGATAGATGAACGGCATGAAGAGGCTCATGAAGGTGATGAGGCTCACCATGATGGTGCGAGGCATGAGCAGCCACTGCAGCAGCTTGTCAATCCAGCCGTAGTATCGGTTCAGAACGGCCGTGGGCAGGTAGCGCAGGTTCTTCACGGCAACATGGAACTGAGCCGAGAACCAACGGGCATGGCGGTCGTTGAACTCGCCGACGGTGCGCGACTTCTCGTCGTACACCAGTATGTCGTCGAAGTAGTCAATGAAGACGTGCTGGCGCAGCAGCAGCGCTTCGAGCTCCTTCTCGCAGTAAGGCGTGTTGACCTTAAAGATGTTCTCGCGGAACCACCTGTAGCTGAACGCGTTGCCCGAGCTGGTCAGGGCGGCGGGCAGGCCGATGGCAATGTGCCCGCGGCGGAAGATGGTGTTGTTGATTTCTTCGAAAACGGCATCCATGTGCGCTATTTCCGTCTCGCGGCTCTTCGACAGCCGGTGTGCCTGTATGGCCTTCGTGCCCGCCACCTCGTAGGCATCGTTCATCTCCTGCAGAAAGTTCTGGTCAACAATGGTTCCCGCATCTAATATGACCACCAGATCGTAAATCTTGAATTGTGGAAGGTTGCTCACGGCATATTGCAGTGCGCGCGCTTTGGTGTAGGTCGTAAAGTTGGGAGTCAGCAGCGTGATGGGCATCTGTGCAAGTCTGAAGTTGGTCATCTCGCTCTGCTCGTCGGAAATGACAATGACGTCAAAGAACCGCTGCGGGTACGTCTGCGACAGCACCGACATGACGGTTTCTGCCACCACCTTGTCGCGCCTGTAGGCAGGAATCAGCACAATGAAGCTGTTGTGGCGGTTAGCTCTGGGCACGGCAGGGTGGCTGCTGAACATGCCCGCAACGGCATAGAAGGCCAGGTAGAAAACCGTGTAGCCGACAATGCCGAAGAGCACCCAGTCGATGCCGTATATGATTTGCCAGAAATCCATGTCCTACTGTTGTTTGAAGAATTGAATCACCCCGCGCACGACGGCTTTTGCCAGTGCCACGTCGCCGTGGAGCAGGTGTTTTGCCACGTCCTTGGTGCCTACTATGCCAATGAGGTAAAGGTAGTTGAGCAGTTTCTGCGGGTACTGCACGTTGCGCTGCACAAAGCGTAGCCGGTTGCGCGTAATGTAATAGGTGCGCAAGGGGCTGTTCTTGCCCGTGCTCATGCTCTCCTTGTGGAAGATGGTGGAGGCCGGCTCGTACCATATCTCGTAGCCGGCGCGGCGTATCATCAGCGACCAGTCGAGCTCTTCGTAGTAAAGGAAAAACGCCTCAGGCATCATGCCAGCACGGTCAACTGCCTCGCGCTTCACCATCATGGCGGCACCGTGAGCGTAGGGAGTGGGGTGGGGCGTGTCGTACTGCCCGTGGTCGGCTTCGCCAAAGCCTATGGAGCGGTTGCGCAGCGTGAAGGCCGACAGCGGTGTATAGCCGGCAAACTGAATGGGAGCATCGTCCCAGGCAAAACGAATCTTGGGGCACACCATGCCAATGTTGTCAGACGACTCCAGGCGCCTGATGAGCGGCTCGAGAAGCAGCTGTGCGCTCCCCTCAGGCTTCGCGGGGCCCCTGTAGCACAGCGTGTCGTTGTTGATGAAGAACAGGTAGCGCCCACGGGCGACCCTGATGCCTAAGTTGTTGCCGCCGGCAAAGCCTAAGTTCTTCTCGCTGCGCAGGGTCTTCACACGCGGAAAACGCTTGCGGATTTCAGCTGCCTCGTCGGTTCTTGAAGCATTGTCAACCACGATGACCTCGAGCGTCGGGTCCTCTAAGGGCAACGTCTTCAGCAACTCGCAGGTGTCTGACAACCCGTTGTAGTTGACGGTGATGATGGTTACTTCTATGATATTCAATGTATTCTAATGTTTAAATCCTAATCTCTGAACACTCTTACGCTTTCTGGCCTTCAGCCGCCTCTTGGCTTCCTGACGTGTCAACAGCTGTTCCTCGTAGGCTGTCCACTCGCCTTCAAGGTAGGGCAGCACATAGACAATGGTTAACCCGCCGTAGAAGAGAAGACAGTTGGGAAACTGCATGAGCACCTGGTTGCCGTAGCCGCCGAACTGCTGCGAAATCATGGCGCAGCAGAACCCTGCACCTATTCCACGCAGCGACGGGCTGCGCAGCCGGAAAAGCACTATCCAGCAGGCACCGATGAGCATGATGGCCGTGCAGACGAGGAAGACGGTAATGCCGATGACGCCCGTATGAATCCAAATGAACACATACTCGGAGTCGGGCGCCACGGTGGCCATAAACGTGTATTTGTTGTTGGCTGGCACATTCTTGTAACCCACGCCCATGCCGATGCCCCATGGTGCCTCGGCCAGGTATTTCTTCATGGCTGCCTGATTGATGCTGCGCACGTTGGCCGAGGCGTCATCCTTGTTGAACGCACTGCGCATGCGGCGTATCTGCTGGTTGCTGTTGCCGATGGTGGTAAACATCAGTATGAAGGCAAACAGGCCGAATAAGATGGTGACGGGAATGGCTATCCTGAACGACTTGGACAAAAAGACGTATGCCATGATGCCACCCATCAGGCAGGCAATGGCTGTACGGGTGCCGGAGGGGAAGATGGCCCACGCGCAAGCCAAGCCCGTCAGCAGAAAAAACACCTTGTGAGCCCTGATTCTGCTGGTGATGCTGAATATGAGAAACGCAACGGCCGTCGAGGCTATGCCTATGCCGAAGTTGGCTGCATCGTTGTAGAACGAAAAATAGCGTATCAGCGTGCCGCCCTGCAGTACGTGCGTCTCGCGGCCACGGCTCATGAGCCACGCGTTCTCGGCATCCATGAAACCGATGTTCTTCTGTTTCCACACCCAGAACACGGCGAAGAGCGACAGTGCGCCCCACACGTACAGGTACTTGATGAGCACCTTGGGCTCAGAGATATAAAGCGTAAACACCAGGAAGATGTACATGAGCTGGAAGGCTAAGGAACGCGCCGTGGTAAACCATGCCAGCACGTCGATGCCCACGCCGCAGGTGTCGTTGAGCACCTCCAGAATGCAGAACAGGCACCATACAATCAGCGCCAGGAACATGACGTTGCCGCAGCGTTCGTACCGGGTGTTCTTCGTGTCGATGACGGCTAAGGCCAGCAGCACAATCTCCAGCAGCTCGTTGGGCACCGAGGTGGGGACGGGCAGCTGCGGCATGCCGTGCCACATAACGAAGAAGTTGACCACCATGAGCACCCAGAACGTCAGCATGGTGTGTCTGAAGCCTGCCAGAACCACCAGCAGCATGATGGGAATCACGCTCACCAGCGCCATGCCGGTGATGCCCATGGAGTAGAACAGGTATAACGCAAGCAAAAACAGGAGAAAGAGTAACAAGACTCTTCCTCCGTGATCTTGTATGAAACGCTTATAACCTGTTGCTATACTCATGTTTACTGCGCATGGCTGGTTTCTGTTGCGGTGAGGCCTAACTGTGAGATACGATAGACATAGTTCTTGAATTTGGTGTAGGGAGGAAGCTGACCCGTAAACTCCTCGACAGCAGCGCGGCTGGCCTCTGTCAGATACATGAACAGGGTGTGCTTGTGCTCCTCGTCGAGCATGGCCTCTATTTCGTTCAGCGCCTTCTGGTCAACATCCTTCCACGTGCGGTTGGCACGGGTTACCATCAGGTTGACGGTGCCCATGTTCAGCAATGACGGCGAGATGGAGTTCTCGTTCAGGTTGGGGTATTCCACAATGGCTATCTCGTCGGGCATGATGTCGGAGCAGAGGTCCCTGATGTCCCTGGCCATGATGAACTTGCTGTCTTCTGCCAGGAAGTCTTCGTCGTACGTCAGGCGGCGCACCTGAAGACCGATGGAGATCCAGTAGTCTTCCAGTTCCTGGGCAAGATAGCTCTTGCCGTTCTGGGCATCGGTCGAAATCAGGTTGAGCACGTTCTGCTGGCCTTCTTTGAAATAGGGCAGCAGCGACTTGCTCAGCTGTCGCAGGGCCATGTCGGAAATGGTTTTGTTGTAGCGGCGGTAGCGCAGATTGCTCTCCTTCGGGAAACAGCCGAGCACGGGCAGCTTCGTGATACGCTCGGAGCGCATGCGGTCGCGCAGCGTGCGGTCGAGCAGCTCGATGATAAAGAAGTAGATGGCCGTCATGATGAAGGTCAGCATGAAGGCACCCAGCAGTATCATCATGCGGTTCGTCGGCTGAGCGTTCAGGGGGAACATGGGTGGGTTGAGCACGCGCAGCGAGGCAGTCGTCATCTGCAGGTTACGCTGGCGCAGGCGTGCTGCATTCAGCGCCTTCAGCATTTCCATGTAGTTGCTTTCCAGAAAGCCGATGTGGCGGTCTTTACGGTCAATGGTAGCGCCGATGGGGGCGTAGAACATGTACTGCTGATCCAGCTTCTGTTGCATAATGTCCTGCGCACTGGCCATGGCCTTTGCTTTCTCTAAGGCCAGCACCTGGTCGAGCCAGTTGTCAAGCATCTTGTTGGCTTTTACGCCCGTTTCGGTGTTGTAGGTGGCTGCCTCAATGTCGCGCGTCAGCGTCTTCACACGTCCCGTAGCCTCCTGCAGGTCGCGCTGGGCCTTGGCCAGTTCCTGCTGCGCCTCGGCGTCGGCACCGCCGTTCTCGCTGCTCATAATCTGGAGGTTCGAGATGCGCGACTGGATGCGTGAAATGTCGCGCACGCTGTTGGTGAACTCACGGTTTGAGCGAATGACCTGGGCACGATTGCCTAACTGGCGCTCTAAGTAATCCATCAGCGCCTTCGTCGTCGTATATGACATGAGCTGGTCGTTGACCGCCATCTGCTGCTGTGCCTCAAGCACGGTGAGCTGTTTGGTTTGTTCTTCGTAGTTAATGATGCGCTTGGAAATGTTGTAGCGTATCAGGTCGTCTTCGGCATTGGTCAGGTAGCGCAGCAGCTTGATGACTTCCTTTTCGTAGAACTTGATGACGTTGGTTGTCTCGCCAAACCTGATTTGCTCGTATTGCTTCTTGAACACGGAGTTCAGAATGTCAAGCGTGTTGTAGGCGATGCCGGCATCGTTGGCAGAGTAAGACACGTCGATGATGTCACTATTGTTGAGCTGCAGCACCTTGATGCGGCTGGTAATGTTGTTGATGCCAAAATAGGGGTGGTAATTCAGAAGACCGAAGATGTAGTTGCCCTGTATGGGTTTCTCGTAGGCTTTCAGGTTGGCATAGGTCTGCGCCTCGCTGTTGTGCTTGATCAGGGCTTTCACGTCGGCCGGCACGTGGGCGTTCAGCTGCCGGAAGTGTTCGGCCGAAATATAGTTGTTGTCCTTGTTGGGATTACCGTACATCATGCAGCGGGCAAAAAGGCGGAGGGCCACTTCGTGAATGGTATTGTCGGTGGTGATGATCAGCATGAGGTTGGTGATGTTTATCTGGGAGTTGCCGCCCACGGTTCCCGTACCCTCCATGTTGTAACCCGTAATCATACCCGTGTAGATGGTCGTGTTCGTGTCATACACACGCTCCATGTCGCGTGTCAGAAACCATGCGACTATCAGGGCAATGAGTGGCAGTATGACAAGATACCAGCGTATTTTGTATAAGAAGCGGATTAAGTATCTAAATGTATCCATAGTCAGGCTTTTGTTTATTTCTTTTTTTTCTTGGCATCCTTCTCGGCTTTCCGTTTGGCCTCTTTCGCCTCCTTTTCAAGTTTCTCTATCTTCTTCTGCTCTTCGGCATTCTCTTTCCTGATTCTCTTTTCGAGTGCCTTCTTCTCTCTTTCCAGCTGGCGCTGGCTCTTCGTTATCTTACCGTCGAGCGTTATCTCCGTCGTCGTGTTGGTCATGATGGGCGTGTGGGTGATGATCTCCAGCGTAATGATGTCTGTCAGTATCTGGGTTTGAAGACTCTGGTACTGGTTGACCACCTGTACTTCGCGCAGTTTTGTGTAGGCAAAGTCCTCAATGTTCATTTCGCCCTGGTGAAACTGCTCCTGGTTCAGCTGGCCGGCACCCTGATAGATGGCGGCTGCCTCGCCGTTCGTCTTCAGGGCAACAAGGTTGTTGGTGATGCGGGCATAGAGTGACCCTATCTGTAGCTTCAGGTCGTCGTAGGCCTGGTCTCTCTTGTAGCGTGCCTGTTCAGCTTCCAGCCGTTTGCGCTTCACGGCGGCTGTCAGGTCCAAAATGTCTTCCAACGGTACGGCCAGGTTCACACCCACGTTCCAGTAGCTCTGCTCGCTGCCCTGAAATTGGTACACCATGGTGTTGTAGGCCGTAGAGTTGTTGCCCCACATGTCGGCCTTGCCGTAGCTGTAGCTGGCGTGTCCGGTAATGTATGAGAATATGTGCCGTTTCTGCTTGGCCACTTCCGCCTGAGCCAGTTCGCGCACTTTCTCTGCTTCTAATATTTTCGGGTTTTCCTTGGCGTTTTCGTAGAGTACGCCAAGTGGTGGCAAATGAAATGAAGAGAAGTTGATAGTGCTGTTTTCGCTGGAGTCAAAGAAACCAGCGGTGATACCACTATTTTCGTATTGTGCATAGGCAGACGTGGTAGTTACAATAGCAATCAATGTACATAAAGAGAGTCTTACCCTGTTCATCCTTCTTTGTTCTTATGGTTACGCCTTGTATATGTTCTATACGTTTTCTTTTTGTATAAAAGCGGTTAATGTGCGGAAAATAATCTTCATGTCAAGCGCAAAGTTGTATGTCTGACCATAGATGATGTCCAGTTGCTTCCGCTCTTCGGCCGACATGTTGCCGCCCTTTCCGCGTTCCTCCACTTGCCAAAGCCCGGTAAGACCGGCAGGAGCCATAAAGCGGTCAATGCTCGTGTCGGCAGTCAGTTTCTCTGCTTCGTAGAGAGGCAGCGGACGGTTGCCTACAATGGACATGTCTCCCTTCAGGATGTTGAAAAGCTGCGGCAACTCGTCGATACTGTATTTCCTGATGAATTTACCTACCTTGGTAATGCGCGGGTCGTTTTCTATCTTGACAAAAGCATTGTTGTTCTCGGCTTCCTTTTGTTTCGTGAATTCACTTTCTGCTACTACAAAATCATCGCCCACAAGCATGATTTCTTCATCGCTGATCATCATTCCTGACTCCAACCCCTTGTCAAACATCTGTTGTTCGGCTTCGTCACCCAACGGAGAAGTGATGACGCTCTTCTCGTCCTCATCATCGTCTTCATCTTCTTCACTTTCAGCATATTGGTTGTGTTCCTTGCTGATTTCCTTCAACCGCTTCTCGGCATCAACATACATGCTTCTGAATTTCAGGAAGTCGAAAATCGTGTAGTTGGTTCCCACGCGCTTTGACTTGAAGATGATGGGACCCTTGCTCTCCAGGCGGATGGCAATGGCCGTCAGCAGGAATATGGGTGACAGAAAGAGAATGGCAAGCCCGGAGAACACAATGTCAAACGCTCTCTTCCAAAGAGGAATCTTAAACTTCAGAATCTTGTATTTTGCATCCTGGTCGTTGAACAGAATGTTCTCGCGGCTTGAAATGAACTGAATCTTCTTGTTCAGCTCAGTAATAGACGCTTGACGTTCAATGGTGTCGTTAATGCCACTCTTCAGGTACATCTTACGCTCTTCCTCGGTCAGAGGGTCAGTCATCAGTATGATGTACACACTGGGGCAATTCTTGTGGATGTAGGTAATAGCCGTCACATCCTCGTTCTGAATGTTTTTTTCAAAAAACAGAATGAAGTGTTCGTTAGGAATGCGCGGCGTGCATACAGATGCTGCTTCCTTATAGGTAGTCGTCGGCTTGATGGACTGACCGGGAATATATTTAAGTCGTTCTTTTGACTGAGGGCTATTACCTAAATATACAACATCTATCATAGCGGTGAAATTATTTTGTTAATTGGGAAGTATCTTCTTAACTCTTATTTTGAGCTCCATGGGGTTAAAAGGCTTGACAATATAGTCAACGGCACCAATCTCCAGCAGGCGGATGCGCTCGCTCGTCGAGTCTTCACTACTCAGCATGATGACCGGAATATGTCGGAACAGCTCGTTCTGCTTAATCCATTCAAGAAAGTCGTCACCACGCATGCCCGGCATGCGAATGTCTGAGATAATCAGGTCGGGAGTGTTGCCTGCCTGCAACCATTTCACCCCTTGAAGACCGTCGGGCAGCCATTGTACGTCATAGTCAGTCATCAGATAGATAGAGAGCACTTTCGCTATGGTCTCCTTGTCGTCCAAAATCAAAATTTTCTTTTTCATATACGTATATTCTGTAATTTCCAAAGCTTAGACACGTGTTCTTTTACGGCAATTTTCCTCATGTGGAGTATGTAAACACCTTTGCAAAGGTAAAAAAAAGTTTTTAATTGTGTTCAAATAATGGTAAAAAAATATGCAAAACTGCAAAAATAGTTGTTTTTTAAAAATATTTTTGGGAATTTTGTAGTGCTAATCGTATTATATAAAACGAAAAACATTAATTTGTTATGGCAAACAGATATTTATTAGGTTTCGATGTAGGCAGCTCTTCTGTCAAGGCATCATTGGTAAATGCCGATTCAGGCAGGTGTGTGGCAACGGCTTTCTATCCCGAGAAGGAGGCTCCTATCATGGCCGTGAAGGCCGGGTGGGCAGAGCAAGACCCGCAAATGTGGTGGGATAATGCAAAGCTTGCGTTAAAGAAGATTATGGCTGAAGCCGGTGCAACAGCCGAAGATGTGAAGGCGATAGGCATCTCTTACCAGATGCACGGCTTGGTGTGTGTCGATAAGAACCTGAAGGCCTTGCGACCCTCCATTATCTGGTGCGACTCTCGTGCTGTGCCTTATGGTGAGAAGGCGTTTAACGATTTGGGTGCTGACCAGTGTCTGAGCCATCTGCTGAATTCGCCCGGAAACTTCACGGCGGCTAAGCTGGCATGGGTAAAAGAGAACGAACCGGAAATCTACGAGAAAATCTACAAGATTATGCTCCCCGGCGACTATATTGCCATGCGCCTTAGCGGTACGCCAAACACGACCGTGAGCGGTCTTTCGGAGGGTATGTTCTGGGACTTCAAGAACAATCAGGTGGCCGATTTCCTGATGAAATACTATGGCTTTGATGCTTCACTCATCAGCGACATCGTGCCCACGTTCTCCGTGCAGAGCGAGGTGTGTGCCGAGGCCGCTGCCGAGTTGGGGCTGAAGGCAGGCACCCCGATAACATATCGTGGTGGAGACCAGCCGAATAACGCCCTTTCGCTAAACGTTTTTAATCCTGGCGAAATTGCTTCTACGGCAGGCACCAGCGGTGTGGTTTATGGCGTGTTAGGCGATGTGAATTACGACCAGAAGTCACGTGTAAACACTTTTGCGCATGTTAACCACAGTGCCGGGCAAGTGCGCCTGGGCGTACTGCTTTGCATCAATGGCACCGGCATTCTTAATGCGTGGGTGCACCGGAACATCACGCCCGACATTTCATATGCCGACATGAACGACCTGGCAGCCACCGTGCCCATTGGCAGCGAGGGCGTGTCCATCGTGCCGTTTGGAAACGGTGCGGAGCGCGTGCTGGAGAACCGGGAGATCGGTTGTTCCGTGAATGGCATCAACTTCAACAAGCACTCTAAGGCCCATGTGGTGCGTGCTGCGCAGGAAGGTATCGTGTTCTCCTTCTGCTACGGTATGGAGATTATGCAGCAAATGGGTATGGACATCAGGAAGATTCATGCCGGAAAGGCAAACATGTTCCTTTCGCCGCTCTTCCGCGACACGTTGGCCAGCGTCAGCGGAGCCACGATAGAGCTTTACGACACTGACGGCTCGGTGGGTGCTGCCAAAGGCGCAGGTATCGGTGCCGGCATCTACAAGGATCACGACGAGGCGTTTGCCACGTTGGAGAAGCTGCAGGTCATTACACCCGACGAGGCTCACAGGGCCGATTACCTGTCTGCTTATGCCCGCTGGAAGGAAGTACTGTCAAGGCAGATATAGTTTCCCTTCCCCCGTGTCAGACTTCATTAATGATAAAGTTTAAATAGTTGAACAAAAGTGTAGGGGCGTGTCATCC
This sequence comes from Prevotella sp., assembly GCA_017940545.1. GTDB lineage: Bacteria > Bacteroidota > Bacteroidia > Bacteroidales > Bacteroidaceae > Prevotella. Next base: position 36,121 of record JAGAYI010000008.1, read on the forward strand.
TGAATGGTGGCGCGCCCCTACGGCATTATGCGTAGGAGTGCATTCCTCCCAGGAAATAGTTGACACCGAAGTAGGTCATGAGAATGGTAAGGAATGCAATAGTCATGAAAATGTGGAAGGTTTTGGGACGCTGTAGAGCCGGAAATGATTGCGTGTGCACTGCAATGGCATAGATCATGAAGGTGATGAGCGCCCATACCTCCTTTGGGTCCCAGCTCCAGTATGTTCCCCACGAAATGTTCGCCCAGATGGCACCAAGGAAGATGCCGATGCCCAGCGTGGTGAGGGCAGGGTAGAGCATCAGCTGCGAGAGCAGCATGAGCTGTTCTGCCTGTTTTTTGACGATGAGGCCCGTCAGTCCGCAGATGAAGGTGAGCGACAGCAGGGCGTAGGCCATCATGATGATGCTGACGTGCAGCGAGAGCAGTGGTGACTGCAGGACGGGCATCATGTGGGACATTTGCGGGTCCATCAGCGAGATATGGCTCACCAGCAGGAAGAAGCCCGACATGAGCAGTCCGAAGGTCAGCATGATGGGGAAACGCCGCATGGCCAGGAAGGTGAGCAGCTGTAGGAACCACGCCAGCACGAGCATTGTTTCGTAGCCGTTGGACATGGGCACATGGTCAACGATGATCCAGCGCAGGATGAGACATAGTGTCAGCGCAAGGAATGCCGCCGTCAGTACCACCGTAGCAGCCATGCGGATGTAGCGCCACTTCATGAACGACAGGAAGCCGAACGTGAGGCATACCATGAACAGGATGGTGGCAAAGGGAATCTGGTTATAGAGTCGTTCTGCCTTTAGTTTCGTGGTGTCGGGCACCGAACGTCCTCCAAAGCTTTGTTGGTATTTCAGCATCTTGTCCAGGTAGGCATTGGCACGTGTCCATTTGCCTGCCTGCACCTCACCGTTGAGCAGCGTGAACACCTCACGCATGTATTTCTGGTGCTCACTGTCCATTGACTCCGGCAGCTTGTCGGTGGGTGAATACCATGTGGTAGTAGCCTTTTGGGTGTAGGGGAACAGCTTCAGTGGTGTTCCCTGGTGCAGTTCCATGACGAGCGAGAGTTTCTCGTCAGCCTTGGCCACTTGTTTGTAGAACGCGTCCTGCTCTCCCTGGTAGTATTGTCTGGCGTATGGTCCCAGCACGTAGCCGTTCTGGTTGAAGAACTGGTTGACGCTGGCGTAGGCAGGCAGTTGCAGGCGTTCCTGCAGTTCGCTGCCTTTCACTTTGATGACGGGTTCCCTGCACCAGTCGTCGTAGAAGAAGATGAACCCCGTCAGCACCTGTGTGGCAGTAAAGTCCTTATAGGATCGCTTGCCGTACAGTTTCTTGGTGAAGTCGAGGGCGTAGGTTTCCATCGGACATACCCGGTCGTTATAGACCACCATGAGGTTGGCAAAGCGGTCAGCCGTCTCGGTGGGCAGCACCTTCTGCGCCTTTGCGGGACTGAACGGCAGCCAGCCTATGATGACCATTAGGCTTAGTTTCCGTAGCAACTGCCTGTAGCTGCCTTTCGGGTCCAGGAGCATCCAGACGAGTGCCAGGAAGAGTAGCGCATAGCCGGTATAGGTGACGGGAATGCCCCAGGGGTCGCTGTTCACGGAGAGCAGGCTCCCGCGCCCGTCCTCGTCGAAGCTGCTTTGGTACAGGCGTATGGACCGGTGGCTCACAATGTTGTTCATCGATACCACTTCGCGGTGCTCAACGTCGTCCATGACAGTCAGAAACGACTGGTAGTCAGAGGCTGCCATCGTTCCTTCGTGGAACACCGTCTTGAACGAGTCCAGCCGTAGCGTGAAAGGCAACTGGTGCTCTTCCCAGAGACCATTGTCTGCTTGTGCGATGTATTGGTTGGTGCTTTCGCCGTTGCGCAGGTGTATCATGCCCTGGCGTGCTGTCAGGTGCGTGAGCAGCGCTCCGAGCAGAATCAGCAGGAACGAGACATGCAGCACTACGGTGGAAACCCGTTTCACGCGTCTCTTCAGGAAATAGAAAATGCCGAATGCGGCCAGTAGTGCCCACAGCAGCGAGAACCACCACGCCCCGTAGATATGGGAACTGACGTATGCTGACCCCTGATATTTTTCGACAATGGTGGCGGCAGCCATGACGACTACCACCACCGCATATAAAGCTATGACCGTTTTCTTCAGCATAATTTGTTTAGATCGCCCTGAGGAATTTCACCACGGCGTCGCGGTCTTTCTTGGGCAGGTTATAGAATTTGAGTGCACTGTCATAGGCATCCGACTTCTTGGAGTAGCCATGCCAGATGATGGCCTCAATCTCGTTGCGTGCACGGCAGTCGTGCAGGCGGTCTTCGGCACCCGTGTTGATGAGTGACAGTCCGCGTCCCCAGAGTGGGGTGGTGCGGCACCATGAGCCGTGAATGCCGTTCTTCATGTACAGCCGGTGCTGTATCATGTCGGTGTAGGGCCAGATGGTCTGGTTCTGGTAGCGTGGCAGCTGCAGGTTCTGTGCAGCAATGATCTGCGGGTTCCAGTAGTTGTCCTCCTTGGTTTTCCACGACGGGCGGTGACAGGTGGCACAGCCAATTTGGTTGAACACCTCCTTGCCGCGCTGCACGTCGGGGTCTTGCAGGTTACGGGCACGTGGAATGGCCAGTCCTCGGTGCCATACCTGGAAGGCCCAGAAGTTATTGTCGCTCATTTCCGGCTCGAAGTTGTGCCATTTGTTGTCAAACTGGTTGGTCGATGGCAGCAGCAGGTTATAGACAGCCTCCTTGATGCCTTCGTCCGTACCGTCGGCATGGTAGGGTGACGTCGGGTCGGCCTTGATGGCAGCTATCACCTTCTGGTTCTCGCTCATGGCCTTGGCCCACGGCTCGGTGGTGTAGAGCTTCGGACGGTCAGAGCGTGACACGTTGGTGATGTTCCAGATGGCATTGGCCCCGGCACCGTCCTGCAGCGAGCCGCGCGTCATGGCATAAGTGAACTTCTTGATGCGGTTCACCTGCTCCACGCCGCTGGAGGCATTCACGTACATGGCCGTTGCCGCCCAGTCGTTGGCAGCAGCATCCCAGAAGGCGGGGTTCAGCTTCTCGCTGACCTCGATGTTGTTCTTTGCCCACCAGGCAGCCTGCCGCTGGTACTCCAGCTTGATGCTGTCGTCGGGAATAGCGTCCAGCAGTCCCGTGCCAATGATGCCGATGGTGCTCTCCAGTCGGAAGGCCACGGCACCGTTGCCCGTCTCCCAGGGGGTGGGGCTGGTGTTGAAAGCCGAGCGGTCAATGCTCAGCTCGGGGTAGATGAGCTGATAGCGCTCACCGTCGGGGAACTGGGTGGCAGAAATCTCGCTGCCGTCAGCCATGGTGCTGACGGTGAGCCAGTCCAGGTGAATGCCGCTCTCGTCGATGGGGGGCAGGAACGGACTGACGGCACGTGTCTGCGGCATGCCCGTCACCTCACTGACGTAGGGACCGTCGTCACTGTTCTGTCCGTCAGCCGGGTGATAGACCACCAGCAGGTAGCCGTTGCCCCACTCAGCAGTGTATTTCGTTACGCGCTTGCCGTGACCGTAGGCCGGATGGCAGTCCAGACACGACTTGCGGACGTAGGCCGGTCCCAGTCCGTTGAACGGTGCCTGGAACTCCGTGACGTTACGTTCAAAGAACTGCTCACCGCGATTGAAGGCCTCCGACAGCCCCATCTCGGTCACAGCAGGTGTCTCGTCCTCGTAGCAGCCCTGCGTCACGTTCATCGTCGTACCCTTCTCGCCGCCGACGAACCATTCCTCGGCAGTGAAGTTTCCGACGGCCTTGCCAATGTAACTCTCATCATCGTTGGACGTGGTTTCCTCTGGCGTCTGGTCGTCTGCCAGTTTGTCATCGTCCTTACAACCAGTCAAGGCAGCCCCCGCAAAGAGAGCTGCCATGACCAGATAGTTCATCCGTTTGTTTAGTATGTTCATAAAGTTCATAATTAGGGATTTCAAGTTTTGCAGCACAGAAAGCCTCCCCCTCGGGTGAGGGCGGAGGTGAGAGGGGGCTCCTCTTTAGTTGGCTGCTATCCAGGTAGCTGCCTCGTTAATGACTTCGTCCAGCGCATTGATGGCGTCCATAGCCTCTTTGGCGTTGCTGCTGTGCGGGTCAATCACGAACGGCGTGCCTTTCTTCGCTTTGTCAAGTGCATCCAGTGCTGCATTCAAACGTGCCTGCAAACCCTGTGCCAAAGTTGCGTTATACTTCTGCAGGTATGACATGATGGAGTTAGCCTGTGCCACGTCAGCGTCGGCACCGTTCAGCGAGTTGCGGATGCTCAGGATGTTGTCATAGAAGTCATAGTACGAGCGCTGGCTGTAGGGCGACTCAATGTAGTCGGGGTCAGCACCGGTGTAGGCCTGTCCGATCTTCTGTCCGGCCACCTCAGCACAGATGTTGCTGCAGCCAGCCACGAGGATGGTGCTCATCACCTTGCGCCAGGTAGCCAGCGTGCTGCCAGCCTTGGTGGCGTTCAGCATGTTCTCACCGTACGAGCTGTCGCTGCCTGCCAGTGTGGTGGGGAACTCACATTCCTCAACGCGCTCAATATGGGCAGCAGGGGCTTCGTCGCCCAGCCAGCTCACTTCCAGCTGGAAGCACTTGTCGCGCAGGTCGCCTGCCACGGCAGCAGCGAAGATCAGTTCCTGCTCGCCGCTGATGTTACGGCCGGCGAAGGCCTCGTCGTCCTCGACACCTTTCAGGGCTGCCAGCGTACGGTTCTGACCGTTACGGAAGATGATGAACTCAATGCCGTGGAAGCCGAGCTGCTGTTCACCAACCAGTGCGCGGGCATTGTCGATGCCGCCGTCCTCCAGGTCGTCCAGGTCCTCAATAATCTCTGCCGAGCTCAGGGCCTTGGCCAGTGCGGTGCGGTCCAGCGGCCAGGTGTCAATGTGTGGGTCAATGCCGAAGTCGGTAGCGGCACCATAGAGGAAGGACTCGCTTCTCTCCCATGCAGAACGTGCGTCGATAAACGTAGAACAGATTTCGTCGATGTCGCTCTGTGTCAGCGTACCTTCGCGCAGCTTCGACTTGGCATCCACCAGTTCGTCGTAGAGCTCGGCGGTCAGGGTGGCCAGTGCCTTGTACGTTGGGAAAATGACGTTGTTCACATACTGACCGGTTAGGGCCTTCATGGCTGCTTCCTTCTCTGCATTGACAGTTGCAGTGGGGTCAGTGGGTGTTACTGGTGAACTCGAATCGTCGTCGTCACCGCAAGCGGTGAATGTCAGGGCGCTCATGAGAACAGCCACTGACAGGATAAAATACTTTTTCATTGTGTTTGTTTGATATAATGTTTACAGAAAGAATCCCTCATACGCCACGCCCAGGTTCAGGCTTGGCTCATTGTTGTACGTGCTCTTCAGCAGACGGGTGCTGTAGTCGGCCTTAATGACAATCTGGGGCAGGGGATGATAGTTCACGCCGACGGCCACGCGGTGGACGTTCGTGTAGTCGAACATCTCCTTGTTGCCCGTAGGAATGTAGCTGTCGTAGTACTCAAAGCGTCCGAAGACGTACAGTTTCTGGTTGGTGCGGCGCAGTTTCTCAATCTGCGAGAACACGTTGTAGCCAGCCTCCAGGCCTACGCTGATGGCGTTCTTGCCTATCATGGCACTCTTCACGGGCGAGTTCGAGGCGTGCGCCTTTGCATCCTTGATGGTGTTCAGCTTGTCCGTCTCGCCCACGTAGCCGTAGTCGGCCTGTCCGCGCACAATCCAGTTCCAGCGCTTCAGCGTCATATCCACCGAGCCGAGTGCCACCGTGCCCTTCACCTTGTCGTAAGGCTTGCCGTCGCCCTTCAGGTCGTTGGGGAACGTGTTGTGGGCAGAGTTGCCGTAGAATCCGCTCACGCCGACGCGCAGTCCGGGCATGACGTGGTAGTCCAGCCGTCCGGCAAAGCCAAGCTGTGTGGCGGGCTTGAACTCGAAGGGCGAGCCTGCCCCGTGGTGAATCCACTTGTCGCGGTTGAACAGCATGGCGTTCAGACCAGCCACCACCTGCACCTCATACTTGAACTTCCCGGCACGTCCCCAGAACGATACGCCCGTGTCGTGCCACGTCGAGGGCAGGATGGTGTTCTCACCCTCCGGGCGATAGACCGTAAAGTAGTTCAGCGGCTCGTGGTGTGCATTGTTCAGTCCCACGGGCACCACGAAGTGGCCTATCTTCAGGTTGGCAGCAGGCGTGAATTCCTTGTTGATCCAGAGCTGCTCCAGCTCCACCTCGCCGCCTTTCTCCTGTTCGCGCTCCCATTCGGCAGCCTCGTCGGCCTCGTTCTCGATGGTCGAGCCCGTACCCGTGTGCTCAAACTCAATCTCCGTGCCCAGCGTCCAGCCTTTTCCGAAGTCGTAGCCTAAGTAGATGACGGCATGCGGAATGTCGAACCGCCCGTGGCTGGGGTCGTTCTTGTAGTTCTCGGGACTGCTGTAGCGGTTCACGTGGTCACTGTAGAAGTTTCGCGCGAAGGCCACCTCGCCATATCCGCCAATGCTCAGGCGGCTCCTCGTATGTGCGAATACGCTGTCGCCGGCGTTGGTCTGTGCTGCCGCCATGCTGCTGCATGACAGTGCAACAGTAAATAGTACTAATTTCAGTTTGTTCTTCATCGTGTGTCTTGATGTTATTTTTTTTTTGCGGTGCAAAGGTACCTGTTTCACCTCAAGTATGCAATACCCAAAAATAAGTAAAAACAATAAAATACCTATTAATAATGATTGCGTATCTTAAAAATAATGTGTATTTTTGCAGAAACTTGAAAAAACAATTATGAAGCAGATGAAACTCTATGAGGCAGGCGACAAGATGATCACACTCATCAAGGACAACTACAACCTTCTGCAGTCGCTCGGCTCCTTTGGCATCAACCTTGGCTTCGGTGACAAGACTGTGCGCGAAACATGCGAAATGAACAGGGTTGACACCTACACCTTCCTCGCGGTGGTCAACTTCACCATAAATGGGTATAGCCATTTCGAGGAAGACCAGCAGCTCAACGTGCCGACACTCATGCACTACCTGGAGGCCAGCCACCAGTATTTCCTCGACTTCCAGCTGCCCTTCATCAGGCGCGAACTCGAGGAAAGCATCGACGGCGACGACCATGTGGGACGGCTCATACTGAAGTTCTACGACGAGTATGCACACGAGATACGCCGACACATGAAGTACGAAGAGAAAACGCTCTTCCCCTACGTGCAGTCGCTCATCGTTGGCGAACCACTGGGCAACTACAGCATCGACACCTTCTCCAAGCACCATGAGAGTGCCGACAAGAAACTGCACGAGCTGAAACTCATGATTATCAAGTACCTGCCGGCCAATGCACACCTCAACAACAAACTCACGGCCACACTCTACGACATCTACAACAACGAGGAGTGGCTGCGACTGCACGCACAGGTGGAAGACAGCATCTTCGTGCCTGCCATACGGCGGCTGGAGCAGGAAATGAAACAGAACGACCTGACGAAGAACATCTCGTCGATGGTGTTCAAGGGTGGCTCCGACAGCAGCGAGTCGCTCAGCGAGCGCGAGCGCGACGTCATCATAGGCGTCGTGCAGGGCATGCAGAACAAGGAGATTGCCGACCACCTCTGCATCTCGGTCAACACCGTCATCACCCACCGGCGCAACATCGCACGAAAACTGCAAATTCACTCGCCGGCCGGACTCACCATCTATGCCATCGTCAACGGACTGGTAGATATTAGCAGCGTAAAACTATGAACAATGAAAATAATGAACTGTAAATCATTCCTCCTCCTGTTCTTCCTGAACGTACTGACCGCTACGGCCACTGCCCAGTGCGCCTGCTGCGGCCACCACACCACCGCAGCCGCCGTCAGCCCTGCCGACGACAGCAGCCAGTTTGTCAACCTCGCCGACGTCGTGCCCGACGCCATCCTGGAGATACGCTATTTCGGCACCTACAACTTCGTGGGACGACGTGTTGACGGATACCTGCAGCCCACAGCACTGCTCACACGACAGGCCGCCGAGGCGCTCAAGGCCGTCAGCGACGACGTGAAGGCCAAGGGCTACCGGCTGAAGATTTACGACGCCTACCGTCCGCAGTGCGCCGTTGACCACTTCGTGCGGTGGGCATCTGACCAGCAGGACACGCTGATGAAGCCCTACTTCTATCCCGACCTCGACAAGTCGGTGCTCTTCAAACTCGACTACATTGCCGAGAAAAGCGGACACACCCGAGGCAGCACCCTCGACTTGACCCTGTTCGACATGCAGACCGAGAAGGAACTCGACATGGGCGGAACCTTCGACTGGTTCGGACCTGAGAGCCACCCCGACTTCTGCGGAAACCCCGAGACAGGCGAATATACGGGCGACCGCCACCAGTCGCCTGCCGGACGCACCATCACCGCACGGCAGTTCAGCAACCGCATGCTCCTGCGACGTGCCATGATGGCTCACGGCTTCAAGCCCTACGACTCTGAGTGGTGGCACTTCACGCTGCGCGAAGAGCCCTTCCCTGACACCTATTTCACCTTCCCCGTCAGGCAGCTTACTCCAAACGCCCACACACATAAATAACCACACAACAAAGTTCACCAACAACCTGGTCAGCCACAGTGTCCGACCGTTCAATACGGGGAATGACTCTCGCCGTCAGGCGTATAGTTTTTTGTTTGTTGTTGGTGCCGCCTATATATATAGCGGCACCAACAACGAACGAAAAACAGCCAGACTAAACAATTTTTTTCTGACACTTTTTCAACAATGAACAGTGTGACTTACTAAAGTGCCGCCTTCTGCCCCAGAAAACGGCACTTTCACTGTGTGTAAACGGCACTTGCAACCTGTAAAAGTGCCGTTTACACAACGTCTAAGTGCCGTTTACACAACGTCTAAGCGCCGTTTGCACAACTTCTAAGCGCCGTTTGCACTAAGCGGCGTTTGCAGCCAGTCAAGTAACCGTAAAAAATAGATTGTTACTATTATAATTTCTGATTATTTTCTGGCACTTTCTTTCCATTCAAAAAAATCAAGCATATCCTTTTGCGTTTCCGTTTTTTCTTCGTATCTTTGCAACACCGTATATTGTGGGTAGTGGCCTGCAGCGCGGCAACTTATCGGTAAAATGAAGCGTTGTGCTTCTGTCTTGTGTGTTGAAACCTGAGAAATTTCAAGAATAGTCAAGATGGAGTGACAATGGTTCACGCTTTAGGCGTGGCCTGTTATTTCTATGTCTTCCTATTCGGGTTTTCTCAGGACCTCAACACTGGGATGTGGAGCGTATCAGTTCCACGCTTCTGACGTATTAACTGGTTTCGAGGGATTGGAAGCCGTCTTATTTCTATAGTTTAGGAAGAATCCCCTTGCTGACATCGAAGACGAAGAAGAGGAATAGAATCATAACAACAACAATATTATATACATTAAGGTAGTTACTCTGTTTCAAGCGGAAACAACACAATCGCCCGGCTGGCCGTGAGGCCCGCCGGGCGGACGTGTGTTGCATAGCCGTGCCGTTGCTGCACTATATCTTGTTGATATCCACGTAGCCGTGCATGACGGCATAGATGGTGAGGGCCGACACACTCTTGAAGCCCAGCTTGTCCATGATGTTTTTGCGGTGGGTGACCACGGTGGCAAGGCTGATGCAGAGGCGCTCGGCTATCTCCTTGTTGATGAAGCCCTGCACAATGAGCGACATGACCTCTATCTCGCGGTCGGTGAGCAGCTTCTGCTCCAGCACCGGTGGCATGGGGGGCAGGTTGCGTCCGCCGCCGTGGGCGTGCTGAACCATCATGAGCAGCTGGCGCACCAACTGCTTCTCGGGCTGGTTGATGCAGAGCGCGTGGAACTCGCTGAGCTGCGAGGTGTCGCCCAGCGAGAGTGTCAGCACAATGGTCTTCCGGCGGTGCTCAGAGAAGAACGCCCGCTGCTGCAGCACAATGTTCATGGACACGAAGTAGTGGACGAAACGCTCGGGGGCGTCCGCCTGGAACTCGCCGAAGGAGCCGTAGGTCTCGACGGTCATGATGGGCATGACGTGCTGCAGCATCTGCTTCAGGCCTACTGCTGCCAGGGTGTTGGCATCGACGATGGCTATGAGTGGCCGGCTGTAGTGCATGGTGCTGTCACTTGATGTCGAAGAGGTTGAAGAAGCCCGTCATCATGAACACCTTGCGTATTTCTTCGTTGATGTTTTCAATGATGACCTTTCCGTTTTTCAACTGTGCCTCCTTGCGCACGGCGAGGAACAGGCGGAGTCCGGAACTGCTGATGTATTCCAGATGGGTGCAGTCGAGAACAATGGTTTTGTCAGCATTCTCAATGAGGGGCTGAAAGTCTTTCTGTGCGCTGACTGCCGCGGGGGTGTCGAGTCGGCCGACAAGGCTGGCAGTAAGTCCGTTGCTGTTGTTTTGAATATTAATTTCCATATTATATTAGTTTAAAATGTTGTTTGTCCGTCATGTGATGGGGGTTGGGGCGGGGCTACGCCTGCTGCTGCGGTGTGGTGAGGTTCTTGATGAGTGTCAGCGTGTTGACGTCGTTGATGCGCTCGTAGTTGACGGCATCCATGATTTTGCGCACCAGGAATATTCCCAGTCCGCCAATGGGTCGCTCCTTGACACCTAAGGTGATGTCGGCCTCCTCCTGTGCGGTGGGGTCGAAGGGCTGTCCCTCGTCGGTAATGATGAACTTCAGCTGTTGGTCGGTCAGCAGTGCGTCAATGCTGACGTGCCCCTCGCTGCCGTTGGGGTAGGCGTAGAGGATGACGTTGGTGACTGCTTCTTCGACGGCCAGGTTGAGGCTCATGGTTAGTGACATGTCGAGGCCTGCCTCGTCTCCTATTTCTTCCAAAAAGGCAGCGAGCTTGGAAATCTCTTCTACTTGATTGAGTAAGGTCAGTTTCTTTTCCATCTTTATCTCGTGTTGGGGACTACAATATTTGACAATGAGCATGGTGAGGTCGTCGCTTTGCTCGGCGCCGCCGGCATGCTGGCTGACGACGTTCTCCATGAATTCTATTTGTTGCCTGGGCGATGCATGGCGCACCTCCCTGAGTTTCTCAAGCACCTGCTCGTCGCCCAGCTCCTGGTGGTCGGCGTCCTCGGCCTCGTTGAGCCCGTCGGTAAAAAGGAAGATGCTTGCATTGGGCGACATCACGGTTTCCTGCCCCTCGTATTTGCTGTCTTCAAAGGCTCCGATGGGCAGGTTGGGGCGCACCTCAATGTAGTGCACGTCGTCGCCGTTGATGGCGATGGGGGCGTTGTGGCCTCCGTTGCAGAAGCGGAGCCGTCCTGTGGGCAGGTCGAGCACTCCGACAAAGAGTGTGACGAACATGCATGAGTCGTTGTCGTGGCTCATGGTCTCGTTGATGTGGGTGATGATTCTGGCGGGGTTGCTCTCGTGGGTGGAGAGTGTGCGGAACATGGCTCTGGTGAAGGCCATGAGCAGCGAGGCGGGTATGCCCTTTCCGCTGACGTCGCCGATGCAGAAGAAGAGCTTTTCGTCGCGGATGTAGTAGTCGTACAGGTCGCCGCCCACCTCCTTGGCAGGCGACAGCCAGGCGTAGATGTCGATGTCGTCGCGCTCGGGGAAGGGCGGGAAGCGCTTTGGCAGCATGGACATCTGAATCCTGTGGGCCGTGAGCAGTTCACCCTCTATGCGGCCCTTGGCTTCGTTGACGGTCTTCAGCTCCTCGATGTGCGACGTCAGTGACTTCTGCATGGCGGTGAACGAGTCGTGCAGAAGGCGCATCTCGTCCTTCGACATGATGTAGGGCAGCGGGGTCTTGAAGTTGCCGCGGGCTATCTCGTCGGCCGACCGTGCGAACAGCCTGAGGGGCTTGGTGGTTCTGTGGATGGCGACGTGGCACACAAAGGCCACGATGATGAGACCGAGTACAATGATGATTGCGAAGGTAAGAATCAGCGCATTGATGACGCCCGTGAAGTCGTCGAAGGGCGTGATGACGGCTATCGCCCAGTTGGTGTTCCTGACGGGGCTGTGGTGAACAAACTGTATCTGGTTGTTTTGCTTGAAGGTGGAAAAACCATCCTGGGCGCTGAGAATGTTGGCCACGACGGTGGTGTCGTTGCTGCCATCGCAGGTACGGCGGATGTAGTCGAAGATGGTTTTGTCATTGGCGGTCTGTTTGGTGTCAGAGGCAATGAAGTTGCCCTTCTGTGTGATGATGAAACTGTGAGAGTTTCCATGAGTAAACGTTGGCATGGCACCTTTGTTGTTGAAGATGCTGTCCATCTGCGAGCGTAGCTCTGACAGCCAGTCGAGCGAGATGTCGGCCGTCAGGGTGGCATACTGCCTGCCCTGTTTGTCGAAGAGGGGTGGGGAGTAGGTGACCATTCCCATGTTGCCTCCGCCGGTGTCTATGTAAGGTTCGCTCCAGTAGCCCTGGCCCTTTTCCTTTGCCTGCAGGTACCATTCGCGGTGAAGGTAGTCGTAATCGGGCGTGCCCAACTGCTTGGTGTGTACACCGGTGCTGTCGTTATAGGCGTAAGGAGCGAACGTGGCGCCCTTTTGTGGAAAATAGTTCGGCTCGAAGGCCACGGCCGAGCCGGTGATGTAGGGGTTCAGCGTGACGATGTTTTCGACGACGGAGTAAAGGGCGTCAGGGTTCGATAGGCGCTCCTCCACCTCGGGAACATAGTTCTGCAGGGTTATTTCAACGGCCGTGAGCGGCTGGCTGATGCGCTCCTCGGCCACGTCTAAGTTGGTCTGGAAGAAGATGGCAAGCATGGCGGTTCCCGTTGACCACAGGAGGCCCAAAATGACAGCGATAATGACGTCCATAATGATGAACACCGTCAGCGTGACACGCCAGGTAAGACGGGTGGATATGGAGCGTGAGGGTCTGAAGTAATTAAGAATCTTCATGTTTTCTCTGACATTTTGCTTGCAAAGATACGATTAAGTGAGCAAAGTACAAAAAGAAAAAGCATTTTTCTTTTTTACTTTCGAACAAAAGTATCTTCGACCGTAGGTCAGAGATACGATTAAGTGAGCAAAGTACAAAAAGAAAAAGCAATATGAAAAGAACGCACAGTAGTGAAACTGCGCGTTCTTTCCATGTCTTGATGACGTTAAGGGTTGAAGTGCGTCAGGTCAGGAATCCCAACAGTGCTCCGGCAGCGACGGCCGAGCCGATGACACCGGCCACGTTCGGTCCCATGGCGTGCATGAGCAGGAAATTGTGACGGTCGTACTCCAGTCCGAGGTTGTTCGATATGCGGGCTGCCATGGGCACGGCGCTCACTCCGGCATTGCCGATGAGCGGGTTGAGCTTCTTGTCCTTCGGCAGGAAGAGGTTCATCAGCTTCACAAACAGCACGCCGCTCATGGTTGCCACGATGAAGGCGCAGGCACCGATGAAGAAGATGAAGATGGTATTCAACGTCAGGAACTCTGAAGCCTGCGTGGAGCAGCCTACGGTAAGGCCGAGCAGCATCACCACGATGTCGTTGAGCGCCGAACCGGCAGTCTTGGCCAGACGGGTGGTCTTGCCGCTTTCCTTCAGCAGGTTGCCGAAGAACAGCATGCCGAGCAGCGGCAGGCCGCTGGGTACGATGAACGTGGTGAGCAGCAAGCCGATGATGGGGAACAGGATGCGCTCCGTCTGGCTCACCTCGCGGGCGGGCTTCATCTTGATGACGCGCTCCTTCTTGGTGGTGAGCAGACGCATCAATGGCGGCTGAATGAGCGGCACCAGAGCCATGTAGCTGTAGGCACAGACGGCAATGGCTCCCATGAGGTTCGGCGAGAGCTTCGAGCTGAGGAAGATGGCCGTGGGGCCGTCGGCACCGCCAATGATGGCAATGCCTGCTGCCTGATTCGGCTCAAAGCCTAAAGCCAGGGCCGTCATGTAGGCACCGAAGATGCCAAACTGCGCTGCGGCTCCTATGAGCACCAGCTTGGGGTTGGCTATCAGGGCCGAGAAGTCGGTCATGGCACCTATGCCGAGGAAGACCAGCGGCGGATACCAGCCCAGCTTTACTCCCTGGTAAAAAAAGTTCAGCACGGAATTGTCCTCGTAGAGTCCTATCTCCAGACCGGCATCAGCGCGGAAGGGAATGTTGCCAAGAATGATGCCCAGTCCGATGGGGACAAGGAGCAGCGGCTCAAAGTCCTTCTTGATGGCCAGATAGATGAGGATGGCACCGACGACAATCATGATGAGGTTACCTGCCGTGGCGTTGGCAAAGCCCGTATAGGTCAGGAACTCATTGAAATTTTCTGCTATGAAGTTTGTAAATCCCATAGTTCTGTCTTTATTATTTTACGGTTCTACCTTTACCCGATGGTCAGGAGTACGGCACCCTCCATGACGGAGTCACCATTGCTGACGTTGATGCTCTTGACGGTTCCGGCATATTCGGCCTCGATGTTGTTCTGCATCTTCATGGCCTCTAACACAACGACCGTGTCGCCAACGTTTACCTGCTGGCCTACGCTGACGCAGATGTTCGTGATGGTGCCGGGCAGGGGAGCCTTCACGGCATTGCCACCGCCGGCATTGGCAGCAACACCTGCTGCTGCAGCAGCGGGGGCAGCAGAGGCTGCCGGTGCAGCACTCTCGGCAGCCGGCTGTGGAGCACTCACCTTGGGCTTCACAATGGTAGGATGCTTGGCAGCATTGATGGGCTGCTGCAGTTCCACCTCGAACGGAATGCCGTTCACGTTTACTTTGGCGATGTTGCCTTCTACTTCCTCGATTTCTACTTCGTAGTCAACACCTTGTACTTTATATTGATACTTGCTCATAACTCTCTTTATTCTTTAATCTTTGTTCTTTTATTTTTATCGCATCTCGGGCCCCGTGGGAATCTTCGGGGCAGTGTGGGCTGTGGGAATAATCGGGTCGTGGAACTGGGTCATCTGTGAGTACTCGTCGTCCCAGCCGGTATCCTTCGACTTGATGGTAATGACACCACTCTCCACGTCGTGGACATCGTCCTGATACTGTTTCAGTGCCATGCCGATGACAGCCATATATACTTCCAGGTCAACACCCTTGGTCTTCAGACCGTCATGCAGGATGTTACCCGTAATGTGGCCCACCTCCATCGTCTTCTCGACGGTCTTGGTAATGGGCTTGATGGGTTGTTTGTTGACTACCTTCTTGGCCGTCTCTTGGTGTTTCATAATGACTCCGAAGATGGTAAAGAAGAGCCACAGCAAGGCCAGGCAGAAGAACACGATGCCCATGGCCATGACCGTCATGGCCAGGCCGTAGGGGTCTTCACGCTTGAACTTGTCAATCTTCGACTCGCTGACGGTCGTGTTGTTCGAGATGCCCGGAGTCACGCGGTCGGCCGACTTCACTTCCCAGTCGGCAGCATTTCCGTTGTTGGCAATGCGGGCAAACGACTGGTCAGCCTGCATGGCGGGAACCCGGACGGAGTCGATGAGCTGTGTGGCATTGCCGTTGTAGAGACCAATCCATACGGGCTCACCCGGTGAAACGTTGGTGGCGAGGTGCAGGGAACCCAGATGGGGCTTACTGTTTAGAAAGAGTACCAAGTGTTTCCGTCCGGTAAGGTTGGTGCGCTCATCGCCGTTAGGGATGATGCTCATTCGCTTGATGCGTTCGGGAACACTCATGTGTGGGTCAAGTACGGAACGGTCGGTGGTAACATACATACCACGGATGTTGTAGGTGGAATAGGAGATGTTTTCAATCTCTAACCATGCCTTGTGCTCTCCGTACTCGTCCTGCAGGCTGTTGCTGTTGTCCGTCATCACTTCGTTCAGCTTGATGCTGGCGTCCATCTGGGCGTGCATCGCTGAAGTGCCGGCAAACAGCAAGGTGCCGATTAGAAAGCAGAATTTTTTAGTCATATTATTTTTAGTACCTGTATTATTATATTCTTGTGTATCTTATCCGCAGAAGAACAGCACGATGAGCTGTGCTGTCAGGATGCGCAGGAACATTGACAACGGATAAACCGTTGAGTAGCCTACGGCAGGAGCCTCCTTTGAGCAGATGCTGTTGGAGTATGCCAGTGCGGGGGGGTCGGTATAGGTGCCGGCTATCATGCCTGCAATGGTGAAGTAGTTGAACTTCAGGTGGCGGGCAACCGGGCCTATTATTATAATAGGTATAAAGGTAATGAGGAAGCCGGTCAGCACGTAGAGCAGCCCGTCGCCTTGCATCACCGTCTCAAAGAATCCTGAACCGGGAATGGCGGGGTTGCCGGCGCCGGCCTTGATTCCCACAGAGGCAAGGAAGAGCACGAGACCTATTTCGCGTAGCATCATGTTGGCCGATGTGGTGGTGTAGGTCACCAGCTTAATCTTGTAGCCATAGCGGCCGATGAGGATGGCAATGATGAGCGGACCGCCGGCAATGCCGAGCTTCATGAGTGGCATGCCCGGAATGAAGGGCAGCGAACCGAAGATGATGCCCAGGAAGATGCCCACGAAGATGGTGGCAATGTTGGGAGCATCGAGACGCTTGATGGAGTTACCCATTTTGGAGGCCACGCGATCGACGGCATCCTGCGGTCCCACCACCATGATGCGGTCGCCCACCTGCAGGGGCAGGCTGGCAGAGGCGAAGAGGTCCATGCCGTGACGGGTTACCCGGGTGACGTTGACACCGTACATGCTGGAGAAGTGCATGCCGCCGAGGGTCTTGCCGTTAATCTTCGGGTTGGTAACGAGGATGCGCTTCGAGACGAGCGGCTGGTCTGACTGCTCAAAGTCAATGTCTAACTTCGGACCGATAAAGGCCATGATGGCTTCCTGGTCGGCCTCTGCGCAGACAATGAGCATCTGGTCTCCCACGTGGAAGATGGTGTTTCGGTTGGGAATGGACAGCTCGCCGTTATGAACCAGTCGGGAGACCACAAAGTCGCGGTTCAGGAAGTCGTGAACCTGCAGCAAGGTCTTGCCCTCCAGGTATTTGTTGCTTACTTCCAGGTGCATCTTGTAAGGCTTCTGGTTGGCCTTTGCACCCTCTTGCGACTCGAGCTGTTGCTCTTCGTTCTCCATCTTGATGCGGCAGATGTAGCGTATGAGGATAATGGCCCCGATAATGCCGAGCACACCGAGGGGGTAGGCACAGGCGTATGCAGAGGCAATGGGAGGTGCCTGGTCGCCCATCAGCGAACTGAGGGCTTCGTTGGCAGCACCAAGACCCGGCGTGTTGGTGACGGCACCATAGAGGGTACCCACCATCATGGGCAGCGTGGTCTTGTCGTTAGTGTCGAAGAAGATAAAGTAGCAGGCGAACATGACGATGATGTTCAGCAGAATGGCAGCTACCGCCAGTCCGTTCAGCTTGATGCCGGCCTTGCCGAAACTCTCGAAGAAGCCAGGACCCACCTGCAGACCAATCATGAAGACAAACAGAATGAGTCCGAAGTCCTGAATGAACGTCAGAATGGGCGTGGGGGCTACGAAACCCAGTGCTCCTGCCACGATGCCGGCGAAGAGCACGAATGTTACTCCTAAGGAAATGCCACAGATTTTAATCTTGCCGAGATAGACACCCACAGCAATGACAACAGCATACAGCAAGGCTATGTGAGCTACCGATTCGGTGTTCGTAAATAGGCTTTCAAGCCAGGTAAATGAATTCATAATTAATAATACTAACGCTTATTTTAAAAAACGGTTGCAAAATTACACAATTTCCGTCTTTTTGCGCAATTTTTATTCAACTTTTTTACGTGGCGGCCACCACTTTTATGTTATTTTACATTTTCAGGATTTCCCTGAGTTCAAAAAAGGCATACGTGTGTCAGTATAAATATAAAATATTTATTAAAATTTGCGGCAGTTCGAAAATAAGTTGTTACCTTTGCAGGACTTTTGCAAACTGTAAAACGACAGTATTACTTATATAATAATATTTCAAAACGTAAAACTATGGCAAACAAAGAAAAACTCTTTACCGAGTTTCAGGCACCCACGACTCAAGAATGGCTCGACAAGATTGAGGTCGATTTGAAGGGCGCAGACTTTCAGAAACGTCTGGTATGGAGAACCAATGAAGGTTTTAATGTGCAGCCTTTTTACCGCCGCGAGGACCTGAAGGACTTGAAGACTCCTGACGCTCTGCCGGGAGAGTTCCCCTTCGTGCGTGGCAACAAAAAGGACTCTAACCAGTGGTATGTCCGTCAGAACCTGGCTGTCAACGACCCTGCCGAGGCCAACAAGAAGGCGCTCGACATTCTGAACAAGGGTATTGACTCGTTGGGATTCCGCATTCCAAAAGACCTGGTGACTGCTGAGACTCTTGACACGTTGCTTGAAGGCATCTACTGTGAAGTTATTGATCTGAATTTCCGTACCTGTCCGTGTCACGCCCTGAAACTGGCAGAACTCGTTGATGCCTACTTCACCAAGAAAGGCTTTGACAAGGAGAAGCTTTCGTTCACTGTAGGCTTCGACCCCATCGAGAAGATGCTTACCAAAGGCAAGGACGTGACGGCACGGCTGGCTGACGGTCCGAAAATCGTGGAGTTGCTGAAGGATTACCCGAAGGCTCATGTGATGACTGTCCACACCGAAACGCTGAACAATGCCGGTGCATACATCGTGCAGGAATTGGGCTATGCGCTGGCCTGGGGTAACGAGTATCTGCAGCAGTTGGTAGATGCCGGTATTGATGTAGATTTGGCTGCCCGTCAGATGAAATTCTACATGGGCGTCAGCGAAAACTACTTCATGGAGATAGCTAAGTTCCGTGCGGCTCGCCTGCTGTGGGCACAGATTGTCAAGCAGTATGAACCCAAGTGCGACTGCGCTTGTAAGATGACGATAAATGCCACAACGTCAACGTATAACCAGACACTGTTCGACTCTTATGTGAACCTGCTGCGCTCGCAGACAGAGGCTATGTCGGCAGCACTGGGAGGTGTACACTCAATGGTGGTGACACCGTTTGATGCTCCTTACGAGAAGGCAACTGACTTCTCAGAGCGTATTGCCCGCAACCAGCAACTGCTCATCAAGGAAGAGAGTCACTTCGACCGCATCGTTGACCCATCGGCCGGTTCTTACTACATAGAACACCTGACCGATGCCCTGGCTCAGGAGGCTTGGAAAATCTTCCTGAAGATAGAAGACGAGGGCGGTTTCTTGGAGGCTGTCAAGAAAGGTATCGTCCAGGACGACATCAACGCTACGAATGTGAAACGTCACGGCGATGCTGCCAAGCGTAAGGAGTTCCTGCTGGGTACCAACCAGTTCCCCAACTTCACCGAGAAGAGCGACGGCAAGCGTCCTGTGGCTGCCACTTGCTGCTGCGCTGCCAATGAAGAGGCTCCCTTCAAGAAACTGGAGACCACCCGTCTGGCAGCCGACTTCGAGGACCTGCGCATCCATACGGAGGAGACAAAGGTTCCTACAGCCTTCATGCTGACCATCGGCAACCTGGCCATGCGTCAGGCCCGTGCCCAGTTCTCGTGCAACTTCCTGGCTTGTGCCGGCTACAAGGTGATTGACAATCTCGGCTTTAAGACCGTTGAGGAAGGTGTTGACGCAGCACTTGAAGCTAAGGCAGACATTGTAGTGCTCTGCTCGAGCGACGATGAGTATGCCGAGTATGCTATCCCTGCCTTCAAGTATCTGGATGGCCGTGCCATGTTCGTGGTGGCCGGTGCTCCTGCCTGCATGGACGACCTGAAGGCTGCCGGCATTGAGAATTTCATCCACGTACGTTGCAATGTGCTTGATACATTGAAAGAATATAATCAGAAACTTGGTATTTAAAGAATAGGAGACTTGAATTATGCGTAAACAATTTAAAGATATTGATATCTATGCAGGCATCAAGGCTCAGGATGGTGCCAAGTGGATTAAAGAAAATGGTATTGTAGAGAACTGGAAAACCCCCGAGCACATTGAGGTTCGCCCAGTCTATACCAAAGAAGACCTGGAGGGCATGGAGCACCTCGACTTTACGGCCGGCATTCCCCCTTACCTGCGCGGTCCGTACTCCATGATGTACCCCTTCCGCCCGTGGACCATCCGCCAGTATGCCGGATTCTCAACGGCTGAGGAGTCAAATGCTTTCTATCGTCGTAACCTTGCCTCGGGCCAGAAAGGTCTTTCCGTGGCCTTCGACCTGCCGACACACCGCGGATACGACCCCGACAACGCCCGCGTCGTCGGCGACGTAGGTAAGGCTGGCGTAAGCATCTGCAACGAGGAGAACATGAAGGTGCTCTTCTCGGGCATTCCCTTGAACAAGATGTCCGTGTCGATGACCATGAACGGTGCCGTGCTGCCCATCCTGGCATTCTACATCGTGGCTGGTCTGGAGCAGGGTGCACAGCTTGAGGAGATGGCTGGAACCATCCAGAACGACATTCTCAAGGAGTTCATGGTGCGTAATACCTATATCTATCCGCCCGCATTCTCGATGAAGATTATTGCCGACATCTTCGAATATACTTCCCAGAAGATGCCGAAGTTCAACTCTATCTCTATCTCGGGTTACCACATGCAGGAGGCTGGTGCTACGGCTGACATCGAGTTGGCTTATACGCTGGCTGACGGTATGGACTACCTGCGTACGGGTGTCAACGCCGGTATCGACGTCGATGCCTTCGCACCGCGTCTCAGCTTCTTCTGGGCCATCGGCATGAACCACTTTATGGAGATTGCCAAGATGCGTGCAGGCCGTCTGTTGTGGGCCAAGATTGTGAAGTCGTTCGGTGCCAAGAACCCGAAGTCGCTGGCCCTGCGTACCCACTCGCAGACCTCCGGCTGGTCGCTCACCGAGCAGGATCCCTTCAACAACGTGGGACGTACCTGTATCGAGGCCATGGCCGCCGTGCTGGGTCACACCCAGTCGCTGCACACCAACGCCCTCGACGAGGCCATCGCCCTGCCTACCGACTTCTCGGCACGTATTGCCCGTAACACCCAGATCTACATACAGAACGAGACCAAGGTCTGCAAGCAGATTGACCCGTGGGCCGGCAGCTACTATGTGGAGACACTGACCAACGAGCTCGTTCACAAGGCTTGGGAGCACATTCAGGAGATTGAGAAGCTGGGTGGTATGGCCAAGGCCATCGAGACCGGTCTGCCCAAGATGCGTATTGAGGAAGCCGCTGCCCGCACACAGGCCCGTATCGACTCAGGTGTGCAGACCATTGTCGGCATCAACAAGTACCGTCTGGAGCACGAAGACCCCATCGATATCCTTGAGGTGGATAACACCGCCGTGCGCCAGCAGCAGGAGGAAAGCCTGAAGCAGGTTCGCGCTACTCGTGACGAAGCCGCTTGTCAGGCCGCCCTGAAGGCCATCACCGACTGCGTGCGTGACTTCAACGAGGGCCGCAAGAGCGAGAACAACCTGCTCGACCTGGCCGTCAAGGCTGCCCAGCTGCGTTGTACCTTGGGTGAGATAAGTGATGCCTGCGAAGAAATCGTAGGACGTTATAAAGCAGTAATCAGAACAATTTCAGGCGTGTATAGTTCAGAATCAAAGAACGACAGCGACTTCGAGGAGGCCAAGCGCCTTACCGACGAGTTTGCCAAGCGTGAGGGTCGCCGTCCCCGCATCTTCGTTGCCAAGATGGGTCAGGACGGTCACGACCGTGGTGCAAAGGTAGTGGCAACGGGATATGCCGACTGTGGCTTCGACGTGGATATGGGCCCGCTGTTCCAGACTCCTGAGGAGGCTGCCCGCATGGCGGTAGAGAACGACGTCCACATTGTGGGAGCATCGTCGCTGGCTGCCGGTCACAAGACGCTTATTCCGCAGCTCATTGAGGAGTTGAAGAAGCTGGGCCGTGAGGACATCATGGTGACCGCCGGCGGTGTGATACCCGCTCAGGACTACGACTTCCTCTACAAGGCAGGCGTAGCAGCCATCTTCGGTCCTGGCACCCCGATTCCGTACTCTGCCATTCAGATGATGAAGATTCTGCTCGACGAAAATTAATTCGCTTGATGAGTGTGAATGACTGATAATAAAAGAGCATCCTGCACGCGCAGGATGCTCTTTTATTTTATACCTTCACAGAACTTACATGTTTAACAAGTCGGCAATGTCTTTGCTGATGTTCTCCATAGGTTCTGTCGGTTCGTAGCGCTTAATTACCTGACCCTCACGGTTTACAAGGAATTTGGTGAAGTTCCATTTAATGCTGGCTTTCTTGTCGTAGTCGGCATCTTGCTTGCGCATCATCTCGTCTAACAGTTTTCCTAACCTGTCGTTCAGGTTGAAGCCGCCAAAGCCCTTCTGGCTTTTCAGGTAAGTGTAGAGTGGGGCTTCGTGTTCACCGTTCACGTCAATTTTGTCAAATTGCGGGAACTCAATGTCGAAGTTGGCTGTACAGAACTGGTGAATCTCCTTGATGCTTCCCGGAGCCTGTTGCCCGAACTGGTTGCAGGGGAAGTCCAATATTTCCAGGCCCTGTTGCCGATACTGCGTATAGAGCGCCTGCAAATCCTTGTACTGTGGAGTGAATCCGCATTTTGTTGCCGTGTTGACAATCAGCAATACCTTGCCCTTGTACTTGCTCAGCCTGACGTTTTCGCCATCGTCGTTCACCACCTGAAAGTCATAAATGCTCGTCTCGGTTGCTGCGGCAGTTGTCGTGGGACAGATGGACTGAAGCCAGCTGAACAGCTCGTCCAAGGCGTAGTCACCACTGTGGGGTCGGTTCCATGCTAAGAGGAAGTTCACGTTCTTCCCTGCATTCTGCAGTTTGGTAGCCAGATTGACGGGTATGGGGAATGCCGTGTCGCGGTCTCTTGCGCCATGTCGGATGTACCAGTGGGGTGCAACGGTTGTAGCGGCATCGCCAATAAAACTCATGGGGTTCATCAGACGCACGTTCTGACGTACTGCATCAGTGACGACCGTATGGTTTTTCTGGGCCGTGAAGTCGGTGAAATTTACGCTGCTGCCCGTCGCATCTCCGAACTCCTCGTTCTCTCCGCTGCCTTCATTCACGTTCTCTATCCAACTGTCGAAGGCAGGAACACCCTTCAGGGCCTGTGTGGAAACCACGTAGTTCAGGTATTTCTGCATGTCGAGTGCCGTAATGTATTCACCCACTTGTCGGCCTCCCGTGGCGTTGCCGCGTTTGGGACGCTTCACCTTGTAGCCTATTGGCGGCCGTCCGCCGGCAGGCAGCATGGGTTTCATGACGCCGTTGGCACCTCCGTTGACGGGTGCTGCAAACATGCCTCCTGCAGAGTTGCTGAACGAGAACCCAATGTTGTCAGGAATGTCAGCGCCGGCATTTTTTGCTATTTTTGCCGAACGTATGATTTCACTCATGATGTAGTCCATATAATTCTCTGCCGTGAGCGGTGTGCCGTCGGGCTTGCGCAGGTTCAGGCTGTTGATGTAGGCCGGAAACATGTCTGCCAGTTCCGCAGTGTAGGCCTTGTGTGTCTCGTCGAGTGCCTGCCGTGAGTCGGTCTGCCGGAACAGCCATTCGTATGCCATGTCGGCATGTTCGAGGTCGATGATGGGACAGTAGCAGACGGCGGCGAACACGTCGTCGCGTTCGTCGGCTGCCCCCATTGCTTTTAGCAGTTCGGCATATTCCGGCCGGTTGCCCGTGGCTCCTAACAGTGCCGACATGGCCCCGCCGGCGCTGGTCCCGTCGGTCACGATGTGTTCTGCATCGCCCAACATCTCCTTGTCGAAGTGGCGCAGGTATCTGACAGCCGCCTTCAGGTCAAGAATGGCTTTCGGGGCACGTCCGGTGTAGATGGTCTGTCCTTTCTTCACGCCTTTGTGCTTTTTGGCGTATGCCCGGTCGGCCGTAATCGTGGCGTTTCGCCCGCGCGTTCCCGGAATAACCACTACATATCCTTCCTTCAAGGCTCTTCCTGTGGCGTCGCCGGCCTGTGGCTGGGCAGCAGGTGAAGCCATATAGCCGCCGACGTAGGTGCGCAGGAATATCGGGGTCTGCTGGGTAGCGCCCTCGGGAACATAGACGTTCAGGAATTGATAGGTGGAGTCTTCCACGTTCGTTACATAGTAAAGCTGTTCGTAGGCAGTATAAGCCACCGCTGTACCGTCGTGTAGCTCAATGGTTTCGCGGTGTCCTGCTGAAGCGTCGAACTTCAGCGATACCTGTGCCGTCGTTCCCATGGCGAAGCAGGCACCAATAAGTAATAGTTTTAATTTTTTCATATAGACGACTCTCCCTGACGCTGTTCTACTCAAAGCATAGCCTCAATATCTTTCTCAAAGTCCTTCGGCTCTGTGGTTGGGGCATAGCGCTTAATGGTTTCACCGTCTTTCGAGATGAGGAATTTGGTGAAGTTCCACATGATGTCACTCTCTTTCTCAACACTCTTGCTAAGCTTCTTCAGCAGGGCGTGAGTGGCTTTGGCCTTCAGTCCGAGATACTCTTCGGTGGGAGCCTGCGACTTCAGGTACTCGAAGATGGGTTCCGCATCAGCACCGTTCACGTCGGTTTTCTTCATGATCTGGAATGTCACGCCGTAGTTCAGCTGGCAGAACTCTTCAATCTGTGCATCGTTGCCGGGGTCCTGCTCCTTGAACTGATTGCAGGGGAAACCGATAATTATCAGTCCCTTGTCCTTGTACTTCTGGTTCAACGCCTCTAACCCTGCAAATTGGGGGGTGAATCCACACTTGCTGGCCGTGTTGACAATCAGCAGTACCTTACCTTGAAACGCAGAGAAGTCTATCTCCTTGCCTTTGCTCGTGAGAGCCTTGAAATCATAAATCTTTTGCATACCTTATCAGTTTTAAATCGTTATTTATATCGTTCACGATGCAAATATATTAACAAACATTTGTATAGCAAGCGATTTGACTAAAACTTTAATATCCTTTAACGATATGTCGCGGACGATATAATCTTGCGGAAACGGCATCAGAAGTGGTCGTAACGTTGTTTTGAACGTTGTTATAACGTCGTTTTAACGAACTCACGGAGAATGTGACTTCACGGTGTCCTTCACTAACAATAAAAGCGAAAAATCCTGCATTTCCTGCACCCGATACTGATTATCAGCATGTTGCAAAGATTTTTCTGCACCCAAACCTGCACCTAAATCACCATTTCTTGCACCTGACCGCTGTTTTGATATACGTTAACGTCAGTACCAGATTTTATCCAATATTTTGGTACGGACAGTACCACGCGCATGTACAAGCAGTACCAGTCCCATGTATAACGGCTACCACGCCGCTGAACAAGCAGTACAACGCCGTTTGCAACTGCGTAAACGCCGTTCAAGATTGCTTAAACGCCGTTCATAAAGACTGCGGCAACCAGTGAAACTTAAAATAATACCCATGATTCCAATTCCTTTCAAGAAAATGTCGGTGTCATTCTGGTGCTTAAGGGCGTTTGTTTCCTTGTCGGCAGGTGCAGGAAATGGGGATTTAGGTGCAGGTTTAGGTGCAGGAAAATCTTTGCAACATGCTGATAATCAGTATCGGGTGCAGGAAATGCAGGAAATTTGGGAGAAACCGTGTGTTACTTGCGAAAGAGCTTTGAACAACCAATTAGGATAAATACGGGAAACACGCATCAAACAGTCTGTCTGTTTATAAAAGACAGTCCACATCAACAATTTCAGATTATTCCGAAAAGCCAGTTGGAAAATTGTTTTAGCAACGGACCACAGGACTTTAGGACTATTTCACACACCATGCATAAAAGTCTTTCAAGTCCTGTATTCCGTTGCAAATACACAGCCGTATTTTCGGGTAGAATCATCATTTCTTGAAGAACCTCATTGCCGCAATCGGAGCATATTGTTGTCTTTGACAACAAACCAGAGGTCATTCAAGGATATCGTATTAAAGGCACTAAATAAAATGCGCAAGTTTACTGCCGATTGTATTCACAATAAAGTTGTTCCATATTGGAATCTTCTTTTTGAATAGCATATTTAAAATTGAGAGGCTCTATTGCTAAAAATCCTTCCAAATGGATTTCCTTTTACCAGTTCCATTGGACTGCTTGAAGTTGCCACTACCTTCACAAAGAATTTCATATCAATAGATAGGAACCTTTTTAGTTTCCCATTCAGATTGAGGTATCATGATTCCGGCTTTCCTTGCTTTATTCCGCCATTTCGCCATCTCTTTTTGTGCGTTACGAAGGAGTTCCATATTTTTTTGATATGTTACAGTTCCACCGCTATGTCCTGCAAGAGAATTATATACATTCTGGGCTTGTTTCTCCCATTTTCGATACATCGTTTCGTAATTGCCGCCAGAAGATGAATTGCTACCACTGCTATAAGACGAAGAGCCATAATAACCTGAGCTATAATTCTGATTTGCCTCTACTGCACTTGACCATGCGCTGGCTGCAGCACCGCCAACCGTTACAATTGTCAGAAGCGTTGCCCCGACATATCTCCATGCACTTGACTTGAAACGAATGCCAAGCGTGGCCATTACTACGGGTTTGTTTTCGTCTTTATATCCTTTATAGAAACAAGGTATATTGTAAGTTGCACCAAGACTTAAGCATTTCCAGTTGATGGCAACAGAGGGTTCTAAACCAACTTGTAGCTGGTCACCCCATTTCGAATCACTCCAGCCATTATTCGTGTTGTTTTCATTTCGATAAAATCTCCAACTGCCGTCAGGTATAAAAGACATGTATGGGCCAACTCCGACATGAAGTGAAAAGTCTTTACCAAGTGGTTGCTTATATGTCAGGCGTAATGGCAATTCTATAAGGCTCTTGGCTTCGAATTGTCTGTTCTCTGTTTGTGTATAAGAACTGCCAACTGTTTTTATCGTGTATTCATTCTCTACAAATGAATGGTGCCTCTTATAACGCAGTCCTGTTTCCAGATTCAACTTGTCATTAAGCGGAATTTCTATTCCCAAGCCCGCCATCCATTCCTGGAAATTTTCCTTCTCCCTGTTGTCGCTACTATGGGTATCATAGAAGTACGCTTCACGGGACATCCAACCACCTTTCAAGTTCCACATTACCTGCGACTTAGCCGTAGCGAACAACACCATAAAGAGGATTGCAAAGGTTCCTCGTTTTCTAAAAAATCCATCATTCTTCATAATTGTGTATTTTTGGTTAATAATAAAAAGAGTAGCAGAAGTAAGGGCAGAAAGAATGGCGTGGTCATCCTTATGCACTAAACCTTAGAGGCGAGCCTAGGAAAATTGGAACCCCTACTATCTAATAAGAATGCTCCACGCCATAAGCGTGTGCATAGCATATACAGATAGTCAGGTATGCCCTTCCTCAGGCTTTCCCCTTGCTTCGTCTTTCGACCATTCCAAATTAAGTTTCCTAGGCTTCTTCGGTTTAGTGCGAAATAAAAGCTAATGCATCTCTGACTCGGGATTTCTCCCCAAATCGCTACAAAGATAGTGAAAAAATTTCAAACAACTGCAATTTCGTTAGGAAATTTGTAAAAAAATATGTCAATTCGGGAAATATGCCAAAATCAGTACACATTACTGTCAAAAGAATTAGAGAGTGCCGTGGAAACCGGGAGAAAGCTATCAACTTTTGCCCACCGTGGTATCAACTTTTGTTTGCCGCAGTACCAACTTCGTCGGCATTTTGTGATACCACGGTGCATGAAAGTACACATTATCTTCAACAAAAGATTATACCATCTCGGGCAAAAGTAGATGCGAAATCAAATAATAGTAGGAAAAACGCCAGTCAAGGTTCAAGGACATCGTGTTGAAGATGCAAGCTGAAACAACTGAAAAGAAAACCTCACTTGGCGAAGAAACTTCTTGCAAAGCTTTCTTGATTGCCAAATGAGGTTGTGATATGTTCTTGAAAATCAATCAAGAACGTGAAGTCATTGACGTATTAGTTAGGCCATTTGTTGTAACTGGACTTGGTGTAGCTGAACTTGTACTTGAAGTCAGTCTTTTCAAACCAGTAGCCGGAGAAGCTGTTTCCGTTGATGACCAGCTCCTGCGTTCTGTATTCGGCATAGACAGGTTTCCATCCCGATTTGCGGTACGATATTTTCAGCTGGTCATTATCGAAGCTCCACGTAAACTCGCTTGACTCCTTGATGGACTCTTTGTAATTGTTCTCGAAAACCAGCAGCAAACCGGTGCCTGAGGTGGATGTGGTTGATGCACGGTCGAACCTGCGGACAACATAGTCCTGATCTTCGTCAGTCCAGTTTCCCAGCTCTTTGCGCTGTGCCTGGTCGTAGCCTTCCCAGGCAGCTGAAGTGGAGTTTTGTGTCAGGGCATTAGCAAATTTCAATCTGTTCTCCTCGGAATCAGAATCTTCGCTTTTACTGCAGCTTACCATCGTCATGCTGAATGCAGCAATCATGGCCATAAATAACAAATGCTTTTTCATGTTCTTTTTGTAAAATAGTTATTTTAATATACCTTGTGACGTCAGGCATGTTATCCCGAAATCGGGCGCAAAATTACAAATAATTATTTAATAATAAGAACATTCTTGCCGCTTTAACGTTTTTTTTCAACAATTCTTTGTAATTTTGCAGCATACTTTTCGAATGGTCGAAAGCAAACATGTGCAATAACTTTAGTTATTCTGTAACTTTAATTATATAGAGCAATGAAACAGAAAAACCTTAAACTATTATTACTGCTGATGGTGGCCTGCAGCGCCGTAACAGCAAGCGCGGCTGACGAACCGGTGTGGAAAAATCCGTATGTGAACCAGCAGAACCGTGAGGCAAGAAGAGCCAATTTCTTTGCCTACGAGAGTGAAGACATGGCCAGGAAGGGCGACATGACGCAGTCGGAGCGCTACCTGTCGATGGAAGGTATGTGGAAGTTCTGCTTTGTGAAAGACCACGACCAGCGGCCAGCCAACTTTTTCAGGACAGACTTCGATGACTCGAAGTGGGTTGATTTTCCCGTACCGGGTCTGTTTGAGCTGAACGGCTATGGCGACCCCATCTACAAGAACATTGGCTATGCGTGGTGCACAACGTTCGAAACCAATCCGCCCTATATTGGCGAGACGAACAACTACACGGGTTCTTACCGTCGCACGTTTGAACTGCCGGCGAGCTGGAAGGGACAGCAAGTGCTGTTCCACGTAGGGTCGGCCACCAGCAACCTGACGCTATGGGTGAACGGCAAATATGTTGGCTATTCGGAAGACTCGAAGGTAGCGGCAGAGTTTGACATCACGAAATACCTGAAAGCCGGCAAGAACCTCATTGCCATGCAGGTGATGCGCTGGTGTGACGGCAGTTACCTGGAGGACCAGGACTTCTGGCGACTGACGGGTATTGCCCGTCAGGTGTATCTGTATGCAAGACCGAAGCAGCACATCAGCGATATTAACGTCGTGGCTGACTATGACTGTGAGAACAACAGCGGCATGCTGACCGTCACGGGTGTCACGACAGCGAAGAAGGGCTACACGATGTTCCTGGAACTGGCCGACAGGGAGGGAAACATCATTCAGCATGGAACCAGGACCTCTCGCACGGGCTGGTGGCATGGAACTTCGTGAACCTCGACGTCGAAGCCTGGAGCGCGGAGACTCCGAACCTCTACACCCTGACGCTCCGGATGGAAGACGGAAACAGCCATGTCGTGGAGGTAGTGCCGCTGCGTGTCGGCTTCCGCCACGTGGAAATCAAGGGCGGACAGCTGTTGCTGAACGGACAGCCGATACTCATCAAGGGTGCCGACCGCCACGAACTGGACCCTGACGGGGGCTACGTGATGAGTTTGGAACGTATGATTCAGGACATCAGAATCATGAAACAGCTGAACATCAACGCCGTCCGTACAAGCCATTACCCCGACGACCCGCGCTGGTATGAGCTGTGCGACGAGTATGGCATTTACCTGACGGCCGAGGCCAACTTGGAGAGCCACGGCATGGGTTACGGCGAAGGCACGCTGGCCAAGCGTGCAGACTTCGGGAAGATGCACCTGGAGCGTAACGAGGCCAACGTGGTGACGCTGAAGAACCACCCGAGCATCATTGTGTGGAGCATGGGTAACGAGGCCGGTTACGGTGTGAACTTCGAGAAAGTGTATGACTGGATCAAGGCTTACGACGAGACACGCCCCGTGCAGTATGAACGGGCAGAACAGGACGGAAAGACCGACATCTTCTGTCCGATGTACTACTATTACGATGACTGCGTGAAGTATGCTCAGGGCGACAACCCGCGTCCTTTGATACAATGCGAGTATGCCCACGCCATGGGCAACTCCATGGGCGGCTTCAAGGAGTATTGGGAACTGGTGCGCAAATACCCTAAGTATCAGGGAGGCTACATCTGGGACTTTGTTGACCAGGGCCTGCGCGACAAGAGCAATCTGACGGGAAAGGAGATTTTCACCTTTGGTGGCGACTATGGCCGTTACCCTGCCAGCGACTACAACTTCAACTGCAACGGCATCATTGCCCCCGACCGTAGGCTGAACCCCCATGCCTACGAGGTGCAGTACTACTACCAGAACATCTGGGTGACCGACAAAGAGCTGACGGAAGGCCGTTTCGAAGTGTATAACGAAAACTTCTTCGAGACGACCGACAACGTGGAGCTGGTATGGAAAGTGAGGAAACACGGTGGCGTGATTCCCGTTGACGGCATTGCACCCCAGGGCCGAAAGGAAATTACAGACGAAAAACTGAAACAGACACTCGCCCGGGTGCTGGCACACCACGCCGACGAAGAAATACTGATAGACATGGAGTTCCGACTGAAAGACGCCCAACCGTTGATGGAAAAGGGACAGGTGGTGGCCCGCCAGCAGTTTGTGGTGCAGCCATACCAGTTCCCGGCGATAACGCCTGAAGCAGCAACGGTGGAAATAGAAGAAACCACCTCGTACTTCAAACTGACGGCAGGCGGCACAACGATGACCGTGGGCAAGCAGACAGGATGGATGGACTATTTAGACGTTGACGGCGAGCCAATGCTGACAGATCGGGAGAGCATGACCCCCGAGTTCTGGCGTGCACCTACAGACAACGACTATGGCGCATGGCTGCAGCAGCGCTTCGGCGTATGGAAAGCGCCGCAGATGAAGCTCGCCAGTTGTACCCTGAAAAACAACTCGGTCGTTGCCTCCTTTAACCTGCCCGAAGTGAAGGCACAGCTCACGATGACGTACACGCTGACTGCTGACGGAAAGGTTGTCGTTCGCGAACTGATGAAGGCAACCGCGGGTGCCGACGTGCCGCCCATGTTCCGCTACGGCATGCAGCTGCAGATGCCTAAGCAGTACAACCACCTTACGTACTATGGCCGCGGACCGGCAGAAAGCTTCTGCGACCGTAAGGACAGTCAGTTCCTGGGTGTTTACAACAGTGAGGTCAGCAAGGAATATTTCCCATACGTACGACCGCAGGAGAGCGGCAACCATGCCGACGTGCGCTGGTTCCGCGTAACTGACGGAACGAAAGGCCTGGAGTTTTACTCCAATGCTCCGATGGAGTGTTCGGCACTGCCATACCTGACAAGCGACCTGGATGACGGTCCCACGAAAGACAAGAAGATTGGCCGGCACAGCGGTGACCTTGTGGAACGTCCGTTGACGCAGGTACACATACAGCAGCACCAGATGGGACTGGGCTGCGTCAACTCGTGGGGAGCATGGCCAAGAGACGAATATCTCGTGAAATACGGCGATAGGGACTTTACGTTTGTCATCAGCCCTTACCGCCAATGAAGAAACTCCTCAGCTGGATAGTGGCGGCCATGTGTCCGCTACTATCCTTCTCACAAAACCCTACCATGCACGTCATTCACAAGCTGAAGCAGCAGAAATTCCCGAAAACAGTACCCGCTGGCAACTATAGTGGCATTACCGGTCTGGGTGATGGCCGTTATGCCGTAGTGAGCGACAAGTCAGGCGAAGACGGTTTCTTTGTGTTCCAGATAGAGCAAGACACGCTGACCGGAAAAATACTCAGTGTTGAGAACGAAGGCTTCCGTTCGAGCGGAAAGCCTAACCGTGACATGGAAGGCATAGCTTATGTCCCTCACGCGCGTACCTTATATATAAGCGGTGAGGCCGACAACGAAATACTGGAATATACACTCGACGGGCAACACACGGGACGAAGGCTGGACATTCCCGACATATTCAGGACCGCTAACGAGAATTATGGTTTCGAAGCCTTGGCTTACGATGCCGGCCAACATCTGTTCTGGACCCTCACGGAGAGCATGCTGAAAGCTGACGGCAACCCCGCTTCGGGCATTAACAGAGTGAAGAACCGCCTGCGCCTGCAAAGTTTCGGTGACGACCTTCAGCCACACAACCAATACATCTATGACATGGATGAGCCGCAGGCCAGGCACCAGGGACGGCTTTATGCAATGGGAGTGAGTGCCCTGTGTGCTGCTGACAGTGGTCGCCTGTTAGTGTTGGAAAGGGAGGCGTATGTTGCCAAAAAGACGATTGGCTCGTGGGTTCACTGCAAACTGTATGAGGTAAACCCCCTGGCAGCAGCAAAAGGTGAGCCTCTGCAGAAACACCTGCTGACGGAATTCAGGACGAAACTGAACCTGATACGACAGAACTTTGCCAACTATGAGGGCATGTGCTGGGGTGCTGAACTGGCTGACGGGAGCCGGACGCTTCTGCTGATTGCCGATTCGCAAAACCAATATAAGGGCATTCTGCGTGACTGGTTGAGGGTGCTGATAGTCAAATGAGCATGAAATGGCGGCAAATGACAGGCAAAATGACAGTATTTTAGTTTGACTTAGGTCAAAATGTACCATAAAAATGGTATTTTTATAAATTTTTTACTAAAAACTGATACGTCGTATTTAATAAATTGCTACCTTTGCACTTGAAAAAAGAACAAATCGAAAATATATCGAGAAAGATTGTTTAAGAATTAACTTGAAAAAGAGAAAAGAAGATGAAGAAAGTATTTGTTTTGGGAGTCTTCGCACTCCTCGGCGCAATGAATGTCAACGCGCAGTGTCTGGTAACAGAAGAAATTGACACCACATACATCAAGTTGGATGCAAACCAGCTTCCCATCAACTATATTAACCTGACAAAGGCTGAACTGGTGGAGAAGGTTGGTGAGTTGGAGACCATTATGGAGAACGAAGAGTTCGGTCTCTATGCTGCAGGCGACTATACGTTTAAGGTAGAAGGTGACAGAGTGATTTCCCAGTCAATTAATATTGCTGACAAGTCGGAAGAGAAGATTGTATATAACCAGATTCTGAATGCACTCTCAAAGAGTAACTCGCTGAAGGATTCGCACAACACGGGAGGCAACCTTTATGAGTATGCCGACTTCCAGATTGTGTTCGACGACTTCGACGGTTACGAGAAGCTGACCTTCCAGGCAATTCCTCAGGAGGTGGCCAGTGAGTACGACTATTAAGAAAAAGAACAATAACGAAAAAGGCGTTCCCCAGCGGAACGCCTCTTTTATTATGTATGCAAGAAATGCATTCTTATTCCTTGATGCTGAGGAAGTAGCCAAGGCGGTAGAGGTTGAATATAAATAGATTTGGTTCTTGGCTACACAGATGCTGACGAAGCCTCTTTTGCATGTGACGGAAGATGAAACGCCAAAAACACGATGGGATTAGACGGGAACTCCATGTAATGATTCCGGAGTAGTCTTGTAGCTCATTTCTGAATCTGTAAAGAGTCCTTAAGTTCCTTTCAGTCTTTTTCATGAACGTTTCATTGTCTTCGAATGAAGTCATCGTAACAGGGTTGTCTATATGAAGGATGGAAACATTTGCCTGTTCCAGTTGTTTTCCGTAGAAGACATCTTCATATCCACTGGCAGTAAAGCGTTCATCAAAGGGAATCCGAAGCATGACATCCCGGCGTATCATGAAATTAGTCGTACGAAACTCTTTGTAGCCTTGCTTTTGTCGGGAAATGGCATTGTGGCAAAGTTCCGCATCTTTCTCGTATCTCCATCTAATGTTGTCTGGGTGACAGCCATCAACGTTGATGCCACCGTTGATTAGGTCGGAATGGTAATTGCATGAGAGATAGCGCTTGATGAAATCTTCCTGCATAATTGATATGTCACTATCAAGGAAAAGCAGCCACTCATGATGGCTCTGACGAGCAAGAAAGTTGCGTGTGGCAGCACTACCCTCATTTTTGTCTTTGACAATATATGTACAGTGGGGTAAGAGGTTAATGGACTCATTGGCTGACGTGTCTTCAGAACCGTCGTCAGCTACGATGATCTCAAAAGTCAGCTCCGTGTTCTGACATAGTTGTAGCAACCGCTTTACTAAGTCAACACACTGGCTGTTGTATGTCGGAATGAGTATAGACAACTCCTGTATTCTCTGATTCATGAGGACAAAAGTACGCAAAAAATGTGAAAAACACAATGTTTTTTACTTATTATTTTTTGTTTTCCAATTATTTGTTGTATCTTTGCGCCCGCTTTCACGAGTTGGAAGCATGAGATTCAAATTTTATATTAATAATTAAACATTACAAAAACAAATGGCAACAAAAATCAGATTGCAGCGCGGCGGTCGTAAGGGATACGCTTTCTATCGTATCGTCATCGCCGATGCAAGAGCACCACGAGATGGTAGATTTACTGAGAAGATTGGTACTTACAACCCTAACACCAACCCTGCCACAGTAGATTTGAATTTCGAGCGTGCACTCTATTGGGTAGAGGTAGGCGCACAGCCTACGGACACCGTTCGCAACATCCTCAGCGGTGAGGGCGTCTATTTGATGAAGCACCTGAAGGGTGGCGTCAAGAAGGGCGCGTTTGACGAGGCAACCGCTCAGAAGAAGTTCGATGCCTGGAAGGCTGACAAGCAGAAGGGCCTGGACAAAGTTCGTGACGCTGAGGCTAAGGCTAAGAAGGATGCTGTAGCTAAGGAGCTCGATCAGGAGAAGAAGATTAACGAGGAAATTGCAAAGAAGGTAGCTGAGAAAAAGGCTGCTGCCGCTGCTGCTAAGGCAGAGGAAGAGGCTGCAAAGGCTGCTGAGGCTGCTGCCACTGAGGCTCCCGCTGAGGAAGCACCTGCAGAGGCATAAGGGTTTTATCGTATTTTCTGAAAAAACGGAAGGCTGATTCCTGAGGGAGTCAGCCTTTTGTGTTATAGAAATCTAAATATTTTTGTGCCACTTTCAGGTAGTCGTGATGCTTTTGGACAAACTCTATGCTTTGCTGTTTAAGTACAGGTATGCGTTCCGGGTGTAAGACGAGTTGTTCCAGTTCGTGATAGACGCTTTCGTAGTTAGGTTGTACGTTGATAATGGGATGTAGTTCCTTTTCGTTCAGGATATCGTAACATTCGGGTTCTCCGCCTCCTACGACGACGATGCCTTTCGACATTGCCAGTAGGGAGTTCATGGAGGGTGTATAGCTGTAAAGCTGGTCAAGAATCACGTCGCTGCCGTTCATCATCTGCTGGTACTGTTCAAATGGTACTCCTTCGGCTATCTGCAGACTCACCTTCTCGGGATATCTGCTCTTGATGTCCTGGGCAGCCTGAAGCATGATTTCCGTGCCCTTGTATTCGCTACGGTTCTTGCTGATGCCGATGAATATCTTAACGGGAACGTGGATGGATGTGGTGTCGTTTATGTCATCCGCTGGTTTGATGGGTAATGGGATATAGCGCGTTTTCTCGGCCTGTTCAGATTGCAGGCAACGCCAGTATTCATAGAGAACGGCTGTGATTCCGTCGCATGTCCTGGCCATCCTCTTGTGCATGCGTTCGCGGTGTGTGCCAATCCATACGTTACGTGCTTCGATGGCTTCTTTGTTCTGACGGATATGATCACCGATAGTGAAATCGCTATATTCGAACGGCTTTTCATTCAGACAGGCATTCACATAGTACCAATCGGTTGATGTGGCACCCAGGAAGATGCGTTTGTTGTTTCTTCTCAGGTATTTGTATATGGGTTCTATTCTTTCGTCCTTCAGTTCCAGAAACATGGGGCTGATGAGCTGCACCACATCGTAATTCCGCATTTTGGGTAGGAGCGTCAACAGATGGAGGATGTATTTGATGCCTCCCCATTTGGTGTATGTCCTTGATAGGTCAATATCACGTGGATAGTTCTTCCAGAAGTCACCGTTGGAGATGACTACGGCTTCGTGGCCGAGTGTACGGAAACCTTCGGCCAGCGTGGCGTGCAGATTACTGTATTCGCCTAATAGCAGTATTCTCATCGTTCTTTCTTTAAGAGTGGTAACATGCGGAGTAGTATGTTCAGCCCCCATTCTGAGTTGGTTAGTCGGCGGAACCATTTGTATTTCGTAGTATAGTTTCTGTCGGGTAGGGGGTATAGGCCTTCGCGGCGGAGAATGTTCAATTTGCGGTCAAGATAGTGGCGTGAATGGGTTTGTATGATAACGTTATAGATATAATCCATTGTCAGTTGGTCGATGCGTCGTTGCAGGGCTTGTTGCTCATGGTGTGGCAAGGTGGAAGAATGCTTGTGAAGAGTTTGTATGACATAAAGACTGTCTGTGAGACGTTTCACTTTGCTGCGCTTGTCTTTCTTGCTCGTAATGGTCCCCTTGTGTCGGCGGTAAACGTAGGCTTGGGCATTGGTATGGCAGATACGGTTGGCTTGCAGGAGCAGCTTCGGGGTAAATTCTTCATCCTCGTGGTAGATGGTTGGTGTGAAACGAAGATTGCCAATGATTGAGCGGCTGAAAATATACCCACACGCAGTTCCATGTATGTTATGTTTTTTTAAATATTCTGTGCCGGTCATGATTTGAGAGTCTTCAAAAGTTGATCCATGAGTAGGTCTGTGGGAAAAGTCAAAGAGAACCATCTCGGGTGCCCGGTAACGTACAATGTCTAAGCAGTGTTCATAGGAAGCTTGGTTAAGAAGGTCGTCAGCATCAATGAACTGGATGTAAGCGCCGGTTGCTATCCGTATGCCCATGTTGCGTGCCTCGCTCAGTCCTTTGTTTTTTTGACGTATGTAGATGATGTCGTCTCCGTATTTCATCAGTTCGTTCATGGGGCAAGTGTCCGACCCGTCGTCAACGATAATAATCTCTCGTTCGTAGGGACGAAGTGAGAGTACGAGGATGCTGTCCAGACACTCCCTTAGCATCTTGACAGGCTGGTTGTAATAAGTCAGGACAAAACTTACCAGCGGTGTAGAATGAGTTGGTTGAGAACTTTGTATATTTGGCATAGTCTTTTAATTCCTAATATGTTGTATAATAAAATCTTCATGTTACACTTCCATGTGTAAGCATTTGAAAACCATAATTTTCCCCAGAACGGTTTAAGCGTAACGTCGCCACCCTTCCCGTATGTTTCCATTTGTGTATTGATAATCTGGAGGTAGTAGTTCCTGATAGCAGGATTGTCTTCTGGCTTGAATTTTTCGAGCATGATGATTTGGGCATCAAGTAATTGACTGACGATGTGGTGGCTGGGATCTTTACTGATGCCGCCTGGCTCATAGTGGTACATGCCTTTATCGGTTGTTGCCACAGTCTTGCACAGAGCCAGTATCTTGGGCAGCGTATAGACATCCTCGAACACTTTGCCGACAGGAAAGCGTAAATGGTCAAATATCTGCCGACGGTATATTTTGTTCCAGGCATACGTATGCCGGTATGCTTCTCCCTCCAGCCAGTAGTCGTTCATGTCCGTATAGACGTGACTGCATAGTTGGGTTGTTGTGCAGGGAAATTCTAACAGGTCGTATTCTGGATGTGCTGCCAGTATCTGCATGAGGGCAGGGTAGGTGTCGGGCTCCAGATAGTCGTCGGAATCGACAAAAGTGATATAGTCTCCTGTCGCCTGCTCGATACCGGCATTACGTGCATCGCTGAGTCCTCCGTTCTCCTTGTGGATGACGCTGATACGCTTGTCTTTACGTGCCCATTCATCACACATCTGTGGACAGCGGTCAGGTGAACCATCATTCACCAAAATGATTTCAAGATTGTCATACTTTTGATTGAGTACACTTTCGACACAGCGGTCGAGGGTGTTCTCCACACGATAGACGGGTATGACGATACTGAGTTTCATATTCTGCAAAGATACGGCAAAAATTGGGATTGACAAAATAATTTGTCGTTTTTTACGTTTTATCGTATGAAATGAGCGATAATAACAGCTATAGGCATATCCTGAAATATACAGGCGTGTTTGGCAGCGTGCAGGGCTTGAATGTATTGGTAAGTCTTGTGCGCAATAAGTTTGTTGCGCTGTTCCTCGGTCCTGCGGGTATGGGACTGGTTTCGCTGCTGAATACGGCGATGTCGTTCATTTCCCAAACCACGAATCTTGGCATTGCCACGAGTGCTGTACGTCATGTGTCAGAATTATATGATAATGGTGACGAAAAGCAATTGGCACATTATATCAAGGTGGTACGAGCCTGGTGTGTCGTGGCAGCCCTGTTGGGTATGACCCTGTGCTTCATGTCGGCTCCTTTGCTTGACCTGCTGTCATTCAGCTGGGGTAATCACACGCTACACTATTTCCTTTTGGCTCCTGCTGTGTCCATGATTGCTGTGACTGGTGGCGAGACCGCTATTTTGAAGGCCACTCAACGGCTGAGTTCATTGGCCATTCTTCAGACGTGGACGATGGTCGCCTCGCTATTGATTTCGCTGCCGTTGTACTATTTCTATGGCGAGTCTGCCATTGTGCCTGTGATGACCTTGATGGCGCTGGCTACCATGTTGCTGACCATCAGCTATTCTTACCATTATTACCCTTTGCGGGTGAAAGGCATGTGGAGCGTATTGGGAGAAGGAATACCCATGGTGAAGCTGGGTTTGGCATTCATCATGGCTGGCGTAGTGGGTAGTGCTTCTGAGATGCTCATCCGCTTTATCCTAAATGTTCATGGCAGTTTGGAAGATGTAGGATTCTACAACGCAGCCTATATGATGACCGTTACGTATGCCGGTATGGTGTTCTCTGCCATTGACAGTGATTTCTTTCCACGTCTTTCGGCTGTCAATCAGGATGTCCAGGCTTCCAACGAGGTGGTGAATCGCCAGTTGGAAATGTCGTTGCTGATGGTGGCTCCCATGTTGGTTGCTTTTATCATCGGATTGCCGCTGCTGATTCCGCTGCTGTTCAGTAATGAATTTCTGCCGATAGTGGCAATGACGCAACTCTCAGCAATGGCCATGTATATGAAAGTGTTGACATTGCCGGTCGCTTATCTGACTTTGGCACGTGGACGCTCCAAAGCGTATTTAATTCTTGAAACGTCCTATTTTGTGTTCTTTGTCTTAGTCTCATGGGGTTGTTATGAGCACTGGGGATTGTATGGCATGGCAGTGGCTTTGGTCGCGGCTCATGTGTTTGATCTCATCATGATACATCTCTTTGCCCGTTGGCAGTATTCTTATAAGATATCACGTCCGGTAATTCTTTTTTCCGTAGTGCAGGTCGGACTCGGTGTTTTGGCATTTGCAACCACATTCATCAAAGAACCGCTGACTTATTGGGTCAGCGGCTCCGTGTTGTTGATTATCAGTATCGTTTTCTCACTAAACCAGATTCGTCGCAAGGTTTAGAAACGGAAGTCAAGTTCCACGTCAACTAAGTTGTAATTGTGCTTAGCTAATGAACGGTCGTTGACACGCGCATACTCGGCATTAATCTGCAGGTTCTTGGTGAAGTAGTAGTTGAGACCAACTTCGTACATCGTCTTGGCGCGGTTCCACTCCTTATTGTCACGATAGGTCTGATAACGAGCCTTGGCGTGAAGTTTCGACTTAATGACGGGAACAATACCGAAGACATACCAGCCATCAGCCTTGTCGCCAAAGAGCTCTTTTGAACCCCAACCCTGGTTGTGAATATACTCGGCGCGGAAAGTGTATTCGTTCAAGTCATATTCGGCAGAGAGGGCATAGCGGTTCTTACGGGCGCTTTTAATTGTTTTGGTTGAGCCATCGAGCATGGTCATCTCCATCTCGCCACGCGTACCCGTCCATCCGAAGGCGCCTATGCGAACACCCTTGGCTGGCATTACCCATAAACCTCCAATGATGTCTTTCTTGTTGTCCTTGTCTTTCTGGTTGATGCCCTCACCATTATAAACACCTAACTGATAGTGAAGTAGGCGGCGTCCTTCAGCGTTGGGAAAAAGGTCGCCCTGTATTTGAATGCCAATGTCGCGTCCTCCGCTGGACTTCTCGCCAGTACGGTCACCGAAACCCGAGAGGTTGTTGATGGCCAATGCATACGAATACCATCCTTGAGTGATGGGGTTGGTGGGGTTCTCGAAGGTGAATGCTCGCTTGAACTGACCGGCCTTTATCTTGAATTCTGGAAACTTCCTCCACTCGGCATATAGGTCAACGAGCTGTACGGTTGGCTCGCCAGGCCCCTTCACGTTGGTGCCTTGAATTTGGGCACGCCAGTCAAAGTTACCTATTTTACCATCAAGAATGAAACGGGCAAGTCGTAAGTTGAATGAGTTGGTGTGGTTGCCCTCTGAGTCCTGTCCTTGGTACTGTAACATGCCGTATCCGCTGAACTTAATGTTCTTTACCCATTGTGGAAACTCAAAGCCTTTCTTCTCCTTTTCTTGTGCATTGACGGGTAGCACAAGGCCCGTAATGATGAGGGCGAGTGTCATGATTTTTTTCATCATAGATTATTTTTTTGTAAGTAATACGACGTTTTCTACATGTGGCGTATGAGGGAACATATCAACAGGTTGCACCTCTGTTACTCGATACGATTCGCTTAGTAGTTGGAGGTCACGTGCCTGTGTGGCAGGATTGCACGAAACATAGACAATGCGCCCTGGAGCCGTACGGAGAATAGTTTGTACTACGTCGGGGTGCATGCCGGCCCTGGGCGGGTCGGTAATGATGGTGTCAGGCTGCCCGTGTGTAGAGATGAACTCGTCGTTTAAGATATCCTTCATGTCGCCGGCATAGAAGAGCGTGTTTTCAATGCCGTTGATTTGACTGTTGATTTTTGCGTCTTCAATGGCTTCTGGTACGTATTCTATTCCAATGACCTTACGGGCTTTGTTGGCCACGAAATTGGCAATGGTACCTGTACCGGTATAAAGGTCGTAAACAAGCTCGTTGCCTGTTAGTGCAGCAAACTCTCTTACTACGCTGTACAGGTGATAAGCCTGCTCGGTGTTTGTCTGGTAGAATGATTTTGGACCTACTTTAAAGCGAAGGTTCTCCATTTGTTCAAAGATGTGGTCGTTACCCTTGAAAGTCAGAATGTCCTGATCGCCAATAGTGTCATTACACTTTTGGTTGTCTAAGTACATTAACGAACTGATTTGCGGGAATTTATCGGCAATGTGCTTCAGCAAATTGCGGGCTCGTTCTTCGTCGCCCTCCTCTTCATAGTGGAATTGTATGATAACCATCCATTCACCAGTATTCGAATTGCGTATGATGACATCACGCAGCAGTCCTGTCTGTTGGCGTAAGTCGAAGAAGGTCATTCCGGTTTGCAAGGCATAGTCACGTATCTCATTGCGAATCTGGTTGTGAAGGTCGTCCATCAGCCAGCACTTGTCAATAGGCAGAATCTTGTCGAATGCTCCCGTAATGTGAAAACCAATGGCATTACGGCCGAATTCCTGACCGGAAGCAATCTCTTCATTTGTCAGATAACGGCGATTGGATGCTCCAAAGTCTAACTTGTTACGGTATTCGCAAGTTTTCACACTTCCTAATATGGGGCGAAACTCTGGTAGGTCAATCTTTCCGATACGCGTCAGCTGATCCTTCACTTGCTGTTGCTTCATGCGCAGCTGTTCCTCATAAGGCGTATGCTGCCATTTGCAGCCGCCACACACACCGAAATGTTGGCAAAAGGGCTCTATGCGCAGGGTACTGGGCTTGCTGATGCTGACAATCTCTGCTTCCATGAATGAATGTTTCTTGCGCCTTACTTGCAGGTCACAAACATCGCCTGGTACGGCATAAGGTACAAATACTACTATATCATTCACGC
Source organism: Prevotella sp. (assembly GCA_017940545.1). Taxonomy (GTDB): domain Bacteria; phylum Bacteroidota; class Bacteroidia; order Bacteroidales; family Bacteroidaceae; genus Prevotella. Next base: position 77,971 of record JAGAYI010000008.1, read on the forward strand.
GCGCGAGGGCTTTACCCTCAGCAGCATATCCTGTAATTTCAATATCGTGTAACAGGGGTAGGGGCTTCTTCTTTCTTGTCATGCTGCAAAGGTAAGAAAAAAAATCCTAAATACTTGCACGTGTTGGAAACTTTTTGTATCTTTGCACCTACGTAAAAAGAGAATAAACAAATATATTCATGTTAATCGTAAATAAAAACTAACTTTTATGAGTCAAAAAAGAGTTTACCTTTTCGGCAATGGTAAAGCCGAAGGTAATGCAAAAATGCGTGAGGAACTGGGTGGCAAAGGTGCAAACCTTGCTGAAATGAATCTGATTGGTGTGCCTGTTCCCCCAGGTTTTACTATCACCACAGATTGCTGTAACGAGTATTATCAGGTTGGCCAGCAGAAGATTATGGAACTGCTGAACGATGACGTGATGGCTGCTGTAAAGCACATTGAGAATCTGATGAACTCAAAATTCGGTGACAAGGAGAACCCACTGCTTGTTTCTGTACGTTCGGGCGCACGTGCTTCTATGCCAGGTATGATGGACACCATTCTTAACCTCGGCCTGAACGACGAGGTAGCCGAAGGCATGGTGAAGAAGACCAACAACCCGCACTTTGTGTATGACAGCTATCGCCGATTCGTACAAATGTATGGTGACGTGGTGCTCGAGATGAAACCTGTCAACAAGACTGATATTGACCCGTTTGAGGAAATTATTGAGAAGGTAAAGGCAGAGCGCGGCGTCAAGCTGGATAAGGACCTCTCAGTTGACGAACTGAAAAAGCTGGTTCAGCTGTTCAAGGCTGCCATCAAAGAGCGCACAGGCAAGGACTTCCCCAACGATCCCATCGAGCAGCTCTGGGGCGCTATCTGCGCCGTGTTCCGCAGCTGGATGAACGAGCGTGCCATCCTTTATCGTAAGATGGAAGGCATACCCGACGAGTGGGGTACCGCTGTTTCTGTTATGGCTATGGTATTCGGTAACATGGGCGATACCTCAGCAACTGGCGTATGCTTCAGCCGTGACGCTGCCAACGGTGAAAACCTCTTTAACGGTGAGTATCTGGTGAACGCTCAGGGCGAGGATGTCGTTGCAGGTATCCGCACGCCTCAGCAAATTACCAAGATTGGCTCACAGCGCTGGGCCGAGCGTGCCGGTATCTCTGAAGAAGAGCGTGTGGCTAAGTACCCCTCTATGGAAGAAGCTATGCCAGAGATTTACGCTCAGCTGAACGGTATTCAGGAAAAGCTCGAGGAGCACTACCGCGACATGCAGGATATGGAGTTCACCGTCCAGGAGGGCAAGCTGTGGTTCCTGCAGACCCGTAACGGTAAGCGCACCGGTGCTGCCATGGTGAAGATTGCTATCGACCTGCTCCACGAGGGTAAGATTGACGAGAAGACCGCCATCATGCGCTGCGAGCCCCAGAAGCTTGACGAATTGTTGCACCCCATCTTCGACAAGAAAGCCTTATCTACAGCCAAGGTTATCGCACAAGGTCTGCCCGCCAGCCCAGGTGCTGCCTGCGGACAGATTGTCTTCCATGCCGACGACGCCCAGGAGTGGCATAAGGACGGGCATAAGGTGGTACTCGTGCGTATCGAGACATCGCCTGAGGATTTGGCCGGTATGTCGGCTGCCGAGGGTATCCTTACTGCTCGTGGTGGAATGACCTCTCACGCCGCCGTGGTTGCTCGTGGTATGGGTAAGTGCTGTGTGTCGGGTGTTGGCTCGCTGAATGTTAGCTATAAGGACAAGACTGTCGAGATTGACGGAATTGTCTATAAAGAGGGTGACTACATCTCGCTAAACGGCTCTACCGGTCAGGTATATGCAGGAGAAGTGACCACTAAGGCTGCCGAACTCAGCGGCGACTTCAAGGAACTGATGGACCTCTGCGACAAGTACACCAAGCTTCAGGTTCGTACCAATGCCGACACACCGCGTGACGCTCAGCTGGCTCGTGACTTCGGTGCTAAGGGTATCGGTCTGACTCGTACAGAGCACATGTTCTTCGAGGACAAGAAGATTATCGCCATGCGCGAAATGATTCTGGCCAGCGATGCTGCAGGTCGCGAGAAAGCACTGGCTAAGCTGCTGCCTTACCAGAAGGCTGACTTCAAGGGAATCCTTGAGGCGATGGACGGGCTGCCTGTCAATATCCGTCTGCTCGATCCTCCCCTCCACGAGTTTGTACCACACGATTTGGCAGGTCAGGAGACGATGGCCAAGGAGATGGGTGTCAGTGTTGAGGACATCAAGCGTCGTGTTGATTCGCTGGCTGAGAACAACCCGATGCTGGGTCACCGTGGTTGCCGTCTGGGCATCACATTCCCCGAAATCACAGCCATGCAGACCAAGGCCATCCTCGGTGCTGCCTGTGAGTTGAAGAAGGAAGGCAAGACCCCGATGCCAGAAATCATGGTGCCTCTGATTGGTACGCTCTACGAATTGAAGCAGCAGAAGGAAGTCATTCAGGCCGCTGCCAAAGAGACCTTCGCAGAATATGGCATCGAGGTAGAGTTCGAGATTGGTACGATGATAGAGATTCCACGTGCTGCTCTGACTGCCGACCGTATTGCTACTGAGGCTCAGTACTTCTCGTTCGGAACGAACGACCTCACACAGATGACCTTCGGTTACAGCCGCGACGATATTGCATCGTTCCTGCCTGTATATCTGGACAAGAAGATTCTGAAGGTTGACCCGTTCCAGGTGCTCGACCAGAAGGGTGTTGGTAAACTCATCAAGTATGCTGTGAAGGCTGGTCGTGAGGTACGTCCCGAGTTGCGTTGCGGTATTTGTGGTGAGCATGGTGGTGAGCCCAGCTCAGTGAAGTTCTGCGCCAAGATTGGCATGAACTACGCATCTTGCTCTCCTTTCCGCGTGCCCATCGCCCGCCTCGCCGCCGCGCAGGCCGCTGTAGAAGAATAAACGGAAAGTGCTGAAAATTAGCTACATACAGGGCAAGTATCTGGGAAACAGGTACTTGCCCTTAGTTTTTTGTGCATGTTCTGCACGTTCTAAATGCAGAATAAGATGGCA